>JAFXVY010000115.1 GCA_017534595.1 Ruminococcus sp.
AACGTTCAAACCGTTCGCCCGAATAGGTAAAGCCTGCGGCTGTGGAAAGCCCTGCACCAGCACCGATCACGATCACATCAGCGTTCTGTATTTCTTTTTTCAGACGGTCAATTTCCGCCGAGTAATCTCTTGTAAATTTCATGATCGTCCTCCTTGAACACATTGAAAATAACTTTTATATCATTCCTTTGGCGAAACTCCCTTACTGTGCGGACTGCAATCTCTGCCGCCCTGTCCTGCGGAAATCCGAACACTCCCGTTGAGATACAACAGAAAGCGATACTGTCAATACCGTTCTGCACAGCAAGCTCTAAACAGCTTTGATAGGAGCTTTCAAGCAGACGGCAATGCTCATCTGTAAGAATACCGTCTACGATAGGTCCGACTGTGTGTATCACATAGTCGCAGGGCAGGTTATAGGCAGGCGTTATTTTTGCCTTGCCGGTCGGTTCTTCGTGTCCCTGCTTCTCCATGATCTGACCGCACTTGTAACGAAGCCGTACCCCTGCAAAGGTGTGTATGCAGTTGTCGATACAAGAGTGGCACGGTTGCCAGCACCCCGTCATTCCGGAATTTGCAGCATTGACTATCGCATCGCATCGGAGCGTAGTGATGTCGCCTTTCCAGAGATAAATGCCATCCTCTATGGGTGTTAGGTCTGCAATATCCGTGATACCCTTGCTCTCGGACAAAGCTGTGAGATACTCGTCCTCAGCTTGCAGAAAATCATCACTTGCCTTGACAGCGGGGCGGATATTAACTAAACTGCGGTACAATCTGAATGTATCCTGTTCGGTTTCGGGTATCTCTATCCTGCCGAGATCATCGCGCTCGGAAAGCAGATAGTTTATCAGATAATCGACTTTGCTCATTGTATCACCGCCCTAAAATAGAGTAAGCTGTGCATCTGTCCAGCTTTCCTGACTTGCCTGATGAATGACCTCACCCTCCTGCAAATCGCCTACAAGAAAGGGCGATTTGGGATCATGAAGCTGCATATTCCGTCTGACATTTTCATGGTTGTAGTTTGCGTAGCAGTAACGGCAGAGGTGTCCGCAGGTATCGTAAGCGCCTATATCCGTTCCGAGAACACAGGCACATTCAGCTCTCTGCGATCTCTTTTTCGGAACGATAAGGTTGCTGCCTATCGCTGTTTCAAAGGTCTGCTTTGTCATACAGCCGGCGCAGTCCACTCCGTATGGTGCAAGGTCTGTTCCTTCGGCACAGGCTTTTATTGTAATGCCGTACAGTTTGCCAATCTCAGCAAAAGTCCTGCCGATGGTGATACGCTCCTGCGATGTGACCGTCCGAGCCTGCGGAAAGTTCCGCTTGACCTTTTCGTAGAGGTCTATGAAGCTGATAACGCATACATGAGTATATCCCGAAAGTGTGCGGCACATCTGTTCAAAGTCGGATATATGCCTTTCAATGGTGTAGGTGCAGTCGATAAATATCGGATCATACCGCCAGCCCACACAGTTCACTCCGACCTTTTCGGAAAGTGTGATGAAGTCCTGCATCACCTTTTCTTTCGGCGGTACATTTGGCTCAATATTCCTGCCGTAGGGCGTGATCGTGACGAACCAATACTGATGATAGGCTTTCAGTTCTTCAAGGTGCTTCAGCATCGGTTCAGGGTTCTTAGTGCAGAATGCAAGGCAGTCCACCACATCGGTATTCAGTTCATAGCGAGTGATCCAGTCGGGGCGGTAAGGATTTCTCACCAGCACATAGCCTGCCCGTATCCTGTTCATGAACCACTGAGAATAAAATGCAGGAATATCCGTCCGCATACCTGTATTGATTATCATGCTCCTCACCGTCCTTTCTTCCTATTTTACCATATTCAGCCTGATTTTACAACGGTCAGTCCTCATCAACAATGACCACACGACCGTCACGGCGGGGTTTGCTTTGTGGGTACTCTCCTTCGCAGTAGCCGAACAGCACAAAAGCCCTTGCGATGAAGTTTTCGGGGATACCCCATTTGGTCAGCAGTTCTTTGCCAAAGTCATTATCGAAAGTCTCCTCGGCTCTTGCTGTGATACATGAAGCGATACCAAGCTCAGTCGCTTCAAGCACCATATTCTCCGCACAGCAGAAAGCGTCGGGGACGGCATACAGAAAATTCTTCGGGGTGAAGATAATGCAGACACAGGGCGCACTGTAAAAACCGTTTTTGATGCTCTTATCATCGATAACGCTGGGCTGTTCCTTTGAAACATAGCTGCCGATGAGCCTTGAACGGTCAAACCTTGCGAGGTTGAGAATACCGATCTGCTCTGCAAGCCGTTTATTGCGGACAGCAACGATAATACTCCGCTGACCGCCGCCTGCGTTGGGAGCATATTCTCCGGCTTCAACGATCTTTTGCAAATCATCAAGCGGTATCTGCTTATCGGTGTATTTTCGTATTGAACGGCGGTATTTCATCAGCTCTAACAGTTCCATCAAATTACCTCCTCACTATCGCCTGAACAGGACAGTTTTCAAAGCAGTTGCCGCAATGCAGACAATTTTTCTGACGGATATTCGCTCTGCTGTCCTGCATATCTATCGCTCTCTGCGGACAGACTGAAACACAAGTCTCGCAGCCGATACAGTCCTCGTTTACGAGAAAGCCCTTCGGCTTTGCGGTCGCTCCGCATTCGTAGACCTCACGGAATATGGGGTTGACACCGAGGTTGAAATACTCGACCGTGAAGCCTTTTATCACAAAGATGATACCGATATTCTTCGTATCCTTCGGATAGACATTTTCAAGATAGGGCTGTTCCTCAAATATCTTGTCACGCCACTTGATCTGCTCATCATCGGGAACAGGAACTGCTTTTCCTGAAAGCCTGATGCTTTCCTTGAAGCGTGTGTAACAGCTTACCTGAACTCTGCCATCACGGAGAAGCTGTCGGCAGAACTCCTTGCCCCTTGCGGTGAAGAAGTAGAGTGCATCGGGTTCGTAGTGTATCGCACTGATATTGCGGACTTGCGGAGCGCCGTCCTCGTCAACGGTGGCGAAGTTCAGAACCTGAACAAGCTCCAGCTTTTTCAGACAGGTTTGCAGATCCATTAGCCGACCTCCTTCCAGCACTGCGGATCGGGTGCGTACATATTGCCCGTATAGCCGAAGGTCACAGCAGGACAACCTCTGCAATAGCCCCGAAGCTCACACTTGCTGCATTTCTCGAATTTATCGAACTGTCGGTATTCCTCTAAATCTGCACCGAGGAACAGCTCATACATCGGTGTATCGAACACATTTCCGATCCTGCTTTCCATTCTTCGGCAGGCATATACATCGCCCGTCGGAAGAATGGTCATGTGACCTATGCCGCAATGGCAGCCGTCATAAATCTTGTCGGGCTCATGGTTTTCGGGTATCTTGAATAAGCCTTGCTCGTAGAAATACAGCGTCCAGAGGTGGTCTTTGTACTGGAATGTGGTCTTGCAGCCGTTAGCTTTGTGGTACTGAAATCGCTTGTAGCACATATCGAGAAAGTTACGGTAGGCGGTCGGTGTGATGTGGTATTCCTCCGACTTCTGACCGCTTGTGGGACAGTAGCGTCCGAATGCGAATACGTCCACATTCTTCTTCGCCACAAGGTCGATAAGCTGCGAAAAATCGCCCATATTCATGCTCGATACAGTGGACATCACCGCACACCACATTCCCGCATTTTTGATGTAGTCTATCGCTTTGAGCGTAGTCTGAAAGGAACCGGGCTTGCGGAACAGGTCGTGCATATCCTCCATTCCGTCAAGGGAAAGCTGATATTTACGGCAGCCGTGGTCGTAAAGCCTTTGACAGACCTCATCATTCAGGTGGAACGGATTGCCAAGTATGCCCCATGTGATGCCTTTTTCTTTCAGAAGCTCCGCCAGTTTCCAGAAATCACGGTGGAGTATCGGATCACCGCCCGTGATATAGAAATAGGGAGTCCGTCCGAGTTTTTCGCACATATCCTCACAGCTTTCCACGACCTGCTTCATACGCTCCCACGGCATTTCGGTGAGTGCCTTGCAGTTATCTTCTGCAAAGATATAGCAGTGCTTGCACCGCTGGTCGCAGGTGTCGGTGATATGCCACTGAAAAGCAAAATACGGTTTCATCTCGGTGTCCTCCGATCTATGTATAGGCTAATGCCTGATTTGTTACAGCACAGGCATACCGACAGTGAGCCGATATGCCCGTATTTTGTATGAAGTTTAACGACTTACTTCTTGTCGGGATCGGCAGCACCGCAGGCAGAGGGTGCAGGATCAGCCGCACCGCAAGCGGAAGGTGCAGGATCAGCAGCACCACAAGCAGAAGCGGGAGCTTCCTTCGGATCGGCTGTACCGCAGGCACTGTTCTCGACACCAAAAGCAGCAACTCTGTTCAACATTTCACTCATATCGGATTCCTCCTAAGTTTTATTCAGGTTTCCCTGTTGTTATCAGTATAGCAGATGTCGCCGGAGCGCACAAGTACGCACTTTTTTGTGCCTCAGTTACAAAAAAGTAACTATTGAGCTATGTCGTGATTTTCAAGGCAATCGCAAAATGTAAACATTTCATGAACTATATAGCTTGCTTTTTGGACTGCTGTATGTTATAATGAGTATAACATTCCAAATCGAATGTACCATTCGATCTGAAACTATTGGAGGTGCGCTATGCTGAAAAAGGAAGAACTGCCGGATTGTCCTGTTGCAACCACGGTACAACTTATCGGTAACAAATGGAAGCTGCTTATACTGAGAAATCTGCTTGTACGTCCGTGGCGCTTCAACGAACTGCAAAAGTCTCTTGAAGGCATCAGCCAGAAGGTTCTGACGGAGAGCCTTCGCTCAATGGAGAGTGACGGTATCATCGTTCGTACAGTCTATGCAGAGGTGCCGCCGAGAGTGGAGTATTCTTTGAGCGAGTTGGGAGAAACGCTCCGCCCGATACTTGATGCGATGCAGGCTTGGGGTCAGGAGTATAAGGAGAATAATATATGATATTGAGTCCTCGGAGCATTCTGAGGACTTTTTCTTTTCAGGCGGTTAGTTTTCCGCTCCGCAGGCTCGGATTGCTCTGTGGGGCTTTTCCGTTCGTCTGAGGGGCTGTCAAGCAGAGGTCGGCTCTGCAATCCCGTGTTCCGCTTCATACTCCCTCACACGGCGGTACCGTGGATAGTCATAGCCCTCGCTTTCGACCAAAATTCCGCCATTCCCGCAGTCATCAAGCAGCATAATGCAGTGATTGGCCTCATTGTCGCAGAACATAATGTCGCGGTAAGCCTTGACGACCTCAAGGTCTTGCAGGGGATTCTGCTTGATCTGCTCAAAGTTCCAATGGCTGATCGGGATCCATTTCTCCACCTCACAAGGTCGAGCGTTGAAATCGCTCGCATCCGGCTTGCGGATAAGATTTGCGTACAGTTTGTAGTTGTCCATTGTTTTCTTCCTCCTTAAAATGGTATATGGTTTTTCGGGCAACAAAAAAAGCCCGAATTTCTTGGTACCTCATCTTTGTGAGATACCAACAAATTCAGGCTCTAAACTTTGTGAAATATTTTTTGTTGTTTTAGTGCTCTGTCCTTCCTTTTTCTGCTATATATTTTGCTGATTGTCAGAGATGCTGTCTCTGAAAAACTGTTTTTCCATGGTTCGAATCCATCCTCCCCCTATTTTGGGCTAAATGTCATCTCTGGAAATTCTTACAGAAAATTGACCCTCAGAGACGCAAAAAACCGCGCAAATGCGCGGTTTCAGGCGTTGTCATCTTTTTTGCACAACAGTCATGGTGGGAGAGGATGGATTCGAACCATCGAAGCTAGAAGCAACAGATTTACAGTCTGCCCCCTTTGGCCACTCGGGAACTCTCCCATTATTCGGTTTTATATCATCTCAGCGGTGGAGCTGGTGGACGGACTCGAACCCCCGACCTGCTGATTACAAATCAGCTGCTCTACCAACTGAGCTACACCAGCACAAGGATGTGTCACAACATCAAATATTATAACACATGGTATATTAAATGTCAAGCCTTTTTTGAAATTTTCGGGCTGACAGCTTATTTATTATACACTCTGCCGGCTGTGTTGTCAATAGGGAATGCGCTTTTTCGGAGTTTTGCACACATTTAAGCGTCCCCGGGCTGCCCCGATTGGTACAGAGAGCAGACAAAACCGGGGCCGACAGCCCTCGCTGCCGCCCCGGATGCGTTTTTTATGCCGTGGGATCCAGATATTCCTTCGAGATGTTCAGCTTGCCCTCGTCGATCTTTCCGAGCAGCTCCGCCTTGGGACAGGGCTTCGAGAACAGATACCCCTGTACCCTGTTGCAGCCGATCTGCCGCAGGAAATCGAACTGCTCCTGCGTCTCGACGCCCTCGGTCAGCGAGAGCATCCCGAGCTGACGGGTGAGCATGACGATATTGCTGAGTATCTGCGCCGCCTTCTCGTTGCTGCCGAAACCCGAAAGGAACTTCATGTCGATCTTCAGCACATCGAACTGGTAGTCCTTCAGAACGTTGAGCGACGAGTAGCCGCTGCCGAAATCGTCGAGCCATACCTTGTAGCCCGAGTCCCTGAGACTGTCTACCGTCTTCTGGATGAATTCCTGCTGATCGGTCAGAGCACTCTCGGTGATCTCAATGTCAAGGAACTCCCGCGGCACATTGTACTTCTCGGTCATCTCGCCGAGGAAGGCTCCCACATCGTAAAGCTCGAAATCGAGGCGCGAGAAGTTGAGGGAAACGGGTACCACCGCCCTGCCCTCGTCCGCAGCCTCCCGGTAGTCGGAGCAGACGATCTCGATTATCTCCCGGTCGAGCTTGTGGATCTGCCTGTATTCCTCGAGCGTCTCGATGAACACTCCCGGCGGGAGCAGACCGTATTTCGGATCCTGCCACCTTGCCAGCGCCTCGAGCCCGCAGACAGTGCCCATCTCGGTGTCGATGATCGGCTGATAGAAAGCCCTGATGTAGCCGCCGGATATGGCGGTGTCTATGTTGTTGACGATGTACTGCTTGAGACGGAACTTCTCCTCGAGCTTCTTGTCGTAGAACTGGAAATGCCGGTTGTAGTGCTTCTTTATGCTGTTGCAGGCGAAACGCGCCCTGTCGCAGGCGAGGCTCGGGTCGTGATCGTCGGGACCCGGCTTGTAGGCGCCGCACTTGAGCTCAAGGTGTACCTCTCTCTGCATATTGTGTATCTTCACCGATACCTCGGAGACCTTCTCCTTGCAGTCGTCAAGGGTCGTGTAGACCACAAAATGATCGTCGGAAAGCCTCGATACCAGCGCTCCCGTGAAAATGCCCTCTATCATCTTGGCCACTCTCGCCAGCAGCTCGCTGCCCTCGGTAAAGCCGTATTTCTCGTTGTAGGACTTGAAATTCTCGATATCCATGAACAGAAACACCGAATTGTCCTTGTCGGTGGTGACATAGCCGAGCATCTTCTCAGCCTCGGTGCGGAAGTAGACCATGTTGTGTATGCCGGTGAGCTCGTCGCAGACGGAGATCTTGGAAAGGTGAGCGTTCACCGCCTCGAGGTCCTCGTCCTTTTCCGCCTGGGACATCGTCTTGCGGTAGTTTGCGATACAGAACATCAGCGTTGACAGCCACATCGTGAAGCCGTTGATCTTTATCCCGTCCCCGAGACCCGGAGAGTATTCCGAGAAATCCACAACGCCCTTGAAGCTCCCGACCGTGCTCAGATCCAGCATCCCGCTGATCCTGTAATAGAACACCAGATAGGAAAAGGTCAGCACAATAAATCCGAGCCACGGCCTCCAGGTCAGCAGACAGATAACGAAAAGCTCCATCGTCAGGAAGGTGAGCATCTGCTCGCCCTTCGCATATCCGTTGACCGAGATTATCAGGCCGAAGTTTATCTCAACGAATGAGAACACATACATCAGCGTGAGGCTCTGCCATTTCCTGTCCTTTTGGTTCTTCATCAGCAGGACGGAGAACACTGTCATAAACAGCGACGCCGCAAGATTTGCGATGTAGTTGAACAGATCCACTCCGGTGCGGGTCTGCGGATCGTACTGCGTGATGAGCCACACCTCAAAGACCGCCACCGCCCCGGACATCAGTATCACCGCCGGCGACAGCCACCGCAGCTTCCGTATGTCGTAAAGCGCCCTCAGCGCATACAGCAGCATCAGCAGTCCCGAGCTCAGCAGCAGGAAATAGTTTGCAAAATACTTCTCCGCCACACTCCAGAACTTGTCCCAGATATCCTGCGTAGCGACCGTGTGGAACATCCTTATTATCATCCAGACCTCAAGCGCCGCCACGATCAGCGACATATAGATGCTGGCCTTCATATTCGTCATGTAGAAATAGTTTCTGACGTATGGGGTATGCCTGTCGAGCCCGACCCATTTCTTTAGATTCTCCTTGAAATTCATTTGCCGGCTCACTCCCTTCAAAAGTCAAAGACATCCTTCCCGATTACATCTATTATACAATAACGACAGCTGAATGTCAACTATTTTGTGAAAATTAACGGTATCCTAACGCTGCACCCGTCCTCCCGGACACAAAATATCTCTTGATTATTCCTGAAATTAGTGGTATAATTATCGGGTATGGATAAATCTCTTTAAAAAAAGGAAGGATACGGTTATGACAAAGATCACTATTTTTTCCGGATTTCTCGGCGCAGGCAAGACCACGCTGATCAAAAAGCTCATCTCCGACGGCTTCAACGGTGAGCAGCTCGTGCTCATCGAGAACGAGTTCGGCGAGATCGGCATCGACGGCGGCTTTCTTCAGGACGCCGGCATAAACATCACCGAGATGAACTCCGGCTGCATCTGCTGCTCGCTGGTGGGCGATTTCGGCAAGGCTCTCGCACAGGTCCTCGAGCAGTATCACCCCGACAGGATCATCATCGAGCCCTCGGGCGTCGGCAAGCTCTCGGACGTTATCAGAGCCGTCCAAAACCTCGGCTCGGAGGAGGTCGTCCTCGACGGCTTCGCTACGGTAGTCGATGCCAAGAAGTGCAGGATCTACAGAAAGAACTTCGGCGAGTTCTTCGACAATCAGATCACCTACGCCAGCTGCCTTGTGCTCAGCCACACCGCCGGCCTCTCTCAGGAGAAGCTCGACGAGGCCGTTTCAATTATCCGTTCCCTCAACGATAAGGCCGTCATAGTCACTACCGAGTGGGACGAGCTTGCCGGCTCTGCTCTTGTAGAGGCTATCACCCGCAGGAACACCCTCGACGACGAGCTCGCAGAGCTGCTCTCCGAGGCCGAACATCATCATCACCACCACCATGACGATGACGACGACGAGCATGAGCATCACCACCACCACCACCATGACGACCATGACGACGACGAGCACGAACATCACCACCACCACCATGACGATGACGACGACGACGAGCACGAGCATCATCACCATCACCACCATGACGATGACGACGATGACGAGCATGAACATCACCACCATGACCACGGCCCCGACTGCACCTGCGGCTGCCACGATCATGACCACGATCACGAGCATCATCATCACCACCACGCCGATGAAGTATTCACCAGCTGGGGCGCAGAGAGCGCAAAGAAGTTCACCAAGGAAGAGATCACCGCTGCGCTCAACGCCCTTGAGGACGAGGAAAAGTACGGAATGGTGCTGCGTGCAAAGGGTATAGTTCCCGCTGCTGACGGCAGCTGGATCCACTATGACTACGTTCCCGGGACTCCCGATGTCCGCACCGGCAGCGCCGGCGTGACCGGAAGGCTCTGCGTCATAGGTGCCAACCTCAACGAGAAGGCTGTCGCCGAGCTGTTCGGCGTCGGGGAGGCATAAAAATGGCTGAGATCACAGTACCCGTATATCTGTTCACCGGCTTTCTCGATGCGGGCAAGACCACCTTTATCCGCCAGACTCTCGCAGACCCCCGCTTCAACACGGGCGAGCGCACACTGGTGCTGCTCTGCGAGGAGGGCGAGGAGGAGCTCGACACCGAGGCTCTCGCCAAAAGCAATATATCCGTCAGAACGGTGGACGACCCCTCAGACTTAAACGAAGCCAACATAGCCCGCCTCGTCAGCGAGACCGGCGCTCAGCGTATGCTCGTTGAGTATAACGGTATGTGGCAGCTCTCCGAGCTGTTCAATGCCCTGCCCGAGGAAATGGGAGTGTATCAGGAGATGTGCTTCGCCGATGCGACCTCCTTCATAAGCTACGATCAGAATATGCGCTCCCTTGTCGTTGACAAGCTGCGCACCGCAGAGATCGTCATTTTCAACCGCTACTCCGACAGCATAGATATGACGGAGCTCCACAAGATCTGCCGCGGAGTCAGCAGGGGCATAAACATCGCCTACGAGTACACCGACGGCAGAGTCAAGTACGACGATATAGAGGACCCCCTCCCCTTCGACGTCGAAGCACCCTCCATAAAGCTTGAGGACAAGGACTACGCCCTCTGGTACCGCGACATAATGGAGGACCCCAAAAAGTACGACGGCAAGGAGATAACCTTCCGCGGCCTCGTGGCGGTAGACCCCAAGTTCCCGCCCAACAGCTTCGCCGTAGGCAGGCACGTTATGACCTGCTGCGTCGAGGATATCCAGTATATGGGCGTCGCCGCCGAGTGGACAGGCTCCGCCGCACTGCGCTCCCGCGACTGGATAAAGGTCACTGCAACCGTCCGCTTTGAAAAGAGCAAACTCTACAAGGGCAAGGGACCTGTCCTCAAAGTGACATCGGTCTCCAAATGCGAGCCCCCCCAGCAGGAGGTCGCGACGTTCTATTAAGCAGAACAGCAAAAATGCCCCGTAAGCACAGCGGCGGTATAGATATTTTTCTCATCATGCACAGACCGCGCCGCCACTTAATGAAAAGTGAATAATGAATAGTGAATAGTGAATAATTAAGGGATCGCCTCCGGCGATGATCTAAAATCGTCCGCGTAACGGACACCTTTATTATTCACTATTCATTTTTTCTGACGCTTCACAAAGAAAGGAAAAGGCACTCCCGTCAGTTCCCTGACAAAAGTGCCTTAAGGGCATCTCTGAAAACCCGCTCGGTCAAGGAAAAACAGATAGGTGCGTCAGCTGCAAGGAAAGACCTCGAAGGCGTACTTTCGTACTCCAAGAGGGCTTGACGCTGCAGATGACGTGCATGGCTGTTTTTCCTCAAAAGGGATTTTCAGAGGTGCCCTTAAATATTATCCCTAAAGCATCCCCTTTATCCTGTCAAGCGCCGCCTTTTCAAGCCGCGAGACCTGCGCCTGGGATATGCCTATGCTCCTGGCGACCTCCGTCTGCGTCCGGCCCTGAAAGAACCGCAGATAAAGAATGTTCTTCTCCCGCTGCCGGAGACCCCCGATAGCGTCCTTTATAACGATCTCGTCGAGCCAGTCGCAGGTGTCGGAGCCGTCCCCGAGCTGATCGAGCACGCAGAGCGTGTCTCCCGCATCGGAGTACACCGGCTCGTAGATCGAAACAGGGTCGGTCATCGCCTCCAGCGCCGCGGCCACTTCACGCCTGTCCGCACCGATGTGTGCCGCGATATCCTCCGGCGTCGGCTCGGCGATACCCGCCGCAGACAGCTCCTCCCTCGCCTGTACCGCCCGGCAGGCAATATCCCGCAGCGACCTGCTCACCCTCAGCGACCTGAAATCCCGCAGATACCTCCGCAGCTCCCCCGCGATCATCGGCACGGCGTAAGTCGAGAACCTCACATCCAGCCCCGTGTCGAAATTGTCTATCGCCTTTATCAGCCCGATGACCCCCACCTGAAACAGATCGTCCGGGGAATCGCTCCTGCCCGCGAATCGCTGCAGCACGCTCAGCACAAGTCTCAGGTTCCCCTCTATCAACAGTGAACGCGCAGCCTTGTCACCGCTGTGCGCTTTTTTCAACAGCTCCGTCTTTTCCTGCTCCGTCAGTACAATAAGCTCCGAGGTGTTCACCCCGCTTATCTCAACTTTATTATACTGCATAACTGCTCCTATACCGAACGGAGCTTCACGCTCCGCTTTTAACAATAGTATTGCCGTGAGGATGAGCATTATACATAAGCGGCCAGCCGGTGATCCGATACACGAACCTGAGTCATGGCGAAAAAACTGCGCATGAGCTGTGATATGCTTGTTTCAAGTGAAATGACGCATACGCTCGGCTGTTCCTTGATCTTTACAGCATGATCGCAGTATTCTTTGAACGTCACTCTTGAATCGGATGTTGTCTGCTCCTCGATACCCTTTTCAAACGCCGCGCCCTTTCGCAGCACCTGCGCCAGCCCATGCTGCTGCCTCCTTTCTTTGGTTTGATTTCAGTATAGCACAGGTAGTGCGCAGGATCTTGGACAAAGAAAAAGCCGCCCGGAGGGCGGCGGCTTGGGAAAAGACTCCTCATAACTGGTCCTGCATAAAAGAGCAGCGCCCCGAAAGCTCCCGCAGCACGCTCAGCACGAGAGCACCCTAAAGTCCGCATCCGCCAAAGCTTTGCCTTCACATTCTTTATGACATATTTTTAAGAAATCACCTTGACTTTTTTAAAGAAAGGTAGTATAATAGAACTGCAAAATACAGGGGAGCTCATGGTAGTGGGCTGAGAGGAAGTGATCAAACTTCGACCCTTTCACCTGATGCGGATAATGCCGCCGTAGGAAGTCACTGTGATTTTTTCGGGAGACACTGCGCAGGTGTCTCCTGTTTTTTGATATCAATAACGGAGGAATAAAAATGCTTGGAAAAATGCTTGAAAACGTCAGAAACACCTGTCCGCTGATACATAATATCACAAATTATGTAACGGTGAATGACTGTGCCAACATCCTTCTTGCGTGCGGCGCATCCCCGATCATGGCGGATGACGAGGCCGAGGCGGCAGAGATCACAAGTATCTGCGGAGGACTTAACATCAACATCGGCACTCTAAACAGCAATACTATCCCCTCAATGTTCCTTGCGGGCAAGAGGGCAAACGAGCTGGGTCATCCCGTCCTTCTTGACCCCGTGGGCGCCGGTGCATCGAAGCTGCGCACCGAAACGGCCTGGAAGCTGCTGGAGGAGATAAACTTCACCTGCATCCGCGGCAATATCTCAGAGATCAAGACCCTTGCCTCCGGCGCCGGAACGACCAAAGGCGTTGACGCCGATACTGCCGACAAGGTGACGGAGGAAAATCTCGGTGAGGCAGTGGCTTTCGTCAAGAAGTTTGCAGCAAAGACGGGAGCGGTCATAGCCATAACCGGAGCTATCGACATCGTTGCCGACAGTGAGAAAGCCTACTGCATCAGAAACGGTCATCCGATGATGTCCTCCATAACCGGAACAGGCTGCCAGCTTTCGGCAATGACCGCGGCTTTCCTTACTGCAAATCCCGATTCTCCGCTCGAAGCTGCTGCTGCGGCGGTCTGCGCTATGGGCTTTGCCGGAGAGCTCGCTCATGCAAGGATGACTGAGCTTGACGGGAACTCTTCATACAGAAACTATATCATAGATGCGATCTGCAATATGACACCCGAACAGCTGGAGAAAGGTGCAAAATATGAAGTGCGATAGGAAAACGATGCTGCTCTATGCCGTTACGGACAGAGCATGGCTTAAAGATCA
>JAFXVY010000116.1 GCA_017534595.1 Ruminococcus sp.
GCAGGCGGCCTTGTGCGGACGACGAACAAGGGGAGGCCCTCTCTTGCAGGGCCTCCCCTCTTTAAAAACAGTCCACCGGACTGTTTTTAAATTCACCCCTCTCGGAGCGCCCTCCGGTAGGGGAGTTTCGCCGTCTGCGGACGGCGACAAGGGGCGCCGCCCCTTGACCCCGCGAGCCTCTGGCGCGAGGCTCGACCGCGCGCTTTATTTCGCTTCGCGTTTGGGTCTTTAACTTTGTCCAGCCCGCCGTCAAATCAAAGTGCGGTTCTGCACTACGTTTTCCAAAGGCGGAACTGCGCCGTCCGCGCCGAGGACCGCCGAGGACCGCCGAGGACCTTTTTCTCAAAAAAAATCGTAAACCCCTTGAATTTTTGTTTATTGTGTGATATAATATACGTTGAAAACGTTTGAGGTGCATCAAACAGTGAAATCAACAGAAAGGCAGGCGTGAGTATTGGATAGGATCAAAGAGCTCGCTCTGATCGTCGCCGGTATCGACGAGGAATATCAGAACGGCATAATAGACGGTGTCATCGCCTGCGCAAAGGATAATGCCGCCAATATCTCCTGCTTCAGCGCCTTCGGCGGCGTCATCTCCGGCAAGGGCTACGATATCGGCGAGTATAATATCTTCAACCTCGCTAACTTCGAGCGCTTCGACGGCGTCCTGCTGATGATAAATACGATCTCAGACCCCGACCAGAAAAACAAGATCGTCGCTAAGGTCAGGAAATCGGGTCTGCCCTGCGTCGTGTTCGACTGCGAGGATTACCCCGATTTCTATAATATCACTATCGACAATATCTTCGCTATGGAGGAGCTCGTAAGACATATCATCCGCGACCACGGCGCCAAGAGGATAGAGTACCTCTCCGGCCCCGCCTCAAATCCCGAGGCCGCCGACCGCTTCGAGGCCACCAAGCGCGTCTGCGCCGAGTTCGGCATAGAGATCCCCCCCGAGTGCATCCACTACGGCGAGTTCCGCTCCAATGACGGCAGGCGTACCGCCCAGAAAATGCTCGCAAGCGGCAGGGAGCTCCCCGATGCCCTTATCTGCGCCAACGACGCCATGGCTCTCACCGCCATCAGCGAGTTCACCGAGCACGGCATCAGAGTGCCCGAGGATATGATCATCACCGGCTTTGACAATACCTATAACGCAAGGCACCATTTCCCCTCGCTGACTACCGTAGGCAGACCCCTCAGTCAGGCGGGCTATAACGCCTGCGATCTCGTCATCAGACTTATCGACGGCGAGGAGTGCGAGCACGTCCAGCGCCTCGACGCAGTACCCGTGTTCGCCGAGAGCTGCGGCTGCAAGAGCGCTCTGAGCGAGGATCTCGCTGCTTACAAGAAAAGCACCTACCATGTCATCGACAGCTGCCGCGAGGATATCAACCTCCTCAACCGCATGAACTCCGAGCTCGCAGAGGCCGAGAGCGAGGCGGAGAGCATGAGCGTCATCTCCGGCTTCCTCGGGGATATGGACTGCGAGTGCTGCTGTATCTGTATGTGCGACGGCTGGGACAGCGCGTGGGAGGATAACGGCATGATCTCCGACGGGTATTCCCCCAAGATGCACGCCCCGCTGATCTGGGATAAGGGAACTGTCAGATACTTCGGCTCCTTCGATACCTCCCAGATGAACCCCGTTATCAACGAGACCGGCGGAAATATCAGCTACTTCCTGCCCCTGCATTTCAGAGAGCGCTGCCTCGGCTACTTCGTGGCTATCAACGGCGACTTCCCCACCAAGAGTATGCTCTGCCATTCGGTGCTCATGAATATCAGCAACTCGCTGGAGAACATCCGCAAGCTCATAAGCCTCAACAGCGCCATCCGCGAGCTCGACAGGCTCTATGTCATAGATCCGCTTTGCAATATCTATAACCGCAACGGCTTTATCCGTGCGGCGGACGCCAAGTTCAGAGAGTGCCGCCGCAAGAACGAAAAGATACTGATCTCCTTCATAGATATGGACGGCCTCAAGCACGTCAACGACGATTTCGGTCACAACGAGGGCGACTTCGCTCTGCAGCGCCTCTCCTCGACTATCGTTGACTGCTGCCGCGAGGGCTGGATCTGCGCAAGATTCGGCGGCGACGAGTTCATCCTCCTCGGCACAAATGTTGACGACGAGGACGAGACTATACTCGGTGAGACCTTCCATAACCGCCTCGCCCAGGTCAACAAGCTGATGAACAAGCCCTATCTCATCGAAGCGAGCATCGGCACCGTCGTTACCCGCATCAAGGATGAGGACACCCTCTTCGGGCTCATCACTCTCGCCGACGAGATGATGTATCAGCAGAAGAAAAAGAAGCCCTCAAGGTATATCAGAAGATAAGCCCCCTGCCGGGCTGACAAAAAAACACACCGCCGCTGCGGTGTGTTTTTTATTTCAGCAGATCCTTTACGACCTCTCCCGCGATAACAAGCCCCATCGCCGAGGGGACAAATGCGTTCGATGCCGGCACGCTGCGCCCGGAATGGGTCTTTTCCTCCGAGTCGGAGCCGGAGGGCAGCTCGGTGGAGTAGACCGCCTTGACTCGCTTGATGCCGCGCTTGCGCAGCTCATAGCGTATCACCCTCGCAAGAGGGCAGGTGTCGGTCCTGGAGATGTCCGCTACCCGCAGAGCCGTGGGATCCAGCTTGTTGCCCGCACCCATGGCCGAGATCACAGGCACTCCCGCAGCCTTGGCCTTCTCAATGATCGAGAGCTTCCCCGTGACGGTGTCTATCGCGTCAACCACATAGTCGTACTGCGAGAAGTCAAACTGATCGGCGGTGTCGGGCAGGAAAAAGCAGCGGTGAGCGTTGACAACGGTATCCGGGCAGATGTCGCGTATCCGCTCCGCCATGACATCCGTCTTGTATCTGCCGACGGTGCTGTGCAGGGCGATTATCTGCCGGTTGATGTTGCTCTCGGAAACGGTGTCGTTATCGGTTATGTCAAGCGTACCCACACCGCTGCGTGCAAGCGCCTCGATGACGTATCCGCCCACCCCGCCGACTCCGAAAACCGCGACTCTCGCCCTGCGCAGGCGCATAACGCCATCCTCGCCGAACATCAGCGCCGATCTTGAAAACTGCTCGGGTATCATAGAGCTTTCTTCCTTTCCTCCCAGCGTTCGGTAAACGCCTTGTAGATAGCATTGAAACGGTCAACAGCCTCTTTGCTGACTTCGACTTTTCTGCCGTTGAAGGTCATGCCCCGCTCGCTCATCAGGTCGGCGCAGTACATAAGGCTGTAAAATGTCTCGGCAGTGCGCTGTATCTCCGACGCCCCCATAGCGTCCAGCAGATATCCGCAGATATCATCGTCACAGCTCATACTGAGCAGGGCTGTTCTTGTAAGGGCTATAAAGGTCATGGGGTCGCCGAAGCCCACTTCGTCAATATCTATAACGCCGGACACCCTGCCCTTATGTATCAGCAGGTTTTTCGTGCTGATGTCGTCAAGATAGCTCACGGGCGCAAGGCTTTCAAAATAGCCTTTCAGATATACGGCCTCCTGCCTCACAAGAGAGGCCTTTCCGGGGTCGAAATAACCGTTCTCCCGTAAACGCTCTTCGGCACGGACAAGCATTTCCTCCGCAAAGCCGTACCACGGCTCGGGCTTGGTCACGCAGATGAGACCCTCAGCTTTCCGCTGTATCTCCGCAGTCTGTTCCGCTATGATGCGCTTTTCGCTGTCGGTGAGCTTCGGATATACGAGTCCTAAGTCCTCCCCCTCGATAAAGGAGATGAACATATACTCATACTCCCCGGAAGCTCCGCAGGCTATGACCTCCGGCACGGGAAGCCCCAGATGCGCCGCCTCCCGCAGGATGCACCCGCTTTCAGCGTATGCGCCCTTTTCCTTGCTCATACGCAGGACGTATCTTTCTCCGCCCGCGTTAATTATATACACCGTGTTCACCATACCCGTCTCAGCACGGCGGACGCTGTCGGGAGCCGCACCGAAGACCTGAATACAGAGCGCGTTTACAACGCTGTCGTTCATACCTTCCTGTTCTCCTTTTCAAGGTCAACGACCTTTGAGCCGTCCGCCACGGTGCCGTGTACGCTCTTGCCCTCGTCGTAGTCGTCAAGGAAGTGGTGGTACTCCTTCCCCGAGTGGTAGGAGATTATCGTCTGTAAATTCACGTTCTCAACACTTCTGAAGATGTTCATATCCACCGCCGGGCACTTCTCCCGCAGCTGCCGCAGCAGCACCTTGACCTCCTGACGCTTTGAGTCCCCCACGCCGTCATCGCTGTGATGGACATTCTCGGTGAACCTGCACGCGCACTGTATAAAGCTGAGCCCGTTGTGCTTTGACCACGCTATGATATCGTCCTCGCGCACCATGTAAAGCGGGCGTATCAGCTCCATGCCCTCGAAATGCTCGCTGTGGAGCTTGGGCATCATCGTCTGCACCTGTGAACCGTAGAGCATACCCATAACTATCGTCTCGATGACATCGTCAAAGTGATGCCCGAGAGCTATCTTGTTGCAGCCTAAGTCCTTGGCGGTCTTGTAGAGCCACCCCCGCCGCATCCGCGCACAGAGATAACAGGGGTTCTGCTCGATGTTCACCACCGCGTTGAAGATCTGCGTGTCGAAAATGCGTATCGGTATCTCAAGGCGGGCGGCATTCTCAACTATCCTCTGCCTGTTGGCGGGGGTGTAGCCGGGATCCATTACAAGGTACTCGACCTCGAACGGGAACTTTGAATACCGCTGTAAGCGCTTCATGCACATCGCCATGAGCATGGAATCCTTGCCGCCGGAGATGCACACCGCGATCCTGTCGCCCTCGTTTATGAGCTGATAGTCCTTGACGCCCTTGAGGAACTTTGACCATATAGTTTTTCTGTATGTCTTGCTGACGAGCGAGAGCTCGAAGTCGTTGGCGATGATCAAGATCATCCCTCCTTTGCCTGGGTAATGTGTCTATAAGATTATAATACAAATCGCGCCGGATGTCAAGAAACGCCGGGCAGGGGAGCTTGATTTTTTGCCGTTCCTGTGGTATGATGACCTTGAGAGGGGTGAGTGACATGATAAGCGGGCTTATCTCAGCGGAGGAATGTGCCGGGTGCAGGCAGTGCTGCAAGTTTGCGTACACTGACCTGATGCTCACGCCGCTTATAACTCCGGAGCTTGCGGAGGAGATTCGCAGACGCCTGCCGGAGCAGCGGTTCATAAGCCGGGAGGGAACCTTTCTTCTGCGTCTCGAGCCGGAGGCAGACGACCCAGGCACCTATTACTGTACGCTGCTTGACCGCAAACGCGGCTGCATAATGGGATCCCGCAAGCCTTTCGAGTGTGCGATCTGGCCGTTCGCAGTAACGGAGAAAGAGGGTGAGCTGGCGATAGCACTCTCGCCGGAGTGCCCCATAGCGGCAAAAAAGCCGGAAGCGCAGATAAAGCGGACAGCGGAGCAAATAGCGGACAGAGCATTTGAAGAAGCAAAGAAATACCCGGAGCTGATAAAGCCCTGTCCCCCGGGAGCGAAAGTAATAGTTGAGGAACACGCAGAAAGTTAAGACCCAAACGCAAAGCGAAATGGGGTCAAGGGGGCTTTGCTCCCTTGCGGGTTCTTAGGGCAGAGCCCTAAGCGGGTCGAGGGCAGAGCCCTCGCACGGTTCCGCACAAGGCAATAATTCAATACAAATAAGGCGCTGCGCCCAAAAATCCAAAGGGCACCAGCGCCTTATTATTTTGCTATGCTTCGGGGACAAATAATCGCAGCGCCGACAAGGCAGTCCGTCGCCCGCAGGCACAGAAACAGAGAGCGAGCACCGCGAGCGAACGTTTTTCGTCCGGCTCCGCACCCGAAGGGGTTCGGGGGC
>JAFXVY010000011.1 GCA_017534595.1 Ruminococcus sp.
CCGCGGCTAACGCCTCTGCACGCCATCTGCTTGCCAGCTTTCCGTCATGATCACCAACGTCATCAAAGATGACGTCAATTCTCCTTGACGTTGCGTAAAGCGAAGTGAACTTCGCTTGCAAGCCTGCGTCGAATTCGGGCATTCTGACGAAAATCTGACGAGCTCAATCTTTATTGAGCTTTTGCATCCTGACGCACAGGGGTTGTGCGGTGTTGCCTTAATAAAAAGCGGCATCCGGTAAGCCCGGACACCGCCTTGTATTATCCTTATCTCAGCCGACGTTTACTTCTTGTCGTCGTTCATCTGATTGCGAAGCTTGGTGGACTCAGCCTCAACGAGCTTCATCAGATCCTCGAAACCGGCTGTGACGTTCTTGGTCGTCTTGGGCTTGGGAGCTTCTGCGGGCTTCTTCTCGGGAGCCTTTGCGGGCTTCACAGCTTCCTTGACGGTCTCCTTTACAGCCTCCTCGGCGGGAGCGGACTCAGCCTCGCTGCCGTCGATCAGTCTCGAAGCCTTCTCATAGTAGGAAGGATCAATAGTGGGCTTTACTTCGTCGGAAGCCTTGGAAACGGTCTCGGTGACGGTCTCCTTAACGGTCTCCTCCGCCTTGGCAGCGGACTTCTCGGCAGCCTTTACGGGCTTGTCAGCCTCCTGCTCGGCAGCCATGGCAGCAGCTTCTGCCTCGGCTCTTGCTCTTGCAGCGGCCTTGCGTCTCTCCTTCTCGGCCTTTGCAGCTGCGAGATCGAGATCGTCGTCGAAATCGGGACCCGAAGATCTTACGGACTTAACGGTACCCGAAGCCTTGGGAGCCTTGGTGCTGTTCTTGGTGGCGCTTCTGCCGGCCTCCTCGGCACGGTTCACGCTGTCCTCGATCATCTTCTTGTCGCCTTCGCCGCCGAAGAGGAAGTCGTCGAGCTTGACAGGCTGCTCGGTGTCGTCATCCTCATCCTCATCCTCGTCCTCATCGTCATCACTGGTGTGGTTTATGATCATAATGATGAGCTCGATCAGCACGAGCAGGAACAGGGGAGCGGCAAGCAGGGCGATGATGCCGAACTTGGAGGTCATGAAGGTGATTATCTTACCGGCGGTCTGATAGTAGCTTGTAGCTGTGCCGACGATATTTTTGGTGGTCAGCTCATAGATCTTGGTGGGGTTCTTCTCCTGGAAGACCTTGTAAACAACGCCCTGCAGGTCTGTGCTCGTGGTAACGTCTGCGAGCCAGAATACCGAAGTCCCGACGCCGGGAACTTCCTCTGCGAGCACGGCCTTCTTTATGCCCTCAACACTGGGAGCGCCGTTAGCGGCGATAACAAGGGAACCCTTGGGTACCGCGTCGCCCATAGCGTCGCCGTCCATGATATACATACTGTATCCTGCGATGCTCGGGGTAACGTCCTTGTTCTTGAACACTCTTGACAGCCCGAATATCAGCAGACCTTCAAGGATGATGAATACGATAAAGAATATCGCAACACCCTTTCCGGACTTTTTCTTCCGCTTGGTCACACTCATTAAAACAGATCCTTTCAGTATAAAATAAGATGCTTACACTATATTATAGCACACCTCTTTCCAAATTTCAACACTTTTTGAGAAAAAAATCGGACTTCGCCCAAAAAAAGATATTGACAAAAACCGATAATTGGTGTATAATTTTATAGTAGGTATGACCGATCTGCTGGTATGGCTCAGTTGGTAGAGCAGCGCATTCGTAATGCGCAGGTCGCCGGTTCGAGTCCGGCTACCAGCTCCAAAGTCCTCACGGAAGTGGGGACTTTTTTATTTCAAGCCTTTTGAGCACAATCATAGTTCTGCACTTTCTTTGACCCGCCGTCAAACCAAAGGTATAGCTCAAACCGAAATATCCAAAGGCGGAAATACGCCGTGCGCGTTAGCACCCGGCTACCAGCTCCAAAGTCCTCACGGAAGCGGGGACTTTTTTATTTCAAGCCTTTTGAGCACAATCATAGTTCTGCACTTTCTTTGACCCGCCGTCAAACCAAAGGTATAGCATAAAGCGAAATACCCAAAGGCGGAAATACGCCGTGCGCGTTAGCACCCGGCTGCCGGCTCCAAGTCCTCACGGAAGTGGGGACTTTTTTCTTTCTCTCTTTTTGAAGCAAGGATCTGAAAATATACAGATCGTATTATCAGACTGCTCAAAAATATAGCTGTAAAGTTAGAGCACTTTATAGAGCTGAAATATGTTGCTTCGTTAAAATGCCGTGATATACGACAAATATCTGCTTCAAATTTACGTGTGCAGTCAAAAAGCTTTACGAACAGGCCGCCTCGTAAACGCAACTATTGTCTAAACCTTTACAGTAAAAAAACATCCCGGAGCAGCCATCTGGCCGCTCCGGGATGATCGTTTTTTATGTTCAGTGCTTGCCGAGTGAGAATTTCGATTCTGTGCCGTTCATTAGCTTCTTGAAGTTTTCCCTGTGCCGCGCTATAACGAGAAGCGCCGCCATTATCGCTATTATAAGTACCCAGTAGCTCTCGGTGCCTATTATCGCAAGTATGATCGGGCAGATCGCCGCCGAGATGCAGGAGGAAAGGGACATATACTTGATCGTAAACAGAAGTGTCAGGAACACCGCCATAGCTATCAGCGTCATGCGCCAGTCAACGAACCAGATCGTGCCGAAGCCGGTCATAAAAGCCTTGCCGCCCTTGAAACCGTACCACACCGGGAAGCAGTGGCCGAGCATCGCAAAGAATCCCGTGAACTGCGCTCCGAACTGCCCGACGCCGTAGGTCCTGTCAAAGACGATCATCGCGATACACACAGGTATCGCCGCCTTGATGATGTCCGAGAGCATTACGAATACTGCTGCCGGACTCATCCCGTAGACCCGTTTGAAGTTGGTGAATCCCGGGTTCCCGCTGCCCTGAGTGCGTATATCGCTGCCGTAAAGCAGCCTTGACATTATTATCGCACAGTTTACTCCCCCGAGCAGGAATGCGCCGACCGCAAACCCGATACAGAGGAAAACAAAACCTGCCTCCAAATTATCACCGCCTGAAAATATAGGATCGAACTGTCAAATCCGCTGATGCGGCGGGACAGATCACCCGATGATCGACTTCTTCTGGCTGTTCGCCGCCAGCAGCTCGAGCTGACCGTCAAAGAGAACTCTTATACGTTCGAGGGACTGCTTCATCTGATCCGGGTCGTCGGACATCTTGTCCTGCAGCCAGCGCATCAGGATGCCGAAGAAGGCTTCTTCGTAGAAGGTGCAGATGATCTCAAGGTCGAACTTCGAGAGCTTGTCGTAGCAGCCCTCCGCCTTGAATACGTTTATGATGAGCGTGCGTATCCTCTCGCCTGCGAACCGGGACATCCTCTCGTGCCCGACGGTCTTGTAGCAGTTGATCCAGACCTTCTTGTAGCCTGCCGCCAGCTCCATGAAATCAAACAGAGCTTTCTCGGTGTTGCTGTTGCGGAAGATCTCCTCCATGCGGCTCTCGAGATAGGTCACGAGCACGTCGTAGATATCGTGGAAATGGTAATAGAAGGTGTTGCGGGTGATGCCGCATTCTGTGGTTATATCCCGCACGGTTATGCGGTTGAGAGACTTCCTCTCCGCAAGCCTGAGCGTGCAGTCGATGATGGTCTGCTTGGTGTGCTGAAGCTGCATCCTGCTGCCCCCTTCCTGAAAACTCATACTATAACATTATATACTGTTCTCTCCTATAAGTCAAGCAGAAAACGAAATATTCAGCTTTATGCACAGTTTTGCCGGCTCGCAGACCTCCGGCGCGGATGTATCCCGGCGGGAATTTCCTGCTATCTTATTGACAAACCCGATATGATTTATTATAATAGTAATAAATTAAGCATACCGAAAGGGGAGTCCGCTGTGAAGATCTCGACCAAAGGGCGCTATGCCCTCAGAATGATGCTCGACCTCGCCGGCTGTGAGGAGGGCAAATATGTTGCCTTGAAGGATATCGCCGAAAGGCAGGGGATAAGCCTCAAATACCTTGAGCAGATAATCTCCGTGCTTGCCAAGGCCGGGTATGTCAAGAGCGTGCGCGGCACCGGCGGCGGTTATATGCTTGCCAAGAAGCCGGAGGAATATACCGTCGGGATGATCCTTCGCCTCACCGAAGGCAGCCTCGCCCCGGTCTCCTGCCTCGATTACCCCGAGAATACCTGCCCGCGAGCCGAGCATTGTATTACCCTCGGTGTCTGGGAGAAGATCCGCGATGCGGTATACGGCGTAGTAGACAACCTGACGCTCGCCGATCTTCTTAATGAGCAGAAGAAATGAATAATGAATAATGAATAGTGAATAATGAATAATTAAGGTATCGCCTGCGGCGATGATTTTTAATTTGTGCCCGCGGGGATACCTTCATTGTTCATTATTCTTTTTTCATTTTTTATTCATTCAGCGGGTGCCTGCCGCCGAAGCAAAAGAAAAGACACCCCTGTAAAGGCACAAACAGAGGTGTCAGAATAAAACCGAAGTACAGCCCGGCGCCCGAGCTATATCTTTCCCATTTCCTCGCCGATCAGCCCGCGGTATTTCTCGGAGAGCTTCTGCGCGATAGCCGCAAGGAGCAGCAAGGCCTCCGAGCGAACGGCTTCGTTTGAGAAGATACCCTTCTCTGCGAACTGCGAGGCGAGCTTGGCGTGGTCGGCTGCCTGCTGTAAGGAAACGATGTCGGTGTAGTCGTAGCTGCGGGCAAGCTCAAGATGCGCAAGAGCACGCATCGCCGAAAGCTCGTCCTCGAAGCCGGTTATCTCCGGGCTGTTTGCGAGCTGTTCGTAAGCGCCCTGCTCAAAGCTGCTGCGCAGCCTGATATAATCCGATGCGCTGTCGGTGTTGTTCTCCTCCTCCGGCATGAGCTGAGACATGGGCACCTCCAGCACCTTGCTGAGGTACTGCAGCGTCTTTACCGAGGGCAGGGCGGCGCCGCTCTCTATCTGGCTGAGCATATTCCGGGTTATGAAGTCCCCGACGACCTCAGCCTGTGTGAGCTTTTTGGCAAGCCGCGCTTCCTTTATTCTTCTTCCGAGTTCGTTGGAGCTCATGGCTGTCTCTCCTTTCATAATAAGGTAAATATCATTTCCGTAAATATCATTTACATACATCATAGCACCTCACGCCTGATTTGTCAACCCCCGAAGCCGGATTTTTCTGCTGTTTCCGGCTGTCGGGGGAATATTTGTATAAGCTGCACAAATCGTACAAGAAAAATTTTTGCAGAAAGCTATTGACAAAAGGATGAAAACGTTATATAATTTATGTAAATGATATTTACATCAGAGACAACAAGAAGGGGGTAATACTATGACAGAATGGTGGGAAGGGTTAAGCACACTGCTTAAAGTACTCTATTGCATCGCGATACCGTCAACGATACTGCTGATGCTGCAAACGCTGCTTGCGGTGTTCGGAGCTCACCAAGGCGGTGCCGGTACGGATATCTCCGATACCTCGGGCATCGACTTCCACGGTGACATCCACGGAGATATCGGGGGTCACGATTTCGTCCACGATGTTTCTCACGACGGCTATATCGACGGCGGCGATCCCGGCGACTTCGCTGCGATGCACCTGTTCACGCTCCAGACGATAGTTGCGTTCATGACGGTGTTCAGCTGGTCAACGATAGTCTGCATCCACGGCGGGATGCCCTCGGGGCTCTCCTTTGCGATAGGCTTTGCCATAGGCTTTATCGTGATGGTGGCGATCGCAAAGATCGTTCAGCTCTCCGCAAGGCTCGCCGAGAACGGCACGCTCGACCTCAAAAACACGCTCGGTCTCGTCGCTACTGTCTATATCCCGGTGCCCTCCAAGGGCAACGGCGAGGGTAAGGTCACTGTGACGGTTCAGGGTCAGTTCCGCGAGCTTTCGGCAGTTTCGTCCGAGGCACAGACGCTCTCTACCGGCACCCAGGTCCGCATTACCGATATACGAGGAGATACTGTGGTAGTCGAAAAAGAGGATTGACGTGACAGCCTTTTTCGTGATCCTCGGGGCAGGATGTCCTACAAAATTCTCAGGCAAATCGTGAAATAACTATTGCAAAAAACATTAAGATATAGTATAATGTATAAGAAAAATAAAATGTTATAGGGAGGAATTCTTTATGCCAATGGAGACAGTAATCATCATCTGTATCGTAGCCGTAGTGCTTTTCGCGGCGATCGCTGCGATCCTTTCGAGGTATCGCAAGTGCCCGTCCGATAAGGTGCTCGTTATCTACGGTAAGGTCGGCACCGACAAGAACGGTCAGACCAAGAGCGCCAAGTGCATCCACGGCGGCGCCGCGTTCATCGTTCCCGTGCTGCAGAGCTATCAGTACATGGATCTGACGCCGATCTCGATCAACGTCGATCTGAAAAACGCACTGTCCAAGCAGAACATCCGTATCAACGTCCCCTCGAGATTTACCGTCGGCATCTCCACCGAGCCCGGCATCATGCAGAACGCCGCCGAGCGTCTGCTCGGACTCAAGATGATCGAGGTGCAGGAGCTCGCAAAGGATATCATCTTCGGTCAGCTCCGTCTTATCATCGCCACCATGGATATCGAGGAAATCAACTCCGACCGTGACAAGTTCCTGATCGCAGTATCCAACAACGTTGAGATCGAGCTCAAGAAGATCGGTCTGAGACTTATAAACGTAAACGTAACGGATATCACCGACGAGTCCGGATACCTCGAGTCTCTCGGTAAGGAAGCCGCTGCAAAGGCCATCAACGACGCTAAGAAGTCCGTTGCCGAGAAGCACCGCGACGGTGAGATCGGTCAGGCCAACGCTCAGAAGGATCAGCGTATCCAGGTAGCATCCGCCAACGCATCCGCTATCGACGGTGAAAACGCAGCCAAGATCGAAGTCGCTCAGTCGGAGGCCAAGAGGCGTGAGGCCGAGGCCGAGGCTCTGAGAATGGCTACCGCTGCCGAGGCCGTTCAGGCTGCAAAGGCAAAGCAGGAAGCTTATGTTGCTCAGCAGGAAGCCGAGCGTACCCGTGCCGAGCTCGAAAGAGCTACCCAGCAGGCTGATATCATCGTTAAGGCTCAGGTCGCCAAGCAGCAGGCCGAGATCGCCGCTGAGGCGGAGGCCGAAGTCGCCAGACGCAAGGCCCGCGGTGAAGCGGACGCTATCTTCGCCAAGATGGAAGCCGAGGCTAAAGGTAATCAGGAGATACTCGTTAAGCAGGCAGAAGGTATGAGACAGCTCGTTGACGCTGCCGGCGGTGACGCTGATGCCGCTGTTAAGTTTATCGTAGCCGATAAGCTCGAGCAGCTCATCGCTATCCAGGTTGAGGCTATCAAGAACATCAAGATCGACAGGATCACCGTTTGGGATACCGGTGCCGGCGCTGACGGCAAGGGCTCGACCGCAAACTTTCTCAGCGGCCTTATGAAGAGCGTTCCTCCGCTCGGAGACCTCTTCAAGCAGGCAGGTATGGAGCTTCCCGATTTCCTCGGCAAGGATATCGAGGAGACTCTTGAGAAGTCCCGTGAGGAGGCTGTTAAGCGTGCATCCGAGGAGATGTCCGACGGCTCCGGAGTAGTCGATATCAAGGATTGATAACATCTGAATCCACATAAAGCCGGAAGGTCAGCCTTCCGGCTTTTTCGGAATATAGGCAACACCGCACAACCCGCGGCTATCGCCTCTGCACGTCATCTGCTTGCCAGCTTTCCGTCATTATTACCGTGTCAACTTGTTGACACTATTCTCCTTGACGTTGCGTAAAGCGAAGTGAACTTCGCTTGCAAGCCTGC
>JAFXVY010000117.1 GCA_017534595.1 Ruminococcus sp.
CTGCGAATATCTGTCCCCGAAGCATAGCAAAAAAACAAGGCGTTGCAGCCCTTTGATTTATGGGCGCAGCGCCTTATTTGTATAGAGCTATTGCCTTGTGCGAAGCCGTGCGGGGCTCTGCCCCGTACCCCGCGAGGAGGGCTCTGCCCCCTCGACCCCCGCAAGGGAGCAAAGCCCCCTTGACCCCATTTCGCTTCGCGTTTGGGTCTTGCACGTTGTTCAGCCCGCCGTCAAACCAAAGTGCTTTTCTGCACTTCATAAACCAAAGGCGGAAATACGCCGTCCGCGTTAGGACCTTCGCGTTTGGGTCTATGCTTTTCTGCGGCTTACTTCTTCTCCCTGAATATCAGCTTCCCGATCACAAACAGTACCGCCGCCGCTATCGCAAAGATCAAAGCAAAGGTGTTTACCTCTTCATTCCAGCGTAACGCAAATACTAACGTGTCAAGTACTACCATAAGTATAAAGGTCTTGTATTGCAGCAGGTCCGCATCTTCACCCGTGAAGATAACACTCATCAGCATCGTGAATTCGATCACAAGCACTATCGCCGTTATCGCCGCAAATATGTGGTATACCGTCGCCGTGCTGCCGTAGGAGTGATACATCACAGGTATCGCCATCGAGAAGGTGATAAGAAACAGCAGACCGTACCACAGTCTCGCCTTCTCTTCGCGCTCCCCGCAGAGCTCTACCGTCCGCAGGATCATCGCAACTATCAGCGCTCCGTAAGCTCCGAACTGCATCGGCGCTATCGTGAATTCCGTGTGTACCATGCCGCCGAGCAGCAGTGTGCCCGCTGTGAACGAGAGCACAAGGTAAACAGGCACCGTCTCCGGGTCTGTGAGCGACTTGAAAAACGAGCGGTTGTATCTCGTGGTGAGCAGCAGTATCGTCAGCAGCATCGAAACTATCGTCAGGATGTTCACATACCCGTCGTAGCCGGTGGCAAAGAACTTCACCGAGTCGTCGGCGATTATCCTGACAATGCTCTGCGCCCTCTCTGCAAAAAGGATGATGAAGTACAGCAGTATGAGCCACGATATCGGTACGCTGAACCTGTGACTTTTATTTTGTGGTGTTGCCATCGTTTCCTCCTTCCGGAACAGCGGCCTTCGCGGAGCGCAGCTTGCGGCGCTGGGCCTTGTCCTTGTACATTATCTCGTCCGCCGAGCGGATGAGCTCTTCAAACGAGGGGATAGGTGTGTTTGCGGGGGAACGGTATATGCCTATACTTGCCGTGATCGGGTACGGCTTGCCGGAGGTGCGGCTTATCGAGCGCAGACGGGCTTCTATCTCGAGCCGCAGATCCTCGAGGGACATTGATGTCGAGGCGAAGGCTGCCATTTCGTCGCCGCCCATCCTTATGCAGACGGAGCTTGACGGGCAGGAATTCTTGAGCGCCGACGCCGTCGCCTTGATAGCGAAGTCTCCCTCGGTATGGCCGTAGTTGTCGTTTATCTGCTTGAGACCGTCCAGGTCGGTCATGATGACCGTTATCTGGCGGTTCTGATCGTTGAGCTTGTTGACAAGGTTCTCATAGGATCTTGCGCTGCCGCCGCGGGTATAGAGACCCGTCAGCTGGTCGCATTCGGAGAGCTCGCGTATCTTCTCGGCGATGAATCTCTGATACCGCAGGCTGCGGTAGCCGCCGATGGAGTTGTTGAGCATATTGACTATCTGGGGGATCTTTTCGTAGTTGTTGATCGCGTAGCTCTGGAACATGAACACGACATATCCGAGAGGCACGTCGAGGAAGTTGAGCGCCGTGAGCAGCAGCGGATAGCCGTGTGCGAGCGCTACCTCGAGCCCGGGGATCACGCTCTTTGCGGGGATGTCATAGGGGGCGAAGGGCATGGCGCCGTCCGAATCGAAGAATACGCAGAGCTCCTCGCCGAAATCGTGAGGCGCCTCCGATTCAAAGGGGTCTATAGTCTCGTCGATGACCTCCTTGCGGAGCATACAGCGCATATTGTAGATTATCGGGGAGTGCAGCTCATTGGCGGCGGCTCTGAGGTTCCTGCCGGAGAGTATGCGCACGCCGATCTCGTTGAGGGTCTTCTCCTCCTCCTTATACCGCGAGAAGCGGGAGGTGAGATCGGTGAGATGTCTTGAAACGTTCACGAGGCTGCTGTCGTCACAGCCGCAGCTCTCGGAGATCATGAGCCTTGACTTGATCTGATAGTGAGCCTCCTGGAGCAGATCGTCCTTGCGCATGGAGAGCAGGCCTGCGATCTTGCGGGTTATATCGCCGTAGCAGCAGAGGCTCGAGGTGATGCGGGGTGAATTGAAGTAGATATCCACGAGCCCGTCGAAGCCCGAAACGGCGACCTCATCGGGCACCTTGACTCCGGCGTTCATAAGCGTCTCGCAGACTGCGACAGCCATAGCGTCGTTGGCGCAGATGATAGCTTCGGGCAGGTCTCCGCGGGAGAGGAGCCTGTCGGTAGCGGCGGCAGCGGGCTCACGCCAGAAGTCGCCGTAGCTGACCATTGATTCGCGGTCGAACTCTATGCCGTTCTCCTCGAGCACCTGCCGGAAGACGTCGATGCGCTCCTCGGAGAATTCGTTGTTCTGGACGCCTGCCATAAAATGGACGTGCCTGAACCCGTGAAACTCTATCATGTGGCGGACTACATCCTCGAACCCGTGGCGGAAGTCGAAGCCGATATTGATGACTCCGCGGTAGCTCCCGCCGATGACGATAACGGGCACATCGAACAGTGAGGCACGCTCGATGAGCTGCTTGATGAGCTGTTTGTTCTTTATCTTCTCGTCGGCGATGATAAGGACATCCACGCGCCTCATATCTATGAGGCTGAAAACGGATGACTCGCCCTTTTCGCCGGAGGAATCCCAATAGAGATCGGAGCAGGTATGGAACACCATCAGGCGGTAATCCTTATCGGTGATATTCTTATTGAGCTCGGTGATGAGCTCATGGGTGGAGTCGTCGTGTATCCTTGACACGCAGAGGGCTGCTATCTTGTATTTTCCGATCACGCTGATACCTCCTTCGGCAGCAAAAAAACGGGCGAAATATTTGAATGCTTAGTTAAAATTATTATATCACATTTCATATTTTTAGTCAAGGGTCAATAACTCAGATAAATAACATCGTCAAAGCGGCGGGATCAGGTCATTTGTTGACAATAAAATGCCGTTGCGATATGATACTGTTACCATATCGCCGGGTCTCTTCACTGAAAATACATATAGGCAACACCGCACAACCACCGGCTAACGCCTTTGTACATCATCCGCTTGCATATTTTCCGTCATTATTACCGTGTCAACTTGTTGACACTATTCTCCTTGACGTTGCGTAAAGCGAAGTGAACTTCGCTTGCAAGTCTGCGTCGAATTCGGGCAATCTGACGAAAATCTGGCGAGCTCAATCTTGATTGAGCTTTTGCATCCTGACGCACAGGGGTTGTGCGGTGTTGCCTAAAGCGTTTATACCGAGCTGACCTGTACAGAAACACAGGCTTTACGCACTTCACAAAACCTATCGGCGAAAAAAAGACCCGATCGGGTCTTCACCCGGTCAGGTCTTCACTCCCGCTCTATACCTACGACCTCCAGTTCGTCTCCCTCGACCCTGAACCGGACGTTGTATCCCGCATATCTCATCCCGTAGATCCTCTCCGGGTCGTCAATGTACGACGGCCTCGGATCGTCCGCAAGACATTCAAGCAGCGCCGCAAGCTTTCCCTCCGGCAGCAGTTTTGCAGCCTCCGGCGGGATCGTCACCCTCAGCCTGTGCCCTGTGAATTCATCTGCGTAGCCGCCTATCGCATCAGCCCGGATGTCCGCCGACGGCAGATACGGCTTGATGTCAAAGATCGGCGTGCCGTCGAGCAGATCACACCCCGACACCAGCAGCACCGTCCCCTCGTTCGGAGTCTGCTCCAGACCCTCAAGCTTTACGCAGGACAGCCCCAGCGGGTTCGGCCGGAACGGTGAACGGCTCGCAAACACTCCTATCCGGCGGTTGCCCCCGAGCCTCGGAGGCCGCACCGTCGGCGACCAGCCCTCCCGGTGACATTCCGAAAAGTCGAAGATCAGCCAGAGGTGCGAGAACCCCTCCATGCCGCGCAGCGCTTCCGGGCTTCGGTACTCCGGCTCGAAGATTATCCGCCCCCTCGCGGAGGGCGCTCTGCCGCTTTGCCGCGGGATGCCGAACTTCTCCCCGAAGTCGGTGCGTATCACGGCTATCGGTTTTATGTTCAGCCCGTTCATGAGGTCTGCAGGGTGGCATCCTTGAGCTGACAGTACTGCCAGCCGTTTTCCTCATAGCGGTTGAAGATGCCCTCTACGGTTATATCCGCTCCGATCTCGGGATAGTCGGCGGGATAGGTATGCTGACCCGTCAGCACGAACTCTATGCCCTGTGCGCAGCAGGCGGAGGCGTCGGCGATGAACACCGCGAAATACTCGCCGCCGGTAGACTCGTCGGTGGTGTAGGCGAAGGTGCCCTTGGCTCTGACCCTCTTGCCGAGGTACTCCTCGGGATTGTTGAGCAGCTCGAAGACCTGAGCATAGCAGAGGTTTCCGGACAGCTTGGTGAGGTCTACGTCTATATCGCCGTTGGTCACGTCGATGCCCTCAAGGGAGAGGGGCTCGGCGGTGGTGACGGTGACCTTCTCGGCCTGGCTCCAGTATTCCGCGGCAAGGCTCTCGGCTTCGGAGGCCAGAGCTTCGTCAGTGGGAGAAAGGGTAGGCTGAGTCGCTGCCGATGCCTTGCTTATGAGGTCATCGACCTTTGAGGTGTCCCCGCAGGAGGCGAGGATGAGCGAACCCGCAAGTATGGGAAGTATGAGCTTTTTCATTTAAGCCCTCCTCAGAAATTTAGAGACTATGCAGAACATAAAGAACACGATCATATCGGCGGTAACGATAGTGGAGCCCACGGGCGTCGAGAACAGCAGCGAGGCTATGAGTCCCGCACCGGCGCATACCACCGAGACCGCCGCCGAGCAGATGATGACCGCCCGGAAGCTCTTGAACACTCTCATCGCCGAGAGTGCGGGGAAGATTATGAGCGCCGAGATCAGCAGCGAGCCCACGAGGTTCATGGCAAGCACGATTATCAGCGCGGTGACAATGGCTATCAGCAGATTGTACGCTCCCGCCCTTACGCCTGCCGCACGGGTGAAGTTCTCGTCGAAGGTGACGGCGAAGATCTTATTGTAAAACAGCACGAACACGGCTATGACGATCAGCGCGAGCACTGCGCAGAGCCAAACCTCGCCCACGGTGAGGGTGAGTATCGAGGTGGAGCCGAAAAGCGTCGAGCAGACGTCTCCGGCGACATTTGCCGAGGCCGAGAACATATTGACGAGCATATAGCCTATCGCCAGCGACCCGACCGATATCATCGCTATGGCGGCGTCGCCCTTTATCTTGGTATTCTGACCCGTCCGCAGCAGCAGTATCGCGGCTATGAGGGTAACGGGCAGGATGATGACCATGCTGTTGGTCTTGTCGATGACCTCGGTTATCCATTTTGCGACGGCGTTGTTGCCGGAGGCCGCAGATTTCAGCGTGACGGATACCACCGTAGCCGCCGACATCGCTCCGAAGGCAACGTGGGAAAGACCGTCGCCGATGAACGAGAACCGCTTGAGCACCAGCGATACTCCGAGCAGCGACGAGCAGAGCGCTATAAGCAGCCCGACGATCATCGCATGGCGGACCAGCGGAAAGCTGAAATAGTATGCGAGCTTGTCAAGCATTTCGTTCACCCCGCTTTACATAATGACGTATCGCAGCCCCGGTACCTATGGCAAGAGCGCCGGCTCCCGCTGCGGCTGCGGCCTTGAGCCTGCCGGATACCGGCTTCTCATCCGGAACGGTTTCGGCTTCCTCCGGGATATCCGCATCCTCGCCGGACTCTGTGCTCTCGGTGATGATATAGCTCCTGCCGAGCCTGCTCCTGACATAATCCTCTTTCTTTCCGAAGAAGAGCTGCCTGCCGCTGCCTATATGCAGTATATGGCTTGCGAAGCGCACCGCTCCGATATCGTGGGAGACCATTATTATAGTCACGCCGCTGTTGTTGAGCGAGGCGATCAGCTCGTAGAGCTCCGCCTGTGCCTTGGGGTCGAGACCGGTAACGGGCTCGTCGAGCAGCAGTATGCTCCCCGCCGCGCAGAGCGCACGGGCAAGCAGTACTCTCTGCTGCTGACCTCCCGAAAGCTCGCGGTAGCAGCGCCCGGCAAGCTCCTTGATGCCGAGGCGCTCCATGTTCTCATCCGCGAGCGCTTTTTCTTCCTTGCTGTAGAACGGCCGGAAGCCGCTCTTTGCTATGCAGCCCGAGCGCACTATCTCTCTGACCGAGGCGGGGAAATCCCGCTGAACGACCGTCTGCTGAGGCAGATAGCCGATACCGCTCTGCTTGGCTTCGCCGCTTCGCTCGATCTCCCCCGACATCACGGGTATGAGGCCGAGCAGAGCCTTGATGAGTGTGCTCTTGCCCGAGCCGTTCTCACCGAGTATGCAGAGATAGTCTCCCGACTCAAGAGTGAAGTCGAGGCCTTCGGCAACGGTGTCGCCCTCGTAGCCGAGCGAGACGTTTTTGCATCTGAGCTGCTGTGACATGGTCTATCCTCCGTTTAAGCGCTGATATTTGCTTTCAGCGTTTCGTAATTCTCTTTCATAAGGCTGAGATAGGTCGCGCCGCCGTCAACGCGCTCGCGGTTGACCGACTGCAGGGAATCGAGCGAGGCTATGGAAGCGTTCTTTGAATCCGTGCTGCTCTCGATGACAGCCTTTGCGATCTTCTGATCGCTGTTCTCTATGGTGAATACCACTCCGGTGCGGAGCTCGTCGAGCTTCTTCGAGAGGAAGGTGATCGTCTCGAAGCTCGCCTCGGTCTCTGCGGAGCAGCCTACGAATGCGGCGTAGTAATCGAAGCCGTAGTCATCGGTGAAATAGCGGAAGGGGAAGCGGTCTCCGAAGATGAGAGCCTTGGTCTTCGCGCCGTCCGCAAGGGACTTGAACTCGCTGTCGAGCTTGTCAAGCTCGCCCTTGTAGGAGCTGAGGTTGGCCTTGTAGGTCTCGCTGCCGGAAGCGTCCGCCGCGCAGAGATCGTCGCAGATCACGCCGCAGATCTTTTCGGCATTTCTGAGAGAGAGCCAGACGTGCTCGTCGTACTCGGGCTCTTCCTCCTCGTGATCGTGACCCTCTCCTTCTTCGTGGTCGTGCTCTTCCTCTTCGGCCTGCATACCTTCTTTTACTTCTTCCTCCTTGGCGTCGGAGCCGACAGCCTCAATCAGGGCTACCGCCTTAACGTCCCTGTCGGTAACATTAGCCAGCGCGTCTCTTGCCCAGCCGTCAGACTCGCCGCCCACATAGACGAACAGGTCGCAGTTTGTGATGCTGAGTATGTCGTCGGCGGTGGGCTGGAAGCTGTGCATATCCGAGCCATGGTCGAGCAGATAGGAGATATCTACCTTATCCTCTCTGCCCTTGGTGAGCTCCCTTACCCAGTCATAGGCGGGGAACACGGTGCATACTATCTTTACCTTGTCAGAGCCGCCTGCGCTTGCAGCGCCTCCGGCACTCGATGCGGACGAGCCGCAGCCGGCAGCTCCCGCAGATACAGCCGCGCAGCAGAGCACGGCGAGAAATTTCTTTATACCAAACATGATTATCCTCCGTGAAGTTATATTATTGTTGTTGTCCGTGTGAGCTTCACGGAAAGTCAGTTTAAAAGCAGCACCTTTTCCGAGACGGGCGTGCTCCTGCGTTCGGCCTGGCGTACCGCGCCGATGCGCATACATATCTTCCGGCTGACGCTTACCGCCGCCGCAGTGAATACGGCCGCAGCCGCACCCGCAAGCAGCGCCGCACACTGCGAAACCGTCTCGCAGACCGCGCAGCCCTCGCCGCAGCATTCGTGAGAGGCGCTGTGAGCCGTGAACGCCGCCGAAAGTATCAGCGCCGCCGCGAACAGCACCGCCAGAGCTGCCGCAGTATATCTGTTTCTTGCTGTCATATATCCTACTCCCTGCACTTCTTGCAGATGCCTGTCAGCACCATTCCCGTGTCGAGGGAGAAATCCTCCTCCTCGAGCAGGCTTTCGGCGATGCGCTCGCTGCTTTCATGGTGCATATGCAGAAGCTCCCCGCAGACGCTGCATTTCAGATGCAGGTGCCCTTTGCATTCCTCATCGGCTGCCAGCTGATAGCGGAACTCCCGGCTCACGCCGCTGACGGTGCGCTTGACCTTGCCCTCCTCGACCAGCTGCTTTATAAGACGGTATGCCGTGCTCTCCGCAAGCGGCTTGCCGAAATCGGGATCGTTCTTCATGGCCTCTATCAGCCCCGAGACCGTGAAGGCATCGCTGCTGTGAGCGCCGAGAAATCTGAGAAGCTCCTCACGCTGAGCCGTATTGTACTTGGACATTCAGGTCACTCCGTTCTCGAATTTGAAAGTAACTCTCAATTTGCTATTATAGCATCCCCCGGGGCGGCTGTCAATCCCGGGAAAGCCATGTTTACAAACTGTTAATAACCCTGCGCAAAAAACGATGATACACTCTCCGAAAACAGACAATAAAGCACTTGAAAAAATAGTAATTTGATGCTACCATTGTAATTGATGAACAAAGCATCACCGAAAATTTAAAGAAAGTGAGGTAAACTTGAATGAGAAAGAACATTCTCGGAAGAGTCATCGGTTCGGCAGCCGCGATATGCTGTCTGACTTTGAGTCTGGTCGGCTGCGGCAGCGCTGACAGCTCATCTGCCGGCGATCAGGCTTCCTCCGGCGGTTCGGCTTCGGGCAGAGTGCTGACCGAGAACGCCACCGGCAAGGAAGGCGATTACAGCTTCGAGCTCTGGAAGGACAAGGGCGACACCACCATGACTCTCGGCGAGGGCGGAAACTTCTCCTGCGAGTGGAGCAAGATAAACAATGCTCTTTTCCGCAGAGGTCTCAAGTACAACTCTAGCCAGACCTACAAGGAGCTCGGGGATATCTCCGTTGACTACGGCGCTGACTATCAGCCCGACGGCAACTCCTATCTCTGTGTTTACGGCTGGACAAGAGATCCGCTCATCGAATTTTACGTTGTAGAATCCTGGGGCAGCTGGAGGCCGCCCGGGGCATCGGCAGCTCTCGGCACGGTCGAGGTGGACGGCGGCGTGTATGACATCTACCGCACCACCCGCTACAACCAGCCCTCCATCGACGGCACCAAGACCTTCGATCAGTTCTGGTCGGTAAGAAAGACCAAGCCTCAGACCATAGACGGCACCAAGATCGAGGGAACGATCTCCGTGACCAAGCACTTCCAGGCATGGGAGAAGGTCGGCCTCGAGCTCGGCAAAATGTATGAGGTCGCGCTTACCGTAGAGGGCTATCAGTCCAGCGGCAAGGCGGAGATCTACAAGAACGAGTTCAAGGTCAGCGGGAGCTATACCGAGGCTGAGGATATAGAAGTCACCGCCGACGAGACCGCAGCCGGCGTGGGCTTCTTCACCGAGGATTTTGAGTCGGGCTCGGGAAGCTGGCAGCCGAGAGGCGACGGAGTGAGCATCTCCGTGAACAAGGAAAAATCCAACGGCGGCAGCGCTTCGCTTTATGTTACCGGCCGCGGCGACACCTGGCACGGCACCCAGATCCCGCTCGACAACAAGATCTTCAAGCCGGGCAAGGAATACAGTTTCAAGGCCGATGTTATGCAGGAGAGCGGCAAAGCCGCCAATCTCAAGCTGACCATGCAGTATAACGCCAACGGTACCACCGGCTATGACGGCATCTGCGACAAGAGCGCCGAGAGCGGCGAGTGGGTGACTCTCGAGAACAACTACACCATCCCCGAGGGGGCATCGGGACTTGTGCTTTATGTTGAGACCAAGGCCGGCCTTGCCGATCTCTATATTGACAACGTTTCGGCAGGCGCAGCGGAAGGCAGCACCGTCGAGGACGATGATGACGAAGAAGACTCTCAGCCCGCAGCCGTGACCCCGGCGGTGGATACCTCCTGGATAGACCCTGACAAGCCGATGGTGGCGATCTCATTTGACGACGGCGCCTCCGCAACAAAGAAGGGCGACCCCGCATACAGGATCATCGACGCGGTAGCCGATGCAGGCTTCCATGCCACATTCTTCTATGTCGGCAACTGGATCAAGACCGAGGAGCAGGTGAAGTACGCCTACGAGAAGGGAATGGAGATCGCCAATCATACCACGACCCACCCCTATCTCTCCAAGTGCGATGCCGAGAAGATACGCTCGGAGTTCGACACCACCGATGCCAAGCTCAAGAGCATAATCGGGGCGGAGCCCTCCAAGCTCATGAGGCTGCCTTACCTCGATTCCAACTCCCTCGTTACCGAAACTCTCAATGATGTACCGCTCATTTCCTGCTCGATAGATACTCAGGACTGGAACAAGAGGACCACCGAGCAGATCGTGGACACCCTCAAGAAGGCCAAGGAGAACGGCTCGCTTGAAAACGCGATAGTTCTCTGTCACGAGAACTATGCCACCACAGCCGAGGCTATGGAGCAGATAATCCCCTGGCTCAAGGATGAGGGCTGGCAGGTAGTGACCATCTCCGAGATGTTTGCCGTTAAGGGCAAGACGCTCCAGGGCGGCAGGATCTACAAGAAGCTTGTCTGACAGGCAGGGCAAAGACTGAACCTTTCGGGCGCCTTACGTCGGCACTGTGACGAAGGCGCCTTTCGGGTCTTTGAGAAAATATTATCCGCACGGTATCTTTTTTACAATATTTAACAATAATCTATTGACAGATGATGATAATGTGTGTATAATCACAATTAGAGATATGGATAAACGATGCGGAGGTGCAGTATAGTGTTCAGTATCAACAGAATGGGCTGTTCGTGCCGTCACGACGGCAGCTTTGTGCTCGACAGGCCGAGAGGCTATGACGGATATCTTATGCTTTTTGTTAAGACCCGCGCCGACTTTGTCATCGGCGGGCGGCTTATCCGTTTCGAGCCCAATACATTTATAATATATAACCGGAACACCCCGCAGTACTATAAGGCCTGCGAGGACGAATATGTCAACGACTGGATCCAGTTCGACTGCAGCGAGAACCTTGCGGCAAGTGTGGGCGTGCGCTACGACGAGCCGGTGTACATCGGCGAGAGCATCGACGTTTCGCAGTATTTCAAGCTCATCGCAGACTGCTATTTCCGCACCGGGAATATGCGCACGGCGGGCTATCTCATCAAGGCGCTGACCGCCGAGGTCTTCGCCGAGGGGCATAATCCCGAGGACTGCTCGATAGCTCATTACCGTGAGCTCCTCGATCTGAGGCGGAGGATCTACTCCGCGCCCTCGAAGGAGTGGTGCATCGGGGTCATGGCCTCGGAGCTCAACATCAGCGAGCCGTACCTGCATCTGCTTTATAAAAAGGCCTTCGGTACGACCTGCAATCAGGACGTCATAAACAGCCGTATTGAGCAGGCTCAGCACTACCTCTCCTATTCCGAGAAGACTATCGAGGAGGTAGCCTATGCCTGCGGCTACAGCAACACCGTTCACTTCTCCCGTCAGTTCAAGCAGCTGACCGGGCTCACGCCCTCTCAGTGGAGAAAGAGCGCGGCCATGGTGTAGCGCGGGCGCGTGTATATCGTTTGATCCAGACACTTTCGCCGGTGATCGGCGGGAGTGTCTTTTTCGTATTTTTTCGTGCGCCCGCTCAATGAAAAATGAAGAATAATAATGGATAATCTATAATGTAAGGCGTCGCCTGCAGCGTAAAATTTTCGGTATCTGCGAAAATTATCGGAAATGTTAAAAAGATGATAGCATATCCTATTTCAATCGGGGCGAAAGCGTGATATAATTACCCGAAGAAAGTCAAAATTGTCCAAAATATAATTTAGAGGAGGTGCGCGGAAAGTGTTTCAGCTGAGATGGCTCTGGCACAATATGAAGGGCAGCAGGGCGGCCTATATAATGGCACTGTTTCTTTCGGTAGCCTGCAATATACTCTATATCGCCTCGCCTTATTTCCAGTCCAGGATCATAGACACTTTCATATCCAACGAGAACGCGGCGGATAACCTTGCCAACGAGCGCAGTCTGCTATGGTGGCTGATCGCGGGTATGATAGGCTTCACGCTGCTGAGAACAGGTATGCAGTATGCCTGCCAGATGTATTACGAGACCTCCTCGCAGGGGATGATCTACCGCATAAGGACACATCTGTTCCGCAAGATCGAAACACAGGATATGGAGTTCTATGACCGTTACCGCACCGGCGACCTTATGACAAGGCTCACCGGCGACCTCGACCTCGTGCGGCACATGGTTTCGTGGGTAATAAAGGGGTGCGTCGAGTCGCTGGCGCTGTTCACGGCTTCGATGGTCTACTTCTTCACGATAGACGTTCCCACGGCGCTGTGCATAATGGCCATGACCCCCGCGATATTCATTATAACCCGTCTTTTCTCCCGCAAGGCGGCTCCCGCCTACCGCAAGGTCAGAGAGGCTTCCTCGGCGCTCAACACCGCCGCACAGGAGAACATCTCCGGCAACAGAGTGGTAAAGGCCTTCGCAAGAGAGGAATACGAAAAGGATAAGTTCCGCGCCTGCGACCAGAAATACCGCGACTCCAACATCTCCGCCACAAAGGTCTGGCTGAAATATCAGCCGATGATAGATATAGCCGCAGGCTCGCTGAGCGTCATACTCCTGCTTGCGGGCGGTATCTTCATGATCTCCCGCCGGCTCACAATGGGTCAGTATGTGGCGATATCCGGACTGCTCTGGGCGGTCAGCAACCCGATGAGGAGCATGAGCAACTACGTCGGCGACTGGTTCCGCTTCATGGCTTCGGCTGCGAAGATAATCGAGATCTACTACGAGGCTCCCAAGATCGTTGACCGCGAGGACGCGGAGCAGGATGTCAGGGAGATCAAGGGCGCAGTCGAGTTCAGGAACGTATCCCTCAACCTCGGCAGCAAGCCGGTGCTCAAGGATATCAGCTTCAAGATCGAGGCAGGGGAGACCGTGGTGATCATGGGTCCCACCGGCTCCGGCAAGACCTCGCTGATAAATCTGATCCCTCGCTTCTCCGACTGCAGCTCGGGGGAGGTGTTGGTGGACGGTGTCAACGTGCGGATGCACAAGCTCCACGACCTGAGAAACAGGATCTCCATAGCAACGCAGGATGTCCTGCTGTTCTCGGACACCATAGATTCAAACATAGCCTTCGGCAACAGCAAGCTCGAGGAGGAGTATGTGCTGCGGTGTGCAGAGCTTGCCGCGGCGTCGGAGTTCATAAACAAGATGCCCATGAAGTACGATACCCTCATCGGCGAGCGCGGAGTGGGTCTTTCGGGCGGTCAGAAGCAGCGTATCTCGCTGGCAAGAGCCCTTGCCATGCGTCCCGCCATACTGATACTCGACGACACGACCTCCGCCGTGGATATGGAGACCGAGAGCTTCATACAGCATAACCTCGACGAGGAGCTCGACTTCTCGTGCACCAAGATCATGATAGCGCAGAGGATATCCTCCTCCCGCAACGCCGACAAGATAATCATTCTCGAGAACGGCCGCGTCACCGCGATCGGTACCCATGACGAGCTCATCAGACAAGAGGGCTACTACAAGCAGATCTACGAGCTGCAGTGCGGCATAAACTGCGCCGCCGAAAGCGAGGTGGTGTAGTATGGCAAGAAACAGATACGATGTTGACGAACAGCTTGAGACCCCGTTCAATTTCGCACATCTCAAACGCGCCTTTGTCTACATCAAGAGATACCGCAATAAAATGATCGTCTCGCTCTGCCTGAGCATACTCGCCGCGATAGTCGGGCTCATCGGGCCGCTGATAACCCAGCGAGCGCTCGATGTTACCATACCCGGGAAGAATTACGTCGGGCTCGTGCTGCTCGCAGTGCTGCTGCTTGTCTGCACCGTCATCGGAACGATGCTCGGCAACATACGTTCAAGGATAATGACCATCGTGGGTCAGAATATAATCTACGATATCAGAGAGGATCTGTTCGCTCATTTACAGGAGCTGCCGTTCTCCTACTACGACGACCGCCCCCACGGAAAGATACTCATAAGAGTCATCAACTACGTCAACTCGGTCTCGGATATGCTATCAAACGGCATCATCAACTTCATCATGGAAATACTCAATATGATCCTCATACTGATCTTCATGATGATAGTCGATGTGCGGCTGACGCTGGTGGCTGTATCGGGTCTGCCGCTGTTCATGGCTCTGATCTTCGCGATCAAGAAGCATCAGCGCCGCGCATGGCAGGACGTTTCCAACAAGAGCTCCAATATGAACGCCTACCTCCAGGAGAACATCGTCGGCGCAAGGATAACCCAGGTGTTCACCCGTGAGGAGGAGAACGCCGGCATCTACGACAGGCTCAATCAGAAGTACCGCAAGAGCTGGATGAGAGCCGTGCGCTTCACGCATCTCGTCTGGCCGACGACAGACAATATCTCCACCCTTGTCCGGGCGGCGATGTTCGTCGTCGGATTGCTGGTGCTCGACCCGGCCACGGTGACGCTCGGCACCCTTGCCGCCATGACAGGCTACGCATCACGGTTCTGGCAGCCGATAATGAGCCTGTCGAACATAATGAACAACTTTATCAATAACATAGCCTACCTCGAGCGTATCTTCGAGACCCTCGACGAGCCCGCCGTCGTTCATGACAAGGAGGGCGCCTTCGAGCTCGGAGAGATCACCGGTCAGGTGTCCTTCAACGACGTGACTTTCAGCTATGAAGAGGGCGTCAACGTGCTCGAGCACGTATCCCTCGACGTCAAGGCCGGAGAGAGCATAGCACTGGTAGGCCCCACGGGAGCGGGCAAATCCACAATGGTCTCGCTGCTTTCGAGGTTCTACGACCTCCAGCAGGGGAGCATAACCGTGGACGGCACCGATATCTCGGACGTCACCCTGCGCTCACTGCGCACGCAGATGGGCATAATGCTGCAGGACAGCTTCATATTCAGCGGCACGATAAAGGACAACATCCGCTACGGCAAGCTTGACGCAACGGATGAGGAGATAGAGGCGGCATCAAAGACAGTGTGCGCGGACACCTTTATCAGCCGGATGGATGAAGGTTATGATACCGAGGTCAACGAGCGAGGCTCGAAGCTTTCGGGCGGAGAGAAGCAGCTGATAAGCTTTGCGAGGACGCTGCTTTCGGATCCGAAGATACTTGTGCTTGACGAAGCGACCTCTTCGATAGATGCCAAGACCGAGGCGCTGCTGCAGAAGGGCATAGCAGGGCTTTTGAAGGGGCGGACCTCCTTCATCATCGCGCACCGCTTATCGACGATACGCAGCTGTGACCGGATCATGTTCATAGATGACAAGGGCATCAGGGAATGCGGGAGCCATGATGAGCTGATGGCGAAGCGCGGGGCGTACTACGAGCTGTATACGTCGCAGGCGGGATAACAGCAAGCAAAGCCGTAAGACCAAAACGCGAAGGTCCTCGGCGCGGACGGCGCAGTTCCGCCTTTAGTTTATGGAGTGCAGAACCGCACTGTGATTTGACGGCGGGCTGAACAGAGTATAAGACCCAAACGCGAAGCGAAATGGGGTCAAGGGGGCTTTGCTCCCTTGCGGGTCGAGGGCAGAGCCCCGCAGGGTCAAGGGACAGAGTTCCTTGCAGAGTGCATTTTTCCGGGACGGAAAAATTACAGAGCTCTCACTCGGAGCGTAAGCTCCGATCCCGGCTCCGCAGGCACTAAAAACTCAATACAAAACAAGGCGCTGCGCCCAAAATCCAAAGGGCACAAGCGCCTTATAATTTTGCTATGCTTCGGGGACAGATATTCGCAGCGCCGTCATGACAGTCCGTCGCCCGCAGGCACAGGAATAGTGAGGATGCGAACGCATCCGAGGTAATTCCGTCCGGCTGCTAACATAGTCAGCGTTACATCCGGCTCCGCACCCGAAGGGGCTCGGGGGCGACCGGAAAGCCCCCGAGACAGGGCGGGTGTCTTTGCTTTTGGCCATTACAAAGTATAAAGCGTGAAACAAAGTTTTGTTTATGCTTGGAAAGTAATAAAGAACGTGCTCGCTGCTCGCTCGCAGGCGGCCTTGTGCGGGCGACGAACAAGGGGAGGCCCTCTCTTGCAGGGCCTCCCCTCTTTAAAAACAGTCCGCCGGAC
>JAFXVY010000118.1 GCA_017534595.1 Ruminococcus sp.
ATTGTTAATTGTGAATTTACCCGCTTCGCGGCAAAATAACGTGCGCCAAAGGCGCACACCTTCATTGTGCATTGTGCATTGTGAATTGTGCATTGCAAAGCTAAATTATTATTTACAGCAATACACATCAAAATTGGGAGTGAATAATTAAGGTATCGCCTGCGGCGACGGTTTTTTGATATGTTTGGGTGAGCATCCTCCTGCGTTTGGCGGGGGATGCTTTTTTTGTCGGAAGAATTTTTTGTCCTTAAAGACTTTTTAATAACTGCTGTGCTATAATGGTTACGAAAACAGAAAAAGGAGCGCTGACGTTATGAAAAATACTGTTCTTTCCGCAAAGGGTCTTTGCAAGAGCTTTGCTCACGGGGGCGGGCAGGTACACATCCTGTCGCACCTCGATCTTGATGTTTACGAGGGGGATTTCACTGTTATTATGGGAGCCTCCGGGTCGGGGAAGTCAACTCTGCTCTATGCTCTGAGCTGCATGGACAGACCTACTGCCGGCACCGTGACCTACAACGGAGAGAATATCGCAAAGTTCAGCGAGAAGAAGCTGGCGGAGCTGCGGCACCGGGATTTCGGCTTCGTATTCCAGCAGATGCATCTTGTCAGCAACCTGACGCTGTTTGAAAACGTTGCGGTCTCGGGGTATCTCAACAAGGATAAATCCGCTGCGGAGGTCAGGTCCCGCACCGACGAGCTGCTTGAGCAGATGAGCATATCACACATAAAGACTCATCTTCCCTCGCAGGTATCGGGCGGCGAGCAGCAGCGCTGCGCGATCGCAAGAGCGGTGGTCAACTCACCGAAGCTGCTCTTTGCCGACGAGCCCACCGGCGCTCTCAACCGCCGCAACACCACCGACGTTCTCGATCTGCTGACCGGGCTCAACCGGTCGGGTCAGAGCATACTTATGGTAACTCACGATATGCGTGCGGCGCTGCGTGCGAGCAGGCTGCTTTACATCGGCGACGGAAGCATCATCGGCGAGCTCTCGCTGCCGCCCTACGATGCCGCAGAGGAAAAGAGCCGCGAGGCTCAGGTCAGCGCATGGCTCAGCTCTATGAGCTGGTAAGGAGCGGGATATATGGAACTGAGAACACTTCTGCGTGCCAACATAAAGCACAAAAAGGGCGCGTTCATCAGCGTTATGATACTCACGCTGCTGATAACCGCCATGGCCGCCTCGGTACTGGCGGCGAGAAAGAACTACGATTCCGCTCTTGCGCGGGCTCAGGAGGAGGCCGGCGTCGGGGATGCCAACATCTTCATCGCCCGCAAGTACTTCACTGACGAGCTGCGTCAGAGCGTGGAGAACAGCTCTCTTGTAAAGGACATGACCGTTGCCGAGGCGGTGATAGATTTCGGCAAGGTCAGATTTTCAAACGGCAAGGATGACGGCAACAGCTCTTTTTTCAGGAAGCTGCCGGACGGCATCCGCCTCTACACGCCCTCCGGCGACGGGTTTGAGGACACGGTCCCGAAGCTAAAAAAAGGCGAGCTCTACGCTCCCTACGGGATCAGCGCGAAGGTCGATGTCAAGATCGGAGACAGCTTGCAGGTCGAGTTCCAGGACGGGACCCGCGAGTTCAGGATCGCGGGCTTCGTACAGGAGCCGATGATAGGCGCCATGATGATCGGCTGGAAGCAGTACTTCATCTCCGACGAGGACTACGATGAGCTGTATGCCTCGGTCTCCTCTCTCAGCGACGGGGAGCGCTCGAGCGTATACCGGATAGTGAGGGTATTCAAGGCTGACGATGAGCTCTCTGCCGCAAAGTTCACCCGCGAGCTCAATCTCGAAACGGGTATCGTGACCAAGTCCTCGGGCGTTATAACGAAGGAGCAGTCGGAGACCTACACGGCTCTGCTCATGATAATCATTCTCGATGTTGTGCTCAGCTTTTCGGTGGTGCTGTTCGTGATAGTGCTCATCGTTATCGCTCACAGCATCCGCTCGGAGATAGAGATAGACTATCAGAATCTCGGCATCCTCAAAGCACAGGGCTTCACGGACAGAAAGATCACACAGGTCATCTTCCTGCGATATGCTCTTGCCGAGGCTGTGGGTATGGTGATAGGCATAGGGCTGTCGGTGCTGCTCGAAAGAGTGCTGAGCGGAATATTCTGCCCGATAACCGCTGTCTGCCCGGACAGCAGCCTTGCTCTCGGCAGCACGGCGGCAGTTATAACAGCTATGCTGGCTCTCTCGGCGCTGATAGTATTCATATCCACAAGGCGCCTTGCACGGATCTCGCCTGTGCGCGCCATATCCGGCGGCAGGCAGGAGGTCTGGTTCCAGAGCCGCTTAAATGCGCCCATAACAAAGCGCGGGCTCACCGCATCGGTCGCATACCGCGCATTCTCGTCCAACTTTACGAAGTATATAGGTATCGTGTCCATCACGGCGCTGCTTGCATTCTTTACAGTTACCGTCAACGTTATGAGCGACTCTATCAGCAGCCGCTCGGCGATGGAATCAATGGGTATGGCGATAGCCGATGTGGAGATCCGCGTGAAGGACGAAAAGGCTGCTCAGCATATTGACGAGATAGAGGCAGCTATCGAGAAATACACCCCGATAAGCAGAAAGTATTACGAATCGCATCAGTACTATTCGCTCGACGGCGAGAACGTGATCTGCGTGGTTATGATGCGCCCCGAATACACCTCGGGTATGCTCGAGGGGAGAAAGCCGCTCTACGACAACGAGATCATCATAACCACTCAGGTGCGGGACGCTCTCGATCTCAGGATCGGCGACGAGGTGACGGTCTCCGGCAGGAGAGAGGAGGCAAAGTTTACCGTCTCCGGGCTGTTCCAGACAGGCTCCGACGCGGGCTACGCCTTCGGCATGAGCCTTGAGGGAGCACAGCGTCTCGGTGCGGAATATGTGCCCTATCTCAGCGTGGCGGTGGAGGACACCTCAAAGATCGACGACATCGCAGAGGAGCTCAACAGCCGTTTCGGAGATCTGCTTTCCGCCTCGGCCTACCACCACGAGGAGGATGTTTACGACAGCACAATGAGATCGGCGGGAGACGGCATAAAGATCATGATCTATGCGTTCTCGGGGATCTTCGCGCTGGTGGCGGTAATAATGGTCTGCTCGAAGGCCTTTGCCCAGGAGCGCACCGACCTCGGCGTTTACAAGGCGATAGGCTTCACCTCGGGGAGGCTTCGCAGGCAGTTCACGGTGAGGTTCCTTATCATAGCGGTGATCGGCAGCATACTCGGAGCCTTTGCGGGCTCGCTTTGGTCAGACGATCTGCTCAACACGGTCTTCTCGATGTTCGGCATCGTCAAGCTGTATCCCGACAGCACTCCTCTTACCTACATCGGCGGCGGAGCCTTCATCTGCCTCTGCACGGCGGTGTTCGCGTTCATAGCCTCGCGCAAGGTAAAGAAGATAGCAGTCCGGGAGCTGATAACAGAATAAAAGGAGCGCAGGCGGGATAAAGAAGATGTTTTAAGGCACTTTTGTCAGGAGGCTGACGGAGGTGCCTTTTCTTTTCATTGTTTAGCGCCCGCTGAATGAATAATGAACAGTGAATAATGAAGAATGAATAATTAAGGTGTCCGCTGCGCGGACGTATTTTATGATCATCGCCGGAGGCGATCCCTTAACTGTCCGCTTTTCACTTTTCATTTGGTTCCTGCGGGGGTTTTCGCTCTTGATTTTTATGCTGCGCTGTGGTATAATATAGATTGGTTCCCATAAATCAATCGGAAAGAGGTCGAAATTATGACAAACAGCTACGAAAGCCCGTTCTGTACAAGATATGCAAGCAAGGAGATGCAGTTCATCTTCTCTGCTGACAAGAAGTTCTCTACATGGAGAAAGCTCTGGGTAGCTCTCGCAAGAGCCGAGATGAAGCTCGGTCTCGGTGTCACCGCCGAGCAGGTGGCCGAGCTCGAAGCTCACACCGAGGATATCGACTATGAGGTCGCGGCACAGTATGAAAAGACCTTCCGCCACGACGTTATGGCTCACGTTCACACCTACGGCGAGCTCTGCCCCAATGCAAAGGGTATCATCCACCTCGGTGCGACGAGCTGCTATGTGGGCGACAACACCGATGTCATCATCATGCGCGACGCGCTCAGGGTAGTCAAGAGAAAGCTCATAAAGGTCATTGACCAGCTGGCGAAGTTTGCGGACAAGTACAAGGCTATGCCCTGCCTCGCCTACACTCACCTCCAGCCCGCTCAGCTGACCACCGTCGGCAAGCGTGCTACGCTGTGGTGCAACGAGCTGCTTATGGATCTTGAGGATCTCGACTTCCAGCTGGGCAGGCTCAAGCTGCTGGGCTCCAAGGGCACTACCGGCACACAGGCTTCCTTTATGGAGCTGTTCCACGGCGACACCGACAAGGTAAAGCAGCTCGAGGCGCTGATCGCCGAGGAAATGGGTTTTGACGCCGTTGTTCCCGTTTCGGGCCAGACCTATTCGAGAAAGGTGGATTTCGCGGTTTGTCAGGTGCTTGCGGCTATCGCTCAGAGCGCTATGAAGTTCGGCAACGATATCAGACTGCTGCAGTCCTTCAAGGAGATCGAGGAGCCCTTTGAGAAGACACAGATCGGATCCTCGGCTATGGCCTACAAGCGCAATCCGATGAGAGACGAACGTATCTGCTCGCTGGCGAGATATGTGATGGTAGACGTGCTCAACCCGGCATTCACCGCGGGCACGCAGTGGTTCGAGAGGACTCTCGACGACTCCGCAAACAAGCGTATCTCGGTAGCCGAGGCCTTCCTCGGAGTTGACGCGATACTCAACATAATGCTCAATGTCACCGACCCTGAGAACGGTCTGGTGGTTTACGAGAAGATCATCCGCAAGAGAGTCATGGCGGAGCTGCCTTTCATGGCGACCGAGAACGTCATCATGGACGCCTGCGAAAAGGGCGGCGACAGGCAGGAGCTCCACGAGCACATCAGAAAGCTCTCCATGGAAGCCGGCGCTCACGTCAAGCGCGACGGTCTGGACAACGATCTTGCCGACCTCATCGCCGCAGACCCGATATTCATGGTAACACGCGAGGAGCTGGACGAGATCATGAAGCCCGAGAACTACATAGGGCGCTGCCCGCAGCAGGTGGATGAGTTCATTGAGAGCTGCGTTAAGCCTGTGCTTGAGGCCAACGGCGTTTCCGACGATGTTGCGGAGATAAATGTGTGAGATGCGGCGTATAAAAAGTTTGAAGAGATATTTTGCCGTGATCGCGGCGTTGCTGTGTCTTGCGTCCTGCGGAGAGGTCGATGACAGCTCCGAGAGCTCCGCAAAGGAGGACAGCTCCGCAGCGGCTTCCGTAACGCAGACCGAGGCGGTGACTTCGGCAAGCCCCGAGACGGTCACGGAGACAGTCACGGAGAAAGTCACGGAGGCGGCTCCCGAGACAAGCTCTGCGGAGGAATACCCCACGGAATACTCCCTTGAGATAAACGAGCCCGACGCTCCGCAGGTAACGGGAGTTACACTTAAAGCGTCGCAGCCGAAGGGGCTTTGCAAGCTTGAGAATGTATACAAGACAGACGTCCTCGCGACGGGGACGGTTGGGCTTGTAGGCTGCCCGGTGAGGGTCGAGCTCAAAGCAAAGCTCGGCAAGCTGAGCTTTGCGGTGGATACCGATAAGCTCGGAGCTATGCCCTTTGAGAATCTCGCCGTTTTAAAGACAGGTCAGGGAGAGGACTTCGAGGTCATCCCGTTCGTGAGGGAGGAAAACAGCATCGTCTGCGCGATAACCGAGTCGGACACCTATATGCTGGTGGATCTGTACCAGTGGCAGTCGGCGTGGAGCGGTGATGTCAGCGCGCCGGAGCACGAGACCGACTTCACCGTCGGGGATGAGTTCAACTTCCGCATCACAATGCCCGAGGGCGTAGCACCGAACAATGTTTCCTCGATGTGGGAGAAGACCCCCATAGAGGGCAGATATGAGGTTATGACCAAGCAGCTGCTGTTCCAGAACAGGCAGTCGGATGCGAAGATCAAGGCCGAGATGACAGCTTACAGATACCCGGGCGAGGATGACGGCTGCGACGATCCGCTCCCGATGAAAAGCTTTGACGAAAAGTTCAGCGAGATCAAGTCTATCCCGGGCGACCAGTTTGATGCCGAGGTCTCCGAGATGTGGGATATCGGCGGAGGGCGCCGCGGATTTATGGCGGTGTTCCACTTCCCCGAGGAGCCCGAAAGTGGCATAAACGAGCAGACCATCGTCGAAGGCTTCTATGAGGTCTCCGAGGACACATATATACTCTGCGCGCTGTCCTTCAACGGGCAGGATCAGAGCACGACAGACAGCTGTGTAAAAAGCATCAAGAGCTTTAAATATTCAAAGTAACGAAAGGAACTGATACCCATGAAGATCGAGACCAAATGCCTGCACGCAGGCTACACCCCCAAGAATACCGAGCCGAGAGTAGTGCCCATAGTTCAGAGCACCACCTATGTTTACGACTCCACCGACGATGTGGCGGCTGTATTTGACGACCCCACAAAGAGCCTTATCTACTCCCGCTTCGAGAACCCCACCGTTATGGCGGTAGAGGATAAGATCGCAGCCCTCGAGGGAGGTATCGGCGCTATGTGTACCTCTTCGGGTCAGGCAGCCTCGCTGCTCTCGCTGCTCAACATCCTCAAGGCCGGCGACAGCTTCATCTCCGCTGCGACCATTTACGGCGGCACCATAAACCTGTTCGCTTACACCCTCAAGAAGCTGGGTATCGAGTGCATCTTCGTTGACGCAGACGCTCCCGAGGAGGAGATCCGCGCAGCCTTCAAGCCCAACACCAAGGCTGTATTCGGCGAGACTCTCGCAAACCCGGCGCTGACCGTTTTCGATATCGAGAAGTTCGCAAAGATCGCTCACGACAACGGCGTGCCGCTCATCATCGACAACACCTTCCCCACGCCTATCCTCTGCCGTCCTTTTGAGTACGGCGCAGACATAATCGTACACTCCACCACCAAGTACATGGACGGCCACGCTGTTCAGGGCGGCGGCGTTATCGTTGATTCGGGCAAGTTCGACTGGACCAACGGCAAGTTCCCGGAGTTCACCGAGCCTGACGAGAGCTATCACGGCACCGTTTACACCAAGGCTTACGGCAAGGCGGCTTACATCATCAAGGCGAGGATGCAGCTGATGAGAGACTTCGGATGCTATCCCTCGGCGCAGTCGGCGTTCTACCTCAATCTGGGTCTTGAGACGCTGCACGTAAGGATGAAGCAGTACTGCGAGAACGCGATGATCGTTGCGAAGTTCCTTGAGGCGAACGAGAATGTACTTTCCGTCAACTATCCGGGACTTGAGAGCAGCAAGTATCACGAGCTGGCGAAGAAGTATCTGCCGGACGGCACGAGCGGTGTTATCAGCTTCTCGATCAAGGGCGGCAGGAGCGTTGCAGTGAAGTTCATGGACAGCTTAAAGCTTGCGTCGAATGAAGTACACGTTGCGGACATCAGGACTTGTGTACTGCACCCTGCGTCTGCGACGCACAGGCAGCTGACGGATGAGCAGCTTGCAGCTGCGGGAATTGACGGCGGACTTATCAGGCTTTCGGTAGGGCTTGAGAATGTTGAGGACATACTTGACGATCTGAAGCTTGGATTTGCGGCGATAAAGTAAGCGTCCTCGGCGCGGACGGCGGTCCTAGCGCGGACGGCGTATTTCCGCCTTTGATTTATGGAGTGCAGGAAAGCACTTCGGTTTGACGGCGGGCTGAACAAAGCTGTGTGACCCAAACGCGAAGCGACTTGGGGTCAAGGGGGACGCTTCCCCCTTGCGGAGTCAAGAGGCAGAGCCTCTTGTGGGGTCAAGGGGCAAAGCCCCTTGAAGGCTCCGCAGGCAATCATAATTCTATACAAACAAGGCGCTGCGCCCATAAATCAAAGGGCGCAGCGCTTTCTGTATCTGTATGCAGTTATAGGGACAATTATTCGCAGCGCCGTCAAGGCAGTTCGGCGCCTGCACATACAGGAATAGTGAGGATGCGAATGCA
>JAFXVY010000119.1 GCA_017534595.1 Ruminococcus sp.
ACTTTCAACGGAGCCGGACGAAAAACGTTCGCTCGCGGGGCTCGCTCTCTGTTTCTGGGAGTGCAGGCGCCGGACGGAGTCGATCGGCGCTGCGAATAATTGTCCCCATTACTTTGAATAAATGAAAAGGCGCTTGTGCCCTTTGGATTTTGGGCGCAGCGCCTTGTTTTGTATTGATTTATGATTGCCTGCGGAGCCGTCGGGGCTCTGCAAATTTGTCCTTCGGAAAAATTGTACCCCGCGAGGAGGGCTCCGCCCCCTCGACCCCCGCAAGGGAGCAAAGCCCCCTTGACCCCATTTCGCTTCGCGTTTGGGTCTTGCACTTTGTTCAGCCCGCCGTCAAACCGAAGTGCTTTACTGCACTCCAAAAGCCAAAGGCGGAACTGCGCCGTCCGCGCCAAGGACCTTCGCGTTTGGGTCACACAACTTTGTTCAGCCCGCTGTCAAAATGCGTCGTTTCGCGGTATGCGGCGGGATTTTGTCTATTGTGTATTGTATCTGTTTAATTTTTTGTTCATAATCACGAAAAGAAAAAATGAAAATCCCCTTGAAATTCGTGTGAAAATGGTATATAATTATTCTATCGGTTTGTGTTTTATTGTGCATTTGCAACAATCAAAACTACGGTAATTATTTGCAAGGAGAGGATCGGTTTGAAAACCTACGAAAGCACACACATCAAAAATATCGCAGTTGCAGGTCACGGCGGCTCGGGAAAGACTTCGCTCGTGGAGGCACTGCTCTATAAGAGCGGTACTACTGACCGCCTCGGCAAGATAGCCGACGGAAATACAGTGTCTGACTATACCTCCGAGGAGATCAAGAGAAAGTGCAGCGTTTATACCTCGCTGTCTTCCTTTGAACTCGACGGCTTCAAGATCAACCTGCTCGACGCTCCCGGCCTGTTCGACTATGAGGCAGGTATGGTGGAGGCTATCGCGGCTTCCGGCTGCGTTATGATCACAGTATCGGCTAAGTCCGGCGTAAAGGTCGGCACACATAAGGCCTACGACTACGCCGCCGAGAACGGCAAGCCCCGTATGTTCGTCGTTACCAAGCTCGACGACGAGAATGCAAACTTCAATAATGTCCTGACTCAGCTCAAGACCGAGTTCGGCCCGACGGTTTGCCCCGTTATCGTGCCGGTCATCGCTGACAGAAAGATAGTTTCCTATGTTAACCTCATCGAGATGAAGGCTTACAAGTACGAGAACGGCAAGGCTGTCGAGACCGATATGCCTACCGCTGAGGTCGCCGCCAACATGGAGTACCGTATCGACGGTCTCAAGGAGGCTGTTTCCGAGGCCGTTGCCGAGACCGACGAGGAGCTGCTCGAGAAGTTCATCGGCGGAGAGGCCTTCACTCAGAAGGAGCTCATCGACGGTATACATAAGGGCATGAACGAGGGTATCATCACTCCCGTTGTCTGCGTTTCTTCGACCGATCTGTCGGGCGTGGATATGCTGCTCAAGGAGATCTCGCTGCTGCTGCCCGCACCCTCCGACAACGACACCAAGGAAGCTCTCGATGCCAACGGCGATCCCGTTGAGATCAAGTGCGACAAGGACGCTCCGCTTTCCGCCTTCGTATTCAAGACGGTTGCTGACCCGTTCGTGGGCAAGATGAGCTTCATCAAGGTACATTCGGGCGTCCTCAGGACCAATAAGGACGTTATCAATGCCACCACCGGCTCCACCGAGAAGGTCGGCAAGCTGATGACCCTGCTCGGCAAGAAGCAGACAGAGGTCGCTGAGGCCAACTGCGGCGATATCGTAGTTGCCACCAAGATGAATGTCAACACCAACGACACGATCTGCGACGCTTCCCGCGTTGTAAGATTCGAGGCTATAAAGTTCCCCGTTCCGACCTATGCTCAGGCTGTAAGAGCCAAGGGCTCCGGCGACGAGGCCAAGATCTCCACTGCTATCGCAAGGCTGCTTGAGGAAGACAAGACCCTCAAGTACGAGCAGAATCCCGACACTCTCGAAATGGTGCTCTACACCCTCGGCGGTCTGCACCTTGAGTCGGTAGCGGGCAAGCTCCATGACACCTTCGGCGTTGATATCGAGACCTCCGCTCCCAAGATCGCCTATAAGGAGACGATCCGCAAGAAGGTCAAGGTACAGGGCAGACACAAGAAGCAGTCCGGCGGCCACGGCCAGTTCGGTGACGTATGGATCGAGTTCGAGCCCTGCATCTCCGATGAGCTCATCTTCGAGGAGAGAGTATTCGGCGGCGCGGTTCCCAAGAACTTCTTCCCGGCAGTTGAAAAGGGACTTCAGGAGTGCGTAAAGAAGGGCGTGCTGGCGGGCTTCCCGGTAGTAGGTCTGAAGGCTATCCTCGTGGACGGTTCCTATCACCCCGTTGACTCCTCCGAAATGGCGTTCAAGGTAGCGGCCTCGATCGCGTTCAAGGACGGTATCCCGAAGGCAGAGCCGATGCTGCTCGAGCCTATCTCGACGCTGACCGTTATCGTTCCCGACGAGAACACCGGTGATATCATCGGCGAGCTCAACAAGCGCCGCGGCAGAGTGCTCGGTATGAACCCTGCCTCCAAGAAGGGTCTGACCGAGGTAGTTGCAGAGGTGCCCGAGGCCGAGATGGCTGACTTCACCATGATCCTGCGTCAGATGACACAGGGACGCGGCAGCTACTCCATGGAGAGAGCACGCTACGATCAGCTCCCCGGGAACCTTGTTGCGACCGTTATCGCCAACAACAAGATCGACTGATAAATTCACACCGCCGTACTGTTATGCAGTGCGGCGGTTTTTGTGTGTGAAGAGTGAGCAAGATATGATATATTTTTCTTGCAAATCTCACAAAAATACTGTTGACAAGAAACGGCGTTTTGGTGTATTATTATATTGTAAGCTTTCCCGTTTGTACGAAACTGAAACGGGTACACAGAATTGGAGGTTTTTAAAATGGCTGAGTTTTTTGCTGACATCCCGAAGATCCCCTATGAGGGCCCGAAATCCACTAACCCGCTGGCATTCAAGTACTACAATCCCGATGAGGTAGTAGGCGGCAAGACCATGCGCGAGCAGCTCAAGTTCGCACTTTCCTGGTGGCACACCATGGGAGGCGACGGCACCGATATGTTCGGTGTGGGTACCGCTGACAAGAGCTGGGGCGCTTCCTCTCCCGAGGCCAGAGCCAAGGCTAAGGTAGACGCGGCCTTCGAGATCATGGACAAGCTCTCGATCAACTATTTCTGCTATCATGACCGCGATCTTTCCCCCGAGTACGGCACTCTTGCGGAGACCAACGAGAAGTTCGACGAGATCGTTGACTACGTTGCCGCAAAGATGAAGGCTGACCCCTCCAAGAAGCTGCTGTGGGGCACCGCGAAGTGCTTCGATCATCCGAGATATATGCACGGCGCAGGCACCTCGCCCTCTGCTGACGTTTTCGCTTATGCTGCCGCTCAGATCAAGAAGGCTATCGACTCTACGATCAAGCTCGGCGGTATGGGTTATGTATTCTGGGGCGGCCGTGAGGGCTACGAGACGCTGCTCAACACCAACATGGGTCTCGAGCTGGACAACATGGCAAGACTCATGAGACTGTCTGTTGACTATGCAAGGAGCAAGGGCTACAAGGGCGATTTCTACATCGAGCCCAAGCCCAAGGAGCCTACCAAGCATCAGTACGATTTCGACACCGCTACCGTTATCGGCTTCCTGCGCAAGTACGGTCTCGACAAGGATTTCAAGATGAACATAGAGGCCAACCACGCCACCCTTGCACAGCACACCTTCCAGCACGAGCTGAGAGTTGCACGTGACAACGGTTTCTTCGGTTCCATCGACGCCAATCAGGGCGACCCGCTGCTCGGCTGGGACACCGACCAGTTCCCGACCAACGTTTACGATGCGGCTCTGTGTATGTATGAAGTGCTCAAGGCGGGCGGCTTCACCAACGGCGGTCTGAACTTCGACTCCAAGGCTCGCCGCGGCTCCTACACCAAGGAGGATATCTTCTACTCCTACATCGCCGGTATGGATGCTTTCGCACTGGGTCTGAGGATCGCTGTAAAGCTGATCGAGGACGGCAGGATCGACAAGTTCGTAGAGGACAGATATGCTTCCTGGACCACCGGCATCGGCAAGGACATCATCGACGGCAAGGTGACTATGGAGGATCTGGAGAAGTATGCGCTCGAGAAGGGCGAGGTAACTGCTTCGCTTTCCTCCGGCAGACAGGAGCTGCTTGAGAGCGTACTGAACAATATCATGTTCGATATGTTCTGAGTCCTCGGCGGTCCTCGTCGCGGACGGCGCGGTCCCGCCTTTGGATGACACAGTGTGGAAACACATTATTGTTTGACGGCGGGTCGGGTTGACTGCAGGCAAGGACTGTGTAAGGCTAATTGAAAAAACAAGGCGCTGTACGCCGGGATGTTGGGGTACAGCGCCGTTATCTTTTTCGGAGGGACGGCTATGGGACTTAAGCTTTTTGTTGACGACAGGCGGGAATTCCCGAAGGGGTTTGAATGCGTGCGGAGCTTTGACGAGGCGGTGACGTTTTTCAGGCTGTTCGGAGACTTTGAGTTCGTCAGCCTCGATTACAATCTCGGAGACGGCCTCTCCGGGCTCGATCTGCTTCGGTGGATGAAAGAGAACGGGAAGTCTCCGGCGCACATAAACATCCACAGCGACCATTCCGAGGGCAGCCGGCTTATGAGGAAATATGCCGAGGAGAACTTCCCGGGCGCTGCCGTGACGATGAACGCGGCGAAGTCCTGAGCCCGGAGACTCCCTTAGCAGGGGAGTGATTAACAGACGAAAAAAGGGATATCTTCCCGCTGCAGACGGGGAAGATATCCCTTTTTCGCATTAGTTTTCAGTAATTATGCAAAGCTGCAGCATATCCGGCTTTGCATACTAATTTTCTATCTGCTTGCCCAGGAACATCGCGGCAGCGCGGGCGAGCATGAGATTTTTCTCATCCGCTTTGGGTTCGCCGGAGGGCTCGATGAGTGCCACGGCTCCGATGGCGTCGCCGGCGGAAATTATCGGTACTGCGGCAAGTGCGGGCTTGTCGAGCCCCTCGATGGGAAAGAGCCGGGGAGTATCGTCACGGTCAAAGGCGTAGCTGCGGCGCTGCTCGATAAGATCCTCGAGGGCGGGGGAGAGCCGGCGTTCGGCGTACTCGCTGCGGCGTGCTCCCGACACTGCGACCACATGGTCACGGTCAAAGACGAGGGCGGCGTGGCCGGTGAGCTTCGCGATGACCTCTGCGGCCTGCGCTGTGCCGCCGTCGAGCTCACCGACGGGCGAGAATTTCCTGAACACCACCTCGCCGTCGCTCGATGTGTATATTTCAAGGGGGTCGCCCTTGCTGACAATATTGACACTGAAAGTTTCGCTCTTGGAAAGAGCGGAAGACGGCGTGTTTTCGGGGCTTTCAGTGCCTTGCGTAAAATTTGCCGCATCCTCCAGAGGCACACAGGCGGGGACGGCGTCGCGCTTTTCGGCAAGGCGGAGCAGCGAGTCGATATCAGCACGCAGGTGGATCTCTATGCGGTCGGTGAAAATGACGATCTTATCGACGGTAAGGTCGATGTCTGATTTGGTGAGGCTGTCCCGCTCGATGATGCTGTTGAACACCTCGAAGACGGTCTTAGCGGTGCGGTTGGCTCGTATGAAGGCATTGTGCCTGTCGGCGGCAAGCTTCTGCTGGTTTTTGAGTCCCTCGATCCGAAGCGTCAGCTCGTCGAGCTGTTCATCGTAGATCTCGTCGAGCATTTCGGCACGCTCGGGGTGTCTGGTGAGATCGAGCGCTCGCTGACGGGTGAGCATCTTGATCTCAGATCTGGCGGCCTCGATAAGCTGCTCGAAGCTCTCTACACCCGAACGGCTCTGAGCGGTCTCGGCCTGCTCTCTGTCGATAGCCTCCTGAAGCTCGGCGAGTATTTCCTGAGAGTTATCTCTGACTTTAATAAGGTAATTTTTGATAAGGCTGTCGAGCAGATCGCAGCGGGTATGGTGGGAGGAGCAAGCCTTGGCACCCATGCGGTGATATGTGCCGCAGCGGTATGCGGGGGCGAGGTCGGCGCGGGACATTGAGAACATGGGTGCGCCGCAGTCTCCGCAAAAGAGGTGCCCGGAGTAGGCGTTCTCATACTTCCTGATACCGCGGTAGCCTGTTTTGCTGCGCTGCTTTATATTCTCCTGAGCCCTTGCGAAAACCGTGGGCTCTACGATCGGCTCGTGATTGTTTTCAAATACGAGATGCTCGGTCTGTTCGAGCTTTTCGTCGCTGCCGTTAATTTTCCTGCGGCGGTATTTGCCCTGACGAAGGGTGCCGATATAGAAATCGTTGGTGAGTATCTCGCCGACAGTAACGATGCTCCACTCTTCCTTTGCGTTGATGCGGCATTCCTCTCCGGCGGCTTCCTTACGGGCTTTTTCTGTCATTCGCGGCGTGGGGATATGCAGCTCCGAGAGGTGCCGGGCGATCTTTTTGTAGCCCCAGCCGTCGTTGTAGAGGCGGAATATCTCCCGGACTATGGCGGCTTCCGGTTCGCTGACAGTGAACGCCATAGTCTTGGAGTTAGTCATCACATACCCGTATGGGACAGCGCAGATCCAGCGGCCTTCCTCCTGACGGCGTCTGATGACCGACTTGACCTTTTTGGAGGCATCCGTTACCGGCATCTCGTTGATCAGGAAGCGGAACTGTATCGCTGTCCAATCATCGTGGGTAGGGTAGTCGATAGCGTCACCGATGGAGATGATGCGCAGCCCTGCGTCGCGGAGGTCTTCGAGCTCAACGAGCCCCTTGCTGTTGCGGCGGGAGAACCTGGAAAAGTCTTTGACGATGAGGATATCGTAGCTGCCGTTCATCAGCTTCGGGCGCAGCGCCATATATCCCTCGCGCTGCTCAAAGGTATAGCCCGAGCGGTCGCGGTCTTCATACAGGTCGAGCTTGGCACCGGGGAAATGTCTGCAGGTGTAGTCCTGAATGATCGATTTCTGGTTCTCGATGGAGGTGTTATCGCGGTCGAGTTCCTCGTCCACAGAGATACGGCAGTAGCCGGCGATGTTGAGCTTCTTGGGCATAGTGTCCTCCTTTCTGACAATGTTGTTATATATATTCTGTTTACTATATATAATATTGTAGCACATCCGAGTACTTTTGTCAAGCTGATACCGGGTTCTCTTGTAACGGGGACCCGGTATTATCTATTCTTCGTCGGTTATGCTGAGCATCGTCTTCATCACGAGATCGTCATAGCTGTCATGCATGGGGAAGTCAATGCCGTCCGCGACTGCGATGATGCGGATACCCTGCTCGCAGAGATTGCGGACGATCGAAAAGGGATATATGTCGTTGAGGCTGTTTACGATAAGTACTCTGACTTCTCCCTCGGCGATAGCTTCCACCAAGCTGAACAGACCGCGGCGGTCGTCGGGAGATTCGGTGTCGGTGTTGATCTCGTCGCAAATAAGTGTAAACGGATCGGCTTCAAAGTGATCCTTCTTGTAGTCGAGGACAGTTCCGATCTTGGCTTCAGCTGTCTCGGTGACGTAGAAAAGGTCAGGGTCGGTGAGTGTGAAAACGTAGGCGGCGATCTTTTTGTTCATGTTTTTCATCTCCTTTTTATGGAATGATACTGTCCCGTCGGGGAGCAGGACAGTATCCATAAGTCACAGCCTTGAGAGCTGCGAAGTGAGCAATGCCTTGGTGCGCTCAGCGAGAGGCTCGCTCCCCGAAACGTAGATCACGAGCTTTTTGCGCTTTCCGGCACTGCTCCGAAGTCTGGAGACTTCATCGTTGAATGCGGGCGAACCGTATTCGTCGCCGCGGACCCATAAGGTCGTTCCGAAATCGGGATCTTTTTCGATCTTCATTGTTGATGTCCTCCTTTTAAGATAGTATTGCCCTGCTGGGCGAAACTCAAACTAAAGAACGTGGTTCTTATGGGACCATTATACATGAATGCAGTGGGGATCGCAATTTTTTATTTCCGAGGTAAATATTTTTTGCACATAAACATCAAGTTGAGAGAAGTTTGGAAACGACTCGAATTGCGTCCGAATGTGCAAAAATATGAAACGAGAAGTGGGTAATTACTTTTTACACTAAAAAATTGAATATGTCAAATCCTGAATGATCATATACGCCTTGAATTTCTGAAAATCGTTTATTTAGCGCAATTAGAACTCTGGTATCCAAAAACTATTATAAAAAATGATAAAAAAGCTATTAACAACACCATTATAATGTGGTATAATATGATCAACGAAAAAAGTGTGCGACATAGTAAAGCGTTCCAAAGACAGGGGCGCTTTTCTTTTTTCGTTGCAAAAATCGAATAAACGACTGCACAGGGGTCTCCTTTCTGAGGAACGGGAATGGAGAAGACCATGTTAACAAGCAGGAAAAAGGTAGTTGTTGTCGACGAGAAAAAAGATAGGTGCAAGCCGGGAATCAGCGTCCTTACGTTCCCGTTCAGCAATGATACCGGAGAAAGCCTTGGACGTTCTTATTACCGCGTCATTGATGCGGAAGAGCTGCCAAAATGGGTCGACGAGCCCTTTAAAGCGGACAGGAGGGCTGTGAAGTTCATCGAGGAGTTCATTCACGATCTCAGACTTTGTTTTATGCGCTGCGATCATCTCATTCCGCGCCTGACGCCGCATATCGAGCGTGCGGAGCTTGTGCTCTTTTTTACTTTGCACGTAAGCCGCCATCCTTTCAAGTCGTTCACGCAGAGCGTATGCGAGCTGCTTGGCTCTTTTCTTAGCCATAATCATGCCTCCTGTACAATTTTTTGGCCAGTTGAATCGGGTGCCGCGAGCTGTAACACTATTGTTTTATCCGTGTAGGGAATGGGAGCTGGTCCTCTCCCGGCGGCATGGAGTTTTTTAGTCCCTCCAAGACTTTGGAAAAGTAAGGCTGTCCGGACCGTCGGTTGGAAAACAAACGCAAAACCTCTCCGACCTCGGTTTCTGAATTGCACAATAAAGTACCTCTTTTGCCGATAAAGGCTCATTCAACTGACCGCCAAGCACTTATGGCGTGCCGTGTTTCACCTGCTTTATGCAGGTCTTTAACGCTGTACGGAAGCGTATGCTTCCCGCCTCCGAGCACTTACGGAGCGCGGGATCGAGCTGCAAACAGGTTACACCTCATGGCGTAACCCGTTTGCTTCACAAAAAAGCATCTATGTCAAAAGAACGGTGTGTGGCCGGCACCGTTCTTGGGGATAAAAATGTCCTGAGCGCACTTCCCCCGTAAGGGGAGACACTCGGGACCGGAAAGAGGACATCTGCTGATCATATTATATCACGGTCTGTTATATTCCGCAAGGCAGGAAAGTCCTTTCTTGGTGACGGATATTACAGCTTTGAACTGCAATATCTGACAGATCTGGCAGCACCGGTGCTTGCATTTTTCCAATCCTTCCAACGATTGACATTATCCGAAATGTATGGTATAATGTAGAAAATATATTGACAAAGGAGGGTCTTTTTATGCAAGGTATCAAAAAACGGAGTCTGGCACTGACGACGGCATTTATGCTTGTACTGTCGATGTTCTCGTTCCTGCCGCATGGCTGGCTCGATCAGGCAAGCGCTGAGGATGCTGTCTACGACCTTTATATCTGCGGAGTACAGGTCAACGGGGGAAATGCTTCCGATATACTCGGCGGCGGCGAGGCTTCCTACGATCCCGAGGCCAATATCCTTTCGCTGAAAAAGAATATCGGTCTGCCGGAAGAGCAAGGGGGCGTAATCGTTGACTGCCGGATCAAGGGCCTGACCGTCAGGGCTGAGAACGATATCACGATCTCGCGTCCGGGCATCGGCGCGGCGGTCTGCGTTTATGAGGATACCACGGTCACCGGCAGGATGACGCTTACCGGCGGCGCGGGTATAATGGTCGTCGGCTGCGATCTTACCGTTGATCACGCAGACCTCGATATCGCCGGGAACGGCTGGGGCATCTACGGCGGACTGCTTGAAGATCCCCCAACAAAGCTGACGGTCAATGCTTCAAGCATCAGAGCCTCCGGCGAAGAGGGTGCGATCTGCGGTTTTACCGGCGGCATATACCTTAACGGCTGCGGTATCCTCACCGCTGACTGCTCCGTAAGGGACGGCAGCTTTTCCGATGCCTATACCGAACAACCGACCCCGCTGGCCGAGGCTGAGGTAACAACGGCTGATATCTACGAGCTCGAGGTCGCCGGCAGAAGGGTCAGCAGCATTAACAAAGGCGATATTCTCGGAAACGGCGAGGCCTCCTACGATCCCGAGACCAACGCCCTTACTCTTAAAAAGGATATCACCTGCAATAAGGATAACACCGACGGCTCTACTCCCTGTATCACCAACCGCATCGGCGGGCTGACAATAAAAGCTGATAATGAGGTCACCCTTACCCGTGAGCAGTTCGGCGCCGGCATCTACACCGAAAAGGATATCACCCTGACCGGCAAAATGACTATTGAAGGCGGCGTCGGGCTTTTGGCTTCCGACTGCCAGATCATTATTTCCGATGCCGACCTTACCGTTATCGGCCACAACGGCTCTGCGGCGCAGGGCGGTATGCTCGGCGGGACGAATACCTCCAGAATGACTATCAACAATTCCGAAGTCCGTTTCAACGGCACCGAGGACGGCTCCGTTGTCAATTTCGGAAACGGTTTGGAGCTCAACGGCTGTAACCTCCTCAATCAAGGAGTGTTTTTCGACGGCGTCAGCTACTTATATCTGGGCACAACGGAGCCTGCCACAAACGTTGAGATCACCACCTCCGAGGTCTACGATCTTGTAGTCGGGAATCAGAGAGTTTACAGCAAAAACGCTTCTGATATCCTCGGCAACAGCGAGGCTTCCTATGACCCGGAGACCAATACTCTGACCCTCAAAAAGGACTTCACGCTGACAGATGACAGAGCGATCCCCGTTGTCAGGAACAATATCAGCGGGCTTACCCTTAACGCCGAAAGTGGGATCACCCTGACCCGCGAGGGCTTCGGTGCGGCGATCATTACCGAAGAGGATATGACCCTTACCGGCAGGATGACAATCACCGGCGGCGTGGGCATACTTGTCGGGGATGCTCAGCTCACCGTCAAGGACGCCGATCTGGATATCTCGTCGGGCGGCGGAGCGATCATCGGTAGATTGGGCGAGGAGTTCGGCAAGACCTCGAGGCTCGTTATCGACAACTCAAAGATCAGCGCTAAGAACGACGAGGCCGGTGCGGTATACGGCTTCCCGAACGGCATCGAGCTCGACAACTGCGGCATCCTCACCGGCGACTGCGAGATCAAGGACGGCTGTATTCTGGAATCCTATGTTGACGATCCGCTCCCGGTTTCGGAGGTCGAGATCACCAATGCCGAGATCTACGGGCTTGAAATAGCCGGGCAGAAGGTAACGAGCGATAATATGGACGATATCCTCGGCAACGGCGAGGCCTCCTATGACCCCGAGACCAATACCCTTACTCTTAAAAAGGATATCACCTGCAACAAGGATAACACCGAAGGAGCGACGCCCTGCATCTCCAACCGCATCGACGGTCTCACCGTCAAGGCAGAGGGTGAGGTCACACTTACCCGTGAGGAGTTCGGCGCCTGCATATACTCCGAAGCGGACATGACCCTGACCGGAAAAATGAATGTCAGCGGCGGCGCGGGAATACTCGTGACCGACAGCACGCTTACAATAACCGACGCGGAAATAAATGCAGTCGGGAACAGCAGCTCGGGAATAACCGGCGGAAGGTTCGGAAACGAATCAAAGCTCGTTATCAACAACTCAACGGTAATTGCAGTCTCGCATGATGAAGAAGAGGGCTCCGGCGCCATTACAGGCTTCGGAAAGGGTATCGAACTGATCGACAGCGCTCTTGCTCCGGGCTGCGTGATCAATGACGGCAGCGTTTGCGGCAGTGACGGCGTGACGCCCGCAGGCTCGGCAGAGGCAGATCCGGTAGTGAAGTTCGATCTCTATGTTTACGGTACACAGGTCACAAGCGGGAACATGACCGACATCCTCGGCGACGGCGTATTCAGCTACGACGATACGGCCAAAACGCTGACGGTCAGCGGCAATCACTCCATGAACCTCAAGGACATAGCGATCAAAAACAGCATCGAGGGTCTTACTGTCAATATTGCCGCGGATTCCAAGCTCTCCGGCTGCTTCGAGACTTCAAAGAGCATGACCCTGACCGGCCCCGGCAAGCTGACCCTTGAGACCTTTTCCACCTATCAGGCCGTGCTGATCTGGGGCATGGGCAATACCTTCACGATCAAGGACGCCGATGTTTCCGTCACCGGCGGATATATGATCGGCTCTTCGATGAACGGTCAGAATACTCTGAGCATTGAGAATTCCACCCTCTATACCAGGATCTCCTGCTCCTTCACCACTCCGTCAAGAGACCTTGCCGCGATAGTGCTCACAGGCTGCGATCTCAAGCTCCCCGAGGGCGGCAGCGTAAGCGGCGCAGTTATCTATGACGGCGACGAACAGCTCGCAAAGGAGGTCAGGATAGCTCCGCCCCTGGAGATTCGCAAAGGCGATATCAACTCCGACGGTCACGTCGATGTCACTGATCTGACGATCCTTGCGCGTTCTCTTGCAAAGTGGACGGGCTACGCCGCACAGGTCAACGACCTCAACGCCGACGTTGACGGCGACGGAGAAGTAACCGTGACCGACTACTCCATTCTCGCCCGAGCCCTCGCCCGGTGGCCGGGGTATGCCGAGGAGCATAATATAGTGCTCGGATAAGTTCAGCTGCACAGCGCCCCCGGATTTTGTTCGGGGGCGTTTTTGTACACTCTCCACAAGCTGTATCTTAAATCTTTGTGCAACATTTCCCCATAAATACTATCCGGTCAGAACGTATATATATCAGACGGCTCAAAACCGACAGATAAAACGGAGGGAATACTATGAAAGCTATGAATATCAAAAGATTGACAGCTATGACAGCGGCTTTGATGATGTGCCTGTCGCTTATCTCCTGCGGGCAGAACGATGCGAGCACTGCCGATGAAGCAAAGGTGAACTCTGAGAGTGCGAAAGGAGTCGTATCCGCCGATGCCGGCACCGGCTCCGGGACGGAAGCATCTTCGAAGTCTGAGACTGTCGATGCGGAGCTCAACGCTACTGATGACGTTGAATACTCTGCCGAAGCAGATCTCGGGGCGGTCGAGAGAACCGAAAAGAGCATGATGAAAATGGACGCTCTCGAAGGCGACGGCGGCTTTAAAGGCGAAGCAGCAGCCCCCGAAGCAGTAGGCGATCCCGTGGGTGATCCGGGTCCCGGCGAAATTGATCCCGGTTCGGTCATTGACAACGATGCAAAGCCTTTCGTCCTCACGGCTGGGGAGTGGAAGGATAACCTCAACTGGGGCTTCTTTACCAACCTTGTTAAGAACGGCACCATAAGCTACCCTGTATTCGGGCTCGATCCCACGCACAGGATAGCGGTCACCGTGACCAAGGAGGGTACTCCTGCCGCCAATCAGCCGGTGGAGCTTGTGGACAGCGAGGGTAATGTCATCTGGACCGCCAGCACCGACAAGGACGGTATGGCCTACGTCTTCTACAAGAAGGATCAGACTCCCGCGCTGGTAAGGAGCGGCGAGGCTTCTCAGCAGGTCACCGGCAGCACCGGCGACGATCAGCAGGACAGGGCAGGCACCACCGATGCAGCCCTTGAGGTCAGCGACAGCAAGAAGTACACCGACACACAGGTAATGTTCATCATAGACACCACCGGCTCTATGTCCGATGAGATCGCATACCTCCAGATGGACTTCTCCTCTATTGCCAAGGAGGTCAATGACGGTCACACAACATTCTCCGCCAACTTCTACCGTGACGAGGGCGACGAGTACGTGACCAAGTGCAACCCGTTTACAAGCGATGTTCAGTCGGTACAGTCCGCGATAAACAATGAGTTCGCCGACGGCGGCGGAGATATGCCCGAGGCAGTGACTCAGATACTTGAAGAGACCGTTACCGACAACGCCGGGTGGAGCGACACCGCCAACAAGATCGCATTCCTGATCTTTGATGCGCCTCCTCACGAGGGCACGGAGAAGCAGCTCGAGGCAGCCGTGAAGACCGCGGCTCAGAAGGGCATCAGGCTCGTTCCGGTGGTATCCTCCGGCGCAGACCGTGACACCGAGCTGTTCGGCAGAGCCATAGCCGCTCAGACCGGCGGCAGCTACGTCTTCCTCACCGACGATTCCGGTGTAGGCGGCGAGCACCTCGAGCCCATCATCGGCGATTACGAGGTCGAGCTTCTGCACGACGTTATCGTAAGGAATATCAATGAGGTCAGAGGATAAGATCTCTCTCCCGCCTCCGTGTCCGACCGGGCACGGGGGCGGTTTTTCGTATTGACAATATTCCCAAAATATGCTAATATTATTATGGGTTAATATTATGCATTAGAATTGTTCATATTTCAGAGGGGGGAGATTTTTATGGCACGCATACGCAGAAGGGTGACATCGTTCATAACGGCCATGGCACTGGTGCTCTCGATGTTCGGGATGCTTCCCGCGGGGGTGCTGCGGGCGACGGCCGGAGATATGATAATCCTGCAGGGCAGGGGAACGAAGGATGATCCCTATATAGCTTATTCATACGAAGAGCTGAAATGGGAACTCAGGTTTGCTGATTCTGTCTCCGACCCGCCTTACAGTGAGGGCTATCACGAAAGATATATCAAGCTCGGCTGTGATATTTTTACCGATGATCCTTGGGCTCTTATAGAATGTAATCATTATACCGGTTCTTATTGCAAACTTTATTTTGATCTCGCCGGGCATACGATAAAAAAGGAAGTAGAAGAAAGCATTTTTCAAACTTTTGTCTCAGTTTATGATGACAGCAGTATTATTATCGATGACAGTGTAGGCGGAGGCAGGATAGAATTTATTTCAGCGTACCATCAAAACAACGGTGATTATAACTCTGTTATCTGTACCAGAGGCGGCGATCTGATCATTAACGGAGGCACATTCAGCTTGGGACCGTATAACCCCAATAATACATATTCTTATGCAATCCATATTCTCGGTGCACAAGGTAATTCCGATTATGACGGATCTGAATTAAAACCGGTTGCAATAATAAACGGCGGAAGATTTATAGGTCACTATACTTCGATCTGTCATTCAGGTCAACAGTTTTGTACCTTGATCGTTAACGGAGGTAAATTTGAAACCGAGCTCGATTCCACATTGTTTGTTGCTGATCAATTACCGTTAGCGGAAGACCGTTTACCAAAGTATATGCCTTTTAAGATGGTATATAACTGGGATTATATGATCTGCAACAATATCATGATCAATGAGTGCGATATGGATGACGGTATAGCAGTGTTGACTCAGCAATTTGAAAATTACAAGGAACCGAAGTATAAAAAATATACGGAATGTATAAATCCCTCATCGACAATTACATACGACAAGCTTACCCAGGAAACAGACCTTTTCGTTCTCGGAAAGAATGTAAAGATAAGAAAGACCAAGCCTTATGCAACCGGCGTGAGCATTGAGCCTACTGCTCCGGTCGGTGGCAGGCACCCTGCTGATGCGAAATTATCATGGTCGCGCGGCATTAAACTGGGCAGCACTGTCTGGAAAGACGTTGCAACCGGAAAAACGCTGAAAAGTTCAGATGTGTTTGTCGCGGGCAAAAAGTATGAAATGTCTGTCGGGCTCTCTGCCAGCGACGGTTACATCCTTGGCACGATACCGACGGTCTCATCCTGGAACTGTTCGGTCACTCCCATAGTAAAGCCAATAGAGCCCATTGCAGGCCGTTATTCTTGCAGCTATACCTTCACCTGCCGCGCGCCGATAACAAATATCGACCTTGATGTTGCGACCCCTCTGCCGCTGCACGATGCCGAAGAGCCCTTCGTTATGACTAACGGTGCAGCTGTTGAACGTTACGAATGGGTAAATCAGAGCGGAAGCAATGTGGCAAGGTTCTTTGTGAACAACACCTACACACTTAAAACCTATATCACCGCCGAGGAAGGCTACGACTTCGGCAGCACCGTAACGGCGACCGTCAACGGCAAGACCGCAAAAATAACAAAGGCTGCCGGCTCAACAAGCGCCACTGAGTACATCGTGGAATACACCTTTGATAAGCTGATACAGTACAAAGTAAAATTCGATCCCGGCAAAGGAACGGGAACGATGTCCGACGTAACAGTCAACAAGGGCTTTGCATACACCGTCCCCGAATGCGGATTCAAAGCTCCCGCCGGTCATTATTTCTCCAAATGGACAGACGGCACCAACTACTATGCTCCCGGCGATCCTGTGACCGTCACATCCGATATCACCCTTACACCCGTTTGGATCTGCAGGGTCTCCGGAGTGAACGTCGTCCTTACCGAGCCGAAATCGGGAGAAGCGATAAACGAAACGATGACCTCCGTTACCGATGGCATTGATGTCGCAAGGGGGACGCAGAGTTCCACAAGAAACCTCGGGCGCTGGTATCACGGCGATACTGTGATGAGCGCGGGCGAGAAATTCGTTGGCGGCGAGACCTACACGGCGATGTTCCGTCTTAAATCCCTGACAGGCTATGAGTTCACGGAGACCCCCGACGTCTATGCCAACGGCAAAAAGGCGACCTTCCTGAGCGCATCGGGCGTGTACCGCACCTATACGGTAAGCTACACCCTGCCGCTTGAGACAAAGTACGTTTCGCAGGTGAATGTCACCCTCACCGAGCCGAAGAAGGGTGAAACGATCAACGAGACAATGATCTCCTCCACCGAGGGCATAGTTGTCAATCGGGCCAAGACAGATACCACATACAATCTCGGCCGCTGGTATCACAACAACACCGTGATGAAAGCGGGAGATAAATTCCTCGCCGGCGAGACCTACACCGCCCAGTTCCGTCTGGTACCGTCCACCGGCTACGGCTTGGCAAACAACTTGAAGGTCTACGCCAACGGCAAACAGGCGACCCTGAATACGGGAGCGCTCCTCGCCAACACCTATGCGGTAAGCTTCACTCTGCCGGAAGAACAGCCCGAGACCTATGACCTCTGCGTCGGCGACGTTCAGGTCACCGACCTCAACGCTGACGACATTCTCGGAAACGGCGCGGCATATTATGACCCCGAGACCAACACACTCGAGCTCATTGCCACCGTAGGCGGACGGGTCAACTACGCCGTCAATAACAGCATCTCCGGGCTCACGATCCTGGTCAATGAGGATATCAGCCTCTACGGCGCTAAGGCGGCCATAAGATGTGCGGCCGACACGGTCATCACCGGCCCCGGCAAGCTGACCCTCAAGACCGGCTCGAACAGCAGCATCCTTCTCAGCTCCAAGGATCTCCTGATCGAGGATGCAAATATCTGCACCGATACCAAATACTTCGTCTGCGGCGTTAAGGGCATCGAGAGACTCACCGTGAAGAACTCGACCGTCGATGCGAACTGCTCCGTCGCCGCTATAGATAATATCGCCGAGCTCACCCTCAAAGACTGCAGCTTCCTGATACCTGCGGGCGGCATCTTCAAACTCGGTACTGTCTACAAGAGCGACGGCTCGACAGTCGCGGCAAGAGTGAAGATCGTCCCCGGGGATAATATCCGCAAAGGCGATATCAACTCCGACGGCCACGTCGATGTCACCGATCTGACGATCCTTGCGCGTTCACTTGCAAAGTGGACGGGTTATGCCGCACAGGTCAACGAAGCCAACGCCGACGTTGACGGCGACGGAGAAGTAACCGTGACCGACTACTCCATCCTCGCCCGAGCCCTCGCCCGGTGGCCGGGGTATGCCGAGGAGCATAATATTGTGCTCGGATAAGTTCAGCTGCACAGCGCCCCCGGAGCATACTGCCGATACTCATATAGAAGTATTAAGCCATAGTATTTCTGATGTAAAGTCAGAAGTACTATGGCGTTTCCATTGACAATGCGTCAAAGTAGTGATAAGATTAATTATCAATATAAATCGGAATTTGACAAACTGTCAGATAATTTTGATTTCAGGAGGTAAATTATGAAGGTAAAGGATGCGTGGTATTTTAACTATACCCAGAAGAAAAGTGAGATCTTGCAGCCGGATATGGCTGTACCGGAGTCTCATGTGGGGATATACTGCGAATTTGAAGAGCTGGTGTTTCCGATATCCTTTCATATTTTGGGGATGTGTAAAGGAGAGGTGGTATTTGATAAGGACATCACGGCTTTCGGCAACGGGGACGATGCAGATGTTAGTTTGCGCAAAAGCGGATACGGGGCAGTATTTAAGATCCGTGAAGATAAGGATTGTGAGCCGGATATGTTACGGGTCATCTATGAAGCGGGAGGTAAATCAGAAACTTTTGAAACGGAATGTAAATACTATACATTTTCGGGACAGGTATCGGATTTTGACGGAAAGCCTTTTCCGGCGGTGGTGATGTTATATCGCTATGGTTTTGATGCCGCGCCGTTTATTATGGGAACATGGACGGATCTGAACGGACGATATAGTCTTCGTGTGCCGGCCGGGAGCTATAATGCCATATATTCAGATGATAATAGCTATGGGATCAGCTCTTTGGAATGCTGGGGCTGGAATATTATTGCGGACCGGGACGAGGTCATTGATCTGAAAATCGGAAACGGTGAGGTGTATTCGTTAAATGTGAGTGTAAATAACGGAGGCGTAAAAACGCTTTTCCTTACCTTTAGGCCTATGGTATATTTCAAAAAAGAAGAATATGACACTGTAGTCGATGAAGAAAAGGTCCATATAATGGATGTTGCACCGGAGATCGCAAAAGAAGATGTTACGGTTTATGTAAACGGAAGAAAAACAGATGTGATTTCCTTACAGAAAATTTACGAGGCTTCTCCCGATGGGCTGTATTTGCCGATGTATATGGTGCAAATACCCAGAGAGCTGCATCCGGATTGCCTGGATAAGCAGACTGTCGTTTTGGAATACGATACAAAGGACCGCGGAAACGGACGTGCTTGCAGCAGAGGCTTTACGCAGTTCTTTTATAAGGATGGATTTTGTACGAGATAAAATAATTCTGATTTATCTGAGCAGATAAAATAAATACAATGCCCCGAAGCGCTTTTGAAACGCTTCGGGGTAAAACTTCTATATGGGTATCCGTCATATCCGGGGGCGTTTTTCTGTATGAAATGCTGCTCGTGCTTGACAACGGAAGAAAAAAACTGTATAATTATTACAGTTCCCGTGAAGAGGGGAGCGGACTTATCAAACCAGATGCGTGCCGGAGGGCGGCGCATCGCAAAGGAGGAACTCTATGAAATTCATTTGCAAAGTCTGCGGCTATGTCTGTGAGGGCGAGGCCGCACCCGAAAAGTGTCCCGTGTGCGGACAGACAGGCGTGATGGAGGCGGCAAAGAATCCCTATGCCGGCACGCAGACCGAGAAAAATCTGGAGGCCGCCTTTGCCGGCGAGTCCCAGGCACGAAACAAGTACACTTACTTCGCCTCGAAAGCCAAGAAAGAGGGCTTTGAGCAGATCGCAGCGCTTTTCCTGAAGACAGCCGATAACGAGAAGGAGCACGCCAAAATGTGGTTCAAGGAGCTCTGCGGCATCGGCTCCACTGCCGAGAACCTTGCTCAGGCCGCCGACGGCGAGAACTATGAGTGGACGGATATGTACGAGGGCTTTGCCAAGACTGCCGAGGCGGAGGGCTTCACCGAGCTTGCCGCCAAGTTCCGCATGGTAGCGGCGATCGAGAAGCATCACGAGGAGCGCTACCGCGCACTGCTTCGGAATGTGGAGGCGCAGGAGGTCTTTGCAAAGAGCGAGGTCAAGGTCTGGGAGTGCCGCAACTGCGGACATATCGTTGTAGGTACCAAGGCTCCCGAGGTGTGCCCTGTTTGCGCTCACCCGCAGAGCTATTTTGAGATCAACGCCGAAAACTATTGAGACAGGAGGAACCGGATATGGAAATGAAATTCTACAAATGTCCCCACTGCGGACAGATTATCGCTGTTGTTAAGGGTACCGGAGTACCCGTTATCTGCTGCGGAGCACCCATGCAGGAGCTCGTTCCCGGTGAGACCGACGCTTCCCTTGAAAAGCACGTTCCGGTCTTCACCGTTGAGGGGAACCGTGTATTTGTTACCGTCGGTTCGGCAGAGCATCCGATGCTCCCCGAGCACTACATCGAGTGGATAGCCGTACAGACCAGGTTCGGCAGTCAGCGCAAGGCGCTCTCTCCCGGAGACGCACCAAAGGCTTGCTTCTCTCTCTGCGAGGGCGACGAGGTCAAGGCAGTCTATGCCTACTGCAATCTCCATTCGCTCTGGAAAGCCTGACCGCAGCACAACGCTATATGCTCACAACGCTTCCGCCGGAGATCCGGCGGGAGCGTTTTTGAGTTTGTCCTGCCCCCGTGTAAAATCCTTTCACCCCCCGCTTGATTATTTCCGCAATTCGTGGTATAATTCGCCTATAAGCTGTTATGATGATATTAAGGCAACACCGCACAACCACCGGCTAACGCCTTTGTACATCATCCGCTTGCATATTTTCCGTCATATTACCGTGTCAACTTGTTGACACTATTCTCCTTGCCGTTGCGCAAAGCGAAGTGAACTTCGCTTGCAAGACGGCGTCGAATTTAGGCAATCTGACGAAAAATCTGACTGCGTGTCTGACGCACAATGGTTGTGCAGTGTTGCCTTGAAAGTTAGCTGCAAAAAGTAAGGAGTTGATACCGTGATCGAATGGAAAAAGCCTCTGCCGGAGGATCTGCCGCTGATGAGATCGCTGATCGGGCAGTCCGGGGCGGAGGGAAGTGACGCGAATGCAGCAAACATATTCCTGCTGCGTGAAAAATACAACATTAAGATCGCATTTGCCGCGGGTTCGCTGCTGCGTCTGTACACCGGTACAAGGCTTCCCGGACGGAGCGGTGTCACCTTTCCGCTGGGCGGGGATACCGAAAAAGCCCTTGACATTCTCGAAGAGGACCGCCAGAATCTCGGCAAGCCTGCGCGGTTCATTTTCCTGACAGAGCAGCAGCGGGATATCCTCGCGCGGCGCTATCCCGAAATGCGCTTTGAGACCACCGAGGACAATTCCGATTATATGTACACCGCCTCGCACCTGTCGGAGCTCGCGGGGAAAAAGAACATGAAAAAGCGAAACCATGTCAGCCGCTTCTGCCGAGAGTACCCGGACTATGAGATACGCTTCCTCGGCCGAAAACCCGATGAGCAGCTGCTTCGGGATATCACTGATGTGGAGGAAAAGTGGTTCGCGCTTCAGACCGAGCGTGTGGATTCCTCCTTTGTCGAGAGGCTTGAGATCTATGAGGCCTGCAGACTCTGGGATGTGCTGGAGCTCTACGGTGCGGTGATCTATGTCGCGGGCGAGGCGGCAGCCATGACGATCGCATCGCAGACCTCTCCGGGCTGCTTCGATATCCACTTTGAGAAGTGCTACGGCGATTATGCGCAGAACGGAGGCTTTGCGATGATAAACAAAAGCTTCGCGCAGATCATCAAAGAGCAGTTCGGCGCGGAGTGGATAAACCGCGAGGAGGATATCGGGCTTGCAGGTCTGCGCAAGGCAAAGCTCTCCTATCACCCGGACAAGATGCTCCGGAAATATCATACAGTAAAAGAGGGATAATATGCTTTCCGAAGTATTATCAAAAGAGTCCTGTGCTAAATGCCGGTTCTGCTGCAGTTTCCGAAGGAGCAGCCTGTGGGAGCTCCCCCGGCTACCTTCGGAGTTCACCGAAAAATACAAAACTGACGCCGAAGGCAACGAGATCCGCTACCTGTTCGGTGAGTGTGACGGCGTGCGCTATGCAGTGACCGATCTGACCGAAGGCTATAAGTCCGAAGACCCGGAGGAGGAAGTGAGATGTCCGTTCCTCGACCCGAAAAACGGCTGTATACTCCCTGCGGAGGATAAGCCCTTCGATTGCAGCATCTGGCCTCTTCGCTATATGCGCCGGGAGGACGGCAGCCTGATCACAGCCCTGACCCCCACCTGCCCCGAGATAAACAAGCTCCCCCCGGAGCGCATAGCCAAGCTCCTTGACAACGGCCTCCGTGCCCGTATCGCCGCTTACGCTCAGGAGCATCCGTATATGATAAAGCCGTACAAAGAGGGGTTTACGGTATTTGGGAACGACGATAAGTAGAATATATCCGTATTGACAACCTCCCCGAAAAGTGATAAAATCATAATGGGTTAAAAGTTTGACTTTTATTCGTTCACATTTATAAAGAAGGGGAGATTATAATGGTACGGATACGCAGAAGGATGACATCGTTTGTAACAGCTATGGCGCTGGTGCTTTCGCTGTTCCCGGTGATACCGAAGGCTCTTGTCCGGGCGGCGGCACTTGATACCTACCTGCTTTATGTCGCGGGTACACAGGTAACGAGCGCGAATAAGGATGATATTTTAGGTGACGGCAAGCAAGCAGCTGTCTACGAGCCCGAGACCAAGACCCTTGTTCTCAACGGCAGCATCACATCAGAAAAGGCTCCTGCTGTTGAGAACCATATAGACGGCCTGACCTTAAAGATCAACAATGAGATCACGGTCTATTCTCTGGCTTCGGAGATCATCAGCACCAACAATGCCGATATGACAATAACCGGCGGTAAGATGACTGCAATGACCCTTGACGGCTACGACGGCATTGCCGTAAACGGCGGCAGCCTCACCTTTGTGGATGCAGAGGCTTTCGTCAGTGCAGATCACGGTATCATCGGCAGCGGTTCAAGCAAGCTGATGATCAGGAATTCTTATTTTGCCGCTTCCTGCGGGATCGCAGCGATAACCGGTTTCTCCGGCGGTATCGAGTTCGAGGACTGCGAACTTTACCCGTCCGACAGCGGTTATGTCGCCAAGAAAGACAAAACCTTTTCGGTATACAGGCCGAAAAAGGGCAGCGAGACCGAGGACCCGGTCGCCGAAACCGTAAGGATAGAATACGACAAAGACGTCAAATACGACCTCTGGGTATTAGGCAAGCAGGTGACAAGCAGGAACCGCAAGGATATCCTCGGTAAAGGCAAGCATGAGGCTTCCTATTATCCTTCCACCAACACTCTTGAGCTCAACGGCAGCATTGTGACAGATCCCGAGAACAATATCACGGGTGATGCTATTGTGAACAGTATCGAGGGGCTGACGATCAAGGCCAACAAGCGGCTTGACATTTATGCCCCCTATGAAGGCAACGCCCTGGTCTGCAATAAGACCACTACCCTCACCAGCAACGGGCTGCTGGCTGTCTTAGCCGACGAGTACAACACAGCCATACTTCTCAACAACTGCACCCTTTGGATAAAGGACGCGGAAATGTGGATCTGGGGGAAATACGGAATACAGGGCAAAAACGGCAGCGACTCCCTTGTCATACGAAATTCGGACGTTGAAGTCATTTCAGAATACGGTTATGCTGTCGGCGCCTTCGGCAACGGCATCGACCTCGGAAGCGAGAATTATGTTATCACTCCGAAAAAGTATCAGAAAAATGATCTCGGCCAGGACGGTCATCACTCGTTCTTTATCTGCAACGAGGACGGGAGCATAGCGAAACAAGTCGTGATCAAGCGCCCCTACGACCTCTGGGTCTGCGGGGTACAGGTAACGGCAGAAAATGAGGAAAATGTTATCGGCGATACTTCTGTGTGGTTCAACAGGGATATGAAGACCCTCTGGATAGAGTCCCCGACCTTCTCAAAGAAGGGGAGCAGCTTCATCCGTAACGTCAACTGCGACGGCCTCACGGTCATCTTCAATGAGGATGCGAAATACACCGTGACCGGCGGCGGGAATGCGGCTATCGAGACAGATGTGAACATGAAGATCACCGGCGGCTGCCTCACCATTAAGGGTGACAGCCCCACGTCGGAAGGCATAAGAGTCGGCAATGGTGCCAAGCTGACAGTATCACAGGCTGAGATAGCTATGTCCGGCGTTGAATACGGTCTGCACGGTAATGAAAACTCTTCGCTCATCATAGACCGCTCGGATCTGGACATTTCGGCTCCCCACGGCGCTGTCTGCGATTTTTCGGGCGGCTTGACCCTGACCGGCTGCTATATAAAGGAACCCGTTGATTATAGAATATCTGAGTCATACGGCACCATTTGTTCCTTCGACGGCAGCTTGCCTTTGACTGCGGATAATGTCGTTATCCGCGTCCAGACCCTCCGCAAAGGCGACGTCAACTCCGACGGTCACGTCGATGTCACCGATCTGACGATCCTTGCGCGTTCACTTGCAAAGTGGACGGGTTACGCCGCACAGGTCAACGAAGCCAACGCCGACGTTGACGGCGACGGAGAAGTAACCGTTACCGACTACTCCATCCTCGCCCGAGCCCTCGCCCGGTGGCCGGGGTATGCCGAGGAGCATAATATTGAGCTCGGATAACTGAATAAAAAACCCGCGGTAGCCCCGGCGACGGGACTACCGCTTTTGTGTGTGATCAGACATTCAGAAACTCGTTCATGAGCTCCTTGTGGGTATCAGGGGCGAGAAGGGCGAAGATGTTTGCTGAGGTGTTGATGATCCTGTCAACATAAGCGCGGGGGCTCTTTTTGAAAAGCAGGATGTACAGGGTCAGCGACTCGAAATAGCAGGACTCCGCGAGCTCGCGGCGGGAGGTTCTGGCGAACAGATTTCCTATCGAGGTGCAGTTCCTTGCGAGATCGGTGTTAAATGCACCCGCATCCTTCTTGGTGACGGACTGGTAGATCTTTATAGCCTTCCGGCTGTAATTCTCCGAGTCCTCATACTGCTCCCACAGATAATAATGGTAGGCGATATTGCTGTATGAGGCGGCAAGATCGGTCTTCATGGTGAGGGGATCTCTTTCGGCGAGCAGTTCCCTGATGGAGATCGCCTGCAGATAGCATTCCTCTGCCTTTTCCTTGTCGCCGGTCTGGGAATACAGCGTGCCGAGAGTGTTCCAGCTCTGCGCAAGGGATGGTTCAAACGCCTCGGGGTTCTCCGCTGCGAGCGCCTTGTAGAGGTTCAGCGACTTCTTGCAGAGCTCCTCCATTTTTGCGCGGTCGATAGGCTGCTCGTAGAAGGAGTAATCGACCTCGCGCACCTCTTCTTTCTCAAAGCTGTCGTACAGATGCTCGTCTATCTCTCTGCCGACCGTCTCCGCCTCGCTCAGCACATACTGACCGTAATCCTTGTTGCCGCACTCGCTCCAGAGCTTGCCGAGCTTTTCAAGTATCCGTTTCAGATACAGGTAATAGCCCTCCGGCTCGCCCTTTGTAAGTGCCTGCTTGACCTTCATGGCCTGGATATAGTAACGGTCGCTTGTAAGGTGGCTGAATACCGCGATATAGAGATTTGCGGCCTTGTCACAGGCCTTTGCAAGGGCAGCCCGGTGTACCTTTTCACCGTATCCCACCAGCTCCCGGAACTTGTCGGCTGCCTCGGTGAATACTCGGCCGGCATCCTTGTGGCGGTTTATCATGTAGTACAGGTCTCCGAGCTCGATGCTCGCATTGGCGATCTTGGCATCAACTTCCTGAACGCCATCACTGTCATGCCTCCTGTATATCTCAAGCGCCTCGGAGTAAAGCGCCTCCGATTCGTAATGGCGGTTGACCTTGAACAGCACCTTTGCAAGCCTTACGCAGACGTCCGCAGCCTTGATCTCCTCGGCGTCGCTGCCCTCCGAGAGCCTCCTGCGCAGCTTGAGAGCTTCTTTGAGATTTTTCTCCGCTTCATCATACTTCATACAGTGATAGCAGCAGGCTCCGAGGCGCTCGTACAGCTCCGCGATCTCTTTGGTTTCCGTCAGCCCGACTCCGTCGGCGGTAAGGTTCTTGAGCCGCTCGCAGATCTCAATGCCCTTCTGGTAGTTTCCCTGCCTGTAAAGGAACTGTGCATATTCAAGCACTATCGTTTTGGGCATCTCCGGACGCTCCATGACCTGAGCCGCTGCACGTTCATAGGTGTCGTAGATCTCACTCCATTTTCCCTGAGCCTCGAGCGCAAGGATCCTCAGCCTGTATTCTTCGATAACGTTTCGTCTTGCCATATTTATATGCTCCTCCATTACGTCCAGCACTTTGATCTGATTTTCTATCTCGTCGGGATGAAGAAGATTGAGAACACCATCGTAATCTCCGATGTCAAAGCATCTGATAGCTTCTCTGATCCTGTCGGTCATCATCGACGAAGAAGCGATCTTCGCGATCTGTTCTCCGATATTTAGTATGCCGTCGGACATCTCGGTGATGTCGTCAATGAGGCGGTCGCGGTTCTTGATCGCCTTCTGATATGCTCTGAATACCTTCATGTTGTTCTTGTTCGCAGAGTAAAGCCTTGAAAGCCTCTCACATTCAGCATTGGCCTCACGGTAGTCCTCGACCAGCTCGAGGTATTCATCGTTTTCGGAAAACAGAGGTATATCGTCGGTGGAGGCGATCTTTTCGCTGCCGATCTTTATATCGCTGCCGTCGACCTTCATCTCTGCTTTCAGGAAGCCGTGGATGTTGAGCTGTGTGATGATCCCGAGCTTGAGAGAGTCTATGTGAGAATAGTTCCTGTAATAGTGCTTGAGCTCTTCGTCTATACTGTGCATGACTTTTGCTACATCCTCGGAAAGCGTCTCGCCCTCCTGAAGCGCTTTGAAATACACGACGATCTTGGGATAGTTCTTCTTTTTGAATGTCTCGTAGGCGACATTCAGCTCATGCTGCGTCACCTCGCCGGCCTTGTGCCAGAAGATAACGAAGCAGAGATCGCTGTCCCTTATCATATCATCAAGGCTCTTCTGGGAGCCTTCGATTTTTACGGAGTGATCCGCATAATCGTCATCGCATTTGCACAGCCTGATATAGATATCCTGGTCGTGCCCGAAATTATTGATCTGGTTAATGAAGTTTCCGATGGCTTCTCTGTCGGCTGCGGTATCGTCTATTGAAGATGCCAGAAAAAAGAGTATCTCTTTGCTCATTTTTACGGTTCCTCTCCTGAATGAAGAATTGAAAAAGTCCGGGTGAGAGCGCCGCTTAGCAGGGGGTACTCTCACAGTTGCATTATATCATATATCAGCCGCCCTGTCAATGCCGTTCCCCCGATTGACAAACCACCCGCCCCGTGTTATAATGTAATCTGATAAAAATTCAGGGGGAGGCATTTTTATGCAAAGGATAGGAAATCGGACGCTGTCGCTGCTGACGGCTTTCATGCTGGCGCTGATGATGTTCACGCTGCTGCCGCAGGGGGTGCTGAGGGCGGAGGCATTCAGCTATCTTGATGACAACATGATCTCATGGTATTTCTCGGTAGACGGTGCTATTGCAGGAGGCGGTGCAAACGAAGAAGGTGCGACTATACTCAGCGGGACTTTAAAAGGCGGCGGAGATTTTACTATGGTCACCGTACCTTCATCGGTAGTTGACGACGAATATCATATGACACATCCGGTTATTGGATTAAAGGCAAGCTTTGACCAGGCGGTATTTCCTTCGTCAATAGAGTATGTCTTTCTTCCTGATACGCTACTATCAATAGGTTACAGAGCATTCAGTAAATGCGATAAACTCCAAAGCATTACTCTGCCGGACGGTCTTACCGAGATCGGAGACCACGCTTTCTTTGATTGTAGGTCGCTTAAAACCATAACAATACCCGCAGGTGTAAAAGAGATCAATCCCTCGGCTTTTGAAAGCTGTGATCAATTGGCTGAGGTCAAATTTGCGGAGGGCACGAAGCTCAATGCTATCTATCAGAAAGCCTTTGCATATTGCAGTTATCTTTCCTCTATCGAGATACCGAGCACCGTAACGGAGATCGGACCGTATGCTTTTAACTCGTGCCGTAGTCTGACAAGCATCAATATCCCGTCAAGCGTTACAAAAATAGGTGCCCTTGCTTTTGAGGGATGCACACGCTTAAAAACTGTTTACATCCCTGCAAGCGTTACCGAGATAGGTGCGGACGCATTTGGTTTCATCGGCTACGGTGCCACGATCTACGGTTACAGCGGTTCTTATGCCGAGACTTATGCGAACGAAAACAGTCTCAATTTCAGAGCGATCGACACCCAGGTGAACGCACTCGGTTTCAGCGAGATAACAATGGAAAACGGCACGATGGCATACACTGCCCGCAACGGCAGAGAGCGCACGGGCATAACCGAGCTGACCGCGAGCTCAACGCCCAAGATCAATGACATAAAGATAGGCACCACCGTTACGATGACCCCGGGTGAAGTCCCCGAAGAGTACGAGTTCAAGGGCTATGAGGTGACCTACGACTTCACTGCCACTGTCAACGGTACTGCCTATCACGTTTATTACAAGACTCTTTCCCGGACTGCAGATGAGAACACGTTCCTCGTTGATGTCCCCGCGGAAGCCAAGGACAGGCTTATCCCGTTCATCATCATGAAGCTGAACAGCTCGAAACCGCAGAATATCACTATCACCGGAAAGATCACCGGCAAGGCCGTGATGGAGAAGGTCAGCAGAGACCTGGGTACCCTTACCCTTGACCTTTCAAAATCCACCTCCGTTACAAACGATGACCCGACGCTGTATGACAACATCTATAATATCCTCCGCGATAACAACACGAGCAAGATCTACCTCGGCTTGTTTGAAAACGGAGCTGAACCTTATAAGTATACATACCTTGTCGATCTTGACAAGAAGGATACTTACGATGTAAACATCTATGTTAAGGACGGAAAACTCACAGCTAAAATGCGCGATGGTGAAAGTGCTTCCGGCGCATACACCTTATCCATGAAGGACAGCTCAATAGCCGAATATACAGAGAGCGGAAAAGATTATTACAGCAAGCTCAAGATCATCCTCCCCTCTGCCGATACCTACGAGCCCGCAGATTTCGGAACTATGACCCTGGACTTCACTCTTGCCCCCTCGTATGTTATCAAGCTCTACGACAACGAGAAAGCCAACCGCATCAAGGCAACCCTTTATGCTCTCGGGAAGTCGGGCAGGATAGGTACTTACGGCATCGCTGCATTTGATATGGACAAGGACGGCACAAACGACTTTGAGATCAATGACACCTATGCTGTAATGTACAATAATCAGACGGTAGGCGAATTTACGGACTATTTTGAGCTCACCGCTCAGGAGATATCCTATGTCAAGGAGTATTATAAGAATACTCTCGGCATCACCGCTCCCGCCGATCTCAAAGACGCCTGCGCAGGCTATCACGGAAAGATAGGCATGGTGTTCCCGGCATACGGCCTTGTAGTTGCAGGTGTTGAAGTCAATGCGAAGAACAGCAAGGATATCCTCGGCGACGGCGTGTTCAAGTACAATGCCGCCACAAAGACGCTGACGGTAAACGGAAACTGTAACAGCGGTGACAAAACACTGATACAGAACGTAAGCGCTGCCGGACTTGTGATAGATGTTACAGGCACATCTAAGCTGACTTCTGATCTGTCATTCCTTTCGGCAAAGGCAAATACCACGATCACAGGTCAGGGCAAGCTGACAGTTGACTGCAAATACGCAGGTATCGCTATCGATAAGGACGTTACCGTTACGATAAAGAACACCAAGGATGTTTCCGTAACGGCAACAGGCGTAGGCGGTAACCTCGTAATATCAGACAATATGCGTGCAGGGAACAGAAAAAATAAAATTATCTTCGATAACGCAAATGTTTATCTGGAATCAAAGACATCAGCTGCCTGTGCGATCGTTCAGGATATTATTCTTAAAGACTGCACAATAACAAAACCTGAAAACGGATATATCGAAGAATCAAAGAACAATAACTATAAGAGCATAGCTGTAAAAGACGGCACCGGTACTTCTTCGTTTGCAACAGTGGTCAGGATAGAAGCGAATAAAAGCAGAAAAGGCGACGTCAATTCCGACGGTCACGTCGATGTCACCGATCTGACGATCCTCGCCCGTTCACTTGCCAAATGGACTGGTTACGCCGCACAGGTCAACGAGCTCAACGCCGATGTTGACGGCGACGGAGAAGTAACCGTCACCGACTACTCCATCCTCGCCCGAGCCCTCGCCCGGTGGCCGGGGTATGCCGAGGAGCATAATATTGTGCTCGGATAACTGAATAAAACGCTCAGCGGGAGCCCCGGCGACGGAGCTCCCGCTTTTGTTATGATCTGTTCAGCAAAAAAGATCAAAAGAAAAAATGTCAAAAACTGTCTTGACTCCGATTTAATAATATGTTATAATTCTGTTAAGATATCAGCTTCGTTGTGTTACAAAAATGTGAAAGAGAGGTATCGGATATGAAGATAAGAAAGCTGATCGCGGGAATGTCCGCGCTGCTCATCATTGCCGGGAGTTTACCGGCTGAGGTCTTTGCCGTTTCGGAGGAGGCTGCCGCTCTGTCTTTGGAGGAGGTCGGCTATAGAGTGCTGGGTCATGCTCAGCCGGCGACCTTTGACTATACGGTCGATGAACCGTCCGTGGTACCCAAAAAGCCGGACGTTGAAAAGTTCGATCTGCGGGATGTTGACGGAAAGAATTATGTTACCAGCGTAAAGGATCAGGGAGGCTTCGGCACCTGCTGGGCGTTCGCTTCAACTGCTGCCGCCGAGACGAGTATCCTTTATGAGGCCGGCAGGGATCTTAACGCACTTGGGGAGGGGGAGTCGGAGCTGGATCTTTCGGAGCTCCATCTTGCATGGTTCTCCGCAACTCCTTTGCCCGAGAACGGTACCTATCCTTCACAGGCGGGCGAGGGAAATATCCACTATCTTGCTCAGCTCCTCGGTGAAAGCGAAAATCCCGATTACGGAAAGATCAATAACGATAAGTTTTCCGGCGGTAATATGCTGCTTGCAAGTTCTCTTTACAGCACCATGCAGGGGCCTGCTCTTGAATCGATCGCTCCGTTCAGCCGTTATGGAGCATCGGGAGACGTTTTTTTTATCAATGTCATAATGGATCCTGCGGAAGCTCCGGTATATTCGCTCTCTGTGTTCAGCGACCGCTCGTCCTTGAAACAGTATCATTTCGATTCGGACAGCGAAAAGGAAGAGGCGCTGAAAAAAGAAGAAGTGCTCGGCTTTATATCCCTTTACGGTGACTGTGACTGGTATGTCGGCAACGGAAGATACTGTGCCGTTATTCCTGACTATGATACTGTAATGAGTAAGGACTGGTCCGTTCCCGAAGAAGACAGATTCAAAGGTCAGGAGCTCGAGAATTCCTCCATACTTCCGCCGATCGCGAAGGAGGATCCGGTAACGGGGGAGTATCAGTTCAGCGAGACAGGTCTCAATGCAATAAAAAATGAGCTCTTAAACGGCAGAGCAGTGAGCCTTGCATTTTACGCTGACCAGTCAAGACCGAACGGACCCAAGCAGAAAGGCGTATATACCAACTTCCTCAAGCAAAACGGCGAGCCCGCCAAAAGCGGCAGAGAAACCGAATACTGGTGCCAGTACACATACGATGCATCGTATGATCCCGAGGATCCTGAAAGTGTCAATAAACTTGTCGCAGCGTGCAATCACGCAGTTACTGTCGTCGGATTTGACGATACGATCCCGAAGGAGTATTTCTACGATCCCAACGGAACTATCGGCGGAGACGGAGCTTTCATAGTAAAGAACAGCTGGGGCTCCAACGAAACAGGCACAAGCTTCGGCAACAGGGGAGAGGGCTTTTTCTACATCTCTTACTATGATCAATCGATCACCCTGTTCGAGAGCTTTGATTTTAAGTTCTCCACAGCCAAAGAGGCTGCCTCAAAGAAGGCGACCGCTGTCGTTCCTCATATCTACGACCTGATGCCTACAAGCGGGATCTATGAGTACCGTCAGGATAATATCGCCTCTGCAAATATATTCTATAACAAGAACGATGTAAGGCTCTATGCGATAGGATTTATGAACCCTGCCTGCAACGAGAGCGTTACCTACAATGTGTATATGCTCAACGACGGGTTCACGAACCCCATCGACGGAAAGCTTGTTGCTTCTGTCACCGAGATGTACCCCTATGCGGGCTATCACCGTGTATATCTTGATAAACCCGTATATATCCCCGCAGGCTCGGATTATTCGGTAGTTGCCACAGTCACCGAGGAGAACGGACAGAACACTTTCAGTTTGAAAGTCGGAAACAGCAGGGCATACGCGGAATCTACGGCGGAATCGCTTAGACAGCAGTATATCGCGGCCGAAGGTACGGATGAAGGCTTTGAGCCCTCACATATCAATTATCAGGTCGGAGTGGTGAACAAGGGTGAGAGCTTTGTTTATGCTTTCGGACAATGGTATGACCTGGCTGATTTGATCGATGCCTACAAAAAAATGGGATCGACATGGGGCTGGGCTTATGAATACGATAATGTCGGTATCCAGGCATTCACCGAATGTGAGCTGGCATCTGTTGTAAACGAACTCGGCAGCTCGGAGGACGAGCCTTACAGCGTGGGCGATGAGATCCCCGGCACCGTTTCACTCAGATGCAATCTGGCAGGCGGCAGTAAATTCGATGTCTATATCAACGGCGAACTCATCGGTACAACGGAAGAGCTCGGGATCGGCGAAGTCGCAGAGCTGACATACAAGCTCCGCGTTACCGAAAAGGATGCAGACAACGGCTTTGTCGGGAGCAAGGTCACGGTATTCTATGAACAGCAAGGCGTTTACAGAGAGCTTGAGCTCTTTGACGAGTACAGCATTACCGACGCGACCGCAGCAGCCGTAAAGGCAGCCGATACCGGTTCAGACCCCGAAAGCACCCCCGAGGAGGACACCAACCCCGCAACAGGTGCAGCTGCTTATGCAGCAATAGGCATAGTGCTTGCAGCAATGTTGCTCATCATCGCAAAGAAGAGGGCAAAGCAAGCAAACAGATAAGATCACACCCGGCAGGAGTTAGGTCGGTACTAATATAGAAGTTTTTCAACAACTATTATGTAAAGACCTATACAGCGGGCTATAACAACGAAAGACAGATACTTCCACGAGAGGTATCTGTCTTTTTCGTTATCCTTAAATATTCACAAAATATGTTTACATTCGGCAAAGTTCGTATTTTTATTGCTTTTGTATTGACTTTTTATCTGTCAGAAATTGCAGTTCAAAGCTGCAATATCCGTCAGCAAGAAAGGTCTTTCCGGCCTTGCGGGATATAACAGACCGTGATATAATATGATCAGCAGATGTCCTCTTTCCGATCCCGAGTGTCTCCCCTTACGGGGAAAGTGCGCTCGGGCTTTTTTGTGCCCGTCAGGGGCATTTCCATCACCCCCCATACCCTTCCGTCCTCTTCTTCTTTCCGCTTCCCGCTCGGCATTTTCACAATCACTTGCACAAATTAGCTAACTAAAATTGTGCAAGTTTATCAAAGTTGCGACTTGAAAACAAGCGGTTTTAATGGTATAATTAATTGTATATGAACTCTTTGCGAAAATGAAGTGATCCGGCTGTCAGGGGCTGAAATGACCGGCTGTTCGGGAATCTGGTAAACAGGAGCTGATGTTATGGTATCTATCGTTATACCTGTCTATAATGTTGAAAAATATCTCCGCGAATGTGTAGACAGCGTGCTGCGACAGACTTACTCCGACTTGGAGATCATCCTCGTTGACGACGGCTCCCCCGACGGCAGCGGTGCTATCTGTGACGAATACGCCGAAAAAGACAGTCGGGTGACTGTTATCCACAAGGAAAACGGCGGCCTTTCCGATGCCCGGAATGCGGGCATGGCGGCTGCGCACGGAGAATATATCTATTTTCTCGACAGCGACGATTATATCGTCGATGACGCTATCAGGCTGCTCGTTGACAGAGCCCGGACAGAGAACGCGGACTTCGTTTTCTTTGATTCGGAGAATTTTGTCGAGGATTATGAATTCCCGGAATATATCGAAAACTTTTCAAGAGCCCGTACCTACCGCACCGGGCCGGGCGTTCTGCTTCTCGGAGCAACGGTCAGGAATTCGGAGTATTTCCCGTGTGTGCCGTTTGAATTTTTCAGAAAACAGTTCCTTGAAGAGAACGGGCTCAGCTTTTACAAGGGCATCATCCACGAGGACGAGCTCTTCACTCCCGTTGCCTTTGTCAGAGCAAAGACTGCGGCGCAGCTCAGAAAAAAGCTGTATGTCAGAAGGCTTCGGGGCAATTCCATTATGTCGGTCAAGGACTCGGCCAAAAGCTACGAAGGCTCTGCCGTCGTACTCAGAGAGCTCGACAGGGAACTTGACAGATATTCCGTCCTCAGCCATGAATACAGGGCGTTAACGCTCTGTATGTTGTCCAAAAGCTTAGATATGATACAGAACTACACTCTGATCGACCGTGCAGAAAGGAAACGCCTGCGCCCGCTGTATGCCGAGTCGGCGGAGATAATGAAGAAACATCGTTACTTCGGGTTCAGGCGCTTCTGGGCAAAGGTAGAGCATCCGGAGCTGTATTATTTCTATTTGAAGCATATCAAACCGTTATTGCATAAGAAGTGATCGGAGCATACAAATGTCAGATTCAAGGGAGATGACCTCCAACAAAAAGCTGGCGCTCACCATGACCGCAAGCTTCATATCCTACCTTGTGACCTTCGGGATCAGCTTTGTGCTTTCTCCCTATATCGTTGAAAAGGTGGGGGTGGAAGCCTGCGGATTTGTCGGGCTGGCAAACAATTTCGTAAGCTATGCGACTCTTGCGGCAGTAGCGCTCAATGCCCTCGCGGGAAGATTCATAACGGTAAAGATATATGAGAACGATCTCGAAGGCGCCAACAGGTACTTTTCTTCTGTGCTGATCTCGAACGGGATCATCTCTGCGTTCATCATGACCGTACTTACCGTTGTATGGGTGTTTCTCGAAAAAATCGTAGATATCCCGCCGGATATCCTCTGGGATGTCAAGCTGCTTTTTGCCGCGGTATTTGTGGAATGCATACTCAGCACATTCGGTTCGGTATTTGCGGTGTCTACCTTTGCGACCAACAATCTGCACCTCAACTCGCTCAGGACCATCGAATCAAGTATTGCCAGGGCAATCATACTGGTGCTGCTATTCATGTTCTTCTCACCGAACATCTGGTATCTCGGCGTGACCGCCCTGCTGATGACGGTTTACTGTGTGCTCTACAACATCCATTACACAAGGAAGCTGCTTCCCTTCATACATATAAGCTTCAAGTATTTTGACATCGGCGCGGTCAAGACCCTTCTTATATCCGGCGTCTGGAGCCTGATAACCCGGCTCGGGGCACTGATGAGCGAGGGGCTCGATCTGCTGATAACCAATATCTTCATCGACTCGACCTCTATGGGCGTGCTGTCGCTGGCAAAAACTATCCCCAGCATCATACAGAGCATTATAGCATCGGTAGTGGAAGCCTTCTCCCCCAACTTCACGATACTGTATGCACAGAATAAGACCGAGGAGCTGGTGAAGGCTCTGAAACAGTCAATGAAGATCATGGGCATCATATCCAACCTGCCGATAATCATTCTCATCGTCTGCGGAGAGCGCTTCTTCACCCTCTGGCAGCCGACTCAGGATGCCCGGACGCTGTATATTCTTTCGATCATGACCTGCGCCGGCTTTATACTCAACGGCGGTATCAACTGCGTTTTCAATATCTTTGTGGTCGTCAACAAGCTGAAGGTCAATTCAATAGCCGTTGTTATCAGCGGTGCGGTAAACGTAGTCATCGTGCTGATACTCCTGAATGTCACCGAGCTCGGCATCTACGCGGTGGCGGCGGTCAGCACGGTCATAACGATACTGCGCAATCTTATCATAATCATACCGTACTCCGCGAAAGTCCTCGGGCTGAAATGGAACACCTTCTATCCCGACGCTTTCAGGCCGGTGATCTTTACGCTGATAAGCACTGCGCTCGGCATACTGCTTATCATCCCGGTACCTCACGGCGGGTGGATGAGCCTTATCCTCTGCGGAGCGATAACCGGCAGTATCTCGGTGCTGATAGGCTTCTTCGTGATACTCAGCCGCAGCGACAGAGCGGTAGTTATAAACAAGCTTCTAAGGAGAAAACATGAGTAATATCATTCAAAGGGTCAGAGACAAGCTGACCTCGATAAGCAATCTCAATAAGATCAAGAAGGATCATGACCGCATAACGGCGCTGAAAAACCGGTACGCCGGCAAACGCTGCTTCATAATCGGCAACGGCCCGAGCCTTACGCCCGAGGATCTTGAACTGCTGAGATCGCACAAGGAATTCTGCTTCGGCTCGAACAGGGTCTATCAGATCTACGGCAGGACGAAGTGGCGTCCCGATATCTACTGCGTGCAGGATCACAAGCTCATCTGCGCTTCCGCCGCCGAGATCTCGGCTGTCGATGCGAAGCTGAGGATCGTGAGCACGGTGCCTCAGTGGAAATACCCCCCGCTGAAAGGCTTCCTGCGGGTAAGGCATACTATGAAGGAGTTCTACCCCGAGCCCCCCGAGTTCTCGGAGGATATCTCCGACTGCATCTACGAGGGCTTCACAGTGTCGTATATGTGCATCCAGACGGCTGCGTATCTGGGCTTCCGGGAGATGGTGCTCCTGGGAGTGGATCACTCCTATTCGCAGGAGCTCACAGCAGACGGCAAGGTCAGGAAGTTTGACGGCGTCAGGGATCATTTTTCGGATAAGGACAAGGCGGACAATCTTCCCCAGCTTTACAGATCCACTCTCGCCTATGAAGCCGCAAAAGCCTATGCCGATGCTCACGGCATAAAGATATACAACGCTACAAGAGGCGGCAAGCTCGAGGTCTTCGAGCGCAGGTCTCTGGAAAAGATACTGGAGGACTGAAATGAAGATAACAGCAGTCGTACCCATGAAGCTGAACAACAGAAGGCTGCCGCAGAAAAACACCAAGCCTTTCACAAACGGCAGCCCCCTCTGCCGGTACATTCTTGACACTCTCCTGAGCATACCGGAGATAGATGATGTCTATGTGTATTGCAGCGACCCTGCCATAAAGGAGTTTATCCCCGAGGGAGTAAAGTATCTCAGACGCTCCGAGAGCCTCGATCAGGACACTACCAAAATGAACGAAGTGCTCTCCTGCTTTGCACGGGAGGTGGATGCGGATATCTACGTCATGACCCACACCACCGCGCCGTTTATCAGCGCCGGGTCGGTAAGCAAAGGGCTGGAGGCGGTGAGAAGCGGGGAATACGACTCCGCCTTTGCCGCAAAGAAGCTCCAGGACTTTCTCTGGAAAGACGGCAGGCCATTCAATTACGAGCTTGACAACATCCCGAGGACGCAGGACCTTCCCGCACTTTATCAGGAGACGAGCGGTTTCTATATCTACCGCAGAGAAATAATGACAGAGCTCGGCAGAAGGATAGGCCTCAAGCCTAAGATAGTCGAGATCGGTGAGATCGAAAGCATCGACATTGACGAGGAAGAGGATTTCCTTATTGCCGATGCCGTTTACAATATGCTTTATAAGGATCGTTCAAAGTAAGCGCATGGAGATAGGATGAGATCATGTCAGAAATAAAGGTTCTTGACTGCACCCTCCGGGACGGAGGCTACTGCAACAAATGGGAATTCGGAAAAGAGAATATAAAGAAGATCATCTCAGGGCTCTGCGAATCGGGCATTGAGTTTATTGAGTGCGGCTTTCTCACGAACAGGCAGGAGCACAGGGACGGTTCAACGCTCTTTACAAACGCCGCTCAGCTCTCGGAGCTGATCCCTCAGAGCGGCAGGAAGCAGATGCCGGTATGTATGATCAATTACGGAGAGTACTCCGCCGACGATCTGCCGGAATGCTCCGAGACCGTGCTCGAGGGGATAAGGGTCGCCTTCCACAAGAAGGATATGATCCCTGCGCTGGAGCTTTGCAGGCAGATCAAAGCCAAGGGCTATAAGATCTTCGTTCAGGCGATGGTCAGCCTGAACTACAACGACAGGGAATTCCTCGAGCTTATTGAAAGAGTAAACGAGCTCGAGCCCTACTGCTTCTATATCGTTGACAGCTTCGGAGTAATGAAGAAGAAGGATCTTATCAGGCTTTTCAGCCTTGTGGAGAACGATCTTTCCAAGGATATCGGGATAGGCTTCCATTCCCATAACAATATGCAGCTTTCCTACTCCAATGCCCAGACTCTCGCAGATATGCAGACCTCTCATTTCCTGATAATAGACTCCTGCATCTTCGGTATGGGCAGAGGCGCCGGCAATCTCAACACCGAGCTCTTTGTCGAGTATCTCAACGACAATCTCGGCGGGAACTATTCCCTCAAGCCCCTGCTCGTCATAATAGATGAGATACTAAACACCTTCTATCAGCGGAGCTACTGGGGATATTCACTGCCCAACTATCTTTCCGCAAAGCATAACGCCCACCCGAACTATGCAGCCTATCTTGACAGCAAGAATACCCTTACAGTCGAGGCGATGGACGATATCTTCTCGCTCATGGATGACTCCGAGCGCAGCTCCTTCAACAGGGAATACATTGAAAAGCTTTATACCGAATACATGGAGAACGGCAGCGTTCAGGAGCAGCATCTCGCTGAGCTCTCCGAAAGGATAAAGGGCAAGGGCGTGCTCATTATCGCACCCGGGCGCAGCTCCGTCGCCGAAAAGGACAGGATACTTCCCTACGCCGAAAACTCAGAGCTTTTCTCGGTGAGCATCAATCACCGTTATTCCGCCGCCGAGACCGATATGATCTTCGTCAGCAATCTGAGGCGTTTCCACGAGCTCGACAGCAGCCTCCATTCAAAATGTATCATAACCTCAAACATCCCCGCTTCCGATGTCTATCTCAAGACCTCCTACGGCGAGCTGCTCAACGATGTCAGCGGAGTCCACGACAATGCGGGCATGATGCTGATACGTTTCCTGATAAAAATGGGCGCTGCGAAGCTCTTTATCTGCGGGATGGACGGCTACTCCGCCGACCCGTCGCAGAACTATTCAAGCGAGGATCTGAATTTCTACACCAGAAGAGCCGCCATGGAGCAGATGAACGAAGGCATCGGCAGAATGATAAAGCGCTTTTCCGAGGAGATAGAGCTGGAATTCATCACCGACTCCAGGTTTGCAAAATTCAGTACGGGAGAAATGTAAGATGAAGCCGGAGCCGCGAAAACGAAATTCTTCCTTTGAGCTGCTGAGGCTCATCAGTATGTTCATGATCCTCTGCCTTCACGCCAATAAGGATATCATGTTCTCCGGGAGCTATGAGATAAGTACGCTGAACAAAGCGTTCATGCTCGGGACCGAAGCCCTCGGTATCGTAGCCGTTAACTGCTTTGTGATGATCTCCGGGTATTTCACGGTGACGAGCAGAAAGCTCAGGCTCCGCAAGGCGGCGGAGCTGATAGTGCTCACCAGCGGCTACGGGATCCTGATATTTGCCGTCATGTGTCTGACCGGGAATGCGGAGTTTTCTTTCAAGCTGCTGATTAAGTGTACTGCGCCCTATTTCTACGACAAGGTGTGGTTCATCAATATCTATCTTGTACTGTTCCTGCTGGCGCCGTTTCTCAACAGGGCGCTGACTTCTCTCTCGAAGAAAAACTACCGTTTGCTTCTTCTGATAAGTCTGCTGCTGTTTTCGGTATGGCCTTCGTTTTTCCCCAACCCTCCCTCTCAGGACGGCGGCTACGGGATAGTTTCCTTCGTCCTGATCTATATGACCGCGGGCTACATCCGGCTGCACGTTGAGAGCAAGCCCTCCGTGCTGAAATGTCTGGCGGCATATCTGATCTTTAGCATCATTACGGCCTGCCTGCTGGAAACAGAGGTCTTATCCGGGAACTGGCTCAATTACAACAGCGTATTCATCATAGCGGCATCTGTCTCGCTGTTTATGGCATTCCGCTCACTGACGTTCAGCAGCGAAAAGATCAATCTGATCTCCGGCTCTGTGATAGCCGTCTATATCATCCATGCTCATCAGCTGATCCGCCCGCTGCTGTTCGCAGAATGGCTGCGGCTGCCGGAGCGTGTGCAGAGCGCAGTCTATCCCCTCATTTATCTGGGCGAACTGCTTTTGTTGTTTGCGCTGTGCCTGATAACAGACGCTCTGCGCAGGCTGACTGTGCAAAAGCTGACCGTCAGACTGCTTGACAAGATCTCATTTTTCAACCTTGAGTTTGATATCTGAAACAAATACAAGGCTGCTGCACCGAAGCATTCAGTGCAGCAGCCTCTTTTTTCAGCGGATCGGATACCGCAGTTCAGGCATTACGGCTTGCAGGCAAGACCTCTTGCGGTAGTCCAGGCGCTGTCCTTGGAGACGGTCATCAGCAGAGAAAATGCGCCGTCCTGGCTGCCCCTGTTGGCGGTCCCGCCGATCAGCGAAACGGCGGGCTCCGTCCTGTCGAGTATCACAGCACCCACATCGGACACCGATACCGCGGTGTTTGCGCTGTTCCTGAAAACGAGGCACAGCTTTGAGCCGCTTGCCGGAGCGGTAAAGGTGTAGGGCTGCTGCTGCCAGCCCGAATCGGAGCTTTTGATGTTCGTAGCCGGATCACAGACCCCGACAGCGACCATTATCCCCTGACCGGTCGTACTTACCGACACTGATTCTCCGGGATCGAGATAGATCATATCCGGTACGCAGACACGGATCGGATAATACTCGCTCTCGCTCCCGTAGACCTCCGGCACGCTGCCGATACCGCCGCCCCAGCCGCCCTGCTGCAGCTGATATGTCCTTCGCGAGGAACGGAAGGTGTCGGCGTAACAGGTATCGAAATCCTGCGACTCGGTGCATCCCGAGGGGAGCATTCCGAAGGTGCCGAACGCCATAGCCGAGATCTCACTGTCTACCGATGTACCGTCCGGCTGCGCTCCCGAGGAAATGTATCCGCTGCCGGTAAGGTTGTAGCCGACAGCTTCGGAACCGTCGGAGGTGCCGTAGGTGAGCTTGCATCTGAAAGTGTTATCCGTCCCTCCGATAAGCCCCAGAGGGCGGTGGTAAAGGCCTCCCCACCAGTTCTCCATACCGAACACCTTTACAAAGCTGCTCCCTCCGGAGACATCTCCCGCAAACAGACCTGCCTGATCGAGTGCGCCTGTGCGAAGGAGGCTTATATCCGCATTATCGGTGAGACCCGACCCGAACACAGCCTGTGTATCGAGGCTTTTTCCGATCAGCACGAGCAGCGCGTTTATAAGAACGCGGTCACACCAGAGCTCGGTGCTCCAGATGGGTGCCGAGCCTTTGTTGTTCGCCGCCGCTCTCGAGTTCTCCGTCGCCGCACTTGTCGGCTGTACACCGTTGCCGTTGTCGAGCAACTGCCCCGAAAGGCTGCGGGTGCAGGACGTCCCCGTACCGTTGTAGATCGAAGTGTAGAAATGGGGTTTGATCTCGCCTTCGGGATCTGTGCTGCACCAGCACTTGTAGCTTTCATCGGCCTGATGATCCGAGCAGTAAAAGCTGCCTTCACCGTCAGCCTCCCCGGGCACGAATTTGTACCAGATCAGCGGCCACTCCATCATGGCGTTCCCCTCAAACGAGGCGTTTGCGACATCCGATGCAGTACCGTCGGCCTTCTTGGAGTAGTCGTCCGGGTCGAGATAGTAGGCCACAGTGCCGTCATAGCGCAGCATACAGGGCTTCGGCATGAAAAAGGCTCTCGCCCAGCCGCCGTAGGAGAATGTGCTTGCTCCCATTGCAGCCGGCGTCTTCCCGACCGCATTTTCAAGATAGGTCACGGCCTGTGCGGGGTCGGTAACGGAGGGGTCTGCGTGCCAGCCGTATATCACGGGCAGGCTCGTTTTATCTCCGGCAAGCTTTGATACAAGATCCCTGACGGGCATCCCCTTGCTTGCTTTGATCACCTGAATAAGGTCAAGCACTTTACTCCGCCTCGCTCTCGGCTTCATCTTCAGGGTCGTCATCCTCCGGCGCGGGAAGCTTTTCGCCTGTGCCCCACTCTGTCCAGAGCAGGTCGGTGTCAAGGATATAGAGCTTGCTCTCGGACGGGACTATCGCCGCTGAACCCGGTTCAAGCGTCTTCCCGCTCACCTCATCGTAATAAGGGATGTCCTCGCTCGATGCGGCGACAAGCTCGGAGACAACAGCAGCCGTGCCGTTTGAGAGACAGACAAGTCTCTCGCTTATGATCGAATAATCCATTTTTGTACCTCCTGTTTTTCATTTTCCACGATATTCCGGAGCGCCCGGAGAGAGTCCCGCGCCCCGGAAGAAGTACCCCCTTCACTAATAGCGAAAAAAGCCCGTTTTGCTGCACGCAAAGATGCAACATTTCAGAAAATTTTTTTGAACGAGCTCAAAAAACGGAGATATGCACAAATTGAGGGGGATGGAATTGGGGATTGTGTACAAGGGGATAGTGCGATTTCGTTTCAGATCGGTCAGACCTGCTCAGGTCCACCGCCCTTTTCACTTTATGGGGAACTCTGACTTTTTTTCGATGTCCCACGCTCCGTTGACATTGTCGCCGAGAGCTCGGCAGTGCGGGCGCTTTTTAGTGCCCGAAAAAAATTTTTCAAGAATTTTTGAAAACCCCTGTTTTTTGTAAGACTGTTGTAATACCGGGTGTGTTATTATGTAATCACAGAAGAGGAAAACACCTCAGACAACTAAAACCAAAAGGAGGAAAAACAATGATTACAGGCTTTTGCATATTAGGCGGCATCGCAGCATTTGAAGTGCTTCTGTATCTGATCAGCCCGTGACTGGATGACGGAAGTTCGCACAAAACAGTATTGATCTGAAAGGAGGAAAGAACAATGATTACATGGATCTGCATAGCAGGCGGAGTTTTTCTGGTAAGCGAAGTTTTAGTTTTCGTACTTTAATAACAGACGATAAACAAAGA
>JAFXVY010000012.1 GCA_017534595.1 Ruminococcus sp.
GGCCTTGTGCGGGCGACGAACAAGGGGAGGCCCTCTCTTGCAGGGCCTCCCCTCTTTAAAAACAGTCCACCGGACTGTTTTTAAATTCACCCCTCTCGGAGCGCCCTACGGTAAGGGGAGTTTCGCCGTCTGCGGACGGCAACAAGGGGCGCCGCCCCTTGACCCCGCGAGCCTCTGGCGCGAGGCTCGACCGCGCGCTTTATTTCGCTTCGCGGTTGGATCTTGCACTATGTTCAGCCCGCCGTCAAACCATGGTGCTTTCCTGCTCTCCATAATCCAAAGGCGGAACCGCGCCGTCCGCGCCGAGGACCCGCGTTAGGACTGTTTCGTCATCTTGTGCTCTACCTCCGAACCCTCCTTGAGAGTCAGAGTGGACCAGAATTTCTTGTAGGTGTAATCCTTGTCGATCAATGCGTCATCCTTGAAATCGATCGTTATTTTGTCATCCTCGATCGTGTATCTGAATTCGTAACTGTCTAAAGGCAGTATCATCGCGCCCTCGCCGCCTTCGTCAAAACGGTAGGTCGTCACTCCGTCGATCGTCCACGTCCCTACTATGGAGCCGCCCGACAGCGCAAAAAACAGTATCACAAATATCAGTCCCGCCGCAAGTACCGCGCATCCGGCACCCGCAAGCCTCATTTTAGTCTTCTTCTTCATATCTGCTCCGAAAAAAAGGCGGCTGCGGATTAGCCGCTGCCGCCCTTTCTTAATGTGTCTTGATTACTTCTTCTTCTTGACAACAACTGCGGTTGCTGCTGCGATCACCAGCGCGATAGCACCGGCTGCTGCGCCCGCTCCGGTCTTCGGAGTGTTGTCGGTAGGCTTCTCTTCGGACTTCTCCTCGGGCTTCTGCTCATCTGCCTTGGCGACATTGAGCTTGGCCTCTGCGGTGCCCTTCTCGAGAGTGAACTTAACGGTGTGCTCGCCCTCGCTCAGAGTTGCAAGATATGCAGCGGAGAAGGTCAGCTTCAGGCTGCCTGCCTCTGCGGTGTAGTTAGCAGCGTCAACGTCAGTGCCGTCAACTGCTACGCTCTTGAACTCGCTGAAGGTGAGGTCGTCGTCCTTGCTCCTGTTTACTACGAACTGTGCACCGTCGGTGGAACCCTGCTTCCAGGTAACATCGGATACGGTGTAGGTAACAGTGCCGAGTGCGGGAACAGTGTCAGTGATGGTCTGATTCTCGAGAGCAACGCCGAGAACGGTGATACCGTTAAACTCAGCAGTGTAGGTCTTGAAGCCATCTTCTGTATCGGTAGGATCCTTGCTGTCGGCCAGAACGCCTTCCTTGGCGTACATATCGCCGTGGCCGGGATCGTTTCTGCAGATGATCACAGCGGTGCAGATCGTGCGGTCATCATTCCACTCATAGCGGTCACAGTAATAATCATGGTTGAGAGGATCAACGAGCTCTTCGAGTGTCTGAGTCTTGAAATCCTCGCTCTTGGTGAAGGTGTAGGTAGTGATCTTCTTGCCGCCTTCTTCGCAGGTAGGTGCGGGATCGTAGGTAACGACGCCGGCAACATTCTCTTCCTCATAGCCGTCTTGGCACTTGGTGCAGTGATGAGCAGCTGTCAGAGAACCGTCCTCCTGGAGGAAGTACTCAGTCTCGCCCCAAACATGGCCTTCTGCCTTCTGATCCGTAACAACTATAGGACCATAGGAGAATTCCTTGTTGTTGAATGTGTAGGTGTAGGTAGTAGTGCCGTCAGTTCCGCAGGTTACGGGAACAGTCTTGATCTCAGGTACAGCAGTCTCAGACTCCTTGTGATCGGAATTTCTCGAGCATACGCGCTCAGCATAAACGGAATGATCTTCGTTTTCCACATAAGTGGGTGCGCCGAACTGATGACCGAGAGCCCCTATAGGAACGACCTTGGGTTCAGCCTTGAAAGCTGTGTTGGTGAATGTAACGGTGTAGGTCTTTGAGCCGGCAGTTTCGCAGGTAGCGGGATCAGTTACCACACTGGACATTGCCTTCTCATACTGGCTGTGGTCGTTATTCTTATCGTTCTTGCAGGTGCGGGTAGCCTCGCAGTAAGAATAATCGTCAGCCCATGTATAAACGGGGTCATTCCAATCGTGCTCAAGAGCAGGATCACCATCAACGGTCTTGGGATCCGCCTTGAAAGCAGTGTTGGTGAATTTTGCAGTGTAGACCTTCTGACCGGCCTTCTCACAGGTAGGAGCGATAATGGCCTCAGTGATCGTGCCGTCTGCAAGAGTTACTGTTTCTTCTTCAAAATGATCATGATTCCTCGAACAATAGCGAACAGCATAGCAAGAGCTGCCATCGTCAGCCCAAGTATAGGAAGGAGCTTCCCAGTCGTGTCCTGCGGCTGTTCCTGTTTCTTTATACTCTGTGTCGGGAAACCGGGCGTCATCAAAATCTACTTTATAAATTGTCTCGCCGGCAGTCTCGCAGTCGGGAGCAGTAGATTCCTTTACAGATGCCTTCGTTTCGGAAATGGTGTGAGTAGGATCGTTCTTGCAGATGAGGGTGGCTTTGCAAGACGAATGATCGGTGGTCCACTCATAAACAAGGTAGCCGTCCTCAACAGTGCCGGAGTAGTCGTGGCCCTTTGCAGGCTTGCCGTTTACCTTATAGGTCTGCTTGGTGAATGTGCTGTCGCTGAAGGTTGCGGTGTACTCAGTGTAGCCTGCAGTTTCACAAGTCTCGGCAACGTCCTTCTTGGTAACAGTACCTTCTTCGGTCTTGGGATGCTTGTTGTCCTTGTCATTAGCGCACTTGCAGGTAGCGGTGCACTTGTAACCGTCGCCGTCAGCTTCCCACTTATACTCAGGCGTGCCCCAGCTGTGGTTGAGCTTCGGGATAATAACGGAGTTGTGATCAGTGATCTCATTGGCGCCGGTCTCGTCCTGGCTCCAGAAATCACAGCCTTCGCCGGTACACTTATAATAATCAGTGTTACCGTCTTCTTCGCAGGTAGCGGCCTTTGCAGGAACCAGAGTCATGGTATGGGTATGAGGCTCTTCGCCCTCTATGGTGATGACGCCTGCTACGAAATTGACATCGACAGGCTTCATGTCCTTGTCAATGGTATCCTCAGCCTCTTTGTCGCCATCTGTCGCTACTGTGATGTTGTATGTGCCGTTGGGTGCGTTATCTCTTACAGCAAATCTAAGAGTTACAAGCTTACCGGTACCTTCATAGTTCGCAGGTATAGTGGTAGGCTCGCCGTCCTCATCCAGCTCAACATTGGTCGGGCTTCCGGCCATAAGAGTGAAAGGCGACGAATTATAATAGCCGTCGAGATCGGTGGGGGCTGTTGAGCCCTCATAAAGCGGTGCGGGGGCCGTTTCAAACGGAACAACGGAGCCCTTGGTCAGCACCTTGATAAGCACCAGATTTTCGGTGTCCCAGGTGAAATCAAACTTGACCACCATTACGCCCGAATTCTTTGTCAGGTCGACCGTAACGTCAACAGTCTCACCCCGTTTTCCTGTAGCACTTCCGAATGTGACAACAGTCTCATCGTCCCAGTCATAGGCAAAAGCCGTTGCAGGAACGAGAGTGAAGATCAGCATCAGAACCGTCAGGCACGAGATCAATCGTTTCTTCATGTTTCTATCCACTCCTTTGCGCAGTTATGCGCGTTTTTTTGCCGGATACCCTCCTCCCGGCTTTCTACGGAAGACTATTCTTTGATATAGGATAGTCGTTCATGATATATTATACTATACTTTTTCAGGTTTGGCTACCCCTAAACGCGATTATAAATATAAACTTTTTGTGAACAGTTCAAAAAAGTGTACACATTTTTGTGCAAAATACTATATTATTTCTTCATTTTTGGGATATCCTGCGAAATCGGTTTCACGGCGGTGTTACCGAATGATACAGTACACCGCCCCGACCGTCACTCCGGCAAGGGAGCCGTAGAGTATCACCGGCCCCGCGATCGAGAAGAGCTTTACTCCCAGCCCGGTGACGAGCCCCTCCGTGCGGAACTCTATGGCGGGCGCCGCGACTGCGTTTGCGAATCCCGTTATCGGCACGAGAGTACCCGCGCCGCCGTGTTTAGCTATCCTCCCGTAGACCCCGAGGGCGGTCAGTATCACCGACAGAGCGATAAGCGTCAGCGACACCGCCGCGGAGACGGTCTTCTCCCCGAGCCCGAGGGCGGAATACCCCTCCGAGAGCGCCTGCCCGAGGGTACAGATCCCCCCGCCGATCATAAACGCCTTGACGCAGTTGTGTACCGTCTCCGAATTGCGCGAAGCCCGCCTGTACATTCTCTCATACTCCGAAACAGTCATATCCAGCTTCATAAAAACCTCCCGTATCAAAGATCCGTCCGCGCAGCGGAAACCTTCATTATTCATTGTTCACCGAGCGCCGCCGCCCCGATCTGTATTCATTATAGCACGCCAGAGTTCGGGCTAATCACAAAACCGGCAAGAAAATCAGCAGCGGCGCGTTTCCCCTCTTGAAATTTACCGAGGAATATGTTATTATATAATGTGGTATGTAATATCGGCTCGGATAAGGCCGGAAGAAGGGAGGCGGAAGCTTGAACAGCATAGGGTCTGATAATATCTGCTTCGCGGATTTTGAGTTCACCTGCGGTTTCTATGACGATAAGGCAAGGAGCGAGCTGCTCAGCGTCGGGCTCGTGTTCTGTTCGGCGGATCACACCGTCCTCGAGACCTTCTACCGCACCGTGCGCCCCTGTATCCGCCGCAAGCTCACAAAGCAGTGCCGTAAGCTAACCAAGCTCACGCAGGAGGAAATAGACGCCTCGGTGGACTCCGATATCGTCATGGCGGAGGTCATGAGGCTCGTAAAGAAGCACGGTATCTCCGAGATAGGCGTGTGGGGCAACTTCGACCGCCCCGGGCTGCTCTCAGATATCAGGCAGCACGCCCGCGCAGGGCTCAGCGCCCCCAATGTCAGCAAGGTGCTCAGGCTCGTAAGGGATATCCAGAACGAAACGATCAGAGCCATGAACCTCCCGCAGGCAATAAATATCAAGGATCTCGCCTCGGCCTTCGGCTATGTCCCCGAGTCGGGGACCTTCCATAACGCCCTCAACGACGCTATGGCGCTCTATACAGTATCAAAGGCCGTCCATACGACGGATATTTTCAGCTGTGAGGGCTTTCTCGCGCTCCGGCAGCAGCGCCTCGACAAGATCGAAGCGGACAAGCGTGCCGCCGAGGAGCGCCGCCGCCAGCTGACGCTGCTCATCCCCTTCACGCCGCGTGAGCAGACCTTCTTCGGCAAGCTGACCTCCGAGGCAGACAGGGAGGATTATCTGCGGCTGCGCTTCCGGATAATGAATATGTTCCAGCGCTTCCCGTCGGAGGAGAGCTTCAAGTTCATCATCCGCCACGCCCCCCGCAGAACAGGCATCGCCGCCGCATCCAAGTTCGATCCCAACCGCTACCCCGGCGCCGACGTCATAGATTTCGACCGCACCGACTTCGACCGCATCCTGCTCTCCGAGAGCCGCCGCCGCCAGCCGGTGTAACAATGCACAGCGTCTGAACGGACATCCCGTGCGCCTCCGGCGCACACCTCAATTATTCATCAGTATTTATTTTTCACTATTATAGGAGGGATAATATGCCAATACCTTTTCTGATCGGCGGACTCGCGTCGATAATGGGGAAAAACAAAAACAATTCCGTCAAGGAGGCAGTCAAGAGGCATAACGGCAACCTCGAGAAGCTCCGGATCAAGGAGGCCGACTGCACTCAGGCCATGCAGCTGCTCAGAGACGAGAAGACCAACTCGCTCAAGGCGCTCGGCAGCGTTGCACAGCGGACTTCCGAGTATCAGAACAAGCCCGATTTCGGCTATATCAGCTTCTCGAACGTAAGGCTGCTGCCCTATGACGAGGAGCAGCTGACCAAGGCCGCCTCGGATACCGATTGGTTTCTGAGCAGCCTCCGGGACGACGCCGGCAGCTATCTGATCGAGAATGCCGCCTCCATAACCATCTCCGAGGATGCCGACAAGGCCTGGAACGAGATGGCAGAGGCCGAGAAGAAAATCTATAAGAGCTTCGAGTATTACGATAAGGTGCAGATCCTTGCCGAGCAGCTCACCGTCTCGATGGCGGCGGTAAGAGACCTCCTCGAGAAGCATATCGGCGTCCTTGACGCTTTCAAGCAGAAAAACGGCAAGACCGACTGGAACTCCTTCAACGATACCGAGCGCTTTGCCGTTCAGAATACCGTTCAGCTCGCCTCTATGCTCTATGAGATGTGTACCGTCTCCGTTATCAAGGAGAAGGAGGGCGAGGACGACCTCGAATGGATCAACCGCAGCGAGGTCCGCGCCGTTATGGATAAGGCCGAAGCCCTGTGCGACAACAAGGGCTTTGAGTATAACGACGACACCTACGACGTTATCCTCCGCGGCGACGCAAAGAGCTATTTCTCCTACCGTTACCGCCTCGAGGACAGGCTCGTCCAGATGCTCCCCATAGCTCCCGGCGAGGCCGCACCGATCCTCGAGAAGCTCCGCATGAACGCCAACGTCTCAATAGCGCAGGACGTTACCCACCTCCATGCAAGAGCCGTCCTCGACAGGCTGCGCGATATCGACATCAAGTCCCAACGCGTGCCCTCTCCCGACGAGAAAAGCATATTCTATATCGAACTTGTAAGAAAGGAAGTATAAACCATGTTTCTGAACAGACTTTCATCCGAGCAGAAGGAGCTCTTCCTTGATATCTGCATCCATGCCTCCAAGTCCAACGACAATTTCTCCGACGAGGAAAAGCTCGTTATCGAGCAGTACTGCGACGAGATGCACATAGACGTCCGCTTCGACGAGAACAACCCCGCCGACGAGGCCGCCGCCAAGCTCGCAGAGCTCAGCACCCCCACCGACCAGCGTATAATCCTGCTCGAGACCGCTTCCCTGCTGCTCTCGGACAACACATACGACGAGGACGAGAGAGCTTTCTACGAGAGCCTCGCCGCCAAGCTCGGCGTTTCCCGCGAGCAGGCAGATTCCGTGATCCCCATGATCGGTGAGCTCACCGACCTCTACGGCAGGATCAACGAGTTCGTTTTCGGATGACGGCTGAGCTATGAGACCTTCAAAACGGCTGCTCGCCCTCTCCGCGGCGCTCTGCCTGATACTCGGCGGCTGCGCTCCCGGAAGCGGCGAGAGCTCATCCGAGGCTGAAAAAGCCGCCGATACCTCCCCGCAGACCTCCGTTCAGACGGAGGCTCCCGCCGAGACAGTCACCTCCGGCAGCGAGACCGTTACCTCCGCCCCGGAGACCGACTCGGCTGACACGACCGCAGAGCTGATCGTGACCGAGCCCACCTATGAGGAGCTGCGGATGCGAAAGGTCAACGCCGCTGCGGATCTGCTCCCCGAAAAGGAGCTTTCAAACGGCAGCCTCAGGCTGCTCGAGGTCTCGCAGACCTCCCCCGCCGCGAATGCACCGCAGCCAGTCGCGGAGGAGCTTTTCACCGCAAAGTACGGCGTCCCGGTCGAGCATATTTACACCGACTGTAACGGGCGCTTCGATATGCTCGCTTCGCTGTCGCTCTCGGGCAAGTCCCCCGACCTGTTCCCCATAAACGGCACCGACGCCTTCCCCATAGGCGCGGTCAAGGATATGTTCCGGCCGGTGGGAGACCTTGTCGGAGAATACGGCCTGCCACCCGCGGAGGACAGCCTCGCCTGCAATTTCGTCTTTGACGGCATACTCTACGGCATAGCTGTCGAAGCGGAGCCCAAATATCTGTGTTATTACGGAACCGAGTCGGTCAGCTCGGCAGGTCTCGACGACCCCGCCAGGCTGTTTCTCGGCGGCCGCTGGGACTATAACGCCTTCGAGCGCCTCTGCTCGGAGTACTGTCAGCAAAGCGGCAGGATAGGCCTCGGCGGTTACGATTACCCACAGGCTCTCACCGAAGCGGGCGGCAAAGCCCTGCTCTCGGTGCGCGACGGCCTTGTGGTCTCGGAGCTTGAAAGCTCCCGCATCGCCGACGCTCAGGATCTGATACTCTCCCTCAAGCAGAAGGGGCTCAGCTATAACGGCCTCGACGAGACCTTCGTCAGCGGCGGTCAGCTGCTTTTCTGCCCCGCAGGGTATTCAGCCGTTACAGGCTCCCTCGCCGCAGATATCGCCGACAGTAAGATAGGCGCGGTACCCGTGCCGTCGCCTGAAAGCGCCGGAGGGCAGTATATGCCCGCCGAGGTGCGGGGTTATTACCTCTGCGCCGCCTCGCAGAATGAGGACGCCGCCCTGATCTATGCCCTGTGCGACAAGCTCACCGCGGATATCCGCTTTGAGGATCTGCTCCATGACCTCGGCGCTCCCGATAAGAACGCCGACCTCGCCGACTGCCTGACCGAGTGCCGGCGCCTTGCGAACGAGGCTCCCGTCTTCGGCTGCACCGGAGGTATGCCCGCCGAGGAAATAAATATGATGACCGGGCAGCTGCTCTCCATGACAGCCTCGGGTAATGCCGCCAACTGGGCGGAAGCCGTTGCGGCAGCCCGTACCCAGCTCGAGTACGCTGTTGCCCTCGTCAACGATACCGAACCTGCCGGGCCGTGACCCGGCTATGAAACGGAGATATGACTATGCAATATGTGATGCTGATAGTGGGCTTTATAATGCTCATCAAGGGCGCCGACCTGTTTGTTGACGGCAGCTCGGGACTTGCAAAGCGCCTTCATGTGCCCACAATGGCTATCGGCCTGACCGTCGTGGCTATGGGGACGAGCCTTCCCGAGGCCGCCGTGAGCGTCAGCGCCGCCGTTCAGGGACGAAACGATATGGCTCTGAGCAACGCTCTTGGCTCCAATATGTTCAACATTCTGGCGGTAGTGGGCGTCTGTGCGATGATCGCACCGATCTCGATAAAGAAGTCCACGCTCCTGCATGAGTTCCCGATGTCGGTGATCGTGGTCGGAGTGCTTCTCGCCATGGGCCTTATCGGAAACAGCGTTGACAGGATCGACGGCATCATCCTGATCGGCCTGTTTCTGGTGTTCATGTTCTATACCGTGACCGCCGCCAAGCGCAGCCGCATCAGCGAGTCTGCCGAGCCGGTCACCCGCAGGATAATGCCCGGAGGGCAGTGCGCGTTCCTGATAATCTTCGGCGCAGCCGCGATAGGCTTCGGCGGATACTTCACCGTTGACTCCGCCGCAAGGATCGCCCGCAGCTTCGGGATCTCCGAGAACGTCATCGGCCTCACGATAGTCGCCGTCGGCACAAGCCTGCCCGAGCTGTTCACCTCGATAGTCGCCGCCAAGAAGCGCGAGACCGATCTTGCGCTCGGAAACGTCATCGGCTCAAATATCTTCAATATACTCTTTGTTCTCGGCTCCGCATCGGTCATCTCTCCGATCAGCTTCCTGAGAAACAATATGATCGACTCGATCGCCCTGATCGCCATGAGTATACTGACTGTCTGCTTCTGCGCCGAAAAACGCCGCCTCAGACGGTGGGAGGGCGCAGCCATGGCAGCTGTCTACATCGGCTATATCATCTATATAACCGTCAGAGCCTAAAGCGCTTGCATTTTTCAAAGCGCTGTGCTATAATGTATTGGTAATCTTAAACTCTTAAAGGAGAGATATAAAATGCTGGATATCAAGCTTTTCAGAACGGATCCCGAGCTGATAAAGGAGAATATCAGAAAGAAATTTCAGGACGACAAGCTCCCCCTCGTTGACGAGGTAGTCGCCATGGACGCGGAGTACCGCGCCACCAAGACCAAGTGCGACGAGTACAGAGCCAGAAGGAACAAGCTCTCGAAGGAGATCGGCGGCCTTATGGCAAAGGGTCAGAAGGAGGAGGCCGAGAAGGTCAAGGACGAGGTCAAGACCCTCGGCGAGGAGCTCCCCAGGCTCGAAGCCCGCGAGGCAGAGCTCGAGGAGGAGATCAAAAAGAGAATGATGGTCATCCCGAACATCATCGACCCCTCGGTGCCGATCGGCAAGGACGATTCGGAGAACGTCGAGATCGAGAAGTTCGGCGACCCCTTTGTACCCGATTTCGAGGTACCCTACCATGTTGACATCATGGAGCGTCTCAACGGCATCGACCTCGATTCCGCAAGAAAGACCAGCGGCAACGGCTTCTACTACCTCAAGGGCGATATCGCAAGGCTGCATTCGTCGATCCTGTCCTATGCGAGAGACTTCATGATCGACCGCGGGTTCACCTATTTCATCCCGCCGTTCATGATCCGCTCGGCTGTTGTCAACGGTGTTATGAGCTTCTCCGAGATGGAGAACATGATGTACAAGATCGAGGGCGAGGATCTCTACCTTATCGGTACCTCGGAGCACTCGATGATAGGCAAGTTCATCGACACCATAACACCCGAGAGCGACCTCCCGCAGACCCTCACGAGCTACAGCCCCTGCTTCCGCAAGGAAGTCGGCGCCCACGGCATCGAGGAGCGCGGAGTATACCGCATCCACCAGTTTGAGAAGCAGGAAATGATAGTAGTCTGCAAGCCGGAGGACAGCAAGGCATGGTATGACAAGCTGTGGCAGAACAGTGTAGATTTCTTCCGCACGCTGGACATCCCGGTAAGAACTCTTGAGTGCTGCTCGGGAGACCTTGCGGATCTGAAAGTCAAGAGCTGTGATGTAGAGGCATGGAGCCCGAGGCAGAAGAAGTACTTTGAAGTCGGCTCCTGCTCGAACCTTGGAGATGCGCAGGCGAGGAGGCTTGGCATCAGGATCAAGGGAGAGAAGGGCAACTACTACGCGCACACCTTAAACAACACAGTTGTAGCGCCTCCGAGGATGCTGATAGCGTTCCTTGAGAACAACCTTAACGAAGACGGGAGCATCAGGATCCCGGAGCCTTTAAGGATGTACATGGGTGGAAAGAGCAAGATAGAGGTACCGGAATAACCGCAGAAAGCATAGACCAAAACGCGAAGCGAAATGGGGTCAAGGGGGCTTTGCTCCCTTGCGGGTCGAGGGCAGAGCCCCGCAGGGTCAAGGGACAGAGTCCCTTGCAGAGTGTGAGACAGAGTCTCACTCGGAGCGTCAGCTCCGACCACGGCTCCGCAGGCACTGATAACTCAATACAAACAAGGCGCTGCGCCCAAAAATCAAAGGGCACAGCGCTTTTTGTATCTGTATGCAGTTATAGGGACTATCATTCGCAGCGCCGACAAGGCAGTTCGTCGCCCGCACTCCCAGAAACAGAGAGCGAGCACCGCGAGCGAACGTTTTTCGTCCGGCTCCGCACCCGAAGGGGTTCGGGGGCGACCGGAAAGCCCCCGAGACAGGGCGGGCGTCTTTGCTTTCGGCCTATACGAAGTCGAGAGCGTGAATTGCAGAACAGCTTACGGTCTTATTTAACGCCGCGGCGCGCCCACACAGCACGTCACCCGCAGACAGTTAAGCGACCGGAGGGAGCGTGACGCGAATTGCGCCGTCCGCGCCGAGGACCCGGACGGAATTACCTCGGATGCGTTCGCATCCTCACTATTCCTGTGCCTGCGGGCAACATAGGGAGTTACGGCGCTGCGATTATTAGTCCCCACAGCATAGCAAAAAACAAGGCGCTTGTGCCCTTTGATTTATGGGCGCAGCGCCTTGTTTGTTTTGATTTATGATTGCCTGCGGAGCCGTCGGGGCTCTGCCCCGTACCCCGCGAGGAGGGCTCCGCCCCCTCGACCCCCGCAAGGGGGAAGCGTCCCCCTTGACCCCATTTTGCTTCGCGTTTGGAGTCTTATACCTCTATTGTTATGGAGCGGCCTGTCGGCTCGTACCTTCTCAGAGTCACCCCGGACATGGAAAACATCAGCTTCGACGCCTTTACGCCGTCAGTGTCCGCGTACTTGTCATCACCGTATACAACTTCCTTGATCCCCGCCTGTATTATCGCCTTCGCACATTCGTTGCAGGGAAACAAAGAAACGTAGATCCGCGCGTTTTTCAGGCTCCCTGCCGAACGGTTCAGTATGGCGTTGAGCTCTGCGTGACATACAAAGGGGTACTTCGTTTCAAGAAACGCTCCCTCGCGCTCCCACGGCATCTCATCATCGCTGCAGCCGGTCGGCATACCGTTGTAGCCTACCGACAGGATCTTGTTTTCATCGGATACGATGCACGCTCCGACCTGCGTGTTGTTGTCCTTGCTCCTGCCCGCCGAAAGCAGCGCGATACCCATAAAATACTCGTCCCAGCTGAGATAGTCCTGACGCTTCATTGATAATTCCTCCTTGCAGTTGGTTTTCGCTCTCATTATAGCATATTCCGCCGGGGAAATCAAGTGGGCGCTCAATGTTCGCCGGTGTACCCCCGGCTCTGCGATTACGAAAAGGCGCTGTGCCCTTCTGACCCGGGCGCAGCGCCTTGATTTTATCTGATGTTCTGCTTACTCAGCATCTGCCGACTTGTAATACATTACTACCGGCGTTCCGAGAGGAACGTTATCGTAAACGTACTTCGCGGTGTTGTAGGGCATATTGATGCAGCCGTGGGAGCCGTTGTAAAGGTAGATGTTGCCGCCGAAAGCGTATCTCCATGTGGTGTCATGCATTCCGATGCCGCAGATGGAAACGTTGTTCCAGTAGTTGCAGGTGGAATCCCAGCTCTCGCCGTTGGCGTTGGTGCCCTTCATGCGGTAATTCGTAGCCTTGCTCCAGACCTTATACACGCCGGGGAGGGTCATTCTTACCTTGGAGGTACCCGTACCCGATACGATATTGGAATCGTACTTGAGCTCGCCCTTTACATAGTACCAGAAGTGCTGGGCGGTGAGGTCGATCTCGCAGTAGGTGTCGCCGATATCGTCGTCCTTCGTTCTTGCCTCGGGCACGCCGGTATACTCAAAGCCGTAGAGGTTATAGTAGATCGGCTCGATGACGCCGGCATCCTCGCACTTCTCGAGGATCTCAACGAGCTGGTCGCAGGTCTTTTCCTTATCTATCCACCAGCCGTAGACCGCGTCGTCGCTGGTCTCAACGATGATGTCGCCCTGAAGCGTTGCGTGGAACTTTCTCGGCTTGCCGTAGGTATCGTACTTCTCGGCGAGCTCGTCGATGTATTTCATTACCTTGTCACGGTCGGCGGTGATCTCGAAGGTATCCTCGTCGAAGTGGACCATATCGAGCAGCTTCTCGCCGCGCAGTATCTCTGTGGTGTAGTTGAAGTCATACATCACCGCGAGGCCGGAGAGCATATTGAGCCTCTCGCACTTCTGATCGAGCTCGGCGCCGACGACCTTCGGAGCGATATAGCAGCCGGAATCCGCGGCCTTGACATAGTAGACGCCGGAGGCGAACTTTGCAAGGAGGTACTCCTTGAGCTTCCCCTTATCCATATCGTCGCCCTGGACGGCTTCCTTGACCTCATACATACCGTCGTCGTTCATGACGATCTGAGCGTCCTGAGTCGGGGTATTGCCCCAGTCGGCAGCGTCTATGGCTGCGGCGAGCCTTTCGGGCTCATAGCTTGACTTATCGGTAAAGCTGTAATCGGCCTTGCCGGCATAGCCCATGAACCAGGCAGCCGAGTCCTGACGGGAGAAGATCTCTTCGATCTTTTCTCTCGTATCGTACTTATAGCCGATATCGGCGAGGTCGATCTTGACCTCGGTCCCGTCCTGCTTCATCACGGTGAAGCCGCTGAGCTCCTCGGGATGCGCGAACTTCTGGACGGTCTCGTCAAGGGTCATACCGCTGACGTTGATGCCGTTGATATATGTGTTGGGCAGAAATCTCCCGGAATATCTGGCTCTGCCTATGAAATAGACCACGAGCAGGCCGATTATCAGCGCCGAGACAACTCCGAGAGTTATCATCAGCGGGAGATTTACCTTCTTTTTCTTTTTACGTTTCTTTGTCCCTGATACCGCCATTGTTTTCATATCTCCTCTTAGCAGTCCGGCATTCTTTTTCGGATGGGTGTGCGAAAGCTGTAAATAAGTACAAAAAATGTCACTTTTCGCACAGCTGTACTTTTATAGCACATTATATTATAGCACAGTTATGCGCCGATTGCAATAGGCCAAACTGTGAAAAAGCGAACGGCATTATTCTCCGAAAATTGTCTATATTCGCTCTTTTGCGCCCTCCGAGAGCCCTTTTACGGCGTTCTGGCGGGCTTTGACATAGGATACGAGGTAGAGTGAGCCGGCTATGAGGGTGACGGCTCCGGGACGGGCGGATATGACCGAGGATATGATCCGGGTGATCTCCCCCTGCGACAAGACTGCGTGTCCGCCCGCTTTGCGGATGATCTCCGCGAGGTCTGAGGCGGGGATATCCCTGTCCGAGAAGCCGCTGACGGGGTAAAACTCTGTCACATGGGGCAGGAGGTTGGCTATCGCCTCGGCGGCGTTCTTGTCGGTGTGCATACCGATAACGCAGCAGACTTCCCTGCCGGCGTTCTGAGCCAGCAGAGCCGCGAGGGCGGCGGTGCCGTCGGGGTTATGGGAGCCGTCGAGGATGACGTCCGGGTCCCGGGAGATGAGCTCGGTGCGGCCGCAAAGCCTTGCCCGGGCGATACCGGTGCGGATATCATCATCGGAGACCGGGAGCTCCGCTTTTATAAGGCGCAGCGCTTCAATGACGGTCACGGCGTTGGTGACCTGATGTGCTCCCGCCATGGAGGTGCGGTACTCTTTGCCCCTGTAAACGAAGCGGCTGCCGGTGAGGTCGGAGTAAAGCACCCGGCAGAGGGTCATATCGGGGATCACGAGCCTTGAGCCCTCCCGGGCGGCCTTGCGGCGGAATACGGCCCCGGCATCCTCCGGGGCTCCCGCCGAGAGCACGCAGGGGCGTCCCGGCTTGATTATGCCGGCCTTCTGAAAGGCTATCTCTGCGACGGTGCTGCCGAGTATGGCGGTATGGTCGAGGCCTATGGAGCCGATGACCGAGCAGAGCGGCGCTTCGATGATATTGGTGCTGTCAAGGAGGCCTCCGAGCCCGGCCTCGAGGACGACGACGTCGCAGCCCTGTCTTGCGAACCACACAAAGGCTGCCGCCTGTGTGACCTCGAACTGGGTGATGCTGTCACGGTCGGGGCTCTGCTCAAGCAGCGGCGAGAGCTCGTCCATAAGGGCGTCAAGCGCCCCTGCGGGGATATTCACGCCGTTTATGCGGATGCGGTCATAAAATGTGAGGATATAGGGCGAGGTGAACAGGCCGGTCTTATACCCGGCGGCGCAGAGGGTCTCCGAGAGCATTTCGGCTATCGAGCCCTTGCCGTTGGTGCCGGCGATATGGATAAAGCGCAGCTTATCCTGCGGCCTGCCCAGCAGCTCAAGCAGCCGGCCTATACGCGAAAGGTCGGTCACGGGCTTGCCGAAGCGCGAAAACGTTGAAATATAGGTCACGGCGTCCATTTCACACTCTCCTTGTGAATAATTGACAGTTGACAAATAAAGGCATCCGCTGCGCGGACGGATCAAAAATCATCGCCGCAGGCGGTACCTCAATTATTCATTTTTCATTGTTGAAAAAAAGGCGCCGCAAAAGCGGCGCCTTTTTTGATCAGCATATTGCGCCCTTGATGGCTGCAAGCAGCTCGTCGTAGGTCTCAAAGGCGGAGAGATCGGGGTTCTCGGCCTTGATGGAATCGGTGCTCTTGAACAGGAACCCGGCCTTGCTGGCACGGATCATGCCGAGGTCGTTGTGGCTGTCGCCGGCGGCTACGGTCTCGTAGCCGATAGACTGCAGCGCCTTGACGGTGGTGAGCTTGGACTTATCGACTCTCATCTTATAGCCGGTGATCTCGCCGTTTTCGCCTACTTCAAGGGTGTTGCAGAAGATAGTCGGCATACCGAGCTTCTTCATGAGAGGACCGGCGAACTGGGTAAAGGTGTCCGACAGGATGATGACCTGGCAGCAGCTTCTGAGCTCGTCAAGGAACTCCTTGGCACCGGGCATCGGATCGATCTTGGCGATGGTCTCCTGGATCTCCCTGAGGCCGAGGCCGTGCTCCTTGAGGATAGCGATACGGTACTTCATGAGCTTATCGTAATCGGGCTCGTCACGGGTGGTCCTTCTGAGCTCGGGGATGCCGCTCGCCTCGGCGAACGCGATCCAGATCTCGGGAACAAGGACTCCCTCGAGGTCGAGACAGGTGATATACATTGACATAGTGATTCCTCCGTTTTTTGATTTTACCGCCCGCAATAACGGGTCAAACACAGTATAGCACAAATATCCCGAATAATCAAGCCCCGGAGACCACTTTTTTGCAGGAGGTATGCGGGCATCCTGCAAAAAAGCGACACCGGCGCCGTTTCAACATTTATTTACAACAATGCTCTTGACATTCTTATTAAAAAGTGAGATAATATAACAAAGTATGTTCTGACGCGGGCTTCTGCCCTTCGGAGGTGACGGATAATGGCAACAAGAGTCGGGATGGTCTCGCTCGGGTGCGCAAAAAATCAGATAGATGCCGAAAGGATGCTCTTCACGCTGCGGCAGGAGGGCTTTGAGCTGGTGGCGGACGCTGCTCTGGCGGATGTTGTCATCATCAACACCTGCGGGTTCATCGAGTCGGCGAAGCAGGAGGCTATCGACACTATCCTCGAGTTCTGCACTTTAAAGCAGGAGGGCAGGATAAAAGCCGTTATCTGCACCGGCTGCCTCGCGGAGAGATACCGCGACGAGGTGATGAAGGAGATCCCCGAGCTTGACGCAGTGGTCGGCATAGGCCGCAACAGCGAGATAGCTGAGATAATAAGAGACATATATGCGGGCAGTGAGGCGCTCTGCGCGTTCGGCGACAAGGAGTCGCTCGACCTCGAGGGCGGAAGGATCGTTTCGACCCAGCCCTTCACCGCCTATTTAAAGATAGCCGAGGGCTGCGACAACTGCTGCACCTTCTGCGCGATACCTCTCATCAGGGGACGGTTCCGCAGCAGGCGGCAGGAGGATATCCTTGCCGAGGCAAGGTGGCTGGCAGCGAGCGGAGTGACCGAGATAGTCGTCATAGCGCAGGACACCACGCGCTACGGCGAGGACATCTACGGCGAGCCGAGGCTGGCGGAGCTGCTGCGTGAGCTTTGCAGGATAGACGGCATCCGCTGGATACGCACCCTTTACGCATACCCCGAGCGTATAACCGACGGGCTGCTCGATGTGATAGCCTCGGAGGATAAGCTCGTTAAGTACCTTGACATACCGATACAGCACTGCAGCGCGGAGATCCTTCGCCGGATGAACCGCAGCGGCAGCAGGGACGGGCTCGAGGCTCTGATAAAAAAGATCAGAGAGAGGATCCCGGGGATAGTGCTGCGAACCACCGTTATGACCGGCTTCCCGGGGGAGACGGAGGAGCAGTTCACCGAGCTGTGTCAGTTCGTGAAGGATATGAAGTTTGAAAGGCTCGGCTGCTTCGCCTATTCCGCCGAGGAGGGTACTCCCGCTGCGGATTTCGAAGATCAGGTGCCGATAAAGATCAAGGAGAAGCGCAGCGAGATCATCATGGAGGAGCAGATGTTCATCTCCGACCGGTTCAACGAGTCGATGATCGGCAGGGAGCTCGAGGTAGTCACCGAGGGCTTTGACCGCTACGCCGAGTGCTGGTTCGGGCGGAGCGCCATGGATGCTCCCGAGATAGACGGCAAGGTCTTCTTCGAGAGCGACAGAAAGCTCGCCGAGGGAGAGTATGTCACCGTCAGGATCGACGATGTGATGGACTACGACCTCATCGGAACGAGACTTTGATAAAACAGTTGAATCTGTGACCGAAAGGACCGGATATTATGAATCTGCCTAACAAGCTGACGGTGCTGAGAGTTCTGCTCATACCGTTCTTCCTGGTGTTTATACTGCTCTACGAGATACCGCACCACATGGTCTGGGCGCTTGCGGTATACTGTCTGGCGAGCGTTACCGATTTCCTTGACGGCAAGCTGGCAAGGATGAACAATCAGGTGACGACCTTCGGAAAGTTCCTCGATCCGCTGGCGGATAAGCTGCTGGTAATGACGGCGCTGATCTGCTTCACGTTTGAGAGACTGATAGACCCCGTGGCGGTGATAATCATACTCTCGAGAGAGTTTATGGTAACAGGTCTGAGGCTCGTCTGCGCAGGTGAGGGCGTGGTCGTTGCAGCAGGCATCTGGGGCAAGCTCAAAACGGCGTTCACCATGCTGGCTCAGATCGCCATTATGGTGATGCAGATAATCGAGCCCGCTCAGAAGGGCAGCCCCGATCTCAACTGGGGCTCGACGATCTTCCTTGTGAACGAGGCGCTGATCTGGATCGCCGTGATCCTGACCGTGATCTCGGGCGGGATATATCTCAAGGCATACTGGAAGTATATTGATTCCAGCAAATAAAACAAAAGAAAAATGACCCATAGCATACAAAAGGGGGAAGTTGTATGGGACTGAGTCTGCAGCTGCGCGAGAGTATCCAGGAGCTGCTTTTCACCGACAAGTACGAGACCGATGATTCGGAGCTGCTGATAGAGCGGAGGTTCGCAAAGAAAAATCCGCTTGCGCTCAATCCGAGGATGCCCAATCCGCTGTTCAAGAGGATAACTCATCTTATGGGTGAGCATCTTGATTTTGCGGAACTGAGGGATCTCTACTTTTCGGCAGAGCTCGGGGAGGGAGTCGTCATGGTGTTCCCGTTCAAGGACACCGAGTATTTCATGGCGCTCGACCTTCACCGCGACAGGCTCGAGAAAAGCGACGCCGTTACTTTGGCGATATACTGCGATGCAAGAAAATACGTGCTTCTGCACGAGCTGTTCGAGCTCTTGCAGAAAAACTCCGAGCAGGATTTCAAGCCGCCGCTCAACGACGCGCCGCTGGTAAAGGCAGTGCTGGAGTCGGACGGGAAATATGTCTTCTATAAGGGGGACAGGATACCCGTGGCGAGCAAGGCTCTGCTCGATAGGATCCGCAAGCAGCCCGGCAATGCCAGGGCCGACGCTTCGGAGGACATAAACGGAGATTATAATTAGTGCTGCGCTTTCCGACGCGGATGCGTCGGAAAGCTGCTTGTTTGAAAGGAGAAAGCTCTGATGAAGCTTTATAATTCGCTGAGCCACAAGGAAGAGGAGTTCGTGCCCAACGAGCCCGGAAAGGTGTCGATGTACACCTGCGGGCCGACAGTTTACCATTTTGCGCATATCGGCAACCTCCGCAGCTACATCATGGAGGATGTGCTCGAGAAGTATCTGAGATATGTGGGGTACGACGTTAAGAGGGTAATGAACATCACCGACGTGGGGCACCTGACCTCCGACGGAGATACCGGCGACGACAAGATGCTCAAGGGCGCAAAGCGCGAGCACAAGACTGTTATGGAGATCGCCGAGTTCTACACCAACGCCTTCTTTGAGGACTGCCGCAAGCTCAACATCAAAACTCCGGACGTGGTCGAGCCCGCGACCCACTGCATCGACGAGTTCATCAGGGTGATAAGCTCGCTGATCGGGAAGGGCTACGCCTACGAGGCCGGCGGCAACATCTACTTCGACACCTCCAAGCTGAGCAAGTACTATGTGTTCGGCGAGCTTTCGGAGGAGGATCTTGAGGTCGGCGTGCGCGAGGGCGTGGAGGCCGACGGAAACAAGAAGAACAAGGCCGATTTCGTGCTCTGGTTCACAAAGTCCAAGTTCGACGATCAGGAGCTCAAGTGGGAGAGCCCGTGGGGGCTCGGCTACCCCGGCTGGCATATAGAGTGCAGCTGCATCTCGATGAAGCATCTCGGCGAGAAGCTCGATCTTCACTGCGGCGGCATAGACAATCAGTTCCCGCACCACACCAACGAGATCGCGCAGTCCGAGGCTTTTCTCGGGCACAAGTGGTGCAATTACTGGTTCCATGTTCATCATCTGAATACCCTTTCGGGGAAGATGTCCAAGTCAAAGGGCGAGTTCCTGACTGTATCGCTGCTTGAGGAAAAGGGCTTTGCACCGGTGGTATACAGGTTCTTCTGCCTGCAGTCCCATTACCGAAAGAGCCTTGTGTTCTCCTGGGAGAACCTTGAGAACGCAAAACAGGCCTACGACAAGCTCGTTGCCCGCATCGCGGCACTGATACCCGAGGCGAAGGGCGAGGCGGACAAGGAAGCCTTTGAGCGTATCCGCGCCGACTTCACCGCCGCCATGGACGACGATATCAACACATCCAACGCCGTGACCGCGGTATACAATGTGTTCAAGGCGGATACCGACGCTGCGACGAAGCTCGCTCTGCTCGACGATTACGACAGAGTGCTCTCCCTCGATCTTACCGAGAGCGCAAAGAAGCTGATCGCTCAGCAGCAGAATACAGACATCCCCGCCGAGGTCGCCGAGCTGGTGGCACAGCGCAAGGAAGCCCGCGCCGCCAAGGATTTCGCCCTTGCGGACGAGCTCAGAGACAGGATCGCGGAGCTGGGATATGTGATCCGCGAGACGAGGCAGGGCACAGAGATAACCAAGAAATAACAGGAGACAGCTATGAATTACAACCGTATGGGGGGCGACCCCTTCAGACAGAACAAGATGCGCTTCTACTTCAAGTTCTCGATGATAGCCTTTGTCATCGTGATCGGAGTGGTGATCTTCATGCTCATCTTCCGTGCAAACAACTCCACAAAGATCGACTACTCGCAATCGACCTTCGTGCAGTACGAGACGCCTGCGGACAGTGCGCCGGTGGTGGTCTTCGAGACCACGGAGGGCACCTTCAAGGCGGTGCTTTTCGAGGAGGAGGCTCCCGAGTACGTCAAGTATTTCAAGGATCTGGTGGCTAAGGGGTACTTCGACAACACCTATGTCTGCACAATCCTGCGCAGCGGGAGCGTTACCGGAGGCTTCATCGGCGGCAGCAAGACCAAGGACGGCCTCCAGAACGACGATACCGATATGGAGATGACAAACATCGAGGTCTCGCCGAACCTCCTGCCGACGACGGGAGCGATAGGCTCTCTCGTGAAGCAGGGCGGCTCCTTCTCAAGCTCGAAGGCAGGCAGCGTGTTCACCGTGTTTGACGATGTGGTGAACATCGAGGAGCTCAGGGCGCAGAACGCCGAGGACAAGAACGGCTATGCCCGCGTCTGCGGCATCTTCGAGAAATACGGCGGGATACCCAACTACCTGCAGCTTTACACTATCTTCGCGCAGGTCTACGACGGGTGGGATACGGTAAAGAAGATCGACTCTTACAGGATCGTCGGCGAGGATCTTCCCGACGACGACGAGAACAAGAGCTATCAGCCCGAGAAGGAGATACTCATCACCCGTGCTTATCTCTCGACCTACGGCGAGCAGAAGCAGAACGGCTACAACATACCCCTGAAGGATCAGTCGGCAGTCTCCTCCGAGGCGGAGAGCAAGGCCTCCTGACCCGTGCAAGCGCCTTCCCCCGGGACAGGCGCTGTTTGTTTTGAAAGGAGCCGATACCATGGGCAGGGCTGCCGACTTCATCGCGGATATCTTTTTGCCCAACCGCTGCCCCTGCTGCGGAGGGTTCATAAAATGGGATGCTCTGCTCTGCGGGAGCTGTCAGGACAGGCTCGTGTACTTCGACAATTCCGACAGCCGCCCGCCGAAGGGCTGCTCGGCTTCGGTATCGGTGTTTGAGTTCAGGGAGCCCGCAAATCAGGGCATATACGCCCTCAAGGACGGCTGGGGCAGGAATTTCGTAAAGTTCGGCGCGGGTAAGCTTGCGGAGATACTCTCCGGCAGCGGAGCCGACCTTGTGACCTGCGTGCCAATGGCGAAGAGAAAGCGTGCGGAGAGGGGCTTCGATCAGGCGGAGCTGATAGGCCGCGAGCTCGCAGAAAGGCTCGGCCTCCCCTTTGATGCGCATATACTCGCCCGGAGGCCTGCGAGCCTCGAACAGCACGCGCTGTCGGGAGCCGACAGGGAGGAATTTGCCAAAGCGCTGTATTTCATCCCCGAGAAGCACGGCGACGTCTCCGGCAAGAAGCTGCTGCTCGTTGACGATGTGCGCACCACCGGCTCGACGCTGTCGGTCTGCGCTTCCCTGCTGCTCGAAACGGGAGCCGCGGAGGTCATCGCCGCGGCGCTCTGCGGGACCGTCCTCGGGGCAGTTGACGAAAGCCAAGCGAAATGATATCATATAGGCAACACCGCACAACCCACGGCTAAAGCCTCTGCACGTCATCTACTTGCATATTTTTCGTATCTGACGCACAGGGGTTGTGCGGTATTGCCTATACTGTGGATAAAAAACATGAAAGCAGAGGAAGTAATGGACAGTAACGTTACAACCGAGGCCGGGGCTCCCCGCTCCGGCCAGTTCAGACATTTCAGCAGACAGCGGGTGCTGTTCGCGGCTGCGGTGAGCATAGCGGCGGCGCTTATGCTGCTGTTTTTCTCGCCCATGGAGATCGCGCTGAAAAACCCGCAGGAATTCACCGTCAAGGCGGGGGATATGGCGCTGCCGCTGCTGCTGTGTGCGGCGGCTGTGGCAGCAGTTTCAACTCTTGGGCTGCTCATAACGCTGATGATCTGCGAAAAGCTGTTTTTCGTGCTCTCGCACCTGATGCTCGGGCTTATGCTGGCATTCTATGCGCAGACGCTGTTTTTAAACGGCTCGATGCTCGAGCTCACCGGCGACGGGATACACAACGCCTCGACGGGCGGGGTGATAATAAACGCTGTGATCTTCACGGTCATCACGGCGGCTCCGCTAATAATAGCCGCTGTACGCAGGAAAAAGGCGGGGGGCAGGGCTCCGAAGGGCTTTGAGGCTTACCTGCCGGCTTACATCTGCGGTGCGGTGACGGTCATGCTCGGGATAGGCTTTACAGGCTCAATGGGCTCGGCGGAGGATATAACCGCCGACAGGCCGTATAACTCGGTCTTTACCTATGACCCGATGACCTCCTTCTCGAAGGAGAATAATGTGGTTATCTTTATCTTCGACAGGCTCGACAGCCGGTGGTGCGACAATGCGCTGGCGGAGTACCCCGACCTTAACGAGAAGCTGGCGGGCTTTACCTTCTATCAGAACAATATGCCCCACTACTCAAACACATTCCCCTCGGTGCCGTCGATGCTGACGGGGTACTATTATGACGATTACGACAACGCCTCGAAGGTCGCATACCTTACAGCGGCGTGGGACAGGAATACCCTGCTCGACGAGCTGCACAACAACGGCGTTAAGGTCAACCTGGCACTCGACGCTGCGGCGAGCTATGTCTCCGCAGATCAGCTCGAGGGGCGCTGCGACAATCTTATGGACGACGAGCACTTCCAGTCGGGCTTCAACTATTTCGGAGAGCACGGCATCCTGCTGACGATGTCAAAGCTCTCGATGGCAAGGCTGGCTCCCTACTGTCTGAAATCAGTATTTGCGGGAGACCTCGCCTCCGACCTGTCGTCGCGGTTCATTTTCTACGACAGCGACGCCGTCAGGGGGATAGTTCCCGCGGGTGTGGGCGTGGGCTCGGACAAGGAGTTCTATAACTTCATCTCCGGCAGCAGCTTCGATGCCGACAGCTCAAGCCCTGTCTTTGACATCATCCACTTGAACGGCGCTCACTCCAAGGATGAGGAGATCACCGCCTACTACTGCGGCGACAAGGAAGTCGAGACTACACTCTATACCACGATACGCGGGGAGTTCGAGATCATATTCAGATACCTTGACGAGATGAAGCGCCTCGGCGTCTACGATAATTCGACGGTCATCATCATGGCGGATCACGGAAAGGTACACACCGAGCTCGACCTCGACCGCAAGGACAGGATCGAGCACGAGAACGTGGCGGCGCTTCTCATAAAGCCCGCCAACGCCGGGGACGCCCCCCTGAAAACAGACAGCGTCAGCGAGCTCTCAAATGACTACACCGCGGCAAGCGTACTCGGGTATTTCGGGCTGGATCACTCCGGCTTCGGGTACTCCTTTGAGGATATAGTAAACGGGCAGCTGCACGTTACAAGATACTTCAACCCCTTCCGCTGGAGCAAGGGCGACGCCTACGCCAAGCTCAGCAAATACAGGGTAACGGGCGACGCCCGGGACTTCTCCAACTGGGAAGAATACGAATGACAAGCAAACGGAGGAACGTTTTATGAAAGGGATCATAACCGCCGTATACGCGGTCTGCATCGCACTGATACTTTCGGTCAGGGCTGAGGCCTATATCGACCCCGCCACCACCAGCTACATCATACAGATAGTTGCAGGCGTGGTCATCGCGGTGGGCACGGTATTCGGCATCTACTGGAAGAAGATCAGGGGCAAGGTCAAGAAAAAGCAGGAGCCCGACGATCTCCCGCCTGCGGAACAGGGCGGCGTCAACGACGGCGAGAAGGATGTCATCACCGCAGAGGATCTGCTCGACGACGAGGATAAGTGACCCCGGGAGGATAAGGAATTGTCTTATGTCATCAGCGCCATAGGCCGCCCCCTCGGCGGGCTTATGAGCTTAATTTTCGATCTTATCGGGAACTACGGGCTGAGCATCATAGTCTTTACGCTGCTCACCAAGGTCATACTCTTCCCGATAAGCATGGTAACGCAGAAGAACTCGATAAACATGGTCAGGCTCATGCCCGAGGAGAACGCCATCAAGATCAAGTATATCGACGACAAGGAGAAGCTGGCCGACGAGCAGCTCAAGCTCTACAAGCGCTATCACTATCACCCGCTGCTGAGCGCGGTGCCTCTGCTTCTGCAGATCCCGCTGATACTCGGGCTGGTGTTCGTGATCTATCACCCGCTGAGCTATATACTGCAATTCGACGCGGATGTGATCTCCGGGCTCAAGGAGTGGCTCGGGACGGTCGCCTCCGGCGGAGCGCTTGAAGAAAACAGCTATCAGCTCGAGATCATCAGCCGCATAAAGGACGGCATCGCCCCCGACGGAGCATTTTTAAGCTCGGCTGTCGCGGGGATAAGGGAGCTCGATACCTCCTTCCTCGGCTTTGAGCTGAGCCTTACGCCTTCATTCAAGGAGAATTACATACTGCTGCTGATACCCCTGTTCTCGGGGCTCTCGGCATGGCTGCTCTGCTTCGTGCAGAACCGCATAAACATCCTCCAGATCACTCAGGGCAGGATCACAAAGACCGTCTCGACAGTGTTTCTGGTCGCCTTCTCGACCTACTTCGCGTTCCTCGTGCCCGCAGGCGTGGGGCTCTACTGGATATTCGGAAATCTCTTCGCCATACCCTCGATGTACCTGCTCAATATCGTGATAGACCCGAAAAAGCATATCGACTACAACTACCTCAAGCGCATGAACGAGCAGCGCATCGAAAAGGAGCGGGAGCACAGGAAATACGTCTCGCGGGAGAGAGCCGACTACAAGCGGTTCTTCACCGTGCAGGACATGAAGCTGATGTTCTATTCCGAGTCAAACGGGTTCTACAAGTATTTCAAGGGCATGATAGACTACATCTGCGAGAACTCCGACCTTGTCATACACTACGTCACGAGCGACCCGAACGATAAGATCTTCGAGGATCCGAGAGAGCAGATAGTGCCCTATTACGTGGCCTCGAACAAGTTTTTGATACCGCTTTTCATGAAGCTCGACTGCCGGATGTGCGTGATGACGCTGCCTGACCTTGAGAAGTATCACATCAAGCGCTCGAGGGTCAGCAAGGACGTTGAGTACGTCTACGCCTGTCACGGTATGGGCTCGCTCTCGACCTTCCGCAAGGGAGCGTTCGACTGGTACGACACGATCCTCTGCCCGGGGATAGATCAGTTCAACGAGATCCGCGCGACGGAGGAGGTCTACGGGACAAAGAAGAAGCGTCTCGTAGAGGCGGGGTACCCGCTGATAGACGAGATGCTTGAAAAATACGAGAGCGAGGAGCATCCTGAGAACGCCCGCCCGCGGATACTGATAGCGCCCTCCTGGCAGGCGGACAACATCATTGATCTGTGTGCGGAGGAGCTGCTCGACTCTTTAAAAACTCTGGACTGCGAGATCATACTGAGACCGCACCCGCAGCAGGTAAGGCACGAGCCGGAGAAGTTCGAGGAAATGAAAACCCGGTTTGCGGATGTGCCGAACATAGAGATACAGACGGATTTCTCGTCGAACAACCCGATAATGGAGTCGGACATCCTCATTACCGACTGGTCGGACATAGGGTGGGAGTTTGCGTTTGTGACGAAGCGGCCCGTCCTTTATATCGACACGCCGATGAAGGTAATGAACCCGGAGTACGAGAAGATCGGGATAGAGCCGATAAACCGGTCTTTGAGGACGGTTCTGGGGGAGGTCATTGCTCCGGATGAGCTTGAAAAAGTGCCGGAGACGATAGGATATATGCTTGGGCACAGGGAAGAATACCGGGAACGCATTGCCGCGGCATTTGAGGAGCACGTATACAACATCGGGAAGAGTGCGAAGCTGTGCGGGAGGTATGTTATAAAGAGATTGACGCCGGCAGCCAAGCAAAGCTGAGAGCTCCGCACCCGAAGTAGTTCGGGGACGACCGGAAAGCCCCCGGGACAGGGCGGGAGGCTATGCTTTCGACCAATACAAAGTTGATCCGGTTTGAAAAGAAATCAAGTCCGTGTTCGCTTCGCTCACAGGCGGCCTCCTGCGGGCGCCGAATCCCCTGTTATTATTCAGAGATACAAAAACGCTGCATCCCTTTGAAAAGGGGTGCAGCGTTATTCTTTACTTTGTGCGGAGCCGCAAGTCTCAACATTTGTTCAGTATCTTCGCAGCCTTCAATATCGCCAGCTGCGTCTTCGCATCAGGATATCTCCCCGCGTAGACGTTCTCTAACGCTTCCTCAAACGGCAGCTTTATCACATCTATGAATTCGTCTTCGTCAAGATCTCTGTCTCCGAAATGAAGATCTCTCGCAAGATACATATGGATGACCTCCGTGTCATACGCCACCGTCGGGTACAGACACCCCAGATATTCAAAGGAGCCCGCCTCCGCACCGATCTCCTCACGGAGCTCACGCAGACCGCATTCGCGGTGATCCTCGCCGTATTCGAGCTTGCCTGCGGGGATCTCTTCAAGCACCCTCCCGAAAGGATACCGGAACTGCCTTACCATATAGATCTCGCCCTTGTCGTTCACAGGCACTATACATACCCCGCCCGGGTGCTTTATCAGCTCGCGGACGGCTTCCCTGCCGTCTTCAAGCTCGACCTTGTCCACAAACAGCTTGACTACTATGCCGTCAAACTTCTGCTCGCTCGAAAGCGTCTTTTCATCAAGATGCACTTGCTTCGGCCTCCTTTTTCTCTTTCTTCTTCCTCATCGCATAGTCCGCTGCGATATATCCGCCGAAGAGCACTATGCCCGCGACGGTGAGCAGCCTGCCCGACGTGAGGCCGGTAGGCTTGAAGTTGAAGCGTATCTCATGGTCGCCCGCAGGTACGCAGACCGCCATGAAGCCGTAATCTACCTTTTCGATGTCAACGGGATTGCCGTCCACCTCCGCGCTCCAGCCGTCCTCGTAAGGTACGGAGAAGAACACCAGCTTGGGTGCGTCGAGGTCTATCCTGGCGGTAAAGCCGTCGGAGCTGTAATCGAAGCTGTAGCAGCACTGCTCCTGCTTCTTCTCGCAGTCGGCAAGGTAGAGCTTCTTGGTAACTGCGGTCTCACTGCGGTCAAATGCGTTGAGCATCGAGCCGTATTTCTTTACCTGCTCTTCGTCAAGCAGTATGGAGTGCATGAGCAGCGTTGCCTTGTCAGCGTCCGCCTGGAGCTCCATATCGAGCTCGGTGCAGTAGGTGTCGTAGGCTATGCCCATGGGTACGAAGGCCTTGTTCTCGTAGATATAGAACTTGTTCTGTGTCCCGACATACTCGAAGTCCACGAGCCCTGCGATCTCTTCCGGCGGCGAAGGCGGCTCCTCACCGGAGATCTGCTTGTCGGTGAATTCCTTGAAGTAATACTTGACCGAAAGCAGTCCTCTGAGGGCATAGAGCTTGGTATCTATACGCGAGGCAACATCTCGGGTCTGACCGAGCTTGGTATAGAAGTCCATGATAGAGGTGGGCACGACGCTGTGGAAGGTCCTCATGGAGCTCAGGCCCCAGTACATACACCAGTTATCGACGCTCTCGGAGGTATCTATACGGTAGAAGGTATTTTCGACGCCCGAGGTATCGCCGTCATAGACCGAGAGATCGACCTTCTCGCGGCCGTTTACGGCTCTTTCGATATAATCTGCGTTATCGTCGCCCTGCACAACGCCGTAGATGACGGAGCTCATCATGCAGACCGCGCAGGCAACAGAGGTCATTATGCACAGCGAGACATATCTTCTGCGCTTGTCCTTGGCGACCTTATAGACCGCAAAGAACAGCATTACCGTCATGACGCAGGTGACTATCGCCTGGATATAATAGAGCTCGGGATACTTCGGCACCTTGCCCCAGACGAGCTCGTCGTTGACCTGCTTGGGCAGTATGCCTATGCCGATGAATATCGCGGCTACGGCGGCGCAGGGGATGAAGCCCTTTTCGAGGGCATCCTTGTCCTTGTCTATGACCTGAGCCGTCATCAGGCACATTATCAGTATCGGCATATAGTACCAGCGGGCATAGTAGCTGCTGTTGAAGAGTATGAACGAAGCGTTGAGCACGGGTACGCAGGCCATGATGATGCTGATTATTATCATCTTGTTCTGCCACTGCTTCTTTCTCGTTCTCATGAAGGCTATGACGCCGCACATCGAGAACATCGGCAGGTAGCCCGCCATAGACGCCCATCTTGCCCTGTCGGAGTTGAGGATGTTGACTCTTGCGGGCATATCCGAGAGCATGAAGAAGGCCTGGAAGATACGCGGTATGCGGACATTCTCGCTGTATATCGCCATATCTATGCCCCAGAGGTATCTTGCGACTCTCGGGTTGGCGAAGACTTCCATTATCGCCGGCAGGAGTATCGCCATTGAGATCATGAAGCCGACTATCGCCTCGAACAGCAGGCAGAGGAAGGTCCTCCGGGTGACGCCGAAGTCCTTGTCTGTACACCGGACGAAGAAATAGATGATGAGGAAGACTACCTCCTCGACGAAGAAGAAATAGCTTATCGTGGCACTGAGCGCCACGGCGAGTGCAAAGGGGCCTTTTTTCTTATCCTTGATGACCATTTCCATACCGAGGAGCATCAGCGGGAAGAAGGCCGTAGCGTCGTGGAAATGGTTGAAGAAGACGTTATAGGTCTGGAAGCCGGAGAAGGCATAGAGCATCGAGCCTATGAAGCAGGCACTTTGGCTCTTAACGAAGCGCCTGATGTAGGCGTAGGCGCAGACAGCCGCAACAGCCGTCTTGAGAGCGAGCATCCAGGGCATCAGGTAGGCTACGGCGCCGAGGGGGAACAGCCTTGTCAGCCAGAAGAAGGGGCTGCCCAGCAGATAGAAGGAATATGAGCCGATGAAGTTCGCGCCGAGGTCGGTGCCCCAGTCCCAGCCGGAGAGGCCGCCCTCGCTGACCACCTCGTTGGCGTGGTAGTAGAACATCATCTGCTGCGAATTGAAATCGCCGTAATAAAGGAATATGCCCCTGTTGAACACCATTGACGGTATGAAGCTGAGCATCATCGCGGCAAAGGCGGTGATGAACAGCGTCAGATAGAGCTCCTTTTTCTTCTGACCGGAGCTTTTCAAAAATCCTGTTTTTCCGAACATCTCAGATTTCCTCTCCCTAAGAGTTGACGTCACCCGCAGGCGCGGGCGGCAAATACCAAAGACTATTATAACACATATTATTATAAATGTAAAGCGGTAAAATCAACGAATAATAAAGTCTGACTATCGTCATTTGACGGATGACAGGCAAGGCGTACCCGCGCCGGCGGAAAAATATTTTTTCAAAAGGGCTTGACAAAACGGTAAAGTGACGTTAAAATAACAGATAGCAGCGTGGGGACTCGCCGCGTGCCAAAAAACGATCGGAGGGAATAGTATGATTTTTGAAAGGATCTGTCAGATCATAGCCGAGCAGCTCGACATCGAAGCCGCTGACATCAGGATGGACTCCTCCATCCAGGACGATCTCAACGCCGATTCACTCGATGTTATGGAGGTCGCTATGGCAGTCGGAGATGAATACGATATTGATATCTCCGAAGAAGCTCTTGAGGATATCAAAACTGTCGGAGACGTAGTAAGATACGTCGAAGCCGCTACGAACGAGGATTAAGAGCAGTTTTTATTTGAGCCTCTGCAAGTCAGAGGCTCTTTTCGCGTGCGCCAGATATCATGCGCACAAAAGGAAAGGAGACAGTATGAAAAAGAGAATAATGACCGCCCTGACAGCAGGTATGCTCATGCTGACGGGACTGGCAGGCTGTTCCGACGGGGACAGCTCATCCGGAGGCGAGCAGAGCTCTGCGGCCTCCGTTACGGGTACCGAGACAGAAACGGGTACGACGACCTCCGCACCGGAGGAAGTCACCACGCTGCCGATAACGCTGCAGCCCTCCTCCGAGCCGGACAGCTCGCAGGATGACTCCCAGGCCGCAGCCGAGCCCGCGGACATATCCCCCGCGATGTGGGAGTTCACCACCGATGACGGCGTAAAGGTGACGATGCTTGCCGCCATGCACTCGCTCAAGGAAGAATGCTTCCCGCTGCCGGACTACATCATGGACGCTTTCAACAGCGCGGATGTACTGGTCAACGAGTGCGACATGACTACGGCGACGTCGAATTTCGCGGTACAGCTCGAGGAGCTCAAGAATATGTACTACGCCGACGGCGATTCGCTTGAAAATCACATTTCCGCGGACACCTATCAGAAGCTGCTGGAATTCGGCACCAAGTTCAACGCGGATCTTTCCTACTACACGACCTGCAAGTCGTGGGTGATAATGGCGCTGCTGGAGCAGATGGTGCTTTCGCAGATCGATCTGAACCCCAATCTTTCGGCGGACATGACGCTTACGCAGCTTGCGCACGACAACAACAAGGAGATATACGAGCTTGAATCGGCGATGTTCCAGGTACAGCTGTATCTCGGGCTTTCGGACGAGATCTGCGAGAACCTTATAAGGGGCTATGTTGATGTGGATCTTGATGAGTGTCTCAAGGGCTATGTTGAGAGCTACGAGGCGTGGAAGACGGGCGATCTTCAATTCTTTGAGGATATGTACGACATAGAGAAAATCAAGGCCGAGGCAGAGAAAGCGGGGACTCCGCTGAGTGATAAGCAGGCCGAGCTCACCTCACTTTACAACTCGCAGATGGTATTTGACCGCAACCTCGGGATGCGTGACAAGCTGAAGGAGCTGATCTCGAGCGGGAAGAAGAACATTTTTGTAGCAATCGGCGAGGCACATTTTGTAGGCGAGAAGGGGCTTATAGCTTTACTGAAGGCTGAAGGATACGATGTGAAGAGGGTCGATCCGGCAGGGACGGAGAGCAAGGCAGAGGACACACGGGAAGCTGCATAGACCCGAACAAAGCAATAAAGACCAAAACGCGAAGCGTAACGGGGTCAAGGGGGGCTCCCCCCCTTGACCCCTCTTTTGCTGCCGCGTTTTGGTCTTCTCTTTTCTGCTGTTACTCCGGAATATTGAATCCGTTCTCTCCGATCGTCGCTCTGACTGCCTCATAAGCCCCGCTTATCACGTTCCCCGCTTCGACCTCGCCCTTGAACCGGATCACCGCCGTGTCTCCCTCTTTCAGCCTGCTGCCGTATTCAAGGTATCTCCTGATCTTTATGTCCGTCGTCAGGATCTTGAAGGTCTCCCCCTTCGACGGGTCGTCAAACATGACCGAGTCGTCGATAAGAAGGCAGCCCTCCACGACTTCCGTGATCGTGCCCGCTACATACTGCTCTGTGTTCCTTTGAGCGGCCTTCGCATCCTCCTTCGCAAGCGCTGCGATCTGCTTCGCCGCGTCCTCGCCGATATAAAAGCGGTATGCGTACCGGCAGATGTTCGTCCAGAGATACCCCTCTTCGTCGATGTAAAATGCAAGGTTGTTTATCCCCAGCACCGGGCTGTCTGCCGTGAATCCCACTGTGCTGCCGAATTTTAAGTCGTAGTCTTCGCCGGACATAAACGGAGCATTTCCGCATTTTTCAAGTATCTCCCAGATCTTCCCGCCGTTCTCCGTCGAGAAGTACTCCCCCTCCTTACCGTGATCGTAAACGGTATAGTTCTTGAGGGGCAGCAGCTCCGAAAGCCGGTACTGCTCGATGAACTGCCCGAGATCTGCGGGCGGGTCGTACTCGTCGCGGGTGTAGATGCGGCAGCAGTCGGATGCCTTGACCGCTATTATCCTGCTCGCGTCGGCGGAGCCCACCGTATAGGCCTCGAGGCTTATGGTGTGCATCTTGTCGTCGTTGTAGTCGTCATAGCCGGCACAGGTCACGAAGCCGAGGCTCTTTGACCCCTCGGGCAGCTCGGAGACCTCACTGCCGCCGCCGGTATATTTCGCGCCATTGTACACCGCCTCGGTGTATCTCTCGGCGTCGGTGCGGTACTCCCACGGCCATACATAAGCTATCTCGCTCACCGCGGGGGACTTATCGTAATTGCGCGAAAACGTCCCGGGCTTGAGCGGTGAGGCGGCTTCGGGGACCTTTTCATCCTTATTCAGAGCCTTCGGTATCAGCACCGCGCAGAACACCGCTGCGGCGGCAAAGACGGCTGCCGCTGCCCATTTCCACCCCGATGAGCGTACCCTTGCCGCGCCGGTGAACTCTGCGGCCTCGGTTATATACCTGTCGTCGATATTATCCATGGCTTTTGTTATATCATCATAGTTTTTCATAAGCTCACGCCCTCTCTTTCAAGCTGTTTTTTCAGCCTCTTTCTGATCCTGTGAAGACGGACGGAGATGCTGTGGCTGCCGGTATCGAACAGCTCTGCGAGGTCGGAGACGCTGTCCCCGAACCAATAGCGCCGGACGAAAAGTATGCGTTCCCCGCGCTCGAGCGTACCGAGGAATTGATTTATAGTCTCACCGAGCAGCCTTGCGTCGGCGGTGCCCTCGACCGTTTCGGGTGAGGGTATGAGCTCCGAGAGCTCGTCAAGTGCGGCGTCATAGCCGCTTCTGCGCTTTTTGGCGCTGTTGTCTCTCAGCTTTTTGAGCGAGAGGTTCCTCACGATCCTGAGCATATAAGCAACGAGCGGATCCGGCTCCTGCGGCGGGATGGTATTCCAGAGCGCGAGGTTCGCGTCGCTGACGCATTCCTCGGCGTCGCTCTGATCCCCGACGATATTGTAAGCTGTCCGTATACACAGTGTGCCGTATTTATTCATAAGCTCTGCTATCGCCTGTTCCGAGCGCTCAAAGAACAGTGCGATTATCCCTTTATCATCCATACCGCCGGCCTCCTTTCGTCTTCACTTATATACTACCGCTTTGCGGCCGGATATCTCAGCCAAGAACAAAAAAATCAACTTACACAAAAGACTGTGCCAAAAGGCACAGTCTTTTGTCTTACAGCAGCGGTGCGAACATTCGCAGGACTGCCGAAACGGCGCAGCTGAAAAGCGAGCGCTTGTCGCAGTCGAGAAGGGTGATCTCCCGGGACTGTTTGAGGGTCTCCTCAAAGTCCTCCCGAACCGTCTTCTCGCAGCCGGTGCCGTGCATATAGGTCGCGCACTCGAAGTGCAGATAGAGGCTCCTGTAATCGAGGTTTATCGTCCCGACCACGGCGGTGTCGTCATCCGCGACGAAATTCTTGGCGTGTATGAAGCCGTTGAACTCGTAGATCTTCACGCCCAGCTCGAGCAGGTCGCGGTAGTATGACCAGGCTATCGCCCGGCAGTACCATTTGTCCGGGATGCCCGGGGTGATTATCCTGACGTCCGCGCCCTTCTTGGCGGCGTATTCGAGCGCCGTGACAAGCTCGTTGTTGGGGATGAGATAGGGCGTGGTGATATACATATAATCGTTGGCGTTGTTGATGACGTCAAGATACACCATCTCGCCGACGTTCTCGGTGTCGAGTGGGGAGTCTCCGAAGGGGCAGACTATGCCCGCCGCGCCGTGCCCGAGCTTGGTGCCGGAGGGGCGGTAGAGCTCGTAGTCGTTGGGTGTGCCGTCAACGACCTCCCACATCTGTAAGAACATCATGGTGAAGTTCCACACCGCGTCCCCCGTGACCTTGACCGCCGAGTCCTTCCAGTAGCCGAAGCGCATCCTGCGGTTGATATATTCATCCGCAAGGTTGATGCCGCCGGTGAAGGCTATGTCTCCGTCCACGACGCAGATCTTTCTGTGGTCTCGGTTGTTCTGTATCGAGGAGAGCAGCGGGCGGAAGGGGTTGAACACATGGCATTTTATCCCCAGTTTCCGGAGCCTGCGGTCGTAGTGCATGGGCAGGTTCTGCTGCGAGCCCATGCCGTCGTACATCAGCCTTACGTCAACGCCCTCGTTGACCTTCTCTATAAGTATCTGCTCGATACCGTTCCACATCTCGCCGGGATCGACGATGAAATACTCCATGAAGATGAATTTCTTTGCCCGCCTCAGCTCCCTGACCAGCGCCTTGAACTTCTCCATGCCGTCGCAGAAATACTCGACGCTGGAGTTGTCATAGGTCGGGTAGCCGCCGTATTCGTCAAGATACTTGGCAAGGCTGTAAACATTGTCGTCGTTGACCCTTATGCTCTCGAGCACACGCTTGCTCTGCCTGAGATACGGCTTGGTCGAGCGGCATTTCTCCATGTGAGCCCGCCGCGCCCGCCTTGTACCGTACTGGTTGGTGAGCAGGAAGTAGGCCACCGTCGCAAACAGCGGTATCGCCAGCAGCGGGATGACCCACGCCAGCTTGTAGGCAGGGTTCTCGTCCTGATTGACGATATACACCGCCAGCACCAGACCCAGCGCCGTCAGCAGGTAATAAGCCCACGGCGAATACTTCATCAGGCCGAGTATCATCGAGATGATGAAGAATATCTGGAACAGCAGCAGCGCGATTATCGTTGTACGCTGTGAAAAAAAGATCTTTGCGAGCTTTTTCCAGAACGTGCTCTTGTTCATGCGTTATCCTTTCCCCGTATCCGCGGAGGCGCTAAATGAACAGCCCCATAAGGCTTATGTCTATCTGCTCCTTCGCGGTCTTTTCTTCTTCCCCAGTAATTATGCGTTTTACCTTTAACTCAAAGCCCGCCGAGAACTCGACGGTCATTTCCTTCCCGCGGTGTATGCCCTTATATTTCACGGTAAAGGTGAACGGATCGTAAGACCAGCTGCCGTCCTCCACCGAGCTGTCGAAGGCTTCTCCGAAGGTGGAATGTGTCAGCTTCATCGGCGTGTCGAACTCATAGGACGAATGCCTTACCCTGAGCACCTGCAGCCCAAACACCGCAAAATACACCGCCGTCAGTATCACGGCTATGATAACGAGCCGCTTTATAAGCCTGTGGCTGCGGGGCTTTGCGAGCTCCTCTGTTTGCTCATCCGGCTCGGGGACGGCTTCTCTCAGTCTTTCCCGGCGCCGGGGAGCCTCCCCCTGCGCACGCGCCGGCCTTCTTTCTCCCTGCCCCGGACGTTCGGTCTGCCGCACCCGTTCCCGGGGCTGCTCGCCGTTTTTGCCGAGGGTGCCGAGGAGCCTTCCGCAGCGCGGGCAGACGTTTACGTCCGCCGGCAGCCTGATCCCGCAGTTGACGCAGTATCTTACCTCACTGCTCATAGGCTCAGATATACCTCAGCACGGCGATGACCTTTCCGAGTATCGCCACGTTCTCGGAGTAAATGGGATCCATGCTGTCGTTCTCGGGCTGGAGGCGGTAGCCGCCGTTTTCCTTGTAGAAGCGCTTTACCGTGGCACTCTCGCCGTCCACGAGGCAGACGGCTATCTCGCCGTTTGCCACCACCGGCACCTGCTCGGCGATCACTACGTCACCGTCAAGTATGGCGGCGTTTATCATCGAGTCGCCGCGAACCTTGAGGGCAAAGAGCGGGTAGCTGTACCCCTTGTTGGGCACGAAGCTTATATACCCGGTGATATCCTCCACTGCGGTTATCGGCTGGCCTGCGGTAACTGTGCCCACCAGCGGCACGAGAGAGGATCTCGCCCCGACGAGCTTGATCGCACGGTTCTGGTTCTCGCCCTTTTCGAGCAGACCCTTATCGCGCAGGGAGTTTATGTATCTGTGGGCTGTTGAGGTCGAGCGGAAGCCGAACTCGGTGCAGATCTCTCTGACCGAGGGGGCATAGCCCTCCTCAATGCGTGTCTTGATGTACTCGTAGACCTTCTTTTCATTTTCCGAAAGCTTCATAGACAGCTCCTTTCCTTACTTCCCGCCCAGCCTTCCGGCGAGCATCTTAGCGGCCTTGTATGCGTCTCCGCAGCCGAGGGTGATGACAAGATCCCCCGGCTCGCAGTGCTCTGCGATATAGTCAACGCACTGCTTGAAATTAAAGTTCTTCTGTTCGGCGGTCTGCCTGTCGGCGAGGGCGTGGTCGGTCTCGAACCAGACGGCTCCCTCTATCTTCGAGGCAAGATCCTCGGTATAGATGCCGACGGTGTTCTTCTCACGGCTGCCCATTATATCCGTTATGACGGCGATATCCGCGATAGAAAGCGCCTTGACGAAATCGTCGAGCAGCAGGCTCGTTCTTGTATAGGTGAACGGCTGGAACACCGCCCATACCCGCTTGAAGTCGAGGCTCTTGGCGGCGGTGAGGGTAGCGGCGAGCTCAGCGGGGTGGTGGGCGTAGTCATCGACTATGGTGACTCCCCCGACCTCCGCGATCTTCTGGAACCTTCTCAGAGCGCCGGTAAAGCTTTCGAGCCCTTTTCTGATCCCCTCCTCCGGGACGCCGGAGTGTTCGCTTGCCGCAATAGCGGCGAGGGCATTGAGGACGTTATGGTCTCCGGGGACGTTTATGGTGAAGGTGCCGGAGGGCTCGCCCTTGCGGTAAAGCTCGAAATCGGTGCGCAGACCCTTCTTTGAAGTTATGACGGCGGAATAGTCGTTATCCCTGCCGAAGCCGAAGGTTATGACCGGCTTATCCAGCCCCTCGACGGCTTTGAGGGTATTGGCGTCGCCGCCGTTGATGATGAGAGTATCGGTGGTCATCTCGGCGAAGCGGCGGAAGCTCTTTATTACGTTCTCAATGGTGCCGAAGTAATCGAGGTGGTCGGCATCGACGTTCAGGATGACCGCAACGTCGGGATAGAGCTTGAGGAAGTGATCCTCGAACTCGCAGGCCTCGCAGACCATGGTATCCGAGCTGCCCGCACGCCCCGAGCCGCCTATCAGCGGGAGCTTTCCGCCGATGAAGCAGGAGATATCCTTTCCGCTCTCGAGCATGATCTGGGTTATCATCGAGGTAGCGGTGGTCTTGCCGTGGGTGCCGCAGACGCAGACGGCGTTTGAATAGTGCGAAGTCAGCAGGCCGAGCATCTCGGCTCTTTCGGCGCAGACGGCGCTGCTTGCCTTGGCTGCGATAAGCTCTGGGTTATCCGGCATTATGGCTGCGGTATAGACTATCAGGTCGGCGTCGCCGATATTCTCGGCTCTCTGCCCGAGACAGACCTCTATGCCCATTTTTCTTACGGCGTCGAGGGTCTCGGTCTCGTTATTGTCCGAGCCGGTGATATAGTACCCTTCCGAATGGAGTATCTGCACCAGCGGATACATCCCCGAACCGCCAATGCCGATAAAATGTATGTGCTTTGCGCTTTTGAGTATCTCGTCCGAGATCATTGTCAGGCCTCATTTCGTTATTTTGTGTGGATATACAAACACCCGATTATATTATAGTACATTTGTTCAAAAAAATAAACCCCTTTTTTGCATAAATTTTTGCATTTGAGGAAAAACTTTTTATAATGCACAATGCAGAATGAAGGTATTGCCTGCGGCGATGATATAATTCGTGCGCCGCAGGCACACACCTTGATTGTCAATTATCAACTGTCAACCTTCAACTAACCAAGAAAGGATCAACACGCTATGGAAATAACCGACATCCGTGTCAGAAAGCTGATAAACGAGGGAAGGCTCAGAGGGATAGTCAGCATAACCGTGGACGGTGTGCTTGCCGTTCACGATATAAAGATCGTTCAGGGGGAGGAGAGGCTGTTCGTTGCCATGCCCTCCCGCCGGGACGATTCGGGGATGTACCGCGATATCGTCCACCCCATATCCGGCGATTCGCGCACCGAGCTCGAGCAGAGGATACTCTCCGCCTACCGCACCGAGCGCGACCGCGCCGAGGCCGAGGGCACTTTACACTGAAACTGCGTCAAAGCGCACAAATCCGGGGCTTCGTTTCGGTGTATTATGTCTAATTTGTTTCATTTTCATTGACTTTTAGTGTCACCTCTGATATAATAGTATTGCTCCGGGGATCAGAATGATCCCATACGCAGGAATGATGAAAAATACAAGGGAGCGACAGTGTGGGGATATTTCCCCGGCTTCAATACAGATATTGGAGGGATCGAATATGAAAAAACCGTTATCACTGCTGACAGCAGCCGTCCTTGCGGCAACGGCACTCGCTATGCCTGCCTACGCAAAGGAATCCTACGAGACCCCCCTCGTACCGGTGGGAGGGTCTGAGAAATACGAGCTCTATGTCAACGGCTCGCAGTTCAACTCGGATAAGCTGACGATAGAATGCGGCGACGGTACTGCCGTCTTTGACGGTAAGCATACCCTGACGCTGACAAATGCGTACCTCAACACCCTAAGTGATTATCCCGAGGACAGCAATGCCCTCTACGGCGTTATCAACAGCGGCATCGAGGATCTGACCATCGTGCTCGAGGGTGAGAATATCATCGAAGGCAGCAATAACGCCAACGACGGCATAGATACCGCCGGCGGCTGCAGCGTGACGATCACCGGCGACGGCTCGCTTGAGATCAACAATGCCTATTACGGCACCTACATCGGCTACTGGGAAGTACCGGGCGGCGACCTTACCGTCACGGACGGCGCGAAGCTGACTGTGACCAATCCAAGCTGCGCCGGCATCTGGGTAAATCACGACATCAACTTTACCGACTGCACGGCGGAGGTCACAAAGAACGACGAAGGAACCTACAACGGTATCGTTTCCAACATCGGGGGCACCGTTACCTTCACGAACAGCGATGTATATGTAAGCACCTGGTGCGCGGCTCTTACCTTCGGCAACGGCGACGAATCCAAGCACGCAATGGTCGTTAATTCGGGCAAAGTAACTCTTGAGAGCAGATCGCCCCAGAATGACGCGGACTCCCGCAAGGGCGTGGCGATCACCTGCGAGCCCGAGGATGAGAGTCAGGAGATAAACTGCACGCTGACCGTCAACGGCGGAACTCTCGACGTAACAGCGGATGTACAGTGTACGAATATCCCCGAGGAGAACATCGTTCTCGGCAGCGGCGTTTCCTATGTTCAGGGCAGCAGCCTGAGCGACGGCGGGAAAGTTGTTATAAGCGGCGGTCTGACCGCAGATCAGCTGCCCTTTGAGTTCGATAAGCCGACCTTCGTTTCGCTTTCGTACGTCGGCGAGGTCGAAGGAAACACTCTGAGTGTGGCTTACGGTCAGAATCAGAACATGAGCGCCTACTTCCAGCGCCTGGGAGAATATGATACCCGTGACGAGACCCTGGCCGAGCTTGCGGAAATTGGCATCGAGGATATCTGGATAGAATCTCAGCTCGACTGGTCTATCGACAACACGACCGACTGGCATTACAACAAGTACTGGGACACCCAAGGCTACGATGCAGACTACACTCAGCACCTCGGCGAATGGGCTTATACGGATCTCGGATATTCCCTCGATTCGGCAAACAGCGCATGGATAATGCGTTATATGGGCAACACCTCTGATCCCGACGACGAACGCTGGTACGGCACCGAAAATAGCCCGGGCTGGAAGGATGCTCTCGGCGAGGGCAACTACGAGATCGTCAAGGAAGATGATGACTACTCCTATGCCGTTATCAATTACGATAAGCACACGGTATATTTCAGGATGAGATATGCTGCCGCTTATTGGGCCAAGGATGATCCGGAAAACATAGTGCACAGAATATTCACCGACTGGACCGACCCCGCGTGCTACGGCAAGGATGCTCCGCCCTGGGTAGAGTACACCGCTGAAGATATCCCCGCACCGGAGATCAGCGATTTCGTTCTCACGAACGAAGTTGAACATCACAACCCGGTCGGAGCGATAACGCTGACTGTCCCCAAATCCCTTGAGAAGATAAACGCGGCGATCACTGCCTGCGGCGGTTCCGTTAGGATCGTAGCCGATGCCCGCATCTACGGCACCGAAGAATGGGTGACCGATATCCCGATATACCCGTGGTGGGTGATCGGAGGCCAGTACAAGTTCTCGCTCTATCCGCTTGCCGAGGCAGGCAAGCCCCTGCCCGAGAACACGCCTCTTGAATTCCGCTGCCGGTATTATGTAGATCAGTATGATCAGGCGCATGAATGGGTAAGCGAATTCTATTCCGAGTATTCGGATATCCTCAGCTTCGGCGTCGAGTACGAGCACTGGTACAAGGGCGATGTGAACAAGGACGGAAAGGTCGATACTCTTGATCTTACGCTGCTCGCACGCTATCTCGCCAAATGGCCGGGCTATGATAAGCTGGTCGATCCTTTCCTCGGCGAGCTTGACGGAGTCGAGGGAGTAACGGTCGCCGATTACGTTATCCTCGCACGCTGCCTTGCAAAATGGCCCAATTACTGGGAGAATTACATAGTTGAGGTCGAGCTCCCCAAGGGTTCCCTGAAAACCTAAGGCAACACCGCACAACCATTGTGCGTCAGACGCGCAGTCAGATTTTTCGTCAGATTGCCTAAATTCGACGCCGCCTTGCTGGCGCAAGGCAAGGAGAATTTGGGTAATATGACGGAAAATATGCAAGCGGATGATGTA
>JAFXVY010000013.1 GCA_017534595.1 Ruminococcus sp.
ACATCATCCGCTTGCATATTTTCCGTCATATTACCCAAATTCTCCTTGCCTTGCGCCAGCAAGGCGGCGTCGAATTTAGGCAATCTGACGAAAAATCTGACTGCGCGTCTGACGCACAATGGTTGTGCGGTGTTGCCTTAATGAATGATCAAGGCGTGCCCTCCGGCAAAATCAAAAGATCATCGCCGCAGGCGATACCTTGATTATTCATTATTCATTCTTCACTATTCACTATTCATTGAGCGTATGCGTTTCCGCATACCCGTTGCGGTATTCCAAACCGCTGTCGTGAGACTCTATCTCTTCGCGGGTAAGGTCTCCCTTGCCGTCATAGCGGTAGTACCTGCCGCTGTCGGCTGTGAACTCGAGGATGCAGTAGTCCTCGTCGTCGATACCGCCGGGGTAGTATTTCTCGTCACCCTCGTTCCAGAGCAGCTCTCTGTACTCCCGCTCCCGGCGGACAGCCATGCTCCCGAACAGGCAGAGCCCCTCAAAGGCCTCATCGTCCGAGAAGTAGAGGCAGGAATTTGGGCTTTTCATAAGGCTCTGAACGTGCGCCGAGCTCGTGTTCGTCGAGATCAGATGCCTGCCCAGCCCCCTGTGCCATACGCAGAACACCCTGCGTACATTCTGCCTGCCCTGTTCGTCGGTATAGCCCATAGTCGCAAACAGCGAGCGGTCGATCAGTGCCGTTATCTCTTTGTGTGTCATATTATCCCTCCCGGTATTTATTATCTCTTATTATACCCTACACACCGCGCTTATGTCCCCCGATATCTTTTATTCGCAGATAAGCTCCGTCGTCTGAACGTTCTTTATCATCGCCGAGACCATATACGAGAACCCTGCAAAGCAGGCGCAGATAAGCCCCGCCGGAAGCAGTATGTCAAATGCGGTCATCGGCTCGGAGAAATCTGTCATGCCTGTGATGCGCATGAGCTGCGAGAGCAGGCTGTTCGTAAACAGCAGCGAGAGTACCAGCCCGACCGTGCAGCCGAGCACCCCGATGATAAGAAATCTCAGCGAGAACATCCCCCGCAGGTTCCCCGTCGTGAAGCCCGTCGCTTTGAAGATGCCGATGTCCGTCCTCTCCCGCAGGAAGGTTATCCGGCAGATCATGCTGATCGCCACCAGCAGGAATACCGAGGATACCCCGACTACCACAAGAATGATTATCAGCAGGAAGGCGTCTATCAGATCGTAAAGGTTGCCGTTGGACTCCTCCGTTTCATCCGGCTTTGCGTAGAGTATCCCGCCGAACTCCTCGTTCAGAGCGCGGCAGACATCCTCCGACTTGCCGTTGTCCGAAAGGAAGAGGTTCGCAAGCTGCGGCTTCATGCCTATCTTTTTGCCGCCCTCAAGGGTCATGGTAAAGATACGCCCCGCCTGAGAGGTGGTCTGATATGTCCCGACTATGATGTATTCCGCCTTTTTGCCCTCGTTTGAAACGGTGACGCTGTCGCCTATGCCCTTGCCCGTTTCCTCGGAGAATATGCGGGTCACGATCATCTCGTTGTCAAACTCCGGCAGCTTGCCCTCGATGGGCTTGAAATACTTTTCACAGCCGTCGGTGGCGGTCACTCCGAACAGGATGTCGTCCGCTAAAATGTTGTCGATGTAGGAGACGTAGTAGACCTCCGGGCTCTCATCGAGAGCTTTCAGCTTCTCGGCCACGCGGGACTTGTCCTCATCTGAGAACTCGTTGAAAAGTCTCACGTTGGCCGCCGTGTCCAGCTCGCCGAAGATCTCTCTGAAATTCAGCCCCCGGCAGAGGTTGAACACCGTCGTCATAAAGAACATCAGTATAACCGTGATGACGAATATAAAGATGTAGTGCCTCATCCCGGAGGTCAGCTGCCTTACCGAGACCGAGAGCGAGAGAGCGTTCTGCTTCATGGGGGCGTTGAGCCTGCCGGTGAAATGAACGTCCCTGTGGGCGTTGTTGAGCGCGTTGACAGGGGAGAGCCTGCCGAGCTTCCGCGTTGAGAGCAGGATTATCACCGTGAACACCGCGATCATCGCAAGAGCGATCAGCCCGCAGCTCAGGAAGTCGATGCTGCAATCGGTGTGTATGCCCGTTACCGTCCTGAACATATTTCCCAGCACTTTAAGCAGCGGCACCGACAGTATCAGCCCCAGCACCGTACCGATCAAAAGTGCGATGATGTACTGCATCATATACGCCGCCCTGATCTGCCATACCGTGAACCCCTGTGATTTGAGTATGCCGAGATCCACATACTGCATCTCTATCGTGGAGTTTATGCTGTTGAGCATCATCAGCACGACCACTACCGCCAGCAGTCCCACGAAGATGTAGAGCAGGCTTGTGCCGGTGTCGGCATAGAGCTCTGTGTAGCTCTCGAGCTCGGCACGGGTAACGTAGAGCATGGATTCATCCACCAGCCCGCACTGATCGTTGAGCTGCTTGACGAGCTGAAAGCTCCCGAGCTCGCCGTCCGAGAAGATGTGCAGCATCTCGGTCTTGTAGATGTAGTTCGAGTTGACCTCGCCGCGGTCTATGCCGTCGGCTATGCGGTCGTAGTCCTCCGGGCTGATGAAAAAGATCTCGTATGCCACCAGACTCGTGCCGTAGAGCGGCTCCTCGGTGAAGCCCTTGATCGTGAACTTCTCTTTAGTCGTCGGGGAGGTCTGTATCTCGAGGATATCTCCCTTTTCAAGCTTCTCCACCTTGCCCAGCGAGTAGGAGACATATACCTCTCCCGCCTCAAGCTTCGGCGCCTTGTCAACGAAGCCGGTCTGATCGTCGTTGAAGAGCTTGATCTCATCCTTCTCGCGGACGAGCCTTGTCTCGATAGTCTGAGGCTTGCCGTTGAGGTAATGATCCATCGCAACGAAGAGCAGGGGATCCGCTCTCCAGGAGGAAACGTGCTCGCTGGAATCGAGTCCGTCCTTGATCCTGTCCGAGAGTTTTCCTTCGGCGTAGGTCATGACTATATCCCCGACCTTGTAATGATCGAGGGAGGCGTTGAGCGCCCTGTCAAGGTTCTTCGAGTTGCTGACCGAGCCCGAGTAGGCGAACACGATGATCGTCATCAGGATGATTATTCCCTTGAAGGCTCCGGTCTTGTGCCTGATATTGTTTCTGACAAGAAACATCACGGATCTCATAAGACCGCCCCCTTACCAGTGCATGGAGGTCAGCCACGAGTTGACCTGTGTCTCACGGCTCTTTTCCTTGTCTGCCTCGTAAGGCGGGAGGTTAAGCTCGCCGCTGATGTTTCCGTCCTCGATGTAGATTATCCGCGTGCCGCGAAGTGCGGCTCTGATGTCGTGAGTCACCATGAACACCGACTGTCCTCCGGCGTTGAGCCGGGTGAGCAGGTCGAGGACCTCGGTGGTGTTGCGACGGTTGAGAGCACCTGTGGGCTCGTCCGCAAAGAGAACAGCCGGCTCGCTTATGACCGCTCTGATTATCGCGCACCTCTGCTGCTCGCCTCCCGAGCACTGCGAGGGCAGGTGATCCTTAACGCCGTTTATACCCATGCTCTCAAAGAGGGCAAGGGCTTTTTTGTCTGTCTCGGCGGCGGACACTTCCTTGTCGAGGTAAGCGGGAACGACTACGTTCTCGAACATCGTCATATTGCTGACGAGATGCATCTTCTGGAACACGAACCCGAAGTCCTTGCGGCGCAGGAGAGTGAGCTCCTTTTCGCTGAGCTTGACAAGATCCCGTCCCTTGTAGATCACCTCTCCGGAGGTGGCTCTGTCCATGCCGCTCAGAGCATAGAGCAGAGTGGACTTGCCCGAGCCGGAGGCACCCATAACGACAGTGAAATCCCCCTTGTAGACCTCAAGGCCGATGCCTGTGAGAACATGGTTCTGAACGCCGTTGGCGGCGAATGACTTGCATAGCTTCTTGGCGGAAATAACGGTATCCTTCATACAACGGACTCCCTTCGGTGATGTTTTCTGAGATGATGATATCACACCGCAGATTAAGAAATCCTTAAGGTTTCCTCCGGCAGCTCCACCGTTATCAGTAAGCCGCCGCCGGCGTTTTCCGCATATACCTCGCCGCCCGACTGCCTCGCTATGTATCTGACTATGTAAAGCCCGAGACCCGAGCCGCTGACATCTCCCGCATTCGCCCCGCGATAGAATTTGTCAAATATGAAGGGCAGGTCTCCGTCCGGTATGCCTCCGCCGTGATCCTGAAAACGGATCCTGTAAAACCCGTTCTCTTTGGAAATGCTTATCTCCGCCTTTCCGCCCGCGTACTTCTGCGCGTTGCCGATGAGGTTGCCGAAAAGCTGGGTGAGCCTGTTCCGGTCGGCATACACCCTTACGGGGAACATCGGCTTTTCAAAGCGGATATCCCTCGCCGCGCTCTCGCTGACCGTCTTTTCGATAAGCCCGCAGAGCTCGATGTTCTCCGGCTGCATCTTCAATGCCCCGAGCTCGCTTATCGAGTGGGTCATCATGTCGTTGGTGAGCCTCGCCACCTCGCCGCACTTGCTGCTGATTATCCCGAGGAAGCGGTACATCTCCTCCTGATCGGAATAGAGCCCGTTGACGAGTGCCTCCGAGTAGGCGGTTATCGACGCGAGGGGAGTCTTGAGATCGTGGGAGAGGGAAGCGATGACCGTCTTGTTGTTGTCGATGGCCTCGCGCTCGCAGCTCCGTGCCTTGACGATCTCTCTGCGCATACTGTCAAAAGCCCAGGTGAACTTGCCGAAGTAGTTGTCCCGCTCGTAGTCGAGAGGGGTATCGAAATCGCCGGCGGCGAGCCTGTCGGCGTAGCCCTCGAGCCTGTGGAAGGGTCTGATGACACCTCTCCACACATAAGCCACACATCCGAATATCGCCAGTACCGCCGCCCCGCAGACTATCCACACCCCGGCATACCCGCCGGAACGGCTGTTCTTCGAGGCGAGCTGAGCGTCAGACCTGAGCTGTGCGGCCTTGGCGGCTGCCGCCGCGGTATCTCCGGCTTCGATCAGGTTCACGACCTCGTTGGCCTCGACGGCGAGCTTCGGCAGCGTCTCATCCTTCGTGCTGCGCGAGGACAGGAACACCACGAGCGTGCAGAGCACGACTGTAAGCGAAAGCACCGCTCCGACTATGAACGGCTTGTACTTCATTTCCCGTTCACCTCCAGCATATAGCCCACCTTCCGGACGGTCTTGATGTATCTCGGCTCGGCGGGATCGTCCTCGAGCTTCTCACGCAGCCACCGGATGTGTACCGTCAGCGTTGAGGGCTCCACCTCGGTGAATGCTCCCCAGACCTCCGAGAAGATCTTTTCCTTCGGCACGGGAGTGTTCAGGTGCTCGCAGAGATACGCCAGCAGATCGAATTCCCGCAGAGAGAGAGTCACCGGTTTGCCGGCCTTCTCCACCGTCCTCGCCGTGATGCTTACGGTAACGTTCCCGAAGCGGACGGTCTTTTCCTCGGCGTTGTTCTTGTAGGTCCTGCGCAGCAGCGCGTTGACCCGCGCCAGCAGCTCGCGCATCGAGTATGGCTTGGGGAGGTAGTCATCGCCGCCCAGCTCGAAGCCGGTAACTCTGTCATCCTCGGCGTTGCGGGCGCTGGCGAATATCACCGGCACCTCGCAGACCCTCCGCAGCTCCCTGCACACCTCAAAGCCTGTCCCGTCGGGGAGGTTGACGTCGAGCAGCACAAGATCGAAGCGGTTATCGGTCAGTATCGTGATCGCCTCATCGCAGCTGTGCGTTACGCTCACGCTGTAAGAATAGCTCTCGAGCATCCTCTTTATTATGAACGAAAGCTCCTCGTCATCATCGACTATGAGTATCTTTGCCCGGAGATCCGAAATGTTGGCCATAGCTCTCACCTCACGGAATAATCAAAGTGTGCCCTTTCCGGCACTTGTTTATTTTGATTATACACCGGCTGTTGTAAATTGTCAACGGAGGGCAGAGAAGGCGCGGGAGCCGAGGATGTGCAGGCATCTTATGCGCCCGAAGCTGTATGATGAGAGCGGTCTGTTGAAGGCGTCATTTGAGTGCGCGGCGACAAGCGGTTCGCCGTTTTTGATATCCACGGTCAGCAGCGAGTGATAAAAGCCGCCGCTGTCTCCGAGCTGGATGACATCCCCGACTCTTGCCTCCGATACCGGCACGGGTACTCCGAACGGCCCGGCAGAGCGGTTGCTCACGATGAACCGGAAGAAATACTCCACCCCGGACCAGGCTGCGGAGCGGTCGTGCAGCGAGATGAGATACCAGCCGGTGTCCGGGGTATAGTTCATCGCCGCACCTCCCGCATAAAGGCACTGCGAAATGAAATTCGTGCAGTCGCCCCCGAGAGAGTCGAAGTCCGGCCAGGCCGGGTTGCGGGAGGACGCCCACCTCCGCGCATATTCAAGCTCCGCCGCCGTATCGAGCAGATATTCCGTCATTTCGCACCGCCTCCCGCTGTATTCTATGCGGGCACACGGCTGTTTGTCTTCTATTACGGCAACACCGCACAACCACCGGCTAACGCCTTTGTACATCATCCGCTTGCATATTTTCCGTCATTATTACCGTGTCAACTTGTTGACACTATTCTCCTTGCCTTGCGCAAAGCGAAGTGAACTTCGCTTGCAAGGCGGCGTCGAATTTAGGCAATCTGACGAAAAATCTCAGCTCAACTTTATTGAGCTTGCGCGCGGTCTGACGCACAATGGTTGTGCGGTGTTGCCTTACAAAAAATGGTTGCATTTTCTCAAAAAGTGTGATATAATATAAGTTGAGGCATTGTATACCGATCTCCCGGGAGGTGAATGAGTATGATCGGCGGCAAGAAAACAGTTGCACTCTGCACTGCAAGGATCTACGATCCGCAGGTGCATCAGTTCATAGAGAGATTCAATAACGAGCTCTCGGCAAAGGGCATCGGTCTGTTCGTCTATGCTCTGAACATCGCTCTGTACTGGAACAACAACAATCATACTCCCGAGGCCTATGTCTTCGATCTCATTCCCTACGATAAGATCGACTGCCTTGTGCTCATGGACGAGAAGATACAGAGCAAACGAATCGGCGGCGAGATCGTCAAGCGTGCCCGAAGCAGCAGAGTCCCCGTTATCGTCATCGACGGGCAGTACGAGGGGACGGTCTCTGTCTGCTTTGACTACGAGCGCGGCTTTGAGAAAATGGTAAGGCACGTTATCGAGTTCCACAAGGTCCGCAGACCTCATTTTATGGCGGGCATCCGCAATGACGCCTTTTCCGAGAGGCGGATAGACGTCTTTCGCAGAGTGCTTGCCGATAACGGCATAGAGTATAACGACACCATGCTCAGCTACGGCAACTACTGGGCTCAGCCCGCCCGGAAAGCTGCCCGGCAGCTTATCGACAGCGGCGAGCTGCCGGAGGCTGTGATCTGCGCCAACGATATAATGGCGATCAACGCCGCAGAGGTCTTCAAGGAGAACGGCATAGGTATCCCGTCTCAGATCATCGTCACCGGCTTCGACGGCTACGACGAGGCAAGATACGTCGAGCCGAGGATCTCAACAATGAGCTGTCATCCCGGCCTGCTTGCAGAAGCGGCGGCGGAGCTCATAGTTCAGGGGAAGCTCAGTGCCGACAGCGTGAGCGTGCATTTCGTCGAGCCGCTGGAGCAGTTCGATGAATCCTGCGGATGTCACTGCGTCAGCAATATTGAGATCATAGATCAGTTCAACGATAAGTTCTACCGCTACCATGACGAGGCCAGAGAGTTCCACGATATCACCGTGCGCATACAGATGAGCGACACCTGTGAAAAGGCGATGTCCTGCATCCGCTCGAATCTGATGCACGATATGTGCTGCATAGCAGATAAGTCCTGCTTCCGGCGCGACAGAAACTATTTCGAGACCTCCGACGATCTGCTCAATGCCCGGGATCTCTGCGTCATCTACGATTCTGATGAACAGCAGACCGGCCTGCGGGAGATCGGCAGAGCGGATATCATCCCCAATCTGCAAAAAAGGCTCGACAGCGGCCTCCCGCTGATCTTCAACATCATTGACTATATGAATAAGCCCATCGGTTATGTCTGCTATACCTTCAAGGATTACAACATCACCGATTACTCCAAGACCTCCAAGATCTCCAGCGTTATAAGCATGGGTCTCGGCGGCTTCATCAATATGAGATACAGAGATTACCTCTCCGAGAAGCTCAAGGAGATGTACAAAAACGACTTCCTCACCGGCCTCTACAACAGAACTGCCTTCAACGCAGCCTTTGCCGAGGTCAGGAACGATCCCGAAAACGAAGGCAAGCTAATCAGCATAATCATGGCCGATATCGACGGGCTCAAGTATATCAACGACACCTACGGCCACGATGCCGGCGACGTCGCCATATCCACCTCGGCAGCTGCGCTGAGAAGCTCCTGCCCGCCCGGTTCGCTGTTCCTCAGATTCGGCGGCGACGAGCTCATTGCCATGGTCATCGGCGACTGCGACGAGGAGAGCATACTCAGGCGCATAGAAGAGTACCTCAAGAACTTCAACGCCTTCTCCGGGCTGCCCTATAAGGTCTCCGCAAGCTGCGGGCATTACAGGACAAAGCTCACCGAAAGCTTCGAGTTCGAGTCAGCCGTCAAGCTGGCAGACAAGGAAATGTATATCGTCAAGAACGCCCGCCGCAAGGCCGGAGGGCAGTGATGACAAAAGAATACCCGGCTGCACAGCGAAAACTTGCAGCCGGGATTTTTCACCTTATAAAATTCGTCCACTGCGGGGGATCCTTCTCGGGGAGCCCGAAGGCCTCCTTGCCGAGAGCTATCGACTTCATCAGGAAGCTCATGTTTTTTGCCAGCACCCTCATGGTATGCATACCCTCGGCGTCAAGAGCGGCTTCTCCGGGGGCGTTGCCGTGTACGCTGTTCCAGTAGCGGCTCGAGGCTACCGGCATACCGCTTATGGTGAAATACTTGTTGAGCTCGTCGAAGGACGCCGAGCAGCCGCCGCGCCTTGCGACCACTACGCTCGCTCCGACCTTCATCGTCTTGTCGAAATGAGAGCTGTAAAACAGCCGGTCAAGACAGGCGATGAGCGTCGCGTTCGCGGATGCGTAATACACCGGGGAGGCAGCGATAAGGCCGTCTGCCTTCTCGAACTTCTCTGCGATCCCGTTCACCGCGTCATCGAATACGCATCTGCCGAGCTCGCCGCATCTGTTGCAGGCGGCACATCCGCGTATCATCTTCCCGCCGACCTGAACAGTCTCGGTCTCAATGCCCTCAGCTTCAAATACCTTGACGAGCTCTTCTATCGCAACAGCCGTGTTGCCCTTCGGGTTCGGGCTGCCGTTGAGAATAAGTACCTTCATGGTTTACCTTCCTTTCCTTAAGGCAACACCGCACAACCCACGGCTAAAGCCTCTGCACGTCATCTGCTTGCATATTTCGTATCTGACGCACAGGGATTGTGCGGTATTGCCTTAAGGCAACACTGCACAACCACCGGCTAACGCCTTTGTACATCATCCGCTTGCATATTTTCCGTCATATTACCCAAATTCTCCTTGCCTTGCGCCAGCAAGGCGGCGTCGAATTTAGGCAATCTGACGAAAAATCTGACTGCGCGTCTGACGCACAAAGGTTGTGCGGTATTGCCCTAAAAATCTTGCAATAGCGCGGACTTTGTGATATAATCGGGAAAGAGACATCAAACTTGAACAAGGAGTGATCCGGATGAAAGGTCTGTTCGGGCTGGCGGTGTTTCCCGCCGTGCTTCTGATGATCTACATAGGCCGCAAGGACAAGATAGAAAAGGAACCGCCGAGGCTGCTCGCTTTGCTGTTCGCGCTCGGTGCGCTGATGGTGGTAGCCGCGGGTATCATAGAGACGCTGCTCATCAAGGCGCTGGAACAGGCGATAAGCGCCGACGCGACGGTGTTCCTGCTGATCGAGAATTTCCTCATCATCGCGCTGACCGAGGAGGGGCTCAAGTACCTTGTGCTCAAGCGCAGGACCTGGAACCACCCCGCCTTCAACTACACCTTTGACGCGGTGGTCTATGCGGTGGCGGTATCCCTCGGCTTTGCGACGCTTGAAAATATCGCTTATGTCATTTCGAGCCAGGCGGTGGGCGTGGCGGTAATGCGCGGCATACTTTCCGTTCCCGGGCACGCGATAGACGCGGTGTTCATGGGGAGCTTCTACGGCAGAGCAAAGGCGGCGGCCTGCAGCGGTGACGCGGCGGCGTCCGCACGCTCAAGGCGGTATGCGCTCATTGTCCCCATGATGATCCACGGCTTCTACGATTTCTGCCTGACGATAGGCAAGGACATTTTCATCGTGATCTTCTTCGGCTTTGAGATCATCATAACGATCGTCGCGGTAAGAAAGGTCAACAAGCTGTCAAGGGGCGACACCCCCCTCAGCGGCTTCGGAGTACCCTTCGGGCAGTACGGTCAGCCGCAGTATACTCAGCCGCAGTACACGCCCCCGGTCTACACACCTCCGCAGTACGGTCAGCCCCAGTACGGCCAGCAGCCTCAGTACGGTCAACAGCCTCAGTACGGCCAGCAGCCGCAATACGGCCAACAGCCCCAGTACGGCCAGCAGCCGCAATACGGTCAGCAGACTGTTTATGACGAAGGAAAAAGCTACGCCGATCAGCTGCTTGAGGAGGAGAGGCGCAGCGAAGGCCGTCAGTGACAATTATCCTCTGATGTCAGGATAGTTCCCGCTTACGATCTCACTGTCTCGGGCAGACAGGTCACGGCCGACAACGCCGCCGATATCCTCGGAAACGGAAAGAAAGAGGCTGTCTACGATCCTCGCCCGCACCCTTGCCAAGTGGGCAGGCTGCGCCGATAATTACGGCATCGTTCTCGGATAAATACACAGAAACGGTACCGGAAGCGCAGGTGCGATAACGAAGTGTTTTAGGCACTTCTGTCAGGGAACTGACGGGAGTGCCTTTTTCATTTCTTTGTTCAGCGTCCGCCGCTTTTTTCCGCCTCTTATTGACAAAGCCTCCCGCAGATGATAGAATTGTAATATCAGAAAACCGATCGGAGGAGGGGGGCGCCGGCTTGACAAAAAAACGATTCTTTGTCCTTCTGGGCGTGTTTACCGCGCTGTTCCTGTTCTGCACCGACTCCTCACCTCTCATAAGATACCGCGGCATCGACAGCTCCGCCTACTTCACCGTGGGCAGAGGCATCCTTGCAGGGAAAGCGCCCTACACCAATCTTTTTGATAATAAGGGTCTGCTCATCTACCTGCTCAACGCCGGCGCCGCGCTCATAAGCGGCTCGACCACTGTCGGGCTGTTTGTCGTCGAGTGGATATTCCATTTCGCCGGATTTGTGTTTTTGTTCCTCACAGGGGAGCTGTTCCTTAAAGGCAGCCGCAGAGCCCTGCTGTTCACGCTGATCGTTTCGGTGTTTTACTTCTTCGGCGGCACCTACGAGGGCGGCAACCTCACCGAGACCTTCTGCCTGCCGCTGCAGATCATATCCTTCTATCTGCTCTGTCGCTTCTTCCTTTCCGGGGACGCGGTACACAGGCCGCTGTATATGTTTTTCCACGGCCTCTGTGCAGCTGCGGCCTTCTGCCTGCGCCCGAACCTGATACTAATGTGGGTGCCGGCGGCGGCGGGGATATTCCTGCTCATGCTCGTGAGGAAGGAGTACGCTGCGGCTTTTAAGAACCTGCTGTTCGGAGTGCTCGGGCTGGGCGCGGTGATGCTTCCTCTTGCGGTCTTCGCCCTTGCGGAGGGCTGCTTCTCGGATATGATAGATCAGACGATACTGTTCAGCTTCCGCTATATCGAAAACAACGGCAGCCTGATCTCAAACATCGTGACCGACGCTCTGCGCAGCTCAACGGTGAACATCTACATCCTTGCCGCCGTGTCTCTCGGGACGGTTATCGTCTCAAAGAAAGCGGTGCTCCCCGCGAAGCTGATCTATGCCGGCATGACGCTCTTCTCGCTGGCAGCCGTATCCCTTGCGGGCAGATCCTACGGCCACTACCGGGAATACCTGATACCGTTCATCATCCCGGCGGTGCTGCTTGTGACCCGCCTTCTCACGGTGAAAACGGATTCGCAGTATGTGTTGGGGCCGATGTGCCTGCTGGCTTCGGCGGCGGTGCTGTTCAACTGCGGCAAGTTCACCGACTTCTTCATCACCGGCAGTGAGGACAAGAACCGCGTCGAGGCATGGTCAAGGCTCAGGACCGAATACAGCGAGAAATTCAGTGAGGATGACAGGATGCTCGTCATCGGCAATATGTCGGTCTACTATAACGTGCTTGAAAAGCTGCCGGAGGAAAAGTATTTCTATATCCCGGATATCTCCTACGATGTCTTCCCCGACCCCTCCGACGCACAGATGGCAGCGCTTCGCAGCGGGAAATACGACGTCGTGTTCGTGCCGATGATCTACGAGTATTATCTGTGCTATGACGAAAGGCTGAGCCGCGAGTTCTACGGGGCCGTCGATACCGGCTACGATATCTGCATGACCGACATTGATCTGGCGGTCACGGTCTATGAAAAAAAGCAGGGAGTGTGAGCTATGGATAAGCTGTATATTGTGATGCCGGCGTACAACGAGGCCGAAAATCTCGGCTTCACCGTTTCGCAGTGGTATCCCGTGACAGAAAAGTACGGCTCGGAGGGCTCGGCTCTCGTGGTCGTCAACGACGGCAGCACCGACGGCACCCTTGACGAGCTCAGAAGGCTGAAAAAGCAATATCCGAAGCTCATCCCGCTCACCAAGAAAAACGGCGGCCACGGCTCGGCGGTGCTGTTCGGATACCGCTGCGCCGTAAGGCAGGGAGCAGACCTTATCTTCCAGACCGACTCCGACGGTCAGACCGATCCCGCGGAGTTTGAGCAGTTCTGGAAGCTCAGGAACCGTTACGATGCCGTCATCGGCAAGCGCCTCAGCCGCGGCGACGGCCTTTCGAGAAAGCTCGTCGAGGACGTGGTCTGCATACTGCTGCGGCTGGTGTTCGGCGTGAAGGTCAGGGATGCCAACGCCCCCTTCCGGCTCATGAGAGCAGAGCTTGTGAACAGGTATATAAGCAGGCTCCCGAAGGACTACAACATCCCCAACATAATGCTCACGACGTTTTTCGTGTATTACGGCGAAAAGGTCAGGTTCCTGCCGATAAGCTTCAAGCCGAGGCGCAGCGGAAGGAACAAGCTCAACTTCAAAAAGATGTTCGTTATCGGAGCCCGGGCGATGTGCGATTTCGTGCGCTTCCGCCGGGATATGAAAAAGCCGCGCTGAGCGCGGACAGCACCCGGAGGGAGGCGAAGCGGGTATGTATGATCATCTGATAGTCGGCGCGGGACTCTTCGGCTCGGTGTGTGCCCGTCAGCTCGCCGACGCCGGAAAGCGCGTGCTCGTCGTCGAAAAGCGGCAGCATATCGGCGGCCTTGCCTATACCGAGGAGGTCTCGGGCATACAGGTCCACCGGTACGGAGCCCATATCTTCCACACCAACGACAGCAGAGCGTGGGATTATCTTAACCGCTTCGCCGAGTTCAACGGCTTTGTCAACAGACCTCTCGCAAACTATAAGGGCGAGCTTTACAGACTGCCCTTCAATATGTACACCTTCCGGCAGATGTGGGGTGTCTCCGACCCGGAGGAGGCCCGCCGCATCATAAGCTCTCAGCGGGAGGGCATCCCCGCGGAGCCCGGAAACCTCGAGGAACAGGCGATAAGCCTCGTCGGGCGGGACATCTACGAAAAGCTCGTCAGGGGCTATACCGAAAAGCAGTGGGGGCGTGACTGCCGGGAGCTCCCGGCCTTTATCATAAAACGTCTGCCCCTGCGCTTCACCTTCGACGACAACTACTTCAACGCAAAGTATCAGGGCATACCCGTCGGCGGGTATACCCGCATCGCCGAGCGTCTGCTCGACGGCATAGAAGTCCGGCTCGGCACCGATTATCTCGCCGCACGCCGCGAGCTTGACGCCCTTGCTTCGAGAGTCATCTACACCGGCCCCATCGACGCCTATTTCGGATACTGCCTCGGCAGGCTCAGCTACCGCACTCTCAGGTTCGAGACCGAGCTGCTCGGTATCCCGGATCATCAGAGCCGTGCAGTGGTCAACTACACCGACCGCGACACCCCCTATACCCGCATCATCGAGCATAAATGGTTCGAGCCCGAGACCTCGGGCAGGCTGCCGGTAACGGTCATCAGCCGTGAGTACAGCAAGGAATGGCAGCCCGGCGACGAGGAGTTCTATCCCGTCAACGACAGCCGCAATACCGGCCTTTATGAGCAGTACCGCCGGCTCGCGGAGAAGGAGCCCCGCACTGTTTTCGGCGGGCGCCTCGGAGAGTACAGATACTGCGACATGGATCAGGTTGTCCTCTCGGCACTCGCCTGCGCCGAAAGGGAGCTGACATAATATTTCTTATCGGATAACGGCATATCCTCATCGCCGGAAGGCAGAGAGGGTATGCCGTTTTTGTTTTAGGAAAAGCCGTGCGTGACTTTTTTGTAATTGACAGTTCGTTGAAATTTGACAGAGTAATGGTATCATAAGGCTGAGAGATCATCAGCTTTTGCCGGCAGCCCCTTTTCTTGACATTCCTCTCCGATGATGTTATACTGTTCCCAGCAGCATACGCGATCTGAAAGGACGGGCAGGATGAAAAGCTTCAGCGAGACATATCTGAAAAAACTGCATATAGGCAGCATCACCGCCGGCTCGAACGTGCTCATGGCACCTCTTGCCGGCTATACCTGTTACCCGTTCAGGATGATGTGCCGCAGCCTCGGCGCGGGGCTCGCCTTTACCGAAATGGTCAGCGCCAACGGCCTCAAATACAATGACAAGGCCACCGCAAAGCTGCTTTACACCACCGATGCCGAGACCCCCAAAGCGGTGCAGCTGCTGGGCTCGGTACCCTCGGCGTTCGAGGCCGCCTGCAAGGGCAGATACACCGAAGCCTACGATATCGTGGATATCAACATGGGCTGCCCGGTGCCGAACATCGTCAAGAGCGGAGAGGGCTGCGCACTGACGCAGGATCTCCCCCTTGCGTCAAAGATCATCGAGGCCTGCAAGCGCAGCGGAAAGACCGTAACGGTAAAGTTCCGGCCGGGCATGAACCGCAGCCGGATAGTCGTGACCGAGTTCGCCCGGATGTGCGAGGACTCCGGCGCGGATATGATAACCGTCCACGGGCGGACAAGGAATATGATGTACGACGGCGAGCCGGTGTACGAATACATCGCAGCGGCAAAGCAGGCGGTGAGCATACCCGTGATCGCCAACGGCGGCATACACAGCGATGAGGATGCGGTCAGGATGATGGAGCAGACGGGTGCCGACGGCGTGATGATCGCCCGGTACGGCCTCGAGGATCCGCTGATCTTCGTCCGGCTCACCGGCAAAAGCACCGATGCGTCCAAGCTCTCGCTGATACTTGAGCAGTCGGAGCTGGCAGAGTCCTGCTTTGACGAAACGGCGGCTATGGACTATGTCAGAAAGATCGCCTCATACTTTATGAAGAAGCTCCCGGGAACAAAGACCTGCAAGCAGGAGATGTTCCGCTGCGGGAGCATGACCGAGCTCAGAAGGATACTCGCCCGGATATTCGGAGAAACGGAGAAATGAAAATGCCTGAGGGATTTATTATTGAAAACGGAACTCTCGTCGGATACAGCGGCGCCGAGCTCAGCGTGACCGTTCCGGAGGGAGTGCGCATAATAGGCAAAGGAGCCTTCAAGGGCCTTTCCGGAATAACCGATATCACTCTGCCCGAGGGCGTCACCGAAATAGAGAACGAAGCCTTCAAGGGCTGCGGTATGCTCGGAAAAATCAACTTCCCGGAGGGGCTCGCACGGATAGGTGATTTTGCCTTCCACCGCTGCCACTCCCTTTCCGCGGCGCTGCTTCCCGATACGGTGACAAGCATCGGCAGGGGAGCCTTCCTCTACTGCGACAGCCTGAAAGAGGTCAGAGCTTTCGGGGTGCTGCGCTTTGAGAACCAGACCTTCTCAAACAACACACAGCTCTGCAAGGTCTCCCTCAACAGCGGGATAGACACCTCCAATTTCGGCAGCGAGGTGTTCAACGGCTGCGTCGGGATCAGGGAGATCTGTCTTTCCGACGGCTGTGTCTGCCGTGCGGATAACCTTGTCTCGGCACTGGTCTCGGACAGGGACATCCACCCTGTCGTCCGCGCCGTCGCCGGGAGCATATATCAGTCGCTCAAGCTCGAGGACGGCGTGCTTTACAAAATGCACATCGACCTCAGATCCTTTGAGCTGCCCGAGGGCATAAGCCGCATCGAAAAGGGCTGCTTCTTCGACAAGAAGGGGATAGTCTCGATAGTCTTTCCCGCCACTCTCGGGAGCATCGGCACAAACGCCTTCGGCAACTGCATAAACCTCGAACAGATCACCTTTAAAAACGCAAACACCGTCATCGACGAGGGGGCGTTCAGAGGGTGCAGCAATCTCAAAAGGATAGTTATCGGCAGCGAGACCTATCCCCTTTCCGGGATAAGCTATGATGAGGCTACCCCCTATCTGATAAGGCAGATAAACGATCAGGTGCTCGGGGATTTTTACATCAGCGGGAAAACGCTGATCTCCTACACCGGCAAGGAGGAGCGCGTCACCGTCCCCGACGGGATAAAGATAATAGGCGAGAGCTGCTTTGAGGGCAACGAAAAGCTGGTGCGGGTCATAATGAGCGGTTCCGTCCGGGAGATACACGAAAACGCATTCCGAAACTGCATCTGTATGCAGTCAGTCGTTATGTCGGAAAACCTCACAAGGATTTGCAGGTCTGCCTTTGAGAACTGCCGCAAGCTGATACGCTTCAACGTCCCCGAGGGGCTCGCCGAGGTGGGCTTTGCCGCGTTCAGAGGATGCACTGCGCTGGAGCTCCCCGGCTTTGAAAAGGGCACTCCCCCCGCCGCCCCGGTAAGCGGGCGGACATACTCCGCGGAGGATATCCCCGCATACTCCTTCTGCGATAACGGCGAGATCACCGAGCTCGTTTTCGATAAGCCGGCGGTCATAGGGAAGTATGCTTTCTCGGCGTGCAGCAGGCTCGAGACGGTCGTGATAAACAACAGCGAATGCGTCATTGAGCGGAACGCCTTTGAAAAATGCGGCTCGCTGCGGGAGGTAAAGGTGCTTGCCGGGAAGATCGAAAAAGGCGCATTCTCCTTCTGCCGCAGCCTTGAAAGAGCTGAGATAAGCGGCGTCACCGTCCTTGCTGACGAGCTCTTTGCAGGCTGTACCTCGCTTCGGGAGATCACACTCTCTCCGGAGATATCCGCCGTCGGCAGGCGCTGCTTTGACGAGTGTACCTCCCTGAAAGAAATCGACCTTTCAAATATACGGGTCATCGGCGAGCGTGCCTTTGAGCGCTGCGACAGCCTCACGGAGATAACCCTCACAAACGCAGCCGTTGGCTATCACGCCTTTGCCGACTGCTCACGGCTCGGGACGATAGCTCTCGACACGGAGACCGCCTTGCAGAGCGGAGCCTTTTTCGGCTGCACCTTCGCCGATACGGTGATATATGACGGTCAGCGCTGTAACTTCTCGCTGTTCGCACAGAGCCGGAACACCGCCGGCAGCGAGCTGCCCTGCCGGGTGCAGGAGGTCATCGGCAGCGTGTATTCCTGCTTCACCGTGAACAGGGAAATGTGCATCGAAAAATACAAGGGCGATGCCTCGGCGGTAAGGATCCCCGGGGATATAGTCTCCGTCGGGGACGAAGCCTTCCGCGATCATCTGAGAGTTGAAGAGATAGTCTTCCCCGAGAGCGTGAAGCGCAGCGGGAAGATGGCATTCTCCGGCACCGGCTGGCTCGAAAGAAAGCGCAGCGAGGGCGGGTATAACATAGTGAACGGTATGCTGATAGATGCCGCAGCCTGCGGCGGGAGAGCCGAGATAGGCGATGATATCGAGCGCATCTGCTCCTGGGCGTTCGCCGGGAGCACAGAGCTCCGTGAGCTGATAATACGAAACGGGCGCGTTGCGGTAGATGCCTTTGCCTTCCGCAACTGCCTCAATCTCAAAAGGATAGTCCTCCTAGACGGCAGCGCCTACACCCTTGAAAGCGTCAGGGACATCGAAGAAAAGGACTATCCCGAGCTCGTCAGACGGATATTTTCTGAGTGTATAAACTGCTTCAAGCTCAGCGGCGACGGCGTCCTCGCCGAGAGCACCGGCAACATCAGGGAGCTGGTCTTCCCCGCAGGGATAAAGGAGATCGGCGAGCAGGTCTATATGGACTGCCACCTGCTCGAGTCCATCCGCCTCGCGGAGGACACCGCCGTGATCGGCAGGGCGGCGTTCAAGAACAGCAAATGGCTTCGCACCGTCGGCAGCGCGGCGGGAGTCGAAAGGATAGAAGCGCAGGCATTCAGCGGCTGCAAGAGCCTTGAGAGCATAGAGCTCTCCGATGCGCTCAGGGTCATCGGCAAGCGGGCCTTCGAGCACTGCTGCGCCCTGAAAGAGATATATCTCCCGGAGGGGATAACGGTCATCCCGGAGATGGCGTTTTTCAGATGCAAGAGCCTGCGCAGGGTCGTGATACCCGCCTCGGTGAGAGAGATCGGTTCTCAGGCCTTTGCCTATTGCAGCGAGCTTGGGGAGGTCGTCTTCCGCGACCGCGAGAGCGTAAAGCTCGCCGGCGATGCCTTTGCGTGGTGTGACAAGCTATGAGATACAGAGAACTCGGAAACACAGGACTTAAAGTGTCGGAGATCGGCTTCGGCACCATCCCCATACTCAGCGGGAACGTCCCCGTGCTGCCTGACTATTACAGCCCCGATACCGGTGAAGCCTGTGACATCATGATGCTGGCTTACCGCATGGGCTGCAATCTCTACGACACGGCGATCCCCGAGGAGTACGGCGACGCGGAATACAAGCTGGGCGTGTTCGCACAGAAAGTCGGCAGAGAGAACATCATCATCTCCGACAAGGCGCGTTTCACGGACGGAAACGATATGTTCCGCGAGGTGAAGCGCTCGGCGGAAAATCTCGGCACGGCGCCGGATATCTATTTCGTGCATCAGGTGGACGAGAAAAACGAGGACGAGACCTTCTCGCGCTACGGTGCGCTCGACGCACTCTGCGACCTGAAAAAAGCCGGCGTCATCCGGTTCACCGGCATAGCGACCCATTATTACAGCGTCGCCGAACGCGCCGCCCGCGACGGCAGAGTCGATGTGATCCAGACCAGCGGCAATATCCTCGAGCGCGGCATTATGGACCGCATCGCCGGAAACGACGTTTTCAGAGGCAAGGGGCTCATCCTCAACAAGGTCTATGCCGCAGGCTGCCTGTTCAGCGCGTTCACCGCCCCGGAGCTGATAGGCGGAGTGCTGCACTGGCCGTTCTCCTGCGCCCTTATCGGCATCGGTACTCCCGGGCAGGCAGAGACCGCCATGAAGGAGTACCCCCGCAGAGACTTCACCTTTGAGGAGGTCACGTCAAGGCTCGCGGAGCATTTCCCGCCCATACCCTGCACAAGATGTCAGCGCTGCGTCTGCCCCAAGGGATATGAGATACATATTGCTCTGCGGCAGTATAACTACTGTCACCTCGGCAAGCGCTTCTGGGCAATGAAAAAGCTCAGGATGAACATAGAGGAGCTTTACGAGAGCTGCCGAAGCTGCACCGAAAGACCCTGCATGAAGGACTGCCCGCAAGACCTCTGCATCCCCGAGCTCATCGAGCGGATATACGAAATGACGCTCTGAGCGCACAGGCATGATAACAAGATATGATAATAAGATAGCCGTTATTATGCTTGACAACAGCGGTGTTTCGTGATACTATATCTGTGCTTGATATAAAATAAGGCTGCGTATCCGCAGCGACAGGAGAATGATCATGAAGAAAAAGATTTTACTTGTATTATGCGTGCTCGCCTGCTCTCTGAGCATGGTGACAGCCTGCGGGGAGTCGGACAGCAGCTCCTCCGGCGGCCAGAACAACAGCACCGTTCAGTCCGCTTCCGATGAAGAGGATATCGACGAGGAGACAGGGAATATGTCCGCAGATTTTGTTGAGATCCTCTACTACACCAACTTCGACGACGGCGATATCAGCAAATTCGCCGCCCGCAGCTCCGACGACCCCACGTCGCTCGCTGTTGTTGAGGGAAAGGCCAAGACCGGCAAGAAGAGCCTCTGCGCTTCCGGAAGGACAAGCGAGAAGAACGGCCCCGTGTTCAAGCTCGACGGTATCGCCGAGGCTAACAAGGAATACTGCATGAACATAAACGTTATGCAGGATGACAGATCCCCCGTCACCGTCGGCCTCGAGTACACCGACCAGAGCGGCGCGGTGCAGACCAAGGCGCTGTTCACCACCAAGCAGGGCGGCAGATGGCATAACATCAAGCAGCTCCTCGTCTCCATACCCGGCGACTTCAAGAGCGGGTATATCTATTTCGAGGGCGGCACCTCCGACATCTGGCTCGACTTCCTCAACTTCATAGAGCTCCCCTCTGCGGATATCGAGTTTGACATCGACTCCCTCTGCGAGGTCTTCAAGGACGACTTCAAGGTCGGCACCGCGATCACTCCCGCCGATCTCAAGTCGAGAAGCACCACGGCTCTCCTTGAAAAGCACTTCAATCAGAGCATCACCGTCGGCAACGAGCTCAAGCCCGACTACGTCCTCGATCAGGACGCTACCCTTGCATACTTCAAGGAGAGCGGCGACGACGAGCATCCCCAGGTATCCTTTGATGCCGCCAAGCCCGTCCTCGAATATGCCCGCACACAGAATATCCCCGTGCGCGTTCATACTCTCGTATGGCACTCCCAGACCCCGACCTGGTTCTTCAAGGAGGGCTACGACGCCGCCGGAGAGTGGGTATCTCCCGAGAAGATGACCGCCCGTCTCGAGAACTATATCAAGGCTTACTTTGAAAAGCTCACCGAGCTCTATCCCGATATCAACTTCTATGCCTGCGACGTTGTAAACGAGGCATGGATGGAAAACGGCAAGCCCCGTGAGGCAGGCGACAACAAGGTCAAGGAGGGCGCATCCGCCTGGGTGAAGATCTACGGCGACAACTCCTTCATCGAAAAGGCCTTCACCTTCGCAAGAAAGTATGCTCCCGAGGGCTGCAAGCTCTATTACAACGACTATAACGAGTATATGTCCGGCAAGCTGAACGCTATCTACGATATGGCGGAGGACTTCAAGGAGAAGGGCATCATCGACGGTATCGGTATGCAGTCGCATCTTGACGTCCGCAAGGGCACCGACGCCTTCCCCTCGGTGCAGATGTATAAGACCGCTCTTGATACATACAGCACCCTCGGCCTCGATATCCAGATCACCGAGCTCGACGCCACCGTTCCCAACAATTCCAAGGACACCTATTTTGAAGCACAGGCCGAGTACTACAAGGGCATCATGGAGGCCGCTTACGAGTACAAGGACTATATCTCCGCCGTTATCTTCTGGGGTCTCTCGGATGACAAGAGCTGGAGAGCTTCGGGTCAGCCGCTGCTCTTCGACGGCAACAACAAGGCAAAGCCTGCGTTCTACTCGATAATTGAGGATCACAAAAAGTAAGAACCGAATAAAACAGCAGCGGGCAGGAGAACTTCTCCTGCCCGCTTTGCTGTCGTTGTCTATATCATACCGCCGCGGGATTTTCAACTCCGCATGAAAGCCCGGTGTTGAAATTTGCCGGGCGCTGTGCTATAATGTTGAAAAAAGGAGGCTGATACCGTGAACGAATATGTCGATACCGCCCTTGCGCTCTCGCTGCTGTCATACTTCCCCGAGCTCTCCCACGGCAGCTTCCCGGATATCGGAGCCTTTCTCGACTTCTACTTCACCTCGGATAAGGATAACCGTCCCGAGACCATGTTTTCCGGCCTCTGCCCCGATGAGGATTCCGGCGTCGTCGCTGCCATGAAGGAGCTGCGCCGCAGACGCTTCCGTGAGATGCGGATAGTCTGCGATTCGTCCCGCAGCCGCAGGTTCAACAGCTTCTGCGCCGTTGACAGCGTCACGGGGACAGCCTATATAGTCATCGGCGGCAACTACCGCATCGGCTTCTATACCTCCGGCAGCGGCGTGACAAGCTCGTGGTGCGATAATTTCCTCGGTGCCGTCCAGACGGTCACAGTCGAGCAGAAGGATATACTCACCTTTTTCGACCGCGCAGTGTCCCGCCTGAACGGTCAGAGGATCATAGTCTGCGGGCACTCCAAGGGCGGAAGCCTCGCGCAGTACATAACCCTTATGCGCGGCAGCGTCGGGCGCTGTTATTCCTTTGACGGTCAGGGCTTCTCGGACGGCTTTATAAAACGCCACCGCAGGCTCATAGAAAAGCGCGGCGGGAAGATACAGAGCTTCACCCCTGACAGGAGCACCGTCGGCTCGCTGCTGACCCCGCTCAGTACCGCCGAAAAATACACCGTCAGGGCTATGCCGGTGCGGAAGGGGCTGCTCTGCTGCCATATCCCTGCCGCCCTGCTTGATAAAGACCTCCGGCTCGGGGAGCTTGTGCCCCGCCCCGCATTCATCACCCGGCTCATCGGCAGGGTCTCGGTGCAGACGGTCAGAGCCGCACAGCGGCTGCCGTTCATATCCGCCGAAAAGGGTCTCGGGCATATCGGCAAGGCTTTGCAGTATATCTTCAAGGAGCAGCCGAAGCGCGGCCTTGCGGAGCTCGTCAGCCCGGATGTGTTCTTTCTGCTCCTGCTGCTGATACTCGACATCCCTCCGGCGGCGGTGTGTACGCTCCTTTCAGAATAATAAGATCACCCGGACAGGATCCCTCCCGTCCGGGTGCTGCTGTTTATGCGTTTATGACAGCTCTATCCCGTACTGCTCGGCGTAGCCTGTCCAGCGGGCGAGGGTGCGGGCAAGGATCGAGTAGTCGGCGGCGGTGACTTCGCCGCTGCCGTCAACGTCGGCGTTGAGCTCGTTGACCTGCCCGGCGTAGCCCGGCCACTTGGCAAGGTATCTTGCCAGTATCGAAAGGTCGGTGACGTCCACAGCTCCGTCGGAGTTCACGTCCCCCTTCTTCGAGCAGAAGGATACCCGATCTTTGATACCGTTGGCCTCGAGCATACGGTTGTACATCGTCTCAAACTCTTTCAGCGTCGCTCTGCCGTAGGGGTCGATGCGGCGCTCCTCCTTGGGAGCTTCGGGGTCGCCCTTGCCGATGAGTATCAGCCAGGTCGCCGCCCAGGTGACAGCCTCCCAGTGATCGTAGTCCACCTCGTAATAATCGCTGAAATCGTCGGCGCGGCCGAAGTCTATGGAGCGCTTGAGCCCCGTACACTCGGCATATCTCATCAGCATGAACATAAGATCCTGCCTCGTGATAAACTTTCCGACGCCGAAGGTATCAAGGGCGAAATCCGGGTAGCCGGCGCAGATCGAGTTCGCCTCGCCCCAGAGCAGAGCGTCATAGCAGTCGCTGCCGGGGACGGCGTCGGTAAATCTTGAGGTCAGCCCGCTGACATCCGGGCTGCCAGCCAGCTCGTAGAGCCTCTTTACTACCTGCTCCCGCGTTACCATATCCTTCTCGGTGACGCCCGGGTCGGGCTCGGAGTATATCTCCTCAACGGGCAGCTCTGCGGGGTTTTCCATTGAGACATTGACCTTGTCGTCGATCCAGATGAAGTAAACATTGTCCCGGTCTGAGGGATCCTCGCCGGAGGTGGAGGTCTCCCCGCCGTAGTCTATGAGCCAGGAATGGCCTACCGGGTAGTCCCCGAAGATGTATTCCTGCTTGGGCTCAGCCTCGGTGTAGGTCTTTATCAGGTAGGGGCTGTTTGAGAAGTCAAGCTCCTCAAAGGGGTTGAGCGCCGCCTTGAGTATGCGCAGCTTGGGGTTATGGGTCACGTCAAGGGACTCTATCAGATTATCCTCGCACAGGAGTATGGTGAGCTTCGGGTTGTGGGACAGATCAAGCTCGGTGATCTCGTTGTAGCTGCAAATCAGCTTGAACAGCTCCGGGTTGTTCGTCACATTCAGCTCTGATATTCCGGTGTATGCGCAGTTGTAATACTGCAGCCCCTCGAGATGGCTCACCTTCACATTCCCCAGCTCGGTGTTCGACCAGATATCCAGGCGCTTGAGCTTGGAGTTGTAGGTGAGGTCGAGCTCGGTGAGCTTATTTTTGAAGGCGTCGAGATGCGTCAGCTTCGTGTTGTTCCTGAGATCGAGCTTTGTGAGCCCGCAGGAGCCGCAGGTCAGATGCTCGAGCTCCGGGTTCGCGGTCACATCCAGACCGGTAAGAGGGTTGGTGTTTATCTCGATGAACGCCATATTCGGGTTCTGGGAGAAGTCCACATAGGTGAGTGCGCAGTCGTAGCAGTAGACCCACAGCAGCTCGGAGTTATGGGTCAGATCGAGCTCGGTCAGCGGGTTGTTCGAGCACCACAGCCCCGTCAGCTCCTTGAAGGGGCTTATGTCTATCGAGGTTATGTTGTTGTCCTTGCACCACAGCCCTCTGAGCTCGGTGAAGTATTCCGCACCTTTAAGGCTTGTGATGCCCATGCCCTCGCAGTAGATGTTCCGGCAATAAAAGATGTCCTCATCGTCGATGAAGCCGTCGCCTCTGAGGTCGTAGTCCCTGGTCTTGATCAGTTCCCGGAAGGTCGTGTCGGGAAAGTTCTTCTCGTTGATCTCTATCCGGACGCTTCCCTCGGCGGAGACTTCATGCAGCGTCTCCGGGCAGAAGGCAAGCAGCGAAAAAACGAGCATGAACGCCGTGACGAGCGCCGTGCCCCTGTGTTTAATGTCCGTCATCATAATACCCCCTGTGATATCTGTATTACCCCGTTACATTATATCACAGCGGCAGAGCTCTGTCAATGCGGCGGAGAAGCACACCGTTTCGCCGTTATGACCACAATAAACTGTGTATTTTTGTCAGAATGCTCTATAGCATGCGATTGACTTTTTGTATAAAATATGATATAATATGATAGAAGTTTTTTACACTCTTGCCAAAATACAGCTCTTGCAGAAAAGCGGTGATATGACATGAAGATAAGATTGGAATTCTCGATAGTCCTCGCATTCCTGGCAGTTGTGCTCGCGGTCTGCGCTTACAAGGCGTTCACCTCGCGCAAGTCGCTGGGAAAGGTCGTGGGATGGCTCGAGATCTCCCTTATACCGCCCGTTATCGGTAATATATTCATTATGAGCTCGCAGGAAAGAACGCTCTCGCTCGTCGGGTGCTATCTTTTCTTTGTCGGCTTTGACTGCGTTATGTTCTCGCTCGTCCGGTTCACAAACGAGTACTGCAAGGGGATAGGCAGCCGCAGGAGCAATAAGGAGCATAAGCCCACCTTCGTTTATATGTTTATAATAGCCGACGCCGTGCAGCTGCTCTTGAACCCCTTCTTCGGCCATGCCTTCGGCATCGAGTGCATTGAGGTCGAGGATATGCCCTATTACCGGTTCGTCCCCTACGCCGGGCAGACGATCCACCGCATAGTCGATTACGGCGCTCTGCTCTGCGTGCTGCTTATCTTCATTCTGGCAATAAAGCAAACCGCAAGGATATACCGCGAAAGATATTCCGCTATATTCGTTACGATAATCCTGGCGGCTGTCTGGCAGGGCTTCTATATCCTCTCGCGCACGCCTATCGACCGCTCAATGATAGCTCTGAGCATCTGCGGCATCTCGATATTCTACTTCGCCCTGCATTACCGCGCCTTCCGGCTGCTCGACCGGATACTCACGAATATAGCTTCTGAGATAAACTACGCGCTGTTCATCTATGACCCCTCGGGTAAGTGTATCTGGGCCAACGAGCAGGGCATGAAGCTGGCGGGCGTCACCAAAAACGACCTCGAAAAGGTCTCGGAGGGGATAAAAGGCATCTTCGGCGAGAAGCCCTATGTAACTACCGACTGGAACGAGAATCGCATCGTCGGCACCGGCGAGAACGCCTCCTACTATTCGATCGTCAACCGCTCGGTCAGCGACGATAACAAGCAGCTGGCGGGCTCCTTCCTCATCATCAGGGATACCACCGAGGAGCAGCGCAGGCTCCGCCAGGAGATGTATAACTCCACCCATGACGTGCTCACCGGGCTTTTTACCAAGCAGCATCTCTATACCTGCATAAGGAATATGCTCGACGAGAATCCCGAGACCGATTATCTCGCCATTTTTGTTGACGTTAAGAATTTTAAGATAGTAAACGATATATTCACCGCAGCCTTCGGCGACGAGGCTCTCAGGCAGATCGCCGACTGGATCAGATCCCACATGAACAGCAAGTGCGTCTGCGGCAGACTTGCCGGAGATACCTTCGGCGTTCTGATGCCTGCGGAGGATTTCCGCCGCGACAACGCCGAGAAGGATCTGAGCAATTTCGTGGTCAGCTACAATAACGTCGAGCACAGGCTGCTGATACACCTCGGCATCTATGAGGTCAGCGAGCGGGATGCGGATGTCTCCGTCATGTTCGACAGAGCCCACCTCGCCCTCAAGACCATAACCGATGAGTACAAGACCCATATCGCCTACTACGGCAACGCCCTCAGAGACAAGGTGCTCTGGGAGCAGCATATTTCCGCCGAGCTCACCGAGGCTATCGCAGAGGGTCATGTCTGTCCGTTCCTCCAGCCGATCACCGACAGCTCGGGCAGGATAGTCGGCGCGGAGGCTCTCGCAAGGTGGATCCACCCCGTCCACGGCTTCCTCTCACCCGGAGCGTTCATACCCGTTTTCGAGAGAAACGGCATGATCGTCGAGGTGGACAAGCATATGTGGCGGAGCGCCTGCAGGATCCTCGCAGACTGGAAGGGCGTCCACGACGACCTCTTCATCTCGATCAACATCTCGCCCAAGGATTTCTACTTCACCGATGTCTTCGGCGAGATAATGAGCCTCGTTAACGAGTACGGCATCGCCCGCGAGAAGCTCAGGATAGAGATAACCGAAACGGTCATGATGACCGACCCGGAGGAGAAGATGGAGCTCATGAGGCAGCTCCGGAGCGAAGGCTTCATCGTCGAGATGGACGACTTCGGCAGCGGCTATTCGTCGCTGAGTATGCTCAAGGATATGCCCGTTGACGTGCTCAAGATCGACATGAAGTTTCTCTCCAACCCCAAGTATAAAGACAGAGCCAAAACTATCGTCAGGAATATCATCCGGCTCTCGAAGGAGCTCGGTATCGGTTCGCTGACAGAGGGCGTCGAGACCCAGGAGCAGTATACTCAGCTCGCGCAGATGGGCTGCGAGCTCTTCCAGGGGTATTTCTTCGCGAAGCCTATGCCTCTCGATGAGTTTGAGAGGTTCGCCTTCGGAGAGAATGCCAGAACAAAAGAAGCAGCGGAAGGAGTGTTGAATATGGACTATCAGGATATTGTGAACAATATCGCTGCGGCAGCCTGTGTCGTTTCGGTAAAGAAAAATGCCGACGGCAACTGCGGCGAGGTCAGGATAGTCACCGGCAACCGGAAATATCTCGACACTATCGAAAAGCCCATGGGCGGGCTCGAGATGCTGACTAAAACCTTTACGCCCAACAGCCTGTATACCGAATACCTTACCCGCGACCTCAACTTCGAGGAGTCCTGCTTCCAGGCCGCAGTGAACGGGAAGTGCCTGCACGCCTATGCTCACCCCGCCCGCTATGACGTCTGGTTCAATATGTCGTTCGTGCCCCTTGCCTCCGCGGAGAACAGCGACCTCGGCTACTGCCTCTATATAATGGAGGTCAACCTAAGACCCGACGCCAAGAGGATGTCCAATATCTCAGCCGATACAGCCTCGGCCGTGCTCGAGACCTGTATCAAGCTTAGGAGCCCCGACGATTTCAAGGTAACGATGCGCACCGTCTGTGAGGACATAAGAGAGCTCTGCGATTCGGAGCACTGCTGCGTCCTGCTCATGGACACCGCCGAAAGGCATTGCTCGGTGCTCTGCGAGGCCTTCTCCAAGGATACCAAGCTGCTTCCCATGGACAACTATGTCGATGACGCTTTCTATGATATCGCAGAATCGTGGATAGACACCATAGGCGGGAGCAACTGCCTCATCATCAAGAATGCTCACGATATGGAAGTCGTCAGGGAACGCAACCCGGTATGGGTAGAGTCCATATCGAGCGCCGGCGGCAAGACGATAGTGCTCTTTCCGCTGGAATTCAAGAATGAGCTGCTCGGCTTCATCTGGGCGATCAACTTCCGCTCCGAGTTCGCCGACAAGATCAAGGAAACTCTTGAGCTCACCACCTTCATCCTGGCCTCGGAGCTTTACAGCTTCCGGCTGGTGGACAAGCTCAATATTCTCAGCTCAAAGGATATGCTGACCGGAGTATTCAACCGCAACGCCATGAACAACCGCGTGGACGGCATCACAGCCGAGGAGGATCCCGAAAGAGCGGCGGCGATAGTCTTTGCCGACCTCAACGGCCTCAAGCATATCAACGACAGCGAGGGTCATTTTGCCGGAGACGATGTCCTCAAAAAGGCCGCGGACATCCTCAAGGCGGAGTTCCCGGACTGCGAGATCTTTCGCGCCGGCGGAGACGAATTTATGATCCTTGCGCTGGATCTTCCCGGGGATGTGCTCCGTCAGCGGGTAGAGAACATCCACCGTGCCGCAGACAAGACCGAAGGAGTATGCTTTGCGGCAGGTCTCAGCATCGGCAGGGTAGGGGATATCTACAAAATGATGCACGAAGCCGATGTCCGGATGTACGAGGACAAGAAGAGGTATTATGTGATGCATCCGGAGAGGAAGAGAACATAAAAAACAAAGTGCAGCTGCACAAATCGAATATCAGGCAAAAAAAGGGATATCTCTCCGCTTCAGGGCGGGGAAGATATCCCTTTTTTCGCATTATCTCGGTAATTATGCAAAGCCTTAATCCAGGAACTCGACCTCCGTCACATACATGACCTCACAGGCTCCGTTGCCGGTGTCTGTCCTCGAAAGGCTTGAATCCCAGGCGTATTCCTGCCCGAACCGCGAGCCGGAAACGCTAACAAGATAACCCTTGAGCCGGACGTGATCGCCGCGGCGTATCTTCTTTATGTCGTGGCTCACCCCGAAATCGGCCGGGATAAGATGATTGTTCGAGCAGTGGGATGTGACATAATCCACCCCGCCGATCAGGGCGATCTTGTAGCCGTCCTTCTGCGAAGGCTCGATCACAAGCTGCCTGTCGTTGTGATCCCAGCCGAAATCTATGCTCTTGTTGTTCTCCGCGACCTTTCCCCAGGCAAGCCCCACATCCATCGGGGAGATCGCGTCAGCCATGCTGAAAAATCCGAAATACCGCCTTGTGTGTACCGCGAGCCCCTCGATCTCGTATTTCTGCTCAAAGGTCAGATGTACATCGAATCCGAAGGAGGATATGTAAAGATCCCCCTCCGCAGGGGTCTGTATCGGGTCGCCGATGCCGGCTATGCTCCGCCGCTCACCGATGTCATAGATCTCTCTTGCTATGAACAGCAGAAGCAGTATGACAAACAGTATCAGCACGGCAAGCAGGATCTTTCTTTTCAGCGGCATCTTCTTTTTTACTTTGTAGGTCTGTCCCTGAAAGGTCTCTTCCAATGCGGCTCCTCCTTTTCGCGGATATCAGCTGTCCCCGGACGGCTTTTCCGCTTTCTTTTTCTTTGATATGATAACGATCACAGCTATGATCACCGCCAGCCCCGCGGCACCGCAGGCGGCGATGATGATGTAAGGCGTGCTGCTGCCGGAGTCCTCCGCAGTACCGGAGCTTTCGGTGTGTGCCTTGCTTTCGGGCTTATCGGCGCTTTCGGCGCTTTCGGAGACCTCGCTGCTTTCGCCGCTTTCGGTCCTTGCGGCAGGCTCGACTGCGACTGCTGCGTAATAGTCATTGGCGCCGAGGCCGCAGCAGACCTCTTCCCTGATGTAATACCGTCCGCCGTCGGCTGGTATAGCTTTAAGCCCCGACTTGATGACCGTGACCTTTCCGTCCGTTACCCGGACGAGCTCCGTCTCATTGGTATCTGCGGAGAAGGAAGCGGTATCCTGATCGAGACAGATCATCAGCTCCTTAGCTTCGCCGCTTTGGCAGGGCTGAGCGTCCTCAAACCCGAGCTGAATGTAATACTTCGGGTCGAAGGCCATGATGCTCCTGACCTCTCCGAAGCCGCCGACGGCCTCCCTGACCGCAGCTTCCTCGCTGCCGGAGATGCTTCGGGGGGCACATTCGGTCGTGATAAGGATATCGTAGCCGTCCCGGAGCTTTTGCAGCTCGGCTTCGGAGAGCCCCAGTTCCGCGATCTTATCGGGGTCGCTCACGACCCTGTTCTCATCGGGATATCTTACGCTGCCGCTTCTGACCGTCACGCCCTCGGTGAAGTAGCTGTCGGCCTCGGTCAGCAGAGAGAAATAATGCTCGGGGATGTGATGCTCCCGGAAGGAGCTGACGTTGCCCGCCAGCGTGGCGACGAGAGGCATACCGTTTGAGAAATCCGTCCTGACGACGGGCAGCAGGTAATAGAGCACCTTTGTCACGCACTCGATAAATATCTCGCGGTGTTCCTCGGAGACCATATCCTTGGTGCCGGCGTCCTCGATTATCTCCTCAATCGCTCCGGGGAGCTTTCTGAATGCCCTGTCGTAGTCCTCGGAGCCCGCCTCGTCATTGATGACCGAGAACAGCCACACGATAAGCGGGGAGGTCAGCTTGACCTTGGTATTTTTTATCGTCTCGTTGACGAAATCCATCATCCGGGGATCCTTCGTGGTGCCGAAGAACAGCGGCAGCAGCTTTTGCAGATAGGGCGAAAGCTCCGCTATATTCTCGCGGCTGATCTTATCGGTCATAGCCGTGAGCAAAGACCTCAGATATTCCGGCGTGGGATACTCCACCGCGGCCTCCCTGTATTCCCCGGTCTCCGGATCCTTGACATATTCGGTCATGTCTTCGATATGATCGTCTCCGAACAGGCTTACCATCTTGGCTGTGAGCCTGTTGTCACCGCAGTCTGCGGAGGTCTCGGTACCGGTGCGGTAAAAGCCCCAGCTCTCGGGCAGGACGAAGGGCACCGCGTCGTTGACATCCACAAAGTCGTGGATGTTCCTGTATTCGGTCTTTGTCAGCGAGGTGCGGGGCGCAGCGAAGGTGTAGACGTAGAGGTCGCCTTCACCGATGCCGAACTGCGAAAGGTTCTCGTTTATGTATTTCCCGATCTGATCGGAGACTCCGCCGCCCCGGCTGTAGCCGGAGATCCAGATCGCGGCTCTCTTGAGACCGTACTTTTCCTCATAGCCGAGCAGCCTTTTTATGACGGTCTCCGCGGAGTCCTTGAAGCCCTTGGCGTCGCCCTCGGTGCCGACGGTGAAGTTGCTCGCCCACTCGGCGCCGTACTCGGTGCTCCTGATCGCGACCGCCACCAGCTCTCTGCCGCCTATGTTCTTGTGACACATCAGCGAGCCGATCCCGAGAGGATCGGAGTTGTCCTCAAGCCCCTCCATATAGATGTCCCCGGTCTCGAAGCCGGTGTTTTTAAGTATCTCGCAGGCTCCGCTCTTGCCGTCCGCCCCGTCGGAGACCGACGCCGCCAGCGTAAGGGAGAGGGTGCGCAGGTGTTCGTTGAGCTCTGTCCCGGGCTCATCGAAGAAGCTGTCGCTGTAACAGACGGTGCCGAGCCCGGTGGTCAGCCGGTACCCCTCGAGGACATTCCCGCCGTCCTCCGCGAAGGCCGCCGCCGGCGCCGAGGATATCAGTATCACCGCCGCCGCTCCGAAAGCGGCTAACCTTTTTCTTATGCTCACAGCTCTCATCCCTTTCCCTGCCGAAAAAAATGCTTTGATTTACTCTCTTTTTACAAAAGTGTTCCTAAGATAAATGAGAATTTATCGAGATAACTTCTCGATTGCTTCGTCCTCCGTTGCAACAAAGAAAACATCCTTGCCTTTGTTGCTTTCATAGATGAAATCCTTCAGTGGCTTACTGGTATAGTGTGAAAAATCTCCATAGATAGCAACTCGTCCTCCGTAATTGATATACTTTTGCAAAATCTCTCCTGCAAGCCCTGTACTAAGAATAAAGAAATCCTCTGCAATCATCTTCTTGTTGATAACAATGTTTTTTGTCTCTGCATCATATTTTGCAGTCATCAACAAATCCAGTGCGGATTGGGAATCTGTAATCACCTTATCCTCGCTATCTATAACAGCGCATATGATACCGTTCCTTTCAACTTTTCTAATCTTCATTTCACTAATTCCTCCATTACAAATACCGATTTATCATATTTGCAGCACAAAAGTAAAAAAGGACTTGATTTATTATATCACAGCAGCCTCCCGATTTCAAGTGGGGGAGGAAAAAAATGGCTTATAAGCGCGGCGGCGATACAGCATTATTTTCTTATTTAACATCGTTCACGCTACCGTTAAGTGAATAGTTAAGGTATCGCCTACGGCGATGTAAAAAAACGTCCGCGCAGCGGACTCCTTAATTATTCACTATTCATTATTCATTATTCATTTAGCGGCGGTGCAAACAAAGCTATGATTCGCAAATACTTCTGTATCGCCGCCGCGCTTAAGGCTGCTCCCGTTACATTTCGCACCTTCCGATATGACATTTGTAACTTTACGTCAATAACCTCTTGACATGGCGGGGATCTGCTGCTATAATGAAAACACAGGTTGCGCAACGGGCGTTGCACAACAGCTGCTACCGACGGAAAGGAGTGATAATATGCCGCCGAAATGCAAATTCACCCGGGAGGAGATCATCGCCGCCGCACTGGATATCGCCAGAAAGCAGGGCATCGAGGCCGTGACCGCAAGAGCTCTCGGCGAAAAGCTCGAGTCCTCGTCAAAGCCGGTGTTCAGCATCTTCGCCAATATGGAGGAGGTACAGGAGGAGACCCTCAAAGCCGCAAGAGCCCTCTACAACGAGTACATCGCCCAGGCGCTTGCGAGCGAGCAGGCCTTCAGGGAGGTCGGCTCGCAGTACATCAGGTTCGCGATCACCGAGCCCAAGCTCTTTCAGATGCTCTTTATGAGCGAGCAGACCGAAAAGCGCTCGGCTCTCGGCATCCTGCCGATGATCGACGATAACTATGAGGAGATCCTCGCTTCGGTGCAGAAGGGCTACGGCCTCGACGAGACCACCGCCAAGAGCTTCTACCGGCACCTCTGGATCTATACCCACGGCATCGCCTCGCTGATAGCTACCGGCGTCTGCTCGTTCAGGCCCGAGGAGATCGGCGAGATGGTCGCGGAGATCTTCGTGAGCCTGCTCAAAAATGCCTCAGGCGAAAAGCAGAAAGAAAAAACAATGCAGTAAACAAAGGAAAGAGACAAAAAGGGGAGAACAACAATGATCACAGCTGCAAACATAACCAAAACATACGGCAGCGGCGCGGGCGAGAACCGCGTCCTCAAGGGCATAAGCGTTACGATAAACGACGGCGATTTCGTCGTCATACTCGGGGCGTCGGGATCCGGAAAGTCTACGTTCTTAAACGTGGTCTCCGGCCTCGAGAGAGCCGACAGCGGCAGCGTCACCTATGACGGCACCGATATCACCAGACTCTCCGACAAGGAGCTCACCAAATTCCGCAGAGACAATATCGGCTTTATCTTCCAGCAGTATTATCTCCTGCCGAACATGACCGTCGAGAAGAACGTCCGCATGGGCGCCGACCTCGCCGGCAGCAAGGACTGGCTCGAGATAATCAAAGCCGTGGGCCTCGGAGATAAGCTGAAAAGCTACCCCTCCGAGCTCTCGGGCGGCGAGCAGCAGAGAGTCTCGGTGGCAAGAGCCCTCGCCAAGAAGCCGAAGATACTCTTCCTCGACGAGCCCACCGGAGCCCTCGACGAAGCCACCGGCAGACAGGTGCTCGACTACATCGGCAAGCTCCATGAGCAGCTGGGCTTCACGGTAATTATGATAACCCACAATCAGAACATCGCGGAGATGGCGAATACCGTCATCCGCATGAACAGCGGCACCGTGACCGAGGTGTATTCAAACACAGAGCGCAAGTCCGCTTACGAGATAGGCTGGTGATAAAAATGGTAACGGTAAAGGATACTCTCAAGCTCTTCGGCATTTCCATAGTGATCTGCTGCGCGGCCTTCGTCTGCACGCTGTTCATCAACTACCGCATCGACCTGGTCGGCATCGGAGATACCGTCACCGGCGGGCAGGCCGTCAAGCTCTACGACGCACAGCTCTCCACAAGCACCGTGGTCTGCGCCGCGTGCGGAGGCAGCCTCATACTTACCTCGATAGTCATGCTGCTGACCTACATCAAGAACCTTACAGATACCCGCTCCAAGGAGCTCGGTATCATGAAGGCTCTGGGGTACACCGGCTTCGGCATCGCAAAGCACTTTTGGATCTTCGGTCTCAGCGTGTTCGCGGGAGCAGCCGTCGGCATCGCCGGCGCGGCAGCGTATATGCCCACGTTCTACGAGATCCAGAACAAGGGCGGGTATTTCACCGTCCCGAGAGAGAGCCATTTCACGGCCTGGGTACTGCTGGCGCTGATACCCTCCGCAGTATTCGCGGTGCTGTCGGTGCTGTTCGCATACCGCCGCCTCAAAAAGCCGGTAATGAAGCTGCTGCGCGAGGACGCCGGAGCGAAGGTCAGAAAGAGCAGATCGGGCAGCGCGGAGCTGCCGTTCCTCAAAGAGCTGAAAAGGGACACCGTCAGGAGCAGGCGTTCGCTGCTGTTCTTCATCGGATTCTCGGCATTCTGTTTTTCCTGCAACACTCAGATGTCCTTTTCGATGACTGATCTTGCCAGCGACACGATGGGGTACATGATCCTTATAATAGGTCTTATAATCGCGTACATGATGCTGATACTTGCGCTTTCGTCGGTAGTCAGGGGGAGCGCCAAGACGGCAGCGATGATGCGGATCTTCGGGTACGAAGACGGCGAGATCAGCCGGAGCATCATAAACGGCTACAGGCCGGTGGCGCTGATCGGCTTCATTCTCGGCACGGGGTACCAGTTCGGGCTTTTGAAAGTGATGGTAAATGTTGTCTTCAAGGACATAGACAAGACGCCGGAATACAATTTTGATATCAAGGCTTTGTGCATAGCTTTACCGGTATTCATCATTTCGTATGAGCTGATAATGAGATTTTTCGCGGGTAGGATCAAAAAGCAGCCGATAAAGAGTGTGATGATGGAGGGCTGAACAAGCGTAGTGACCCAAACGCAAAGGTCCTCGGCGCGGACGGCGCAGTTCCGCCTTTAGTTTATGGAGTGCAGAAAAGCACTTAGGTTTGACGGCGGGCTGAACAAAAGCGGCAGACCTAAACGCGAAGCGAAATGGGGTCAAGGGGGGTCTCCCCCCTTGCGGGGGTCGAGGGGGCGGAGCTCCCCTCGTCGCCGTCCGCAGACGGCGAAACTCCCCTACCAGAGGGCGCTCCGAGAGGGGCTGAATTTCAAAGGCGTCCGGTGGACGGCTTTGAAAGAGGGGAGGCCCTGCAAGAGA
>JAFXVY010000014.1 GCA_017534595.1 Ruminococcus sp.
ACATCATCCGCTTGCATATTTTCCGTCATATTACCCAAATTCTCCTTGCCTTGCGCCAGCAAGGCGGCGTCGAATTTAGGCAATCTGACGAAAAATCTGACTGCGCGTCTGACGCACAATGGTTGTGCGGTGTTGCCTTAAATCAAGTTGATCTGATCGGAATGCTTTGAGTGTGCCTTTCGATCTTCGAGTGCCTTGTTTTTCGTATCATCACTCTTGTCTTGACACTGTGCAGATATTGGGATATAATGAGAACAACTAATATTCGGAGGTGTTCTATGAAAAGTCCGGCTTTATACAAGCGCTTTGTAAGCGCGGCTTCGGCACTTGTGATGTTTATGTCCTTTGCAACGGCACTGTCCTCGGGCAGCAGATATGTATATGCGGAGGAAGCTGACAGTTTTGTGCTTGAAGACCTGAACGATAACGGTATCCCTGTGCTGTACATCGACATTGATGAGACTGCCGAGGGCTACGGGACTATCGAGGAGATGAACGAAAGCTATGACCATTCCGTTAAGTGTACGGGTACGGTCAGGCTCGATGTTCCCGACGGATACACGGGCGATTACAGCGAGGAAGCTCTCAAGGACACCAAAGATCTGAAACTGGACTATATACGCGGAAGAGGAAACTCCACCTGGGGCGCTGACAAAAAGCCCTATAAGATCAAGCTCGACAAGAGCGCCGATCTGCTCGGCATGGGCAAGAACAAGCACTGGGCTTTACTTGCAAATTCGGGAGACGACACCCTGCTCAAAAACCGTCTGACGAGCTATATCGGAGACAGGCTCGGGCTTGACTATACTCCTCAGATGCTTCCCGTTGATGTAGTAATGAACGGCAGGTATCTCGGAAATTATTATCTGTCCGAAACGGTCAGGATAGGCAATTCGCGCGTTGAGATCGACGAGCTCACACAGACCGATAACGAAGACCCGGAGGTCACGGGAGGATATCTCCTTGCCATGGGGCGTGAGAACGACCCGGAGGACTCCGGCAGGAGCTATCGTCATATCGTAACAAAGGGCGGTGAGGTATTCTTCTCCGAAACGCCCGAATTCTACACGGATTATTCCGATGACGAGACAGGCACCGACGCTCAGTTCGCTTACATCTCGAATTACATCCAGAAGATCGAGGATGCGATCATGTCGGATGATTTCAAGGACAATGACGGCGTCGATGTCGGCGAATATCTCGATCTCGGATCGACAGCGTCCTACTGGTGGGTAAATAACTTCCTGAAAAACTTTGATGCCTTCGCCACGACCAGCACCTATCTCTATAAGGAGCGAAACGGCAAGCTCTTCTTCGGGCCTCTCTGGGACTTCGACCAGTCGATGACAGGGTCCTCGACCTCGGGCTTCTACAAAGGAAACACTCTCTGGCTCAACAGGCTCAGAGCTTATAATGCCGAATATCAGGAGATACTGTTTGAAAAGTGGGATGAGCTGGACGGCATCATCACAGACATCGTCAGAGAAGGCGGAGTCATTGACAAATATATCGCAGAGCTCTACGCTTCCGAGCAGGATAACGAGAAGCTCTGGGGGATAAAAGAGAACTACGCCGAATCAGGGATGGATTTTGATTACCTTAACCACGTCGAAGAGCTCCGCAGCTGGCTCAAGGAAAGACAGCAGTGGGTAAGAGACAATGTCGGCGAAGAGCTGACAAAGGCACGTTTCAGAGTTACATATATGAGCGGCGGAGAAGTGCTGAAAGTCGATGAGCAGGACTATATGTCGGAGATCTTCACGGCATACCTGCCGCCTGTAAAGCCGGGCTGTGTCTTTAAGGAATGGCTGCCCAAGGGCGGTACTGCGGAAGATATCCCCGCGATCCTGAAAGCTGATCTGACACTGACAGCAAGCTATATCCCCGAAGAGGAAGCCGTTATGGCGGACAACATCTATTTCTCGTCTTATGATGTGTGGTTCGATGTGAGGACCGAGGGCGACCGATATTCTCCTACCGTTATCGCGGTACCCGAGGATACACAGGAAAAGGTCTATGAATGGAGCTCTTCCGATCCCGAGGTCGCAAGCGTGGATAATGAGGGCAGGGTCACTCCGTACAGGATCGGCGAAACGGAGATATCGGTGAAGCTCAGGAACGGTATCGAAAAGAAATACACCTTCCATGTTTACGATTCTCAGGAGACTCCGCCGCAGGAGGCAACGGAGCTTAACTGCGAGAACGAAACGATCACCGTTAATGTGGGAGAATATGCTCAGATCGTTGTAAGCCCCTCTCCGGCGCCTTATGAGGATCTTTACATTGACTTTTCGACGGACAGTGAAAATGTTATCGAGCTGATCGACGGCGGCGTGTTCCGTGCGCTTTCTCCCGGAGAGGCAACAGTCCGGATAAACGCTTTTGACGGCCCTGAGACCTTCTGCAAGGTCATCGTTACCGAGAAAGAGCCCGAGGAAAGCAGCCAGTCCGCCGGCCCTGAAAGCAAGCCCGAAAGCGGCACATCCTCAAACCCGAAAACCGGAGCGGCAGCCGGCATCGGAGCAATAGCGGTGATCCTGGCGGTTGCTGTGACAGTAAAGAAGGAAAGAGACAAATAAACATTGCGCATTTTGCGCACCCATTGAAAAACCGTCCGAAGCATCAACGCTTCGGACGGTTCCGATTTTATGATATGCAAATATCACAGTATGTAATAGTATGCTTATCTCCTGATGTGACAATGTTTGTTTCTTAGCAGATTGATAAGAGCAATGATAGTGATCACATGATTCAAAGTGCAAATCTTAATATTTCAAAGTGCAGAATTTGCACTTTGGAGGAACAGGCTATCATAAATATCATAACTTGAAAAAACTACCGTTACTCAAAAGAGGATGGCCGAGCCGAACCCTCAGCAGCGGTCACGTCTCCTCCTTCTTTCCCCCCAGCCTCTCCCCCAACCTCACCAAAACCTCCACAAATTCGACGTTCAGGTCCTGTGTCAACACTGTCAGCGGCGGGTCGCCCTCGCGTATCCTCATGGTGCGGCGGATCTCCTTGGGGATCACGACGCGCCCGAGGTCGTCGATGCGGCGGACTATTCCTGTTGCTTTCATTTTGTTGACCTCCGTGTTTCGTTTTGGGAATAGTTTACGCAGAACGCGGCGGTTTATACAAGCGCCGCAGAAAAAGAAAGTCCGGCGCCCGTATACGATCATTTCAAAAAGATTTTGACAAACCGATCGATTTGCGTTATACTGTATCCAGACCATTGATTTCCTCACAGGCTGAGGATCAGGAAAGGATAAGGATGTCACATGAAAAAATACCTTATCGTCGGCGCCGGCGGGACGGGCGGCCCCGTGGGAGCATATCTTGCCCGGGCGGGCAGGGACGTCACCTTTATCGCCCGCGGAGACAATCTCCGTGCCATGAAAGAGCAGGGTCTCCGGGTCATCAGACCGCGGGACGAATTAACGGTATACCCGGTCAGCGTCTCGACCCTTGAGGATTATCAGGGTACCCCCGACGTCATCTTCGTCTGCGTCAAGGGCTACTCTCTTGAGGCACTGATACCCGGGCTGCAGCGCATAGCCGGCAGGGATACGGTCATCATACCCATACTCAATATCTTCGGTACCGGCGGACGGCTTCAAAAGCACTTCCCGGATACCCTCGTCACCGACGGCTGTATCTATGTCGCCGCGCAGATCGAGAGCCCCGGTACTATCCGGATGAACGGAGATATCCTCCGGGTGATCTTCGGCGTCCGCGATAAGTCGGAGTACCGCGAAGACCTCCGGGAGATCGAAGCCGACCTCATCGAAAGCGGTATCACCGGCGTCCTCTCCGACAACATCGTAAGAGACGCGCTGCTCAAGTTTTCGTATGTCTCGCCCCAGGGCGCCTGCGGGCTTTACTATAACGTCCCCTCGGGAGATATCCAGCAGCCCGGCGAGATACGCGACTGCTTCGCGGGGCTCATCCGCGAGATAGACGCTCTCGCCCGCGCTATGGGCATCACCTTTGACGAGGATATCGTCGAGCGGAATTTGAAGATCCTCGATGACCTTACCCCCACCGCGACCACCTCTATGCAGCGCGACGCAGCCGCCGGACGCCCCTCCGAGATCGACGGCCTCATCTGTGAGGTCATCCGCCTCGCAGACAGATACGGCGCCGATGTCCCCACCTACAAAAAGATCGCCGCCGCCCTCGAACAAAGAGGACTTATGCGCTGAAAAAAGAATAAGGCAACACCGCACAACCACCGGCTAACGCCTTTGTACATCATCCGCTTGCATATTTTCCGTCATATTACCCAAATTCTCCTTGCCTTGCGCCAGCAAGGCGGCGTCGAATTTAGGCAATCTGACGAAAAATCTGACTG
>JAFXVY010000120.1 GCA_017534595.1 Ruminococcus sp.
ATGGGGTAAGCACTCACGCCTTTGTTACTTTCGCGAAAGTAACGCAAAGATGCTTTTGTCACTCCTGAACGGAGCAACAAAAGCCTTTGCGGCAGGCGTTCCCCCTGCACCCCCTTTTCGGGCGGGCTTCGCCCTCCCGTGTTTATCGGGCATACGCCCAGGGCGACGTTGTCAGCTCTCCGACTTCATTCCGCCGAGGGTGACGGTTATCAGTCTTATGTTTTCAAGCAGATCGTCATTTATCTCGCTACCACTTTCAATTCTTTTCAGCTCCGCCAGCACCTCTCCCAGCTTATCTTTCAGCGCCTTGTAAACCCTCGGATTGCCCTGCACCACAATATCGCGGCATAGGAGACGCTTCACAATGTAGTCCTGCTTGGTCAGTCCTGAGAGAGATACCGCCACATTGATTTGAGCGTCCTCCTCGGGAGACACACGGAATCCGATAGTCCTTGAACGGAACCTGCCCTTGTTGTCTAAGTTTTTAGCTGACATTCTTTTCATCACTCCTTTCAAAATCAAGCCTCTCTGCCATTTCCACCTGCTTTGAGGGAAACAGATGCGCATAGCGGTAAGTGATCTCAATGCTTTCGTGACCGACACGGTCTGCAATAGCCACAGCCGAAAATCCCATTTCGATCAGCAGAGAAACATGGCTGTGCCGCAAATCGTGTACCCGAATGCGTTTGACTCCCGCAGCCTTTGAGCCCCTGTCCATTTCACGGTGAAGGTAGCTCTTGGTGACTTCAAAAAGACGATCATTGTCTTTCAATCCAAACTGCATATTTATGTAGTCGCCCAGCTCATCGCAAAGAAACCTAGGCATCTTGATCACCCGATTGCTCTTCGCAGTCTTTGGCGAGGTGATAAGGTCTTTGCCTTTCAATCGCTGATAGGATTTATTGACCGTTATCGTTCCTTTGTCAAGATCAATGTCATTCGATGTAAGCGCAAGCAGCTCGCCCACGCGAAGCCCACACCAGTACAGTATCTCAAAAGCATAGTATGACCTCGGCTTGTCCATTATCGCTTCCGCAAAGCGCAGATACTCAGCCTTTGTCCAGAAACTCATTTCCTTTGCGTTCTTCACACCAATGCTCCCCGCCTTCGCTGCGGGATTCGACGGCAGATTATAGAACCTTACCGCATGATTAAAAATTGCAGAGATCTGATTATGAACGGTTTTCAGATAGGTCTCCGAGTAAGGCTTGCCGTTTTTGTTCTTGTGACGGAGCAGCTCGTTCTGCCAGGCGAGCACGTCCTTTGACTTGATCTCACTGATCGGCTTATCTCCGAAGTAGGGCAGTATTTTTGTTCTGATTATGTTTTCCTTTCCCGACCAAGTTGTTTCTTTGAGCCGCCCGCGCATATCGTTGGCATAGATCTCATAGAAGCTGCTGAATTTCATATCGAGGTCGTTATTCGCTTGAAGCATAAAAGATCTCTCCCAGTTGAGGGCATCCTTCTTTGTAGCAAATCCACGCTTGCATTTCTGCTTGTGCTTGCCCTGCCAATCGTCGTACCGAACCATTGCGTACCAGCTTCCGTTAGTGTCCTTGTAAACCGGCATATTATTCCTCCTTCCGATTTGAGCCGAAGAAGCGCTGATAGAAGTATTCACGGTTTACGCGCCCCGATATCGTCATAAACCCCTGTGCTTTCAGCTCATCGTTCAGCTTCTTGATGATCTTGTAGGCGTAGGGCACCGACACTTGCAGCTCCTCCGCCACCTCGTTGACACGAATAAACTTGTTGTTCATTTTCATTCTCCTCTCTATTCTCTTTTTACGAATATTAAACATATATGCTTAACGTACCGATTATATTATACTAAACAAAATTGCTATTGTCAACCCCTTTCTCACAAATTATTTAAACTTTTTTGTTAAATATCTCTTGACAAAGTCTAAACAAATATGCTATAATGATATAAGGCTGGTAAAGGTAGGTGAAATGAATGAAGAAAAGCAAGCGTCAAACCGAAGGCTTTTTTGTAGAAAATGTTTCTGATCCTTACAGAATATCAGATGATGATGATATGAATACGATTTATCAGAGGTATCTGAAAGATGAGAAAAGAGTAATTGAGATTGACGGCTTGAAATACTTTAAAGCTATGAGAATTGATAAAGTCAACTTTGACGATACAGGGCTGATTGCCATTTTGCCATGGGATATAGACATTAAGAAAAACGATGTTATCATAGATGAAAACGGTAATCAATATAAATACCGAGGTTGTGAAATGATGAGTTTCAGAGGGGAGATTCCCGAATGGTATTTCAATATGGTATGTGCTATTCTATCATTCTCCTCTGAACACATTGGAATATACTTTGCAGTAAAAAAGGAGCGATAATCATGGCAATAGGCGAACGCATCAGAAGATTCCGTACCATGCGCGGTATGACGCTTAAATATCTCGGTGAGGCGGTGGGCTTCCCGGAGAACAACGCCGATGTCCGCATGGCGCAGTACGAAAAGGGAACAAGGACTCCCAAAGCCGACCTGACCGATAAGCTTGCCGAGGCATTGGACGTTGCGCCCGAAGCCCTTGACGTCCCCAACATCGAGAGCTACCTCGGCGTAATGCATACGCTGTTTGCATTAGAGGACAATTTCGGGCTGCGCATAGACAAGCTCAACGGCGAGGTCTGCATCCGTCTTGACAAGGACAGTCCCGACTTTCTCAACATGGTAGGGATGTTCCGCGCCTGGGAGCAGCAGGCTGCCAAGCTCCGCAGCGGTAAGATCACGCAGGAAGAGTACGACAACTGGCGGTACAATTACCCCCGCCTCGACGAGTCGGGATCCTTCAAAAAGATAGAAAACCTATGAGCTGTTCATTTTAACACCTCCGTTCCAAAAGAAAAGACCTCGCTCCGCAAAGCAAGGTCTTAAAGGGCAACCTCCGAGCCATGTGATACCCGGAATATTTACCCTCTCAAATATGTTATCAAATCGTTATCAAAGCAAAAAACAAGCTCCGGAAGCCCGCGCATTTGCGAGGTTTCCGGAGCTTTCGATGTTATTCCCACTCTATCGTTGCGCTCGGCTTCGGGGTCAGATCGAAGAGCACGCGGTTGACGTTCTCGACTTCTTTGGTGATGCGGTCGGTGATGTGCTGGAGCAGCTCGAAGGGGACATTCTCAACGGTGGCGGTCATAGCGTCCTTGGTGTTCACTGCGCGGATGATGACCGGATAAGCAAAGGTACGCTTGCCGTCCTTCACGCCGACAGACCTGAAATCAGGCACCGCCGTGAAATACTGCCAAACCTTGCCCTCGAGGCCGTTCTTTCTGAACTCCTCGCGCAGGATCGCGTCGCTCTCGCGCACCGCCTCAAGCCTGTCGCGGGTGATGGCTCCGAGACATCTTACGCCCAGCCCGGGACCCGGGAACGGCTGACGGTATACCATGCTGTCGGGCAGACCCAGCGCCTTGCCGACTACTCTTACCTCGTCCTTGAACAGCAGCTTTACAGGCTCCACGAGCTCAAACTTGAGGTCTTCGGGCAGACCTCCAACATTGTGGTGAGCCTTTACGCCGTCGCTCTCGAGGATGTCGGGGTAAATCGTACCCTGAGCGAGGAACTCGATGCCGTCGAGCTTGCGGGCCTCCTCCTCAAACACGCGGATGAACTCTGCGCCGATGATCTTGCGCTTCTTCTCCGGCTCGGCTACGCCAGCCAGCTTGTCGAGGAAGCGGTCTACCGCGTCAACGTAGATGAGGTTGGCGTTCATCTGATTGCGGAACACCTCAACTACCTGCTCGGGCTCGCCCTTCCTGAGCAGTCCGTGGTTTACGTGTACGCAGACGAGCTGCTGACCTACGGCCTTGATGAGAAGTGCGGCTACCACCGAGCTGTCAACGCCGCCGGAGAGTGCGAGCAGCACCTTCTTGTCTCCGATCTGAGCGCGGAGCTCCTTGACCTGCTCGTCGATGAAGGCATTGGCGAGCGCCTCGGTAGTGATCCTTTCCATGCTTTCGGGTCTGACATTAGAACTCATATCCATTCTCCTTTTCGGCCCCGCGGTGCGGAGCATGATTTGCGACGTTATATGCCGCATAAGCGCGGCCTCTTTACTCGAAGTAGACCTCGAGGTCTCCGAAGGCCGATACCTTCTTGAGCTTCACATCCGGGAAGGAGGTAACGGTCTGCACCTTGATTATCTCCTGCGAGAAGGCATTGTTTGATGCGGGCTTGATCTCGAGATCGGGGAAAGAATCAACATACTGGATCTTCAGATCCGGGAAGGAGCTGACCTCCCTGAAGGTGACCTTTTTACCCTTGAACTTTGCAAGATAGGACTTATCGTATGACATAGCTGAGACCTCCTTTGAAAAGTATATAATAATGATACCACAATCCCGGCCTTACGTCAAGAGCAGATGTATGCAAATCCGTTCTTAAAATCCCTAAAAACCGAGGGTAGAGGGGCTTATTATTCGTTATTTTTTATGATAATCGTAAGATATGACCGATTTTGTTCTCTGACCCCTTGTAATTTTCGCAAAAGTGTTTTATAATGGTGTATATGCGGTGCGTAAGACACGCACAATGAAGGCCGTCGCTTTGACGGCAGGAAAGGATATGGAAGATATGAAAATGAAGAAGCTCGCTTCACTCCTGCTGGCAGGAGCAATGTCTGCTGCTATGCTCGCATCCTGCGGCGTTCCGGAGAACCAGGTCCACAGCATCGACGACCTCGAGGGAAAGACCATCGGCGTCCAGCTGGGCACCACCGGTATGATCTATGCCGAGGATGTAAAGAATGCTACCGTTGAGAAGTACAACAAGGGTGCCGACGCTATCGAGGCGCTCAAGAACGGCAAGATCGACTGCGTCATCATCGACAACGAGCCCGCAAAGGTGTTCGTTTCCAAGAATGACGACCTCAAGATCCTTGACGATCCCTTCACCGTTGAGGACTACGCTATGGCTTTCAACCTCGAGAACGTTGATCTCCAGACAAAGGTGAACGCTGCTCTTGCAGAGCTCAAGTCCAACGGCACCATTGAGGGCATCATCAAGCACTGGATCGGTGAGGACAAGGATGAGGTCTCCTATACCTCTCCCGAGGGCATCGACCGCTCCAACGGCACTCTCAAAATGGCTACCAACGCAGAGTTCCCTCCCTATGAGCTCAAGAAAGAGGGCAAGGTAGTCGGGATCGACCCCGATATCATGCAGGCTGTTGCCGATAAGCTCGGCATGACCCTCGAGATCGAGGATATCGCTTTCGATTCTCTTATCCCCGAGATCGAGGCCAAGAAGGCTGACGTCGTTGCCGCCGGCATGACCGTTACCGAGGACAGAAAGAAGAACGTTCTCTTCTCCGACTCCTATGCAACAGGCGTTCAGGTCATCGTTGTAAGAAAGAAATAATACGGCAGACACCGCTGTATATACGCAACGCCGGGGCTGGATACCACAGCCCCGTTGTTCGTAAAAGGAGTGCTCACAATGAGTAAAAGTTTCGTTGAACCGAAGGCAGGGAACAAAAAGCTGCGTATCCTTGCCGTTATCCTCGTCATCGCGGCGGCAGGTGCGGCGATAGCAGCCTTTGTCATCAATCTGCTCGATAAGGACAGCAAGCTTTACGAGACCTTCGTGGTCGATAACCGCTGGCAGTATCTGCTGAGCGGCCTCGGAAACACACTGATAATCACCGCCTGCGCCGCAGTGCTCGGTATACTGATCGGTTTCCTTGTCGCCATGATCCGCTCGACCCACGACAAGACCGGCAAGCTCAAGATCGGCAATTTCATCTGCCGGATCTACCTGACCGTCATCAGAGGCACGCCTATGGTCGTGCAGCTTCTCATAATGTACTTCGTCATCTTCGCAACGCTCAACTCGAAGTACAAGATCTTCGTCGCCATACTTGCCTTCGGCATCAACTCCGGAGCCTATGTCGCCGAGATCGTGAGATCGGGTATCATGTCCATCGATAACGGGCAGTTCGAGGCGGGCGCGAGCCTCGGCCTCAGCTATCCGAAGGTGATGCTCTACATCATCCTGCCCCAGGCCTTCAAGAACGTCCTGCCGGCACTGGCCAACGAGGTCATCGTGCTGCTGAAGGAGACCTCCGTAGCCGGATATATCGGCATGGAGGATCTTACCAAGGGCGGAGACATAATCCGTGCCAATACCTATCAGGCATTCATGCCGCTGCTGGCAGTCGCAGCTATCTACCTGATCATGGTAGTGATACTGACCGCACTCGTCGGCAAGCTTGAAAGGAGGCTCGCCAAGAATGACAAACGCTGAGCATTCAAAACTGAAGGTCCACCCCGAACTCTCCGACAGCATGATAACCGTAAAGGATCTGCACAAGTGCTTCGGCGAGCTGCATATCCTCAAAGGCATCTCGACGACGATAGATCAGGGCGAAAAGGTGGTTATTATCGGACCCTCGGGCTCCGGAAAGAGCACCTTCCTGCGCTGCCTCAACCTCCTTGAGAGACCGACCTCCGGCTCGATAGTCCTTGACGGCGTCGATCTGCTGACCCTCAACGAAAAGGGCGTCAACTATATGCGGCAGTCCATGGGGATGGTCTTCCAGCACTTCAACCTCTTCCCTCACCTGACGATCAGAAAAAACATTACCCTTGCACCCGTCAAGCTCGGCCTCATGACCGAGGAAGAAGCCAACGCCAAGGCGGACGATCTGCTCGAAAAGGTCGGCCTCTACGATAAATGCGACGCCTATCCCTCGCAGCTGTCGGGCGGCCAGAAGCAGCGTATCGCCATAGCGAGAGCGCTTGCGATGAACCCGGAGGTCATGCTTTTCGACGAGCCTACCTCGGCTCTCGACCCGGAAATGGTCGGCGAGGTGCTCAACCTTATGAAGCAGCTTGCCTCCGACGGCATGACGATGATCGTCGTGACCCACGAAATGGGCTTCGCCAAGGAGGTCGCCTCGCGGGTGATGTTCATGGATGACGGCCAGATACTTGAAGAGGCTCCGCCCGAGGAATTCTTCTCTAACCCGAAGAACGAGCGAACCAAGCTGTTCCTTTCCAAGGTGCTGATATAAAGGCAACACCGCACAACCACCGGCTAACGCCTTTGTACATCATCCGCTTGTATATTTCCCGTCATATTACCCAAATTCTCCTTGCCTTGCGCCAGCAAGGCGGCGTCGAATTTAGGCAATCTGACGAAAAATCTGACTGCGCGTCTGACGCACAATGGTTGTGCGGTGTTGCCTAAAACAAATAAGCGCTGTGCCCCTTTTTCCGGGCACAGCGCCGTTTTTTTGTTATTCAGACCGCGGGATCAGTCCTCGTCCTTGTTGCCGAATATGTTGCCGCCGTCTTCGTCCTCATCCTCGTCTTCGTCCTTGTCCTCGTCTTCATCCTTGTCCTCGTCTTCATCCTTATCCTTGACAGATACGGAGGAAGTCACCGAGCTCTTGGAGGAAGCCTTACTGCTGCTGTCGTCGCTGCCGAAGATCCTGTCCCTGAACAGGAAGAACACATCAAAGGCGATAACTCCGAGGATCAGTATGATAAGTATGATCGGGACAACTATGCTGCCGCCCTTTTTGCCTTCAACGACAGGCGCAGTATTGGGATCCGGATAGGGGCTGTACTGCGGCTGCTGGGGAGGATACGGCTGCTGATAGGGCTGCTGGTATCCCTGCTGGGGCTGCTGATAGGGCTGCTGCTGATATGCCGGCTGGTTCTCCGGGCGGACAGGCGCCGGTATCGGAGACGGTGCCGGGGCGGGTGCCGGAGGCGGAACGTCGGGGATCAGGCCTGCGCCGGCGGTAGCGATGCCCTCTATATCGGCGGGAGCATCGGGCGGACGGCGCTCGAAGGTGTCATCGGTGATAACGGGAGGAACGAGCTCCTCCATAGTAGCGATCTCCTCCGCAGGCTCCGCAGCAGCGGGAGCCGAAACAGTCATGCCGCAGCTTCCGCAGAACTTTGCGCCCTCGTTGAGCGGTGCTCCGCAGGTAGGACATACATTTGCAGCGGGAGCGGGAACAGCCTCGACGGCGGTGCCGCACACTCCGCAGAATTTAGCGTTGTCGGCAAGCTCGGTGCCGCAGCCTTTACAGATGACAGACATATTTATCCACCTTTCCGTTTAATACGAATTATTTGAAGAAGCTCTCGATGACATCACCGAGAATGAGCCACTGGCTGCCGTTATACAGCACGGTGACTTTATCGGTAACGCTCCTGCTCCCCGAAGAGAACTCTATCTTCAGGTCGTAGGCCTTGACTATCTCGATACGCTGTGAATACTTCTCGGTGTAATCGAGCTTCAAACTTGCGATACCGGCACTGTCCAGCTCCTTATGGTCAAGGACGGTATAGGTGAGCAGATACTCCTTTCCGTCCTCGGAATGCTCGAGCTTTTCCGTAAGGTCGGGGTCATATCTGCCCGACGAAAGGTAAGCGCTCTGAGCAGCCGGAGTAAAGCACTTGAGATAGGATGCGGTATCGTTGAGCTTTGCCGATGCCGTAAGCGTACTCAGCACTTCCTCGTAATGCGCCGACGGCACGGAGCTCCTCGACCCGCAGCCTGCGAGCAGGAAAACGCACAGCGCGCACATATAACGGTTTTACACATTCTCATAAGCTTTAAAACAAGGACGGACATATTTCAGTCCGTCCGCAGTTTCGGTCATACGGTCATCAGAGACCGAGCATATCCTGGAGATCGTCGATATCGATATCATCGAGATCGTCTATATCGTCGATATCGCTGAGCTTATCCTTGGCCTTCTTGGAAGCATCCGCTACCTCGTCGGCGTCAACACCGGCAGTAGCACTTCCGCCGAGCTTGGAGGGGATCAGGCAGCCGATCTCGAGGTTGTAGAGCCTCCAGTCGCCGTCAACCTTAAGGACGGTAACGGTGGTCATACCCTCGTCCTTATCGTCCTTGCCCTTCCAGTCGATGCCTACCAGCAGATCGTAGCCTGCGGTAACGTCGACCTTCTCGTCGTATCTTTCCTTGTATCTCTTCTTATAGGTCTTGAGAGCGCTCTCGGAGACCTCAGCCTCGTCAGCGATCCTTACGGAGATCGAAACATCGTCGCCGTACTCTTCCTCGAGCTTCTCGATGTACTTCTCGATCTTTGCATCGAAGTACTCGTCGAGGGAGTCGTACTTGGAGCTGTCCTTCACATACTGATCCTCGTAGTATTCCTGCTCGCCCTTGGTCAGCAGATCTACGACTTCACTGCCCTTGCCCGACTCGATAGCGGAAGCAAGCTTGGAAACAGGCTTCTTGTAGCCGCCGCCCAGCAGGATCACCAGCAGGATGATGATAAGTGCGATGGCAACTACGCCGATGCAGCTCAGCAGGATGATAGAGTACTTATCGCCCTTCTTGATCCTGTCCTTGGAAAGTGCGCCCTTGAAGCCGCTGAAATCAACGTTCGCAAGCTTATCCTTCATAGCGGATGCAGCTGCGGTAGCGGGAGTGCCGCCCTGTGCGGGAGCAGCGCCTGCCGTGGGAGCAGGAGCACCGGGTGTGGGAACTGCTGCAGCTCTCTGACCCTGAGGCGTTCCGCAGTTGGTGCAGAAGGTCGCGTTATCGTCAAGCGGAGTGCCGCAGGTTGTACAAAACTTAGACATATTCTTTCCTCCTTGAAGTATCTGAAAATACTGCAATATGCTACTATAATATTACTCTAAACTGCGTTGTTTGTCAATAGTTATTAACGATTTTCGTATTATTTTAAGCTTTTTATTATCTGTTATGAGCCTATGTTGTGAATTATGCCGACTGTCGGCGTTCAGCCGAATATCTGCGCATAAAGCTCGTCGGGAGACTGCGAGGTATAGAGTATCCCGCGGATGCCGAAGGCCTCGGCGCCGACGATGTTTTTCGGACTGTCGTCAATGAAGACGCAGTCGGCGGGATCGAGCGAATACCTCTCGCAGAGTATGCGGTAGATCTCTGCATCCGGCTTGGTGACTTTCACTCTGCAGGAGAACACTCCGCCGTCGGTATAGGGGATGAATTCCAGCGCCCAGGGGCAGGTGTGTATCAGGTACTCAAAGTAATTCGACAGATAGTAGACCTTGTGTCCGTCGGCCTTGAGCCGCTTTATCAGGGGTATGGTAGTGTCCTTCATATATGGCACCTGACCGAGCCTTGCGAAGATGTCCCTGACCTCCCGCTCGTACTCCGGAGCCTTGGAGATGAACAGCTTGAGGACCTCCTCATCCGAGAGGACTCCCCTGTCGAGCTCTGTCCAGTCGGGGTTATGCCAGGTCGCCGCGATGACCGCCTCGGCAGCCTTGGGCGGGTACAGCTTCTCAACGAAGCCCTCGAAGTCAAAATCTATCAGCACCTTGCCGATGTCAAAAATAATATTCATGATACTCTCCTTACCTGTCATGTTACAAGCTTTACATATTGATATTACCCCATTACAGTTCAAATGTCAAGAGAGAAAACCGTTAAGGCAATACCGTACAGCGTCCGTAGTATTGACAAAATCGCAGCTATACTGTATAATAGAGTCTGACAAGGGGGTAAAAGAATGGACAGTAAACAGAAGAAGGCTCTCGAGCAGGCTATCGCTTCGGTGGAGATGGAAGGCTTCCGCTTTACCGATAAGGACAGAAAGCTGTGCGAGGCTCTGGTCTCGGGAGAGATATCCTTTGCCAAGTTCATCGAGGACTGCAAGTCGGGAAAGTTCAAGGCTTATGTGGGAGGCTGAGTATGTCTTACTCTGTCAGCGGCGGCAGCGACAGCTGCTATGAGGGTACCCGTGTACTGATAAACAAGCTCGGCATCCGCGACGAGGACGAGCTCATGGAGGTCGAGACGGTCATAACCGCCGCAAAGATCACCATGCTCCTTGAAACGCCCTATACAGGCCCTTTCACCGCGGAGCACTACCGTGACCTCCACCGCGCCATCATGGGAGATCTCTACGACTGGGCGGGGGAGATACGCCGCGTGCCGCTCTCCAAAAAGGGTACGGCGTTCCATTCGCCGGCGAACCTCGAACGCGATACGGGGCTGCTCTTCGAGCGGCTGGAACGGGAGCGCTGCTTCCTTGACCTTGACGGCGAGGAATACACCCGCAGCATCGCGGAGTTCTACAGCGACCTCAATCTCCTGCACCCATTCCGCGAGGGCAACGGCAGAACGCAGAGGGTGCTGATAACCCAGCTCATCGAGCGCTCCGGCAGGAGCATAGATTTCAGCCGCTGCGACAAGGACTTCCTCATGATCGCCACCGTCTACGCGGCGCAGGGGATACTTGATCACCTTGTTGAGTTCTTCCGCTCCGAGCTTGAGAGAAAATAATATACAGCAGATAAGAACGGTCCCGGGCTGACCGTTCTTTTTTTGTGCTCTGGCGTTTGTGCATTGTGCATTGAAACCCCCGCCCTCTCTTGTGCAAAACGCAGAATTTCAAGCCCGGGGACAGAAAAATGCTCACAGTTACGGCAGTTTGAACGTCTATATAGATAGAGGGAGTATGTCCGCTCTCCGGGCAGTGTGCAGCCTGCACAATTTAGGCAGCACTGCTTTGTACACTCATACAAAGTTTTGATTTCCCGGTAACTTTTTTGCCGAAAAAGTGAGGGAAACCGGATCTTCTGACGTATCAGTGTACAGAGCCCCGGAGTTCGGGACTTGCTCCGGGAGCTTATCCGATCGTAAAGGCAGGGGATAAAATGAAATTCTTACATACTCTCAAACAGGATCTGAACAAAACTATCATCAATGCGGGCTTTGTCGGGGCGGCGCTGATAAGCTGCCTGCTGGCGTTCACTGCCAACGCCTACCGCGATGACACCAACGACAAGAGCTACTCTATCTTTGAGGCGTTCACCTCCTTTGACCGCAAGTTCATCGAGTCGCACAGCGATTTCGCCTCGGTGAGGCTGTTCGGCAACGGCCTGTCGGGGTACATAATGATGTTCCTGCCGATCATCGTGGCGTTCCCGTTTATGGTGAGCTTCTGCGCGGAGAGAAACAACGGCCTGATGCGCTTTACGATCTCCCGCACCGGCAGGATGCGCTACTACCTCTCGAAGTTCACGGCTTCGTTCCTCAGCGGCGGACTTGCCGTTATGATCGGGATGATGCTGTTCGGCGCGATCGTATTTATCGCGTTCCCGCCTCTCTCGCAGTATAAGTTAGATCCCGAGACCCTCAACTGGATGTACCCCGACGGCACGCTGATCCCCTCGCTGAAATACCTGCTCGCGGCATTCGTCTACGGCGCGTTCTCGACGCTGCCGGCGTTCTTCCTGTCCTCATTCTGCAAGAACCCGTATATCATAACCTGCCTGCCGTTTATGCTGATCTACGTCTGGAACACGGCGATAAACAAGATCACCCTCAAAGCCTTCGAGACCGGCGATTATACTGTCTACGAGAAAGCCCAGTCCTTCACTCCGAGCTCGCCGATGCGGATTGTCACGATGAACTATTCCGAGATGACCCCCGCCGACCGCAACACGCTGATCTTCAACGGCGTGTATCTCGCGGTCATGCTGACTGGGTTCATAGTTGTTATGAATCTCAGAACGGACAAGGGGTCTTAGGTCGGAAATGCTTGCTCTCCCGTCAGGGAGAGTATGCATTTCCGACATCCCGCCGAGCCGCGTCAGCGGCGAGGCGACAAGACCGAAACGGAGTGATAATATGAAGAAGATAAATCTTAAGCAAGCCTTCTCCTGCGCCCGGACTGAATACGTCAAGTGGATCTGCGACGCGAGAATGATAATCCTCGGAGTGCTGGCGATATTCATATATACCTTCGCGGTGGAGCCGCTTATCAAAAACGCCGAGGAAATGGGCGAGCCGCTCAATATGCTCGAGCCGTTCATCGCCATAGCCAACTCGGGGATGATACTGCTCATCATCCCGCTTGTGTTCTTAACGCTCATCGCCGACTTCCCGAAGATAGATACCAACACTGTGTTCTATATCATCCGGGTGGGCAGAGTCAACTGGCTGCTCGGGCAGATAATCAAGCTTGTCATGATGGCGCTCTCCTACCTCGCGTTCATATTCGCGGGCGCGGTGATACCGATGATAGGCCGCAGCTTCTGGTACAACGGCTGGAGCAACGTCGCCACGCAGTATGTGGTGCGCTTCCCGGAGAAGGCGGGCAATTTCGGAGTCTCGCTGCTGCCGGAGAATCTCTACAATCAGCTCTCGGTTTTCTCGGCGGCGGTAAAGAGCTATCTGCTGGTTTTCGCCTATCTTATGATAATCGGTCTGCTGCTGCTTTTCTTCTCGCTCGTCAAGAAGAAGACCGCCGGCTTTGTATTCTGCGGAGCGATAATTTCCCTCGGCACGGCCTTCTGCTCGATCAAAACAGTGCTGATGTGGTCCATGCCCATGGCGAACAGCATAATCTGGCTGCATTTCACAAAATATTTCCGTCAGCCGGTAGTGACTATGACCTTTTCGGTGATGTATCTCGTTATCTTCAACGTGACGCTCATCGTGTTCTGCGTCATTGCGATAAAGAAGTTCAATTACGATAACGTCGCGGAGATAGCGGCATAAGGAGGGACAGTATGAACAACATAATCGAAGTAAAGGATCTCGACCTCACCCTCGGAAAGACCGATATTCTCAAAAAGATAAACGTTACTTTTGAAGAAGGCAAAATACATGGCTTGATCGGAAGAAACGGCTCGGGCAAGACCATGCTGATGAAGTGCATCTGCGGGTTCATAAAGCCCACTCACGGTGAGGTGACCGTGGACGGAAAACGGGTCGGCAAGGACGTAGATTTTCCCAAGGATATGGGTATCATCATCGAGACGCCGGGCTTTATCCCCTATTATTCGGGGTACAAGAACCTCAAGCTGCTGGCGGGACTCAACCGAAAGATCGGCAAGGAGGAAGTCCGTAACAGCATGAAGCAGGTGGGGCTCGACCCCGATCTCAGGCGGCACGTCCGCAAATACAGCCTCGGTATGCGGCAGCGTCTCGGGCTGGCGCAGGCTATCATGGAGAACCCGAAGATACTCGTTCTCGACGAGCCTTTCAACGGCCTCGACAAAGAGGGCGTTGCCGAGATGAGAGAGTACCTGCTCGGCTACAAAGAGCAGGGCAAGACTATACTTATCTGCTCCCACTCGGCGGAGGATATATCGGTGCTTTGCGAGACGGTGCATGAAATGGATAAGGGAGTCATAACCAAGCTGCAGTGATCCCGGTACCGATTGACGTATCCCGTGTGATGTGGTATAATATACACAGCCCGCTGCGGGCACAGGAGGTACGCTATGTCCGAGATAATGATAGTCGATGACGATATACATATAGGGAATATGCTTGAGGAGACGCTTCACGCGGAGGGGTATCTCACCTTGCGGGCGTTCTCGGGAACAGAGGCGCTGATGCTGCTCGAGAGCCGCAGACCCGATCTGATACTGCTTGATCTGATGCTTCCGGGGCTGTCCGGGGAAGATCTGCTGCCGAAGATCGAGGGGATACCCGTGATCGTGGTGAGCGCAAAGGCGGACGTTTCAAGCAAAGTCGGGCTGCTGCTGGGCGGGGCTGTGGACTATGTGACCAAGCCCTTTGACATAAGCGAGCTGCTTGCGAGGATAGCGGTAGCGCTGAGGCAGTCGCACTCGGCGAAGTCCGGGGTGATCTCGGCCTGCGGCCTTACGCTGGACACTGACATCCTTACCGTAACGGCCGGGGACACCGACATCCGGCTGACGCGGACGGAGTGTGCGATACTCAAGCTGCTCATGCAGAACGAGGGCACGCCGGTGGGGCGCAGTGCGATACTTGACCGGATCAGTGCTGACACCCCGGACTGCACGGAGCGGAGCTTAAAGCAGCACGTTTCCAACATTCGCAGAAAGCTGCAGGCGGCAGACGGAGAGGATCACATTGAGGCAGTATACGGGATAGGGTTTATGATAAAGTAGTCCTCGGCGCGGTTCCGGTCCTAACGCGGACGGCGTATTTCCGCCTTTAGATCATGGAGTGCAGAAAAGCACCATGGTTTGACGGCGGGCTGGACAAAGTGCAAGACCCAAACGCGAAGCGAAATAAAGCGCGCGGTCGAGCCTCGCGCCAGAGGCTCGCGGGGTCAAGGGGCGGCGCCCCTTGTCGCCGTCCGCAGACGGCGAAACTCCCCTTACCGTAGGGCGCTCCGCAAGGGGTGAATTTAAAAACAGTCCGGCGGACTGTTTTTAAAGAGGGGAGGCCCTGCAAGAGAG
>JAFXVY010000121.1 GCA_017534595.1 Ruminococcus sp.
CCGCCTTGCAAGCGAAGTTCACTTCGCTTTACGCAACGGCAAGGAGAATAGTGTCAACAAGTTGACACGGTAATAATGACGGAAAATATGCAAGCGGATGATGTACAAAGGCGTTAGCCGGTGGTTGTGCGGTATTGCCTTTACAAATCCGACAAAAAGTTGTATAATAAATTCAGCGTAAAATCTCAAAGAAAGAACGGTGATATAATGAAAGAAAGAATACTCCTTGCGCCCTTCGTCAGCGGGACAGAGCTTATGCGGACGCTTGCACGGTTCGGGAAGCCGTCATTCTGCCTGCGGATAATGGGCGAGACCGAGCTTGCGGAAACTGCGCTGATGAAGTGCGGCAAGGCGGCAGACAGGGGGCTTGTAAGCTCCGGCAAGGCCGAGTCGATCCTTTACGGGATAATAAAACAAGTGCCTTACTATGCGAACGCCTCCTTCAGCGATGCGGTAAATCTGCTGAACACCCTGACCGAGCTGAGAGGTCTTATCGCTGCGGACGAGAGCGGGACCATGCGCGACAGGCTCTCGGACGGTGAGTTCCCGGAGGCCGATGCCGCACTGTTTGAAGTCTATAAGAGATATATGTCAGCGCTGGACGCCGAGGGTCTGTATGACACGGTAGGGTATCTGAGATACGCCCTCGAAAACGCCGCGCCGGCAGACGCGGAGATAATGCTGCTCGAAGAATACCCTGCCTCCGAGCTCGGCAAGGCGCTTGCCGACAAGCTGGCGGGCGGCAAAGCCGAGACGGTCACTCTTGCCGGGCTGTTCGGAGTCGGGGAAAAGCCCCTCGGAGAGTGCAGGGTCGTGCGCTCCTACGGCAGCATGAACGAGGCGAGGGATATCCTCGACGAGATCGTCAGCGGCGGGATACCTTACGATAAATGCACCGTTGCCTGCGCCGAAACAAGCGCTCTGCCGCTTATGCTCCGGGAGCTTTCCGAGGAGTATGGCATACCCATGACCTTCGGCTGCGGACTGCCTATCGGTTCCGCTGCACCCGCAAGGCTGCTTTCATATATAAATGATTGGCTCACGGACGGCAAGTGCGGCATCGACGGTCTCGATTCCGTTGTCTTTGCCGATGAGTTCGATACCGAAAAGCTCTGCGAGACCCTTTCCTGCAAGCGCAAAGAGCTTCACAGCGCAGTTGAGACCGCCGGAAATCTGCGGCTCTCCCTTGAACCTGATGAAAACGCCGCAAAGATCAAAGCTCTCAAAAAAGTCCTCGACAAGGACAGCGAAAAATACGCTTCCCTTTCGCTTGCAGAGAAGCTGTTTGCCGAGTTTGAAAACGGCATGGCGTATATCATCGGGACTTATGCCGCCGTCCGCCCCTCCTGCAAAGCACTTGACAAGGCTGCGATAAGCGCGGTCTGCGGTGATCTTGAAGCCTGCACAGATACCGATGAATGTCTGGCTATGCTGCCCTGCACCCTGAGCAGAAGGATCTGTCCGGAGCTGAGCCGCGAGAGCTGTCTGCACATCACGGGCATCGGGAAGGCGGCCTGCAGCCTTAGAGAGAATATGTTTATCGCGGGGCTTACCGCTTCGGCGTTCCCAGGGGCACCGAAAGAGAACTATCTGATATGCGACAAGGATATACTCCGTTTCGGTGAGAGCGCACATACCTCCGAGCGTATCGTTACCGAGAAGCGTGAGGCGTTTACACGCCTGCTTTCCCTTGCGTCAGCGGCAGGGTGCAGCGTGCGCCTTTCGTTCAGCGGCTTCGATACCGCCGAGCTCAAGGAGAACAACGCTTCATCGGTGGTTTTTGAAGTCCTGCGCGGGCAGGTCGGCAATACGGTAAAGCTCGGGGAGCTTGAAAGACACATCGAGACAAAGGGATATTTCAACACCTCTTTCTCGGCAGCGGACAAGGCAGCGGAGGCTTACAGCGAGGGCAGAACGCTCACGGCCGCAGGCCCCGAAGAGCCCGTTGTTCCCGAGCGGAGCAATAAGGAGCTGTGTTTCTATCCCTCTGCTTTCGGGACATATTTCGAGTGCCAGAAGAAGTTTTACTATTCGTCGGTGCTCGGCCTCGGCACGCCCGACAGCGACGATCCGATGCAGGTCATCGCCGCCAACACCCTCGGTTCGCTTTTCCATGACGAGCTTATGGAGACCTACGGCAGGGCAAGACAGAAGGATCCCGAATACTCCGTTTCCGAAGAGGACTTCATCAAAGAAGCCAACAGAGTGTGGGACAGGTTCATTCTTTCGCGTCCGCCGTTCAATAAGAACGAAGAGCTGCGTCAGCGTAACGAGTTTGCGAACATGGCACTGAATGCGCTGCGTATGGAGCGGCAGAACAAGGTGCTGAAGGTCGAGGAGCCGCTGAAGTTCACCCACAGCTCCGGCTATAAGATCAAGGGCAGACTTGACCGCGTCGAAAAGCTCCCGAACGGTGCGCTCACCGTGGCGGATTTCAAGACCGGCAAATCGAACGGCTATAAGGACGACGACTTTGCAAGCTGCATACAGGTAATGCTCTATGCCTACATCCTCGAAAAGCAGGGCATAACAGTCGGCAGGGGCGAATACCGTTTCGTAAAGGGCAGCGCCAGGACCGTGACCTGCGGCTACACCAAGGAAATGAGAGCCCGCGTTGAAGCTCTGCTTGACGAGATCGCAGACAGGCTGCAAAACGGCGGCTACACCGCGGCGAAAAAGAAGGACTCCTGCACATACTGCGACTACAAGGAGCTCTGCTCGAAGGAGGCGGCTAAGTGATGACTGACTTTGACAAGCTGGCGAGAGAAGCGATCTCCCGCGATACCGACAAAAACATATTTGTTGAGGCAGGCGCCGGTTCCGGCAAGACCACTCAGCTCGTCGAGCGGATGACGGCACTCGTCGCGTCGGGCGTGGATATAAGCACTATCTGCGCACTGACCTTTACCAAAGCGGCGGCAAGAGAATTCTACGGCAGGTTCCAGGTGCGCCTTGCCGAACTTGAAGCCGAATCCAAAGATGAGACCGTCAGGGCAAACTGCCGCAGGGCGCTCGACAATATCGACCTCTGCTTTATGGGCACGATAGACTCCTTCTCTGAGCTGATACTGCGTGAGTACCCCATAGCTGCGGGGATACCCTCGGATTTCACCACCACCTCCGAGGACAGCCTCGACCGCCTTTACACCGAAGCCTGGAACAAGATAATCTCCCGCAAGTGCAGTAATGATATTTTCAACAGGTATCTGAGGTTTATCGCTGTGTGCGAAAAGTCAAGACATTACTTTCTGACCGTGTCATCCGAACTTGCACAGCGCAAGGACTCGGACATCCGCATCCCCGACTTCAAGCGTGACATTGATCTGTATTTTTCTGATCTGAAGAATCAGATCGTCGAGCTGTTTGAATGTCTTATCGCAAACCCCGACAAGACTTATGCCGGCAAAGGAAATTCAGCGGATAAATACGTCGGGCAGCTGCAGAGCATCAAGGCCGTCCTGCCGAAGATAAAAGGCAGCTGGAGCGAATGTCTCAAAGAGATCGAGGGCGTTGTCAAGACCGCCAACGGATACCGCATCACCTGCCTTCCCGAAGAGATAGGCTTAAGGCCGGGATTTTTTAAGGAACTCAAATCCCCCAAGAACGTCTGCTCGCTGGAGGTATCTCGGCTGGGGATCCACGAAGCCATAAGGGAGTACATCTACTGCCTGACCCTTGACCTTGTCGTGCCTGCGCTGAAAATGATAACCGAGGACAGCAGAAGATCCGGCGACCTCGGCTTCCTCGACGCGAAGATGCTCCTGCGGGATATGCTTAAAAAGGATGCGGCAAACGGCGGCAGGATGATCCGTCACATCCGCGGCAGACACAGCCGTTTCCTTGCCGACGAATTCCAGGACACCGACCCCGTCCAGACGGAGATACTTTTCTATCTGACCGCAGAGACCCCCGACCCGGACGTCAGCAGCTGCGTGCCAGTCCCCGGTTCGCTGTTCATAGTCGGCGACCCGAAGCAGTCCATCTACCGTTTCAGAGGTGCGGATATCTCGGCATTCCTCCGCACGAGAGAACGCTTTGAGGCGCACGGAGGCGAGGTGCTCAGCCTGACAAGGAATTTCCGCTCGACCAATACGCTGAAAGCGGAATTCAACAGACTGTTCAGAGAGCTTCTGCCGAGCGACACCAAATATCAGAGCCGTTTTGAGGATATACCCGTCGAGGGCGAGGATGACCCCTCGGTCATGACCGGCTTTTACAAATACAGGACCGCAGCAGACGTCGATACAAAGACCGTTGCCGGCATCATCCGCACGCTTATCGCCGACCCTGCGTGTATAGTCCGCGACCCGAGGACTAAAGAACTGAGGCGGCTGATGTACAAGGATATTATGGTCATCACCCCCAAGAAGGACATAATAACCGATTACCTTTCGGAGTTCGCCGCGGCGGGCATCCCCTGCTATGCAGAGGGAGGCTCTCAGCTGGAAAAGTGCCCCTCCTTCTTAGAGGTCAACAGGATATTCAAAGCCCTTGCTGAGCCCGATAACAACGCTGCACTGGCGGCTGTGCTTACGGGCGGATGCTTCGGCCTGACCGAGGATGAATTCTCGGCTGTCCTTCCGGAGATCTCGCTTATCTCCTTCAAGCCCACAGGCCACGAGAGGACTGACAAGGCTTTTGAAAAGCTGACAAAGCTGTTCAAGGCTTCGCGTTACATCCTGCCGTCAGTTCTGTTCGGAAAGGCAGTTGAGGAGCTTGAGCTGCTCTCGCATATAAGCTCCGACGCCCTCGAGTGCCTGTATTTTGCACGGGAGCTCCTGCGCTCTGCCGAGGCTGACGGCACCGTTTGCAGTATCGCACAAGCGGCGGGCTTCTTAAACGGGCTCATCACCGACAACAAGCAGGAGCGCAGCCTGCGTTTCGAGCTTGCGGAAAACAGCGTGAAGATCGCCAATCTCCACAAGGTCAAGGGACTTGAAGCGAATGTGGTGATACTTGCCGCACCCTCCCTTAAAGACTTTGCCCCGAGTATTGCCACCGTGCGCGATGACGGCAGGGCGGAGACCTTTGTTTTCAACTGCAAAGGTCTTGCGGCCACGAATAAATATTTCCGCGATGAGTATAACGAAGAGTCCCTTGCCGGCACCGCCGAGAAAGAGCGTCTGCTCTATGTCGCCGCGACAAGAGCGAGAAGCATCCTGCTTGTCGCAGACCCGGGCGAAGAACTTAACTACTGGAGCTTCCTTTCGGAGCGTGCCGAGCAGGAGTTTTCATTCACAGTACCCGACTTTGACAATGCAGACAAGGGCACGGAGGATGCCGCAGCTGTCTGCGCAGGTGCCGCAGACCCCTTCAAGGGCGCCGCTTCAAAGGACAGGAGCTATGAGCTCATCCTGCCGAGCAAGATCAAGCACGAAACTGCCGTGACCCAAAAGCAGAACACCGATAACGGCTCCGACGTCACAGACGAGCCGGAGACCGAGAAGAAGCGTAACGCAGCACTGATCGGCACGCTCGTCCACAGACTTATGGAGCGGCTTGTGACGGTGAAGTTCAAAGCGCAGAAAGAGCAGACGGTCAACGCGGTGCTTGCCGACATCGGCGCGGATGAAAGCTATTCGGAAATGCTCTCCGGTGTTTTCGACACCGTGATGAGCGGGGGCTTCAAGCAGGAAAATGACTTCCCTGCCGATATCAAGTCAGAGCTTGCCGGCGCGGAGACCTGCTGCGAGGTGCCGTTCTGCTATATGCGCGGTTCGGAGCTCTGCAACGGCGTGATAGACCTGCTCTACCGCAAGAACGGAAAGACTGTCATCGTCGATTACAAGACCACCGCCGAGACCGAAAACCTCGATGAAAATTACGCCGCACAGCTTGCGGAATACAAAGCGGCGGTAAAGCAGATAACCGGCGAGGAAGCCGAGGCGTTTATCTATCATATAGATGTATAAATGCTGCTGTAAAACAATTTGGGGGATGCGTAGTTTTTTACGCATCCCCTTTGCTGTAATATAAAGGGGCTGTTGCAGCCCCTTTCAGTATTCTATTCCTTTTCTCGCCTTGACGCCTTTATCGTAAGGATTCCTGACCGAGCGTATCTCGCTGTGATAATCTGCCCGCTCGCAGAAGAATTCAGCGGGATCCCGCCCCGTCAGCACAAGCTCTGTGCTGACGGGACAGCTCCGGACGATCTCCTCGGCAGCCGAACGGTCGAGCATCCCTTCGCTGTAAGCTCCGAAAAGCTCGTCAAGAACTATCATATCGGCGCCGCCGCTCCTGACGGTCTCCTTTGCCTGCTCGAGCATCTCGTTATGCCTTGCGGTCACGGCGGCCTTTTCAGCTTCGCTCATCTGAAAAACGAATTTGCTGCACACCTCGCAGCAGATAACGCTTATTCCCGCAGCCGCTCTCAGCATTGCGATCTCCGAGGAGCTGCCGTCCTTGAGAAACTGATAAAAGCAAACGCGCAGCCCCGCTCCCGCCCCCCGCAGGGCAAGTCCGACAGCCGCAGAGGTCTTTCCTTTGCCGTCGCCGCTGTAAATATGGATCATACAGATCAGCCTTCTTTCCGATGATATCCCGGTATCCGCTTTCATTATGGCAACACCGCACAACCATTGTGCGGTGTTGCCTAAATATTCAGTTCTTCCACGGTCTCCTGCCGTCGAGCCAGCCCTTGTCCTTCCAGTACTGCGTCTCGACCGGCGAGGAGTTCCAGCCCTTTTTCTGGAGCATCCCCATTATCCGGAACATGAACCGGGTCTTTATCCCCACCGAGGGCTTCTTCCCGGAGGAAAGCTTCCTTGCGACAGCGGAGGTCTTCTTATCTATCTTCGCCTTCGCCTTTTCGGATACTCCCTGCCAGTTCATCGCGTGAACCGCCATACCGAGCTTGTAGATCTTCGGCACGCCCATCCAGAACAGCGCATCCTCGACATCCTTCATCGCCGACTTGGGCGACGCCCCCGCCGAGGTGGATACGATCACCGCCTTTTTGGAGAACATCGAATCCATGGGTCTGTGTACCATCCACAGATCAAAGGTCAGATCAAAAAAGGTCTTGAGCGGCGCAGACATATGCATAGCGTAGGTCGGGGTCGTGAAAATGAGGATATCCGCCGCCTCAACAGCGTCGAGGATCACCTTTTTCTCCGCATAGAACGGGCAGTCCGACACCTCCTCTATGCACTTGTAGCAGCCCGTACAGAAATGCTCAAGGTCTCTCGGCAGGAAGAATTCCGTGATCTCCTTGTCCCCCTGTATCTTTTCGGCGATGCTGTGCCCGAGATGATAGGTGCTCCCCTTGTGGTTCTGTCCGTTTATCACTGCGATCTTCATTTCCCCGCCCCCTGTGTTTTTTTGATATTATACATCAGACCCGCCGAAAAGTCAACAAGCCTCCCGTCCGGATAGCGCTTGAAATCTTCTCCGGGATATGTTATAATCAGAGATACAGACAATACTGATGTCATCTAAAGGAGTATATACCATGATAGTCCGGGTAACAGACAAAGAACAGAAAGCCACGATAACAAGAAACATCCTCGAGTCGCTCAAGGAGTGGTTCGAGGTGGACGAGAGCCGCGAGGGCTACATCCGCGAAAGCGCCGATCTCACCCTTCTCGCCGCCGAGGAGGACGGGAAATACGTCGGCTTCCTCTGCCTCAGAGAGACCGGCAAGGATACCGTCGAGATCGCCGTGACCGGCATCCTCAAGGAGTATCAGCGCGCAGGCCTCGGCAGACAGCTCGTGGAAAAGGCCAAAGAGCTCGCCAGAGCACAGGGCTATTCCTTCATGCAGGTCAAGACCGTTAAATACGGCGTCTACGAGGACTACGACAAGTCAAATCTCTTTTACATCGGCTGCGGCTTCAAGCAGTTCGAGGTCTTCCCCGAGTACTGGGATGTCGCCAACCCCTGCCAGGTCTATATCATGTCGCTGAAATAGGAAGTCCGCCGCTGCATCCCTCCGCGGGATGCGGTACTTTAAGTGAACGTAAGGGGGTGAGAGGATGCGTGAGATCGACAGACGCAGATCGTTCAGAGCTCTGACGGCGGCGAGCGTCGCTGCGTCGGTGCTGTTTTTCATAGCAGCTGCTATCTGCATATTTGTGTCGGCGGGCAGCCTCGACATCTACCTGCCCGAAAGCGAGGAAGCCCGGTATTTCGTCCCGGAGACGGAGGGCGTGAATGTCACGGTTCACCCGGACGAGCCCCGGCTCCTGACCGTCACTGCCGACAGCGGCGCAAGAGGCAAGTTCTTTATAAACAACACCCGCGAGACCGGCGTCGGCTTCATACAGACTGCCTTTGAGTATGTGGAAGTCCTCCCCGGCGGGATAATCGTCAACAAATCAAACGGAAACTTCTCCGGCTGCGAAGCGGTCTGCCTTATCACCAGTATCTATCTGACGCTGATGACGGTGATCTTCGTGGTCTCCTTTATATTAAGGTGCAGGTACGAGCTGTTCTCCTACTCCACCCTTTACTACGGCGGGATGATGCTGTTCTTTACGGTGTTCGCGGTCAACACTGTCAAATGCTCCGTTGACCTGCTTTACCGCCCGGAGTTCAGCTTCATGAACAACGTCTACGGCTGGCTGAAAAATGCCAGCTCGGCGTTCATGTATATCACCCTCCCCTTTATGGCGCTGTTCGTGCTGGCGCTGGGGATAAGCAATATCGTCCTGATCCGGCGGGAGGGCAAAAGCTTTGTCAATATGCTCGGGATGATCCTCTGCGTGCTGATCGCCGGAGGCTATGCGGGCCTGCTCTTGCTTGACAGATCCCTTGCCATGGGCAGCGAGCAGGAGATGAGAGTCTACGGTGCTGTCGAGAGCAGCTATGCCACGGTGTTCATCTATTTGGAAGTCATGCTGATGTCGGCCATGCTCTGCGGGCTGATCTCGGTAAAGAAAAAGCCCTCTCCCGACAGAACGCATATCATAATCCTCGGCTGCGCCATAGCCGATGACGGCACTCCCCTCCCCCTGCTGCGGGGGCGCATCGACAGAGCGCTGGCCTTTGCCGCAGAGCAGGAAAAGTCCGGCAGAAAGGTGATCTTCGTGCCCTCCGGCGGGCAGGGCTCCGATGAAGTGATCTCCGAGGCGGAGTCGATGAAGAACTACCTGATCTCGAAGGGCATACCCGAGGAGCGCATCCTCCTTGAAAACAAGTCCGCGAGCACTCAGGAGAACATGACCTTCTCCATTGAAAAAATAGGCGAGGTCTGCTCTGACCCGAAGCTGATATTCTCCACCTCCGGCTACCATGTGCTGCGCAGCGGTATGATAACCCGCAGCCTCGGCATCGAAGCCGAGGGCATCGGCAGCAAGACCAAGTGGTACTTCTGGCCGAACGCCTTTATCCGGGAATTCATCGGTCTGCTTGCGAGCAAGTGGAAGCAGCATATCTTCTGGCTCGTCCTGTTCGGCGGATCGTTCGTAGTGATAAATCTGATAATACCCTTGTAAAAGAGGCTGCTGCTTCGCAGCGGCGCGAAATGCGAAAAACGGTACCTTTCCCCCATCGGGGAGAGATACCGTTTTTCGCCTGAAGCCGTTATTGCAGCAGCCTCTTTTCTATTCTCCGAGTATGCTTTCTCTGATAAAGCTCCTGATGAGCCCGGCGGTCTTTTTGTCGGCCTCGAGGTTCTTGTTGATGCCGTCGTTGAAGTTGAGCCTCAGATAGTACTTGCTCTCGTATTTCCCCGTCCCGAAGCCGGAGACATCCAGCCCGCTCAGAAATCCCCGCACGGTGAGCCACTGCTCCCGCGAGACCTTGCTGACAGGCGAGCTGTCCCCGTGGACAAAGAAATAATAGCTGTCGCTGCCCTTTATCGGGGTGATCTGATAGGAATACTTCGGCGTTTTCAGGAAGAACTCGGTCATCACCGTCTCGCCGATCAGCCTAAGATCCCTGCCGACGGGCCGCGACATCTCGTGAATGATCTCCAGCACGCTCGACCACCTGTTCCCGGAGGGCGGGTAATACCGCACCGTCTCCTCGCCGTCGGTGGTCTCCCAGGTCAGCCAGAGGCGCTGATAGTCTCCGCCGTCGAGCATAAAGTCCCCGGGGTCGGGGCGGAAGGTGATCTTCTCGGTGTCAACAGGCCGCAGCTGCTCCTTTAGATACCCGACCTCTCCGGCAAGAGCCTCCCAGAGCGCCCTGTCCGCAGGGATATGCTCCCTGACCGTCATACTGTCCTCCCCGGAGACAAGGCCGCTGCGGTCTATCTCCGCCAGCCTTTCGGGGGAGGCTTCCTCCTCGGCTCTGCCGAAATAATGATCGCTCCGGTAGGCGGTGCGGATCACCTCGCCTTCGGCAGCTTCGATCTCAAACTCGGAATGGTAGTTCATAGACCCGCCGCTCGACTCATAGCGTATCCTTTTCAGCCTGCGGCTGTCAGCAGAATTATTCATTGTCTCCCCTCCTCACCGGATATGTCAGCGGTCATTGAACCTGAAACAGAAGCCGCGCTTCTTCTTGGCCTTGGCAAGAAAGCTTTTCTGCGCACCGCATTTCATTATCGCGCTGTAACAGGACCCCCAGCAGAGGTCTGCGATATCCTTCGCGGAATGGGTCAGGTAAAAGTCTTTCGGCAGTCTGACGTCGCACTCTCCGCCGCCGGTGCTGCCGGCCGAGATCCCCTGACAGCGGCAGTCCTCGTGGATCAGGGCGGTGCCGTTATCGTAAAGGCAGAGGGTTATTATATCGTGCCCCGGCCCGAAGTAGTCGCCCTCCGAGGCAAGCTCTATATCATCGTGAACAAAGCGGAGCCTCTGCTCTCGCGCAAAGCTCTCGGCGTAAGTATCGAACCGCCCGATGATGCAGACATCGTTCTTTTCAAAGATCCCCCTTGTCTTTTCGGTGACGCCGATACTCCTTACCGACGGCGCGATCAGGATATACCGAAGCTGCGGCATAAGGTCAAAGACACCCGCCTCCACATCGGTGATGCCGTCTCCGAGCTCAAAGCCGTCCTTGCAGGGGTTTTTCAGCATACCGTTCTGCTCATAGAACCCGAGGTCGCTTATGCAGAGCATACCCTCGCCCTCTGCCGCAAATCCGCTGACGTGATCGCTGCTGCTGACTTTCATGTTACCGGCCTCCTTACGGTTCAAGCCTCGCTCATAAGCTGCTCCGCGATAACGACAGCGCTTTCGATGAGCTTCGGACAGACTGTTGCAAACAGCCCCAGTTCACGCGCCTTCTGCCGCTCCTCCTCGCTGGCGAGATTGTATTTCAGCAGCTCGCGGCAGAGATAAGAGCCGTTCTGCTTCGCAAACTCGTTTAAGAACTTCTTGGTGTATTCATCGGCGGTCTGCTGCCTTTCGAGATCGCCGACGGTGCTCATACCGAACTTCATGCCTATCGCCATCAGCGCACCGGTGCAGGCCCCGCAGACCTCTCCCTTGCGCATACCCCCTCCGAAACAGGAGCCGAGCTGCAAAGCCGTCCCCTCGGAGAGACCTATCTCATCCGCGAACGATGCGAGCACCGCCTGAGAGCAGTGACACTTCTGAGAAAAATATTCCTTTGCCTTTTCTTTGCGTTCCATAATATACCTCCCGTAAAATTCAGTCGCAGTCTGCATAGAGCAGATGCCTGCCGCAGTGCAGGCATCTGAAAAGATAGCCCTGCATACCGCCGTTGTTTGTCAGGTTCTCCTTTATGTCCTCGAGACCGAACCCGCAGATATCCTGATCGTAGGTCTCCTCGATCTCCTTTTCGATACCCATTTCTTTGATCTCGTCCCAGCCGACATATCCGACAAAAGCGCAGAAATCGTCGCAGTGTGCGAGCCAGTATTCCTGCTGCCAGCCGCAGTACCCCGGGGTGCGGTGAACGAGCTCGTCAAGTCTGGCGGGGTCGGAGACGCTGTCGGTGCTCGCGGCATCCTGAAACTCGCCGCCGAACTGCGCCGCAGCCCTCCCGCTTGCGATACATTCGGGACAGATACACTCAACGCCGTCGGCGGCAGTATAGAACGGGTTCTCGTACCAGACCTCCGTCGATGTGCCGCAGCAGTCGCATTTTCTCGCCTCGCCCTGAATGAATGCGCCGGTGCCTATCGGGTCGGGGTGGTATCTGAATGTCGGTATCATATTTATTCCTCCTTCGGTCAAAACTTTGTTATCTGAATTATACTTTATTTTCCTGTCCGTGTCAACCTCCCCGGCTTTCGTTTGACTTTATATATGAACTGTGCTATAATGTACACAGGCAGTTCTGCGCTGAAAAACAACAATGTACAGGAGAACGGATATGGGACTATTCAGCATTTTCTCGGGTAAGAAGAACAAGGAAGACAAACCGAAGGACAGCAAGCCCGAAAAGCTGTCTTTCGATACGGCTCTGGGACATTTCATTTATGTGTGCTCCCCCGGCTGCGTCCCTCCGGAGTACGGGTACGAGAGCGAGATAGACTGGCCGGGCGCGGATTATGAGGACAGGCTCGGAGTTTACATCGACTGTGAGTCCCCGGAATCCACCGACGCCTCCCGCTGCTACGAAAAGCTCGAGCGCATCGTTTCCGAGAAGGACCGTACAGAATACCGCGTCAAGAGTGCCCTTGCCGAGCATTTCCTGAACGAGAAACCGCAGCTGATCTGCAGCGAACCCGGCAAGACCGTAACGAAAGAGGATCTTATCAAAGAGATGAAGTTACAGTTCATCAGCATCTACCGAAACGGTGATACGGTCTTTTCGGTATATGACGGCTTCTGTTTCGATCTGCGTTCCGAGGAGATCGAAGTCATTTTCAAAGCAGACGGCAGCATGGAATTCAAGTATTGCGAATACGACTGAGCCCATGCTTTTTTAGTATAAGCTTGCAAAATCCCGCCGGATGTGTTATAATCAGAAAAACACCAACGAACGGGTCAGCCTGAACGCAGAAAAAGGAGGAACAAAGATGAAAGTTGAAATACTGAAGACCAAAAAGCGCCTTGACGTCTCCGTCGAGGGCAAGCTCGACGCGAACACCTCTCCGGAGCTTGAGGAAAAGCTGATGCCCGCTCTTGACGATATCCAGACGCTTATCTTCGACTTTTCAGAGCTCTTGACGATATCCAGCGCGGGGCTGCGCGTTCTGCTCTCCGCCGTAAAGCGCATGGACGAGCTCGGCGGCACGATGACCGTCAAAAACGCCTCGGAGGACGTCAAAAAGGTATTCAGGCTCACCGGCTTCCTCAAAGTTATGAATGTGGTCTGACCGGAAAAATATCATAAAGGCAACACCGCACGACCCGCGGCTAACGCCTCTGCACATCATCTGCTTGCCAGCTCTCCGTCATATTACCCAAATTCTCCTTGACTTGCGTCAGCAAGCCTGCGTCGAATTTAGGCAATCTGACGAAAATCTGAACGGCGCATCTGATGCACAGGGGTCGTGCGGTGTTGCCTAAACCGAAAGCGCCCGTACTGCAACAGTACGGGCGCCCTTTGTTTTGATGTTATGCTGTTTCTTCCTGTGCGGCAGCCTCGGCCTTCTTGCCGTGCCTGTGCCCGCAGACCTTCACCTTTGTGAGCTCGCCGTTTTCATCGTATTTCAGCTTTACGATATCCCCGACGGATATGTCGGAGACAGCTGCGTCCTCACCCTTTTTGGTGACAGCTGCACCCTCGGTGTCCACGGTCTCAGTGGTGCCGTTCTCCGTGAATTTACCGTGATGCCTGCCCTTGCCGCCGTGCTTCTTCCCGGTTTTTCCGGTCTCCCCGGACTGTGCTGCGCCCTCTTCGGAAGCCTCTGCCCCGGCTGACTTTTCCTTTGCCTCACACTTTGAGCCGTGAGACTTCTTCATGCCGGAGCGTGCGGACTTCTCAGAACCGTCAGCGCTCTCTTCGCCTTCGGCAGTTTCGGTGCCGGTCTTCTTGCGCGAGAACTCTCCGAGCGCGACCGTCAGCTGACTTCCGCTGACCTCTGTGACCTTCCCGACCCTGACGGTCTCGGAAGCGGCCTGCCCGGCGCTGTCATCGGCAAAAGCGCTCACCGCCGAAACGGAGGCCGCCGACATCATCAGTGCGCAGATAAACGCAGCCGCTCTCTTTGATACCTTCATGGTTATCACTTTCCTTTCTGTACTGAGTCCGGCCCGGAGCCTTTCCGAGCCTATATACAGTATAGACCGCTCACCTTAATAGTAGTTTAAAATTCTCAGCGGAAAGCGAAAGATCCCGACCGGGTATCATTACAGCGCAAAGAGCTCGCCGAAGGTGTCCGAGAGGGCGGCGAAGGGGCCGGGGATGATCTCCGCGCCTCTGTGATCGCCGCGGAAGTCGGTATCAAAGACGATATCTCTGCCGTCGGAGGCTTCAAATCTCTGCTCGGGCTCAAAGGCCTCGCCCAGCATACCGGTCTGTATCAGCCCTGCGGTGAAGCCGGAGAGCCTGGAGTAGATATCGGTCTTAAGCACGGGCTTGCCGTTTTCTTCCTCGATCTCTACGGATACAGCGCCGTCACCGACAAGGTTCGCGGTCTCGTTCTTCCACGGCAAAGCGCCGTTGAGATAAACGTTGCCCGCGCACCACACCGGCAGATAGCGGTGATGGAACTTGTCCAGCTTGCCCATGTCGGGGGTATCGGTGTCCATATCGAAGTTGACTATCCACTCGTCGTATGTGGGGAAAGCATCGAAGACCGAGGTTCCGACTATATGGTTTTCGGTGTCCGTGTGCCCCTTGACGCTCTGCCTCTGAACGAAGATGTTGTTATAGAACCTGTCGTCGCCGTGGAGAATGGTCATAAAGCCCATGACCTCGGTGCGGTGAGGGATATGGTATGGAGTGTACCTCTGGCGAAGCCTGCCCTCGACCACATTGTCGCAGCCGGCGTCGATAGATGTGAACGCGCCGCAGATCAGATTGTGCACCACGGCTATACCCTCCGACGGCATCCGCAGCGAAGCCTCGGAGAGCATTATATTGTTGTCGATGATCGTGGGGCCGTGGCTGACCTCAACAAAGATATCCTGGCTCATCATGCCGCCGGGGAGCTGCTTTGCAAAGTCGGGGCGCTGATTGTCGTGGAGAAGATTTTTAGAGAGGCGGGTGCCCTGAGCCTCCCAATCGCACCAGATCCCCATAGTGCAGTGGTGGATGTGGTTGCGCCTCATGATGACGTCGATAGCCGCGTGCATCTTGATGCCCGCGATCTCGGCGCCGCCCAGCTCCATCATATTGTTGATGTGGTGGATATGGTTATCCTCGATGACCGAGAACACTCCGCCCATTCTTCCGATTATGCCGCCCTGCTCGCAGTGGTGGATGTTGTTTCGCCTGATGATATGTCCGCCCACCTTCTCCTTGAGCCAGCCATGGTACTGCCCGCGGCAGACGGCGTCCCGCTCCATCTGAGTTGGGCTCTTGACGTGCCTGTTGGTGAAGTAATGGTCGTTGTCGGGGTCAAAATATTTGCCGACGCTTATTCCCGCGCACTTGCTGTTTGAGATATCGCAGTCCTCGATGATCCAGCCCTTAGACCAGTGGGGTCCGATCATGCCGTCCTGATAGGCGGCGGGGGGAGCCCAGGTGGTCGCGGCCTTGCTGATCCTGAACCCGCTTACTGTGATATATCCCACGCCCTTGTGAGAAGGCATGAAGCATCTTCTGCGAACGTTGATCTCCACCTTTTCCCTGTTGGGATCCTTGTCCTGAAAATTGCAGTAGAACACTGTCCTGCTGCCCTGCTTTTCGGCGTACCATTTATAGACCGAGTACTCCGGCTCCCATGAGTAAACCGACTTCTCGCCCTTCACACATTCCTCGATGCTTGCAGCCTCATAGAGAGCCCGGTCGTTGAGGTAAACGGCGCCGGTGTGCTTGCTCTTGCTGGCAAAGTACCAGTCACCGTAAACGAATGTCGTGTAGGGGTCGTAGTCCCCGAAGATGCTGCTGTCCACGCTTGCGGTCCAGACGGTGCCCTTGTAGGGCTCCCAGCCTGTGAGCAGCTCGGCTCCGGTGATCTCCGCACCGAGGGGCTCAGCGCTCCGGTAAACTATCCTTGCGTCCTCGGTGCCTGCGAATCGGGGGTCAACATACTCCCGGTAAACTCCGGGCATAACGAGAACTTCGTCACCCGCCCTTGCGGCAGCCGCCGCATCCGATATGCGCTTGAAGGGCATCTCTTTTGAGCCGTTCCCGCCTCTGCCTGCGTTCGTATCAACATAAACAGTCATCTTAATGGCCTCCTTTATACCTGAAATAACGGTCAATGCTTCCGAAGTATAGGCAACACCGCACAACCCGCGGCTAACGCCTCTGCACGCCATCTGCTTGCCAGCTTTCCGTCATATCACCCAAATTCTCCTTGACTTGCGTTAGCAAGCCTGCGTCGAATTCGGGCAATCTGACGAAAATCTGGACGGCGC
>JAFXVY010000122.1 GCA_017534595.1 Ruminococcus sp.
CCGCCTTGCAAGCGAAGTTCACTTCGCTTTACGCAACGGCAAGGAGAATAGTGTCAACAAGTTGACACGGTAATAATGACGGAAAATATGCAAGCGGATGATGTACAAAGGCGTTAGCCGGTGGTTGTGCGGTATTGCCTTAATGCTGCGCTCAGCGCTTTCTCTTCTTTGAAACGATCACTGCTGCCGCGGCAAGTATAACGACCGCCCCGCAGATGCAGACGGACTTGGATCCGGTCTTCGGGTTGTCCGACTTGCCGGGATCCTCGGGGACATCCTCCTGCTGACTGTCGGAGGGCTCGGGGGCAGGTTCCTTGTATTCTTCGTGATCCCTGATGCCCGCCGCCTCACAGGCCTTGCCCCAGGCAACGAAGTCCTCGTTGTAATGTGCCGAAGGGATGATGCCGATGTTGCCTATAAAGGTCGCAGCGGTGTTTATCGCCTGTTCGGTGCTGTACGGGTCGCCGAAGGTGCCGAATGCGATCCTGAAAAGAACTCTTCTCAGCAGGCTCACGTTTTTCTTTATCGTCTCGATATGCCCCTTGAGCTGCTCGTAGTACAGCTCGCCGTAGCGTTTGGAGTTCTCAAGACCTGTTGCGCTGATAAGCCCGATGACCTCCGTAAGTCCGGCGTCGGCAGCATCGGCGATGCTCTCATATCCGCCCTCGCCGTCGGTTTTGCCTAAAAGCATGGGGATAACGTATTTCACTATGTTTTCAAGGGGAGCCTTTCCGTTGTACAGCAGAGCGGAAAGGTCGGGAGATACGAACCCGAGAAGGGCGTAGAGCGATGTGCGGATATTCTCAGCGCTTCCGAAAGCGACTGCAAGAGAGCCTTCCTGCGGGCCCTCCGTGAGGGCTGTTATCAGCGCCAGCAGCTTTTCCTGATCGGTCGCGTTATCGGGATCGGGAACGAACTGGTTGAGCAGCTCCTCGACCAAAGCATAGTATTCCATGCCCTGAACCGCATTCGCTGCATAGTCCAGCAGCGCACTGACAGCCTTTGAATCTTTATTTGCGGATATGTACCTTGAGGCAAGCATAACGGTATCGTCAACGGTCAGCGAGCCGTGCTCTATCGGCTGACCCGTGATATAGGAGAGCAGCTCCTCGATCACGATCAAAACGGATTCTTCCTCCGAAGCCGAGCGGCCTTCATCTTTAAGCATCTCGTCGGCGTAAGCAAAGTAGGAAAGGATCGCAGGCAGGATGATGCTCTGTGTGTTTTCCTTGATCTCCAGGTCGGTAAAATCGTGCATCATCGAGTAAGCTCCCGCAACTGCGGTAAGAGTCTCCTGCATACCTGTGCTGACGTAGCTTTCAACATCGGGGGCATAGTAGGCAAAGCTCGATACGCGGTGGGACATAAAGTATCCCATATCGTTACCCTCGTGCTCTGCCGTGTCGGGCACGACCGAGAACGACGGGAGATCGAACCTCTTCCATTCAAAATTGCGGTAGTCGCCGCCGTTGAGGAATTCTTCATAAGCGTACCCGTTGACCGAGCTCAGCTGTCTGAGCATATCCTCAGCCGATACCGCGCCGTCGCCGTCGGTGTTCTCGACCTTGCCGAACATGGTGTAGTTCCATTCGGCCGGAGGCAGCATAGTGATGAAGTCGTAGGGCTGCGGGAAATTGTGTATGCAGTCAAAGATCTTGTCATCGGCATAGATCCTTCCGGAAACGCTGCTTACATACTCCTCGCCGGGGGTGTCGTCAGCATAGACTCCGCCCCGCGCCCCGCCGACGCTCAGCAGCTCTTTCTTGTCCGCCTCAACGAAGGCGGTGCGGGGAGTGGCGTAGGTGTAGCAGTAGATATCCTCGGGGGCTATGCTGACGCCGTCAAAGTAGTCAATGCCTCCCGCGGCGAAGAATGCGCCGATAAGGTTCGAGATCGCCGAACCCCGGCTGTGCCCCGATACCCAGATCTTAATGTCGCCGGTGATGCCGTGCTTGGTGATGTACTGCTTCATGAAGCGCAGCACCTCGTCGCGCCCGGCCTTGAAGCCCTCGTGTATCGTCCCGCTGCCTACGGTGAAGTTCCCGCTCCACTCCTCTTTGTAGTTGGCCGAGCGGGGGAATACCGCAAGCAGGGTATAGGTCTTCCCGCCGCAGCTGATCTCTCTGTGACCGATCGCAGCGGCAGCGGAATTTTCCTGCGGATTGACGGTATAGTACTTGTTCGCCTCGGCGTCGGAGAAGCCCATGTCCTTCAGCATATTCAGGATATTCGCGCCCTCGTCGGACGGGTCGTCGATATGTCCGGGGTCGGGGACATCGGCATAGCGGCCTACCGAAGCTATCGCTGTCTGTGCCGAAAGGGTCATAAGGTGACTGCACCAGTCAAACGACGAGTGCTTGAAGCAGTCCTCCCGGAAGACGAAGCTGTCGGTGCGCTGGACATTGTTGCCCTCGTTCGAGGAATAGGAATAGGTCCCCTCGATGACCTGACTTTCAGCTGCCGCCGAAAATGACAGCGAGCTCACAGCCACGGCGACCGAAAGGAGAAATGCTCCCGCACGGAGCCTTTTGCTTTTTGCCATATCTATGACCTCCTTGCTCTTGATAAATTAATACTATTATACAAATTTTGAGCCGGAATGTCAAGGCACGCAGTACATATTGTCCACATAACAGCTTGACAATTCTCCGGTTTTTGGATATAATAGAAGTCAGGAAGTACGTCCGGACAAATCAAAGGAGGAGATCAGTATGAAAGTCGCAGTTCGCTATTTTACCAAAACAGGCAACACCCGGAAGCTTGCCGAGGCGATCGCCGGAGCGGTGGGAGCAGAGGCAAAGCCGATCTCCGAGCCGATCGTCGAGCAGGTGGATATCCTGTTTCTCGGCAATTCCTACTATGCCTTCACCATCGATCCCGAGGTGCGGGAGTTCGTCAAGTCGCTTGACAAGTCCAAGGTCGGAAGGATAGTCAACTTCGGGTCGGCGGCGATAATGGGCTCCACCCTCAAGAAGATCAGAAAGGAAGCCGATAAGGTCGGCATCCCGGTGGACGACCGCGAGTTCCACTGCAAGGGTCAGTTCAAGGGCATGAACAAGGGCAGACCCAACGAAGAGGATATCAAAGCCGCGGCAGAGTTCGCGGGAAAGGTTATGGGGTGACGGTATGCAGTTTGTTATAAAGGCACTTGACGGCGAGGGTATGCTCGCAAAGCGGATGGAAGTCCGCCCGAGGCATCTCGAGGGCATGGCAAGGCTGGGCAGACAGGTCATCTGTGCGGGAGGTCTGCTCGATGAGGAAGGCAGGATGAAGGGCTCGGTGCTGGTAGTCGAGTTCCCCGACCGTACCGCCGTGGACGATTATCTTGCCAACGAGCCTTATGTGACCGAAGGCGTCTGGGTTAAGACGGAGGTCGAGGTCATGAACGTCGTGCTTCTCAACGGAGAAAAGGTCGGGAAGTAAGAGGACAGCAGGCCGATCTCGGATATAATTATCGAAAATCCTCAACAGGAACTATTTGGAGGCAGCTATGTCAGAGAACAGTATTGCCGAGCTTTCGGCAGCAAGAGAAAAAGCGATAGTCAGAACGAGCTTCATCGGGATAATCACAAATGTGTTCCTTGCGTCGTTCAAGGCAGTGATAGGTATAATCTCGAATTCCATAGCCGTTACCCTCGACGCGGTGAACAATCTGTCGGACGCCCTTTCGTCGGTGATAACGATAATCGGAGCCAAGCTCGGCGCCAAGGAGCCTAACAAGAAGCATCCCCTCGGCTACGGCAGGATCGAATATCTCAGCTCGATGATGGTGGCGGCTATCGTGCTCTATGCCGGCATAACCTCGGCGGTGGAATCGGTCAAGAAGATCATCACCCCCGAGGAGCCGGATCACAACGCCGTCTCGCTGGTGATAATCTCCGTGGCTATCGTTGTGAAGATCATCCTTGGGCAGTATGTAAAGGCGCAGGGGAAGAAGCACAACTCCGGAGCCCTTGTGGCTTCGGGCTCGGACGCTCTCTTCGACGCGATACTCTCCGCTTCAGTGCTCGCTTCGGCGATAATCTTCCTGACCCTTGACGTCTCGCTCGAGGCTTATGTCGGCGTGCTGATCTCGCTGTTCATAATCAGAGCGGGCATCGAAATGATGAGCGAAACGGTCAACGATATCCTCGGCCAGCGTGCCGACAGGGAGGAGACCGAACGGATAAAGTCCCTGATCTGTGAGGAACCGGAGGTCCGCGGGGCATACGATCTTATCATGTTCAATTACGGCCCCAACAAGAACTACGCCAGCGTTCATGTCGAGCTGCCGGACACCATGACGATAGATGAGGCCGACAAGCTGACAAGGCGTCTCCAGGCAAGGGTATACAGGGAGACCGGCGTTATCCTGACGGGCGTGGGGGTCTACTCCTTCAACACCACCGACGAGGAAGCCGCCGCCGTCCGCAACACGGTGCAGGAGACCGTCCTCGCTCACGAATGGGCGCTGCAGCTCCACGGCTTCTATGCCGACACCGAGAACAAGACCATGCGCTTCGATGTGGTGCTGAGCTTTGACATCGAAAGAGCCGAAGCGATAGGCATCCTGACAAAAGAAGTACAGGCGCTCTATCCGGATTATGCCCTGCAGATCATACCGGATATTGACGCTTGACGGAAGAACCCTTTTTAGTGAATAGTGAAAAGTGAATAGTGAATAGTTAAGGAGTCCGCTGCGCGGACGATTTTAAAATCATCGCCGAAGGCGATACCTTAACTATTCACTATTCGTTATTCATTATTCACTTTTCACTAATACCGTCTCTGTTCCGGCGTCAAAAACCACCCGTTCAGCAGTTATACACCGTATATCTCATAGGTTTCCGGGGTGCCTGACTTCGACAAGTAATCACTCTTGCCGAGCACGTTGGACCTGTCAGCGATATATGCCTGCAGTATCTTCCTGCTCATGTTCGTGATATCCTCACGCTTCACCGCTTCCTCGGCGGGCAGGAGCAGCACCTCGCTGTTTTCATAGCCGTCCGACCTCGGCTCGCCGCTGATATACTCCATAGTGAACACTATGCACCACTGCTCGGTCTTGAACTGCGCGGCAAAGACAGCATTTGCCCCGGCCGTGACTCCGGTTTCCTCCAGCACCTCACGCTCGACCGCTTTTGAGGGTATCTCGCCATCCTCCACATAACCGCCCGGAACGAGTATCCTGTCTTTGGCTGTGCCGTAGGTGTGGCGGACGAGCAGGATCTTTCCGTCTATCTCGACTATCCCGCAGACGGTGAAATTTCCGTTGTTCATCGTATTTCCTTTCCGGCTCAAAGCTGAGCAGCCTGTCTATCTTTCGTTGCCGAATACCGCATTGACTGCGCAGCGTGCGAGCCTTGAGGTGCCGGCTCCGCAGCGCTGCAGGAACAGCGTCACGGATATCTTTTCTGTCGGGTCGCAGAGCAGGAAGGTGCCTGTCCAGCCGTCCCAGCCGAAGGAGCCCTCCGAGGCAAGCAGACCCGCAAGCTCCCTGTCCTCGAGGGTGCGCATAAGGTTCGCGTAGCCGAAGCCCTTGACCGAATCCCAGTTGAGGGTCACTCTCTGCTCGGCGGAGAGCCCGTTCAGGCGCAGCAGATCTCTCGTCTTGCGCCCGAGTATCCCGGCCTTGCCGCAGGAGAGCTCGGCGCCGAGCTTTGCGTAGTCGGCTGCCGTCGAGAAGAGTCCTGCGCCGCCCGAAAGGAAAGCCGGCCTGCTGTCGTAATCGTAGATGCAGAGGTTGACGTAGGAGGGCTTGCGCGGAGTTTCGCCCGCGCACTCGTAAAGCTCCGCGAGGCGGTCACGCTTCTCCGGCGGCACGAAGAACGCAGTATCCTCCATACCGAGGGGGTCAAAGACGTTGACCTTCATGTACTCGTCAAGGGGCATATCTGCCGCTTTTTCTATCACGGCTCCGAGGATATCCGCCGACGAGCCGTACATCCACTCCTGCCCGGCAGGGTACACCAGCGCGCACTTTCCGGCTTCGGAGGCGAACTCCTGCGTGGTCATGGACCTGCCCTCGCGGATGCTCTGATCGAGCCGCCCCCACAGCGAGGACATCATCTCGCCGCCCTCGCGCCCGTCGCCGGGATAGGGTATGCCGGAGGTCATGTTGAGCAGGTCGCGCAGCCTTACGGGCTGGCTGGGGAGCTTTTTGCCGTCCCTGATGTAACAAGGCTCGGAAAAGGAGGGGATATACCATGCGAGCTCGTCATAGATATCCAGCTTTCCGCGCTCCATGAGCTGCATCGCGCAGACCGAGGTGACTATCTTCGAGCAGGAAAAAGCCCGACAGATCGTGTCTTCCGTAAAGGGCTTGGCGTTTTCGGCGTCACGGAGACCCGCGCTGTGAGTGAAGACCGTCTCGCCGTCCTTTGTGACCGCCAGCGCCGCACCTGTCTCGGAGCGGGAGGCTATCGCGTCATCCACGGCTCTTGCTGCATTTTCAAATATCATAGCTGTACCTTCTTTCGTTTCATATCCGGACGTTTTCGATATACCAGAATTATACAACGTAAAACAGAAAATGTCAATCGGTGTTGCCTTAATGACTTTTTAATATCTTCCGTGCTATAATACGGTTACAGACATAAAACAGGAGGTACACAAAATGAAGCTCAGAACTTTTTGCGCCGCCGCTGCGGCTGCGGCAGTCATGCTTGGGACAGTGTCCTGCGCGGAGAATACTGCGGTCTCCTCCGATCCCCCGAAGATAGTTGAGAATACGGTCAGCATCGGTAAGATAAGCAGCGTTGAGGCCGATCTCGGCGTCACCGAGCTGTTTCTCAGGCTCGGTGACAAGAACGAGGTGCATTACAGAGTGCGCGAGGATCTCGTGCCCAAGATCAGCGAAAATGACGGCAAGCTCTCCGTCAGAAAGCAGTACACCGGCGGTTACAACTACACCGGCAGAGATGACGATAATTACGTCGAGATCACCCTCACCGAAAAGGAGCTCGCCGGCCTTGATATCTCCGATTCCGCCGGAGACGTTTTCATCGAGGGCTTCGAGGCGGGCGGCAGGGTCATCACCGCATCCGGCAGCATCAGCCTGAAGAATATGGGCGGCGGGAAGGATATCGAGTTCGATTCCTCAAGCGGAGGCGTAGGTCTGTACGACTGCACCTTCGGCAGGATAACCGGCGAGACCTCATCGGGGAGCGCATATCTCGAGAACGTCACCGCTGACAGGATAAACCTGCATACCAGCTCCGGCAGCGCGAGCGTCAAGCTTGCCTCCCTGTGCAATACCGATATCAATGCAAGCTCCGGCAATATCACCGTCAGCCTGCCGTGTAAAGAGGACGGCTGCGATCTCGACATCTCGGCCTCGAGCGGAGATATCACCGTCGGCGGCGTCAAGACCGAGAAGAAGTATGAAAGAGACACCGGCAGCGATATCCTGATCAAATGTCAGTCGAGCTCGGGAGATATCGAGGTCAGCTTCTCGGGCTCCTGAAACATAGCCTAAAAAACAGGTATCCCTCCCTTGCAGGAGGAATACCCGTTTTTTATTCTGCTTTCACTTCCACGGAGGAATTACTTTCTCTTCTTGGTCGCGATAAGAGCTGCGGCTGCGATAGCTGCTACTGCTGTCATGCCGATACCTGCTGCGGCTGCACCGGTCTTGGGAGAGCTGTCGGTGGAGCTGTCGGCCTTAACGAACTCAGCGGAAAGGATGATCTTCTCGCCGTTGTATGCGATCAGATACTGATCCTTGTCATTGATAGCGACCTGGTCGCCGCCTGCATAAACTGCTGCTACCTTGTAGCCTGCATCAGGCTCGGGAGTCACGAGGATAGCGTCGAACTCCTGATCGGTGCTCTGGATGAGCTCGGCGTGGAGAGTACCGTGCTCGCAGGGCTGGATCTCGAATGCCTCGGTGTCCTCATCCTTAACGAACTCAGCGGAAAGGATGATCTTCTCGCCGTTGTATGCGATCAGATACTGATCCTTGTCATTGATAGCGACCTGGTCGCCGCCTGCATAAACTGCTGCTACCTTGTAGCCGGCATC
>JAFXVY010000123.1 GCA_017534595.1 Ruminococcus sp.
GCCGGATGTAACGCTGACTATGTTAGCAGCCGGACGGAATTCGCTCGGGTGCTTTGCGCCCTGCTATTCCTGTGCCTGCGGGCGACGGACGGAGCTGTCGGCGCTGCGATTATTAGTCCCCACAGCACAGCAAAAAACAAGGCGTTGCAGCCCTTTGTATCTTGGGAGCAGCGCCTTATTTGTTTTGAATTATTAGTGCCTGCGGAGCCATGCGGGGCTTTGCCCCACACCCCACAAGAGGCTCCGCCTCTTGACTCCGCAAGGGGGAAGCGTCCCCCTTGACCCCATTTCGCTTCGCGTTTGGGTCTTGCACTTTGTTCAGCCCGCCGTCAAACCGAAGTGCTTTTCTGCACTCCAAAAGCCAAAGGCGGAACCACGCCGTCCGCGTTAGGACTTGATAATTGTGCATTGTGCATTGTGCATTGTACATTGGCTTGTGTAATTCTCACAAATCTATCTCCCCCCTCTTGACAGATGAGGCATGGAGGTGTATGCTTTAAGTGTACTATTTGGAGTAGTACACTTAATACAGCAGAAAGGAGACGCCGCGATGATATCTATCGACCCTACGGATAAATCACCGATATTTGAACAGATATGTAAGTCTGTCTGCCGCGATATCGCCGCCGGCGTGCTCAGGGAAAACGATCGGCTGCCCTCTGCGAGAGAGCTGGCAAAGCTGCTGCAGCTCAACCCCAATACCGTCGCCAAGGCTTACAGCATACTCGAGCGCGACGGGATAATCTATTCGATGCAGGGAAAGGGCTGCTTCGTCGCAAGACACGAAGGCAAGGCTTACGAAAAGCTGACCGAGAACTTCCGCTCGGCCGTACGCGAGGCACTGGACGCAGGCGCCTCCGCCGATGAGCTGATCGAGATCATCAGGGAAATGAGCAGGGATAACTGATCTGCGAAAGGAGAGATCAACGTGATAGAAATAAAGAATGTCACCATGAATTTCAGCGAGAGCAGAAAGACTGTGCAGCCGCCCTCGCTCAGCAACGTCACCCTCACGATACCCGAGGGGTGTATCTTCGGCTTCCTCGGCTCCAACGGCGCCGGCAAGAGCACGCTTATGCGCCTGATGTGCGGTATCTATCCGCCCACCGAGGGCGAGATCGCCATTGACGGCGAAAGCGTCTACGACAACCCGGCCGCCAAGGAGAAGATCTTTTTCGTCAACGACGAGACGACCCAGTATATCAACTATACCGCCGAGGAGCTGCGGGATTTCTACAAGGGCGCCTACGCCGGCTTCTCGGACAGCGTGTTCGAGAATATCATGAAAGCACTCAATCTGCCCCTCGACAAGAAGCTCTCGGTGTTCTCCAAGGGCATGAAGCGCCAGACGGTCATCTCCCTCGGGCTCGCCGCGAATACCAAGTACCTCATGCTCGACGAGGCCTTCGACGGGCTCGACCCCGCCGTCCGCAGACTGATAAAGAATATCATAACCGACCATATCTGCGAGAACAGCGCCTCGCTGATAGTGTCCTCCCATAACCTCACCGAGATCTCGGAGATCTGCGACAGCGCCATGCTCATACACAAGGGCGAGCTGCTGTTCTCCGACGAGCTCGATAACCTCCGCAGCGGCTACACCAAGCTTCAGGCCGTGCTGCGCGATCCTCTCTATGCCGAGGACGGGGTACTCAAGGCGAAGCTGTCCGGCCTCGGGCTCGAGGTGCTCGATATCACGGCTGTCGGCAGCCTGAGACAGATCATCGTCAAGGCCGGCGAGGATGAGGCCAAGGAGAAGATGTCCGAGCTCTCTCCGGAGATCGTCGAGAGCATACCCCTCACGCTCGAGGAGATATTTGTATATGTATTGGAGGCGAAGGGCTATGGCAGCACAGACTTCCTTAAATAGAATAAGCGCCTATTCAAAGGTGCTCTCGAAGAACTGCCGCAAGCAGTCGATGCTCACGCTGACGCTCTGTGCGCTCGGAGCCCTGCTCTGCTGCATACATTTCATCGCCTTCGGCGAGATAGATAATTCCGGTGCAAGGGAATTCCTTGAGATCGCAACGCTCGTCAATGCCGCGGCGGCGCTCTCGGGAGTGCTTCTGATACCCGCGATATTCCGCGAGCTCTATAACCGCCAGTATGCGGACGTTGAGTTCTCGCTGCCCATGAGCGCTTCGGAGAGATACCGCTCAAAGCTGCTCGTGCTGATAAAGTATCACCTGATACCCTTTGCGGCGGCACAGCTCGTTATCCTGATCTCCGGGCTCGTATTCGTCAAGGGAGATACGGCAGCCTGTATAGTGTCAATGGTCATGGTAAACATGGCGAGGATGCTCTTTACCGATGCTGTCTCGCTGGTCTGCATAAGCAGCTGCGGCTGCATCGTGGAGTGCATATACACTCCGCTCTGCCTCGGGGTGGCTCTGCCTGTCATACCCACCGAATTCATGCGGAAGATCGTCCAGACGCTTTCCTACCGCACTTCCACCTGTGAGTTCGTGTACACCCCTTTCGGCTTCATCGGCGGCATATACAGCTTTGACGCTTCCAACGATCCGATCGGAGAGGTGCATATCCTTGCGGCTTCGCTCAATATCCTGATCTCGCTTGTGCTGGTGTTCGCGGCCTTTAGGATCTACAAGAAGCGCGACGGCCTCTCGGTAGGCAAGCCCTTCGTGTTCAAAGCCTTCGGACGGGTGTTCACCGCGATCTGCACGCTCGCTGTGATACTGCTGTTCTTTCTCAACAGCCTCTACAACGCGATACTCTTCGGGCTGCTGTTCTTCCTTGCGGTAACGGTGTCCTCCAAGCGCAGAGGGATCGTTCTCAGGGATATCATGTTCGGACTGACAGGCTACCTTGCGTGCCTGGCATCGGTGCTGGTCATCGGGTTCGTGTCATTTATCACGGGCGGATTCGGCTTTGCAAAGATGTCCGTTTCCCGCGGCGGAGCGGACGGAGACCCGACGGGCGAGGTATGGCTCTCGATCGAGAACAGCTCATACAGCTTTGATAATGCCGATGACAGTGTGGAATGTGACTGCTGGCTCAAAGCGAGTGAAGCCGACAGTCTCTTTGACGAGATAGAGGCTCTGAACCCAAGGAACTCCCGCTCCTTTACAGAGAACATCTCCGCCTATTACAAGCTCATTAAAAACGCCTACGGTGACGAATCCGAAAGATTCTCCGGCGTGAGAGCCAGCGTGGAATGGAAGCTCTACGATGAGGAAGATAATGAGACCTATAATGCGATCTGGTGTCCTCTCACACGCGAGCAGGCCGCAGAGTTCAAGGCTAAAAAGAAAGCCGAAGGCTTCGATCTGCTGTCCTATATGGAGCGCTATCACTCCGATTACAGCGAGTCGGAGGAATACGAAGTTGAACCCGGACCCGTCGCCGAAGAAGAGTATGCAGAATGAACATCTAAGTATCTATGAAACTAAGGATCTGAGAGACTAAGAGAGGGTGTGAGCAGATGAACAGCATGGCTTCAAAGCGGATAAGATCATATTCACGAGTGCTCGTCAGGGACAGCAGGATGTTCTTTATGCTGCTCTATGCGATGCTCGCTCTCGGCACACTGATCTCGGCGCTTTATGTCGCGGCCATCCGGCCGAGCCTGAGCAGCGAGGCAGAGTATTCGTCCATAGCGGCGGATATGGTGCTCGCCGCCTACGCGGCAGGCGGGATATTCATTATAGTGCCGCTGTTCCGCGAGCTGTACGATATAAGGTTCGTAGATCTTGACTTCTCGCTTCCGCTGAGCAGCTCGGAGAGGTTCTTTGCAAAGCTGTGGCTGCTCGTGAAGCACCACCTGCTGCCGATGCTTGCCGCGGAAGGGGTGCTTGCGGTGCAGGCATTCGTGAAGCTCGGCGGCCCGGAGAGCAGCGACGAGCTGGTGACGGTGATCTACCGCCTCACCTCGGCTATGGGGATGCTCGTCTTCCTCGACTGCACGGCGATCCTCTGCGTGACCCTCTGCGGGAGGCTCGGGGAGTGCATAGCAGCCGTCCCGCTGACTGCGGCGGTGCTCTCGCTGTTCCCGACCTATCTGTTCGCCGCTTTCAGCGACAACACTTTCTCGATCAGAAATCTCAGGTTCGTGCCCTTCGGAGTTATGGATTACTTCTCGAACCCGAGCGGTTCGTTCCGCTTAACTGTTCCCGGGGCGGCGGCAAGAGCGGTGATAAACATCGCACTCTCACTGCTCCTGCTCCTTGCAGCCGCAAGGATCTATAAGACCCGCAGCGGAGCCGAGACCGGCGCCGCGGTGATCTCGGACAAGCTCTATTATCTCAGCCTCTTCGGGATAAGCATAGCGACGATAACGGTGATGCCCAACGAGCAGGGGTTCATCCTGCCCGTACTGCTGGTCGGCTGTGCCGGCTGCATACTGCTCACAGCCGCAGTCAACCGGAAAAGGCAGATACCGTTCAGCATACCCATCGCGGGAGCGGTGCATATCGCCGGGGTCATGATACTGGGTCTGCTCGATATTATAAGATAGAATTACCGATAAGGGTTCTGTTGCGCTTGACTAACCGCATATCCTTATGATAGAATAGCAGGGAACGATCTGTCAAGGGAAGTATGCGGGTAATGATAGGGTTTGTGTTCAATAGCCTGCTGCTCGGCTTCGGGCTGGCTATGGACGCCTTTTCGGTGTCCCTTGCCAACGGCCTCAACGAGCCGAGGATGCGGCTGAGAAAAATGATATACGTCGCGGGGACCTTCGGGGTCTTTCAGGGGCTCATGCCGCTGATCGGCTGGTTCCTTGTACACACGGCGGCGGAGAAGTTCTCGAGCTTCGAGAAAATGATACCGTGGATCGCGCTGATACTGCTTCTGTTCATCGGCGGGAAGATGCTCATCGAGGGCATACTCAACAAGGGTGAGGAGAGCGAGGCCGTAAGGCTCACGCCGGCGGCGCTGCTCATCCAGGGCATAGCTACGTCGATAGACGCGCTCTCGGTAGGCTTCACGATCGCTGATTACGGCTTTCTCAAGGCGCTTGCGGCTGCGGTGATGATCGCGGGCGTTACGCTGGGTATCTGCATAGCGGGTCTGAAGCTCGGCAAGCGCTTCGGCATGAAGCTCGCCGGCAAGGCGAACATCCTCGGCGGTGTTATACTCATCGGCATAGGCACAGAGATATTCATAAGCGGGATGGCAAAGTAAAAAGCTTTGCCTCCCGCCTTTTCGCATATCGCAATATTCGCGTAGCTTTTTATGGGATATTATGGTATAATACCGTTAATGGCCGCAGCACAGGCTGCATTTACAGGCTTACAAGGAGGTAATGATGATGAGCGATGTATTCTCTCTCGCAAAGGCATACGAAAAGTATTTCAAGATCGGCGCGGCAGTTGCCGACATGAATGTCGAGGGCTACTACGATGTGCTCTCGCAGCATTTCAACAGCATAACCCCAGAGAACGAGATGAAGTTCTCCGAGACAGAGCCCCGTGAGGGGGAGTTCACCTTCGAGCGCGCAGACCATATCTTCGATGTGGCAAAAAGGCTCGGTATAAAGGTAAGAGCCCATGCCCCCGTATGGCATAACCAGACCGGCAGGTGGATGTATGCTGACGGTGACAAGCCCGCTGCTCCCGAGCTTATCTATGAGCGTATCGACGCCCATTTCAAAAAACTCTGCGAGCGCTATGGCGATAACATCTACGCCTGGGATGTGGTCAACGAGGCTGCCCTTGACGACGGCCCCGGCTGTGAGAGGGGAGAAAGCGACACCTACCGTGCCAGCGAGTATTTCAACCTCTGCGGCACAGGCTTCATCGAGGCGGCGTTCAGGTCGATGGACAAGTACGCTCCCAACGCTCAGCTGTTCTACAACGATTACAGCGAGTGCGTTCCCGAGAAGCGCGAGAGGATAGTCAGACTTATCCGCAATCTGCAGGACAAGGGCATCCGCATCGACGGCTTCGGTATGCAGCAGCATTACTTCGCCGCCCCCGACTTCGACGAGCTCAAGCGCTCTATCGAGACCTATGCCGGTCTCGGGCTGAGACTGCACATCACCGAGCTCGACATCTCTCTCATGGCTACGATGAACCAGTCCGAGCACCGCATAAAGTTCGGAGACCCCGGCTTTGAGGAGTATATGCGCGAGGCTATGTCCCCCACTCCCGAGAAGCTCGCCAAGCTTGAGGACATCTATGTAAGGCTCTTCGAGGTATACCGCAGCTATTCGGACGTTATCGACTGCGTCACCACCTGGGGCGTGGCGGACGACTACACCTGGCTCGATTACTTCGGCGTAAAGCCGGGTGAGCAGATCATCAAGCAGCACCCCCTGCTCTTCAACGAAAAGCACGAGGCCAAGGACTGCGTGAGAAAACTGATCGAGGCGGCAAGATAAACAGAAAAAACACAGGGTCGGGAGATCTCCCGACCCTGATTTTTTATTTTATCTCCCGAGATTGTCCTTATCGAAGAAGCTGAAGCCGCCGAGGGTGCTGATGAAGTCATCGACGTATTTATCGCTGCTGGCGTTCCAGAAGAAGCCGAGCCTTGCGAGTATCTGGGTGGTGTAGTGGGCGGCGAAGGGTATCTGCACGACCTGCTTGCCCTGCACCGGCGACATATACGCCACCATGCTCTGCAGGACGGCTGCCTTGTCGGGATCCTTCTGCGCCTCGCTCACCGCAGCCGCGAACTCCTCATACTCAACGAAGCGGATATCCATGCCGTTTAGGTTCATCCGGCGGATGATATCCCCGAGAGGGAGGGTGTGGTTGTTGACGGCGTTGTAGAGGCAGCATTCCTTCGGTGTCCTTGCCAGCTTGAGGAATGCCTTGCAGGAGAGGTCGATCGGGCCCATGCAGACCTGATTTTCGATCATCTGATAGGGGAAGCAGCCCAGCATACTGTAGGAACGCAGGCGCCCCATGAAGCTGTTTGTAAGGAAGTTGATCTGGAACTCGCCGTCCGACTCGCGGGCTGCGAGGGTGCCGACTCTGATGACCTTGGCATCGAGACCCTTTTCGGCTGCGGCCTCGAGCACCGTCCGTTCGCTCATGAGCTTGGAGGCTGTGTACTTGTTGTCGAGAGTCTGGCCGAAATAGAGCGACTGTTCGTCTATAAAGGACTGCGAAAGAGAGGAAAGATCGTCAGTGGTACCTCCGACGGATATGGTCGAGAAGTGGATGAGCCTTGCGCCGAGCTTTTCGCAGAGCTTTACGCAGTTGACGGCTCCGCCCACGTTGATATCCTCGATATCGGTGCCGCTGGAGAAGTGCTTGACGTTGGCGGCGCAGTTGAATACCGTGGAGATCGGCTCTTTCTCAAAGGGCTCGAAGAAGGTGTAGTCGGTGACGTCGCCGTCGTGCACGGTGACTCTCTCCGCAAGCTCGGAGGCATAGCGTCCGCCGAAGTAGTAGAACATAAGATTGCGCAGCCTGTCGGCGGCGGAGGGGTAGCGCCCCTTTCTGACCATGCACCAGGCCCTGCCCTCTTCCCCGTCGAGGTACTGTGCCAGCAGGTGAGCGCCCATATAGCCGGTGACGCCGGTTATCATGATGTTCCCGAGCTCACGGCTCTCGCCGTTTATGAAGCTCTCGATATTGTTGCGGGAGAGCAGCTCGTTTATCTTGGTGTAATCGTAATCGTCGAAATCGAAGATGCCCTTTGAGGCCTTCTCCTCATCCTTGCCGAAGAGCTCCGCAAGAGCTCTCGGGGTGGTGTACTTGAAAACGTCGCCGTAGGAGATCGGCCAGCCCTTTTCCGAGGCTGCAAGCACGACGGAGGTAACGATCAGCGAGGTGCCGCCGATCTCAAAGAAATCATCCAGTGCGCCGACGCGGTCGATGCCGAGAGCCTTGCCGAAGGTCTCGCAGAAGAACCGCTCGCGGTCGTTGGCGGGCTCTTCGTACTCACGCTCCGCGGCTGCCGCAGGCTCGGGCAGACGCTTGAGGTCTGTCTTGCCGTTGGGGGTCATGGGCAGCTCCGCCATCTGGAGATATGCGGTGGGCACCATGTAGTGAGTGAGGTGCTTCTTGAGCTCGGCACGAAGCTCCTCGGCGTTGATCTGGGTGTCAGCCGTGAAGTAGGCGCAGAGGTTCTCCTGACCGCCCAGCATCCTGATGACGACAGCGGCCTTCTTGATATGGGGCTGCGCCTCGATGAGCCCGATGATCTCGTCGAGCTCGATACGCAGACCTCTGAGCTTGACCTGATTGTCAAGTCTGCCGAGGATCATTACCTTGCCCTCGGAGTCCCACTTGGCGTAGTCGCCCGAGCGGTAGACACGCTCGCCGTTGTAGTCGATGAAGCGCTCTGCGGTCATCTTGTCGAGACCCTTATAGCCTCTCGCCACGCCGACGCCGCCGATCAGCAGCTCGCCCACGGCGCCGTAGGGCGACAGGTCGCCGAACTTATCGACGATGTATTCGGTGTAGTTGAGCAGCGGACGCCCGACACTGATATGATCGGCATCGGTGAGGTCTGCCGCGTTGCAGGATACGGTGATCTCGGTGGGGCCGTAGGTGTTCATTATGCGGGTGTCCGGGCAGAGCTTGGAGATGCGGTCTCTGAGGCTCATGGGGTAGCCCTCGCCGCCGGACATGACCAGCTTGCAGCGTGCAAGAGCCTTTGCAAAGGGCTCATATTCGAGATACTGCATAAGGCGCGAGGGTGTGGCGTTGATGCAGTCGATATCGAAGTCGTCCATGAGCTTTGCAAGCTCGCGGGGATCGTTCATCTGATCGTCGCCTGCGAAGACAAGGGTCTTGCCGTTGCAGAGAGCGGCGGCGTGCTCCTTGAAGGACATATCGAAGGACACGGTCGTCACCGAGAGATAGTTCTCGACCTGCTCCTTGATGAAGTGCATATGCGGGTTGGCGGGATGCGGCATCAGGTAGTTGCAGATGCCCTTGTGATGCAGCATTACTCCCTTGGGCTTTCCGGTGGAGCCGGAGGTGTAGATCATATAGGAGAGGGAGTCGGAGCTCAGCTCTATGTCGGGGCGCTCGGTGCTGCCCTCCGCAAGGAGGCTGTCGATATCTATCGCCTTCTCGGGCGGGTAGTCGGCGAGCTTGTCCTTGGTGGTGATGATAAAGGACGCCTCCGAATCGGTGATTATGTGGTTGATACGGTCGGCGGGATACTGGGGGTCGCAGGGGATGAATGCGGCGCCCGCCTTGTTTATGCCGAACATACAGGCGAAGAACGCCGATACACGCGGCAGCAGTATCGCGACGCTTCCGCCCGGCTCAACGCCCAGCTTTATCAGGTTGTTGGCGACACGGTCAGCGAGGTCGTCGAGCTGCTTGTAGGTGTACTGCGCATCGACGGCGATAAGAGCAGTGCGGACGGGGTGAGCGTCGGCCTCACGCTCAAAGAGCTTGTGAAGCAGCTGCACCTCGACCTCCGCCTCGGCCTCGCGGGAGCAGCGTTCAAGCGCCTGCTGCTGATCCTCCGGCAGCTGCGAGGCAGCGCGGACGGTCTCCGCGCCGTTTCCGGTCAGAGCAAGGGTATGCCTCAGTTGAGCGGCGAAGTTCTCGGCGATGCTGTCATCGAACAGCTCGCTCGAATACTGCATCATGAACCGCAGACCCTTCTCGGTCTTGCGGATGATTATGCCGATATCGCGGCTCATCTTCTGGAGGGGAGTGTCAAAGGTTATCTTCAGGCTGCCGTCGTCGTATTCGGGCGGCATCCACATATAGTTCACGCTGATGTCGAACATCGGGTTGCGGGACTCGTCGCGCTGCTTGACGAATTCTCTGGCGACGTCCTCAAAGGGCAGGGCGGCGCCGTAGGTCACGCTGCGGACGGCCTTGCTCGTCTCGGAGAAGAATTCCTCGAGGGAGGCAGCCCTGCGGGGCTTTATCCTTACCGGCGCGGTATTGACGAACATACCGATGACGCTTTCCGCGCCGACGGGTCTCATATTGGTGGGTATGCCGAGGACAAGATCCTCCGAGGCGGTGTACTTCGCGGCGGTCATGGCTGCCGCCGAGAATATCAGCTCGAACTCGGTGAGGCCGAAGCGCTTGGCGGTACGGTCGAGGTCTGCGACCTGAGCGGCATCGTAATCGAAGATGAGCTCTCTGTCCGACAGGGGGTGTACCTTCGGGCGCTTGGAACGAATAGGCAGATCGGTGACGGGAACGCCGTCCGCGAAGATGCCGCGGTAGTAATCAAGGCCGCCGGAGAAGTCGGCATTGATGCTCGCTTCATAGATGTCGGAGAGGTCTATTTCCGGCTCGGAGAGCTCATCTCCGCGCAGAGCGGCTGTGAACTCCTCAAAGAGCACAGGTGCCGAGCCGCCGTCAAAGGCGATATGATGCACAGCGATATGCACTGCCGCCGAGCCGTCGGGCAGCTCATAGACCGTCGGGCGCACGGGTATGCCGCCGTTGAGATCGAAGGGTTCGGCGTAGCTCTCGGCGAGAGAGCGGGCTTCATCCTGCGAGGCGGCGGAGGTCACGGAGATCTCCGGCAGCTCCTCGGTCACGACCCTCACGGGCAGACCGTTCTTTTCGCTGTAATAGGAGTGCAGCGCCTCGTGGAGAGAGAATATCTTTTTCAGAGCGGCGGTGATCTTATCGGTATCCGAGCCCCTCACGGTGAAGATCAGATTGAGCAGGTAGACCGTCGAGTCGGGGGACATCTTCTGCTCGAGATACATCCCGCGCTCGTAGGGCGTGAGGGGATAGACCGTCTCGCGCTGAGCCTTGCGGGAGATCCTGTCCGCAGCGGCCTTGCCGAGCACGATCCGCTCGGTCTCGCGGGGCGTCCTGCCCGAGAAGATGTCGGAGGTACCGATGCCGAAGGCAGCACATTCCGCCGCAGCCGCAGCCGCACGGATAGAGTCGCCGCCGAGGGCAAAGAAATCGTCGTCTATGCCCGGCTGCTCAACGCCGAGAACTTTCTCGAAAGCGGCGCAGAGAGCCTTCTGCATATCGGTGACGGGCTCGGCGTATTCCGCCTTGAAGGCGCCGGCTTCGGGAGCCTCGAGAGCGGAGCGGTCGAGCTTGCCGTTGGCGTTCACGGGGAGCCTGTCGAGCTTGATGAAGAAAGCGGGCACCATGTATGAGGGCAGCTTGTCTGCGATGCAGGACTTGATATATCCGGCATCGACGCATTCCTCGCCGGCAAAGTAGGCGGCAAGGTAGACCTGCCCGAAGCTGTTTTTGTGGTCTCTGACCGCTGCCTCACGCACTCCCGGCACCTCGCGGATGACCGCTTCGATCTCGCCGGGTTCCACACGCTGACCGTTGATCTTTACCATCCAGTCGCGGCGGTTGAGATAGATGATGTTCCCGTCCTCGCCCCGGCGGACGATATCTCCGGTGCGCACCATGCGCTCAAAGCCGTCGCGCTCAGCAAACGGGTTGGGGACAAAGGTCTTTTCGGTCTGCTCGGGAAGGTCAAGGTAGCAGTCGGCGAAGCAGCCGGCAAGGCAGAGCTCGCCTTCGTCGGCTTCGGTGCCGTCCTCGCCGAGGATATAGGCCGCAGTCCCGGGGAAGGGCTTTCCTATGGGAGTGTTGGAGTATTCTTTGTCTATCGTGAAGGCTGTGGCGATACCCAGCTCCGACTGACCGTAAACAGCGGTTACGGTGAAGTCCTCGGAATAGGTGTCGGAGATACGCTCGCTTCCGGTCAGGACCTGCCTGAGAGAGCTGCCCTTTGGCTTGAGCACCCTGAGCATCTTCGGGCTTATGAAGGTCTGGGCGATGTCGTTGTCATATAAGAAATCAGCAAGCTGAACAGGGTCTTTCATAACGCTGTCCGGGACGATGACGGCTGTCATGCCGGAGGTGAGGGGAGAGAAGATCTCCATGGCCGCGGCGATGAACGCAAAGGAAACGCCGACAGCTGCGTTTGCAGGCGCCTTGTTCACACTTAGGCTCGCGTATCTTTCAACGGTGGCATCAACGCTGGCAAAGGAGTGGCGCACGCCCTTGGGCTTTCCGGTGGAGCCGGAGGTGTAGATGTAAAGCGCGGGGGAAGTGTCCGGGAGCTCGGCGGCTGCCCCGGCGGGCTGAGCAAGCTCTATGCCGCGCAGCAGCTTTTCGTCTATGACCGCCTTTGCAGAGCAGTTTTCACGGATGAATTCGAGCCTGTCGGCAGGGTAGCTTACCGACAGCGGAGCATAGGCCGCCCCGGCATACCACGCGCCGAGCATGGCGGCGATATACTCTCTGCATCTCGGCAGCTCTACCGTAACCGCGTCGCCCGGGCGGACACCCTTTCCGGCAATCAGGGATGCTATCCTGCGGGCTGCGGTGTCGAGCTCGGAGAAGGTATAGCTGCGCTCACCGTCAACGACGGCGAGCCTGTCGGGGTACTGCGAGACCAGCTGTTGTATCTGTGATAGGATCTTTGACATTTTTGATACGCCTCCGTTTCGGAAAAATTATGAGTTCACGGTGAATATGTATATATTTTACCATAAAATTTTAAGAAATACAATAGTTTTGTGCAGATTTATAGAAGAATGTTCCTTTATTTGCTCTCAAACACCTTGCAAAATGTCCGGATGTGTGCTAAAATATGGGTAAAGCAATAATTTACGGGAGGTTTCGCAATATGACGATCGAAAAAACTGTTGAAGGAAACAAGGCTGTCCTCAGACCGGAGGGCTGGCTCGACACACAGAACGCCGCCGAGTTCGGCGCGGCGATAGACTCTCTCGGAGAAGAGATCACCGAGCTGACCGTTGATATGGAAAAGCTCGAGTACATCTCTTCGGCGGGGCTCAGGCTCATCGTGGCGGCGCACAAGAAGATGAACGGCGAAATGGTCATCATCAATCCGTCGATAGAGATCCTCGACGTTTTCAGGATGACCGGCTTTGACAAGCGCCTCAATATCAAATGAAGAACCATGCGCTGAGAAGGATCGCCCTTGTCTCGGTGATACTGCTGGTGTTGATGCTCGGAGTGATCGTGCTGGTGAGCACGCTTTACTTCCGCGGCTTCACGGCTGACAACTGCGCCAAGGATGCCCAAAAGCTGAAGACCTCGATCGACGAGATCCTGACCTATTACGATTTTTCAAGGGTCGAGCGATCCGCCGAGGATGAAGACTATATGCTGCTCCGGGAGTTTCTCAGATATCAGTGCCAGCAGTACGGGGCGAAGTATATCTGCCTTTTCCATGCGGACACCGACAAAGATATGATGGAGTATATCATGGTCTCCGCCGGGGATGACAGAGATCATGAACAGATCGCTGACGAGCGCAGCCTCGGCACCGAGATCGCGCTTGAGAAAAACCAATATATCCTTCAGGCGGCAGACGGAGGCTTCTCCGAGGCAGAGCATTTCTACAACGAATTCGGCGATATGATCTCTTACTATTTCCCGGTCGAAGCAAATGACCCGGACGGGCGTCCGCTGCTGGCAGGAGTGGATTTCGAGGTCACGGAGATCAACAGGAAGGCGCTGGACTATACTCTCAGGATCACCGTGACGGCGGCGGGAGTGCTCACGCTGATGCTGGCGGCGCTTTTATTCGTGCTGCGCAGAAAGGTATTCGTGCCGATAAAGCAGATCTCGATGCAGATGAACAGCTTCGACCCCGAGAAGGAGCAGCCGGAGCTTGAGATACGCTCCTACCGCGAGATCGAAGAGATAGGGGAGTCCTTCAACGCGATGTCGAAGGATATCGTCAGATATATCGGGGACATAAGGCTGATGGCGGACGAACGCGCAAGGAGCTCCGCCGAGCTGAACGTCGCCCGCAGCATACAGATAGGCATGGTGCCGAAGGAGCATTCCGAGAGCGGCAGCGGCTACGAGCTGCGAGCCTTCGCCTTCCCCGCAAGGGAGGTCGGCGGCGACTTCTACGACTGCTTCATGTCAGGAAACGGACTGTGCTTCGTGATCGCGGACGTCTCCGGAAAGGGTATCGCCTCGGCGCTGTTCATGGCGATGACCAAGAACTTGATAAGAGAGAAGCTCAAGGCGGGGCTCTCACCCGCAGAGGCTCTCAATTCAGTCAACGACGAACTCTGCTCACAGAACCCGGAGGGAATGTTCGTAACGGCGTTCGCGGCGGTGCTCGATACACGTACCGGCGAGGTAAGGTATGCCAATGCCGGTCATACACGCCCGCTGATGCTGGGCAGTGAGAAGCGGTTTCTCGTGCCGGATACCGGCACCGCTCTCGGTGTCTTTGAGGATGCCGGGATCGTTGACGAGTATCTTATGCTGCGTGACGGCGAGGGTATGCTTATCTACACCGACGGCGTTACCGAGGCTGTCTCCGCCGGCAGGGAGCTGTTCGGCGAGCAGCGCATCATAGATGAGGTCAGGGCGGGCAGCGCCGACGAGAGCGCTTCATCGCTCACCGAAGCGGTAAAGAGCTTTTCCGAGGGCTGCGAGCAGTCGGATGACCTCACTCTGCTCACCGTTTACTACCGCAGCACCGGCGTGACCGAGAGCATGGAGCTCCCGGCGGAGCCTCCGGCGATGCGCGAGATCAGGAGCGTGGTAAACAGGCTGGCGGAGGGCAGCGAGAACAGGCTCAGGTTCTGCCTTGCCTGTGAGGAAACGGTGCAGAACATAATCGACTATTCGGGCAGCCCGACGATCGCAGTGACTGCGGTGCTTGCCGGGGGTACGCTGACCGTCCGTCTCGAGGACAGCGGCAAGCCTTTCGACCCTGTCGCCAATATGCCCGCCGAGAAGGACTTCGACGAATGCGACAGCGGAGGAATGGGCATCAGGCTCGTTACGCAGATCGCTTCGTCGGTCGTGTACTCGCGGATAGGAGATAAGAATATACTTGTCATGGAATTCAAGCTGTAAACATTTTTTGCAGCCTGTTCCGGGCGCTTGAAATTTGCCGGAAGTTATGGTATAATAAGACTGCGGGCAGTGCCCGCAAAGATCAAACAGAGCAGGAGCCGATCAGATGGAAGAACGTAAGCGTGAGCCGCTGTCATTTTTGAATATCGCACTTGCACTTGCCAATGACTACAGCAGGCTGTTCGTCATCGACCCCGAGGACGACAGCTATGCGGAGTATTCTCCCGACGGCGACGACAAGGAGCTCGTCAAGGTGGCCGAGGGGCGCAACTTCTTCGACGATGTCAGGATAGATGCCCTCGATCAGGTGTGGAAGGACGATCAGGAATATTTCATCAGTGCGTTCCGCAAGGAGGCTGTGCTCAGCGCTCTCGGGGACGGGCATTCCTTCTCGCTGACCTACCGCCTCAATATCGGGGGAGAGCCGAGATACTTTTTCCTCAAGGCTATCCGCAGCAGAGACAGGAGCATAATAATCGGCGTCCGGGATATAGACGCGCAGAAGCGCCGCGAGCTCGAGAGCGAGGATGCGAGCCGTACCTATTCCGAGATCGCTGAGTCTCTTGCGAGCCTTTTTGAAGTCATCTACTATATAGATACCGAGACCGGAAGCTATTCCGAATACAGCGCCAGCGACAGATATACCGAGCTCGGCCTGCGGCACGGCGGAGAGGATTTCTTCGAGAATGCCAAGAGGGATATCCGGCTCATCATCCACCCCGACGATATGGAAATGGTGCTTTCCCGCCTTGAAAGGGATTCGCTGATAAGCGAGCTGAGGCGTTCGGGCACCCTCTCGATGACATACAGGCAGGTGCTTGAGGGCAGGGTGCAGTATGTCAACCTCATAGCCTTCTTCAAGCAGGGCGATACCGACCATATAGTTATGGGCGTGCGCAACTTCGACAAGCAGACCAGAGAGGAATACAAGTCCGCGACCTACGGCTCGATAGCGGGAGCTCTCGCCAGCCGGTATGAGGTCATCTATTACATAAATACCGAGAACAACGAATATACCCAGTACAGCGCGAGCAACGAGTATGCCAAGCTCGGCACGACCAAGCAGGGCAAGGATTTCTTTGCCGACGCCGCGGAGGATGTCAGAAAATACATTCACCGCCACGATGTTGACAATCTGCTCTCGCATCTGGTAAGGGATAAGCTGCTCTGCGAGCTGGAGCGCAGCGGCTCGATGACCTTCGTTTACCGCCAGATGCTGGGCGGCGAGTATCAGTATATGAGCATGATAGTCGTAAAGCCGAAGAACGACGAGAAGCATATCGTCATCGGAGTGTTCAACATCGACCAGCAGCGCCGCCGCGAGGAGAACATGGAAAAGCAGAACCGCACCTTCGGTGACCTGTCCATGGCTCTTGCGCTGCAGTATGAGGTCATCTACTACGTCAATATCAAGACCAACGAATATTACGAATACAGCGCAAGCGAGAAGTATACCCGACTCAAGATAGGAACCGTCGGCAAGGACTTCTTTGCCGAGACCGCAACTAATATGCAGCATGATATCTTCGCCGAGGATCTGCCGATGATGCTCGAGTCGATGAAGAAGGAAACGCTGCTGAGACGTCTGAAGGAGTCTGGCAAGACCTTCTTAAGCTACCGCCTGATCCTTGACGGCAGGCCGCAGTTCGTTTCGCTCTATGCCGTGCTCCCGAAGGAGGACTCCGAACACATCATCATAGCCGTGGCGAACGTTGACGAAGCCAAGAGGATGGAGCTCGAGTATATCAGCGCCGTCGATCTGGCCAATAAAGACGCGCTCACGGGCGTCAAGAACAAGAGAGCCTACGCACAGGCCGAGATGGAGCTCGACGACTGCATCTCCCAGGGGATAAGCAGCGAGTTCGCCGTGGTGATCTGTGATATCAACGGGCTCAAGCACGTCAACGACACTCAGGGTCACAACGCCGGCGACGAGTTTATCAAGAGCGGGTGCAGCGTGATCTGCGAGATATTCGACCACAGCCCGGTGTTCCGCATCGGCGGCGATGAGTTCGCCGTCATCATGAAGGGCAGGGACTTCGACAACCGCAGAGAGCTGCTGCGGCAGTTCGCTGAGATACAGGCAGACAACAGAGTATCGGGTCTCGTGACCATAGCCTGCGGGATGTCAGAGTTCGACCCCGAAAGGGATATGCGCGTCCAGGACGTATTTGAACGCGCCGATCTGCTGATGTACGAGGACAAGAAGAGAATAAAGGCACTTTGAAACGTATAACGGATGATCGAGGAGGCAGGTTCCCGGGGACACTGAGATCGTCCGTTTGGACTATATGACAAGGAGGAGAAAGTCATGAGCAAGAAACTTGTAGCCTACTTTTCGGCAACGGGCAGGACAGCGGCACTCGCCAAGAAGCTCGCGGCGGCAGCCGGCGCAGACCTCTACGAGATACGTCCCGCCGAGCCCTATACCTTTGCCGACCTCAACTGGCAGGATAAGCAGTCGCGCTCGAGCCTCGAGATGAGAGACCCGTCTTCGCGCCCCGCTCTTGCGGATACCGACGCGAAGCTCAAGAAGTACGATACGGTCTATGTCGGCTTTCCGATCTGGTGGTATGTCGCGCCGACTATCATCAATACCTTCCTTGAAAGCTATGACTTCGCCGGCAAGAGGATAATCCTCTTCGGCACGTCGGGAGGCAGCGGCTTCGGAAAGGCCGTCAAGAGCCTCAAGCCCAGCGCTCCCGGAGCGACCATAACCGAGGGCAGGGTCAACCCGCCGGAGGAAGCGATAAAGGAGCTGGCAAAGCTCTGAACCGATAAAAAGGAGGATGCGCCGTGAACGCAAAAATGCTTTTGGCTCCGCTGGCGGCAGCGGTGATGCTCTGCGCCTGTGCAGACGCCGACAGCAGTTCGCAGGAGGTGCCCGCAGCAGATACCGGCGCTTCCTCAACGGGTATGCAGACCTCCGCCTCAGCCGTGACCTCGGCCTCCGGGGCAGCGGAGACCACTGCTCCCGCGACCTCGGAGACCGCACAGAGTACGTCTCCGGCAGAGAGCACCGGGTCTTCGGGAACGGAAAAGACAACGGTATCTTCCGGCACGGAGACTTCTGCGCCGAAGCAGACCTCTGCACCCGAGAGCAGTACCGGGACTTCTGTGAGGACTGAAAAGAGTACAACGGTGTCAAAGACCGTGACCGAGAAAGCCACGCATAAGGACACGAGCAGCCCGGCGCCGGGCGGGACAGAAAGCCCTAAGCTCACGGAAGGCTCGAAGACCCCCAAGGAAGAGGATCCGGTATCTGCGGAGGAAAAGCCGGACGAGTCATCGTCCTCCGACTCACAGGAGGAAGTAAAGCCGGCGGGGATACTTGTCTCGCCGGAGGACATACAGCTGACCGACACTGACGGCCGGGGGAGGGACTACACCTTCACTTACGGCGGCGAGGTGTTCACGGCGCATTACACGCCGGACAACTGGCAGATAGTGTACTCATACCGTATCACAAAGCGGCCGGACATGGAGATCATAGCGGCAGCGCTGATCACGGAGCATCCGATCCACGGGCGGGACATGGTATCCTACCGTGAGCCGGGTGACATGGCAGACGAATGGGAGATACACAACACGCTTTACAATATGCTGCCGGAGGGTGATCTGCGGCTTCATGCGCGGGATGTAGACTTCGATCCGGGGGATCAGGGTTTGACTTTGTGGGAGATGTACATGAGGAGATTCGGGTGAGCCGCAGAGCTCCTTGAAGGCTCCGCACAGGCCGCTCATTATACAAATAAAGCGCTGCGCCCTTTGGATTGTGGGCGCAGCGCCTTTGTTTGTATTGAGTTTTTTGTGCCTGCGGAGCCGTCGGGGCTCTGCCCTTGACCGCATTAGGACTCGCGTTTGGGTCTTACACTTTGTTCAGCCCGCCGTCAAATCACAGTGCGGTTCTGCACTTCATAAACTAAAGGCGGAACTGCGCCGTCCGCGCCGAGGACCGCTGTAGCGTTTGGGTCTTACACTTTGTTTTGATCAGTCCTTCGCCGCGATCTCCAGCCTCCGCGACTTCGGCGGCTCGATCTGCTGCTTCGGCAGATCTATATAAAGGATACCGTTACGGTATTCCGCCGTAATGTTGTCCGTGCTGATCCCGGTCAGATCAAAGCTCCTCTTGTAGGATCCGACTCTCCTCTCACGGCGGATATACTTGCCCTTCTCATCCTTCTCGCTCTTCTCTTCCTTGTGCTCCGCAGTAAGCGTCAGCATATTGTCGGTGATGTCAAGCGCGATGTCCTCTTTCGCAAAGCCCGGAAGCTCCGCCTCCATTACGAATTTGTCGCCCTCGTCACGGATGTCGGTGCGGATGTGCTCCTTGCCGTGAGGCGCAGGCGGGGCAAAAAAGCCGCGGTCAAAGCCGTCCAGCATATCAAACAGGTCATAGTCTCTTCTTTCAAACGGTGTCATAGCAAACATAAAACATACCTCCTTGTTTCTTTTGTTATTATATCTCTGTGGTTGCCGGGTTATTCGCGGGTCTGATGTTTCCCGCGATCTTCTTTCTGTTCCATGGGACTCATCTCCTTTGCTTTGACTATATATTAGCCCCCTAATATGTTCGGCGTGTATCACTTTTGTGACAGATAAATGAAAATTAGCACTCTCAATACGAGAGTGCTAATTTGTTGAATTTTATCATTTTTTTGCGTCTTCCGAGGACGCCAGCACATTGGTTCCGTAGGTCAGGGTCAGCAGGCTGTCCCCGAGATGGACGTTCTCGACGATGATATCCTCATGGTCTATTGACAGGTCGTAGTGGGAGAAGTTCCAGAAGGAACGCAGACCCAGCCCGACGAGCTTATCCGCGATCTCCTGGGTTGCGGCCTTGGGTATGCACAGTACTGCGACCACCGGCTTCTGCTTGCGGCAGAACTGCTCGAGCTCGTCGGTGTGCATGATCTCGAGCTTGCCGACCTTCATGCCGGTGAGTGCGGGGTCGCGGTCGAAGATGCCAATGAGCTCGCAGCCGCGGGTGTCGAAGTTTATATGCGTTGCGATCGCACGCCCGAGGTTCCCCGCGCCGATAACGATAGTCTTGAACTGCCTGTCAACGCCGAGGATATTGCCTATCTCGCTGTGGAGCATATCCACATGGTAGCCGTACCCCTGCTGTCCGAAGCCGCCGAAGCAGTTGAGATCCTGCCTGATCTGGGAGGCGGTGAGCTTCATCATATCCGAGAGCTCTCTTGAGGATATCCGCTCGACGCCCTGCTTTTTCAGCTCCCCGAGGAACCGGTAGTAACGCGGCAGGCGTTTTATTACAGATGATGAGATTTGTCCGTTCTTAGCCATAGCTGCCTCTTTTCACAATGATATATCCTAACGCAGACCTGCTCCTGCAAAGAGGGAGCGCAGCCTGCCTGTACATTGATAAATAAATAACAATTACATTATATACCATTACAGCGTATTTGTCAAGAGGGTTTGAAATGTCATGGTTCACGGAATATTAACGATATGTTTACACTGTGTTTTCCGTTCGGGCTGTTCTGCGGTGGTATATATAAGTGAAATGCATTTTGGGAGAAACGGTAAGACGCCGTATCTCCGGGTACCCGAAAGGACGGTGATGAATATGACCGACGAGGAGATCGTCTCGATGCTCTCGAAGGGCGATGAGAACGGCCTTACTGCGGCTATGAGCAAGTACGGCAGGCTGGTGAACTCGATAGCCTCGGGTATGCTGACCTCCGATGAGGACTGCGAAGAGGTCGTATCCGACACATTCTACAAGCTGTGGAACTCAAGGGACGCCTACGATCCCGGGAGAGGCTCGCTCAAGACCTACATCTGCACCATCGGCAGGAGCTGCACCCTCAACAGGCTGCGTCAGCTGGAGCTTGCGGAGACGGTGCCCGCAGAGGAACGCGACCTCGGCATTGATGTGGATTTCTCCACAGCCTGTGCCGCAGACCACAACCGCCGTGTCATCGCGGAGTGCATACGCTCGCTGCCAATGCCGGACAGAGACATATTCATCCGCCGTTTCTATTACTCGCAGACCTATCAGGAGATCTCGAACGTGCTCGGCCTTGATGAGAAAAAGATAGGCTACATCATCCGAAAGGCCAAGCGGAGGCTCCGTGACGCACTTATCAAAGGAGGAATACTGCTATGAGATACATAGATGAAATGATTCAGGGTATCCCTCTCGAGGAGATGACAGGAGGTACCGAAGCGGAGGACATGAGCTCCCTCGCAGTTATACCGGATGTCCCGAGGGCGGAGGCAGAAGAGACAACAGAAAACTATGTGCAGGAGAAAGAACAAACAGAGACAGTACAGCCGGAGCAGAAGCCCAAGCCGGCGGCGAGCGTGCGCAGCAGGTGGCTGGCTCCGCTGGCAGCTTCGCTGGCGCTGATACTCGGCGCGGGCGGGATAATGGCTTATCTCGGGGCGTCGAGGCAGATAGGCCCCTTTGCAAGCCTCGGTACAAGCGCACTTTCCGACAGCGACTATGAGCTGGCAAACGCCAACGCGAATATGGTCTACAGAAGCATAAACGACTACATTTCGTTTATGATAAGCGACGGACGGGTCCAGGAGCTGCGCAGCGGCACAGAGATCAGAGCAGGCAAGGTCGTAAGCTTTTCGCTCGACCTCGGCAAGATGACCGACGAAGAGCTCAAGCTGATGCATGACCTGAAGGTGCTGGACCGTGAGATGCCCTCGAACGGAGAGATAGCGTTCTTTGTGGACAACAGGTGCAAGATCGAATGGGCTCAGTGGAGAGCCGGCGAGGGCTCGGCGGTGGGACAGTATCCGCAGCCGGCATCAGCGGCGGCGCCGGTCGAGTTCGGAGAGTTTGGCGGGACAAGGTCCGACTCTGATACGGACAGCAGTTTCGACCCCGATCTCTATGTCCCGGCGCCGGAGGAGAACAGCCTGCCGGATATCCGCAATAAAAGCGCAGAGGACGATAAGATCGACGCGAGCAATTTTGATATGAGCGTCGGCATCGCTTTCAACGGCCTTTACAGGGACGAAAGCAGTTATATTGATGAGATCGAGGAGCCGTCCTTCTCCAAGGAGGAGGCAGTGAAATGGTATGAGGACTTCCTGCGCAGCGATCCTTTGGAAGTCCAGCCTGATAACATAAGGAAAGTCTCGCCGTATCTGACCCTTCGCCTTACGGTCAGGGATACCCTCGAGCAGGTAACGATACAGCCTTCCGACAGCTCCAATGCGAACGTGATAGTAAACGGGCACTATTACAGATACAGTGTGCCGCTGTTCAAAGAGTCGGCGATGAAAGCATACTTCGGAAAGAATAATGCGTGTGTTTATATCCTCGCCCCGTCATGGGAGAGCGGTGAAGACATCGCATGGCGTATTTATCTTTCTGATGATGCGCTGGAAAAGCTCACGGAGTGGTACAGGGGCTTCAAGGAGAGGCAGAAGAGGATCATGTACACCAGCACGAACACCTACGACGCAGTAAACATCGAGGACTACTTCTGCATACAGCTGATCGTGGATGATGAGGCAGTCGAGATCGCATCGACGAAATTCGTCTCGGCGAACCTGCAGGTGAACGGTATGCTCTACCGTGAGGAGGACACGGAGATCTTCGATATCGTCAGAGAGATGGTAAGAGAGAAAAGCAGCATAAAAGTCCCGGAGACGGTCAAGAAAGACAATTACCCGGACTACGCGGTGAAATACGAGATCTATACCGATCCGATGATCCGGCTCAGCGGTCAGAGCATAATGGGCTGTGACTGCTCGAAGGACGAGATAATGGAATGGTATGAGAACTTCAGGAACTCGAAGCAGACGATCGTGCCGCTTACGATGCCGAAGTATTATCTGCCGTATGTAAAGATCACGATAACCGACACTGCAACGGGTGACACGACAGAGATCATGAGCCCGGATCATCCCGAGGCGGATGTGATCGTGAACGGTGTATATTACAAATGCGAGGTCAAGCCGTTCATCGACCCTGTTTTAAAGGGCATCTTCTATGATTCCGACGGCGGATTCTACGGGACGGACGGAAACTGGAAGGATCCCGAGGACACGAACGAATACACTCTTGACGAGAATGTCGGCTTCGAGATCTTTAACCTGACTTTTGACGAGGAGACAAGTGAGAAGGCGGCGGAGTGGTACCGGAAGTTCAAGAATGAGATCCCCGGATTCTATTACGACGAGAAGTATCTTGAAGAAGACCCTGAATTCAACAGCTATTGCTGCGCCGTATTTGATATTGACGGAGAGACGGTTGAGATCGCATCGACGAAATACAAGAATGCGCCGATACAGGTCAACGGCAGATACTGCGCTTACGATGACACTTCGATACTGGACATTATCAGAAAAGGAGTATTGAAGAATTATATCAAGAGCTGAATAAATAAAGACCCGCAGAGCGTACCGGGTACGTTCTGCGGGTGATTTTTTTGTTGTACGGGTTTATGCCGCGGTCTCGTGGGCTCTCGATCTCTTTACCACAAAGGTCAGCATCAGCAGCACTACCGCGAAGCCGGTCTCGATCAGAAGGAAGCCGGTGAACGATCCGGCGCTGAAGGCCTCGCGGCCGATGAGCATATCGTTGGCGCGGATGTACCAGTAAGCCGGCAGGAACCTTGCCGCGGAGATGACTCCGCTGTTCATTACCGAAAGCGGTACGAATACTCCGCACAGGAAGCTTATGCCGAGGCCGAGGATCTGCGTGATGACAGAGAAGACATTGTCTTCAAGGTCGAAGCTCGATACGAAGATCGCTATCGAAGCGGATACGAGGGTGAAGATCAGGCTGTTAAGAGCTGCGAGCCACGCCTTGCCCCTGAATATGCCGCCGTACATTATCATCCCGGCGATATTGTAGATAAGCCATACCGCAATTACGAACACCGCCGCTCCCGCAAAGATCTGGAGCGTTACCGAGCGGGGAGATACCGCCGAGCATTCCGTCCGGTAGCGGACGCCCTTCTTGTTCAGGCTCGAGAGCACAACGCCCAGCGCCGAAAGCATTACGGAGATCAGGATGTAAGGCATATACTGGAAGTAGACCGCAAAGCTGCTCGAGAATTCTTCGGAGCCTTCGCTGCTCTCCTTGGAGTAGGTGACCTCGGTGTTCATGCCGACCGCCTCGGAGGTCTGCTGCAGAGCCTCGGTAAGGCTGCTGCCGGCGGCAAGACAAGCCTGCGCTGTCTTGACATATTCGTTGAGCACCGTCTTCATATATACCGTCGAGAAGTCGTCGTGTACGCGGTACTCGCCGAAGAGATCCTCGGTCTCGCCCGCGGTGAGCCTCTGCTCGAAGCCCTCGTTGATGATGAGCACATAGTTCACAGACTCCCAGTAGAGATTCTCGGTGATCTCGGCCATATCCGAGCCGGCGTCCCTGAGCTCGTGCTTGCTGCCGATGAAATCGGTCAGTGCTTTGGAGGCCTCGCTGCTGTCGTTGTCGATGACTGCTACGCTCAGCCTGTTCTCCTTGAACATCTCGCTCTTGTCCGAGCTGCCGGAGATGGCGAAGGCGATCACAAGGAAGACTGCGGTAAATATCACAGCGGTCTTCATATTTCTTCTCAGCAGCTTGAAGAACAGATTACAAACTTGCATACTTACGCCTCCTTGTGAGAATGAAGCCCAGCATAGAGAATACTGCTGTCATTATCAGCATGGTGATTATCTTTTCGGTGTAAACTTTGGTGTCGGAGTAGACGTTGAGGGCATGGAAGCTGTCGGTGATGACAGCCGCGGGGTTGATCCTGTTGATGAAAGGAACATTCTCGGCTATCCTCTGCTTCATGCCGGCGTCCATAAGTCCGCTGAGGAAGCAGAAGATCATGAGTACAGAGGTCAGTATCGTCTGCTTGAGCTTGGCCTCCATGGTGCCTATCGAGCCGACCGCGAAGCCGATGCTCACTCCGAGTATCCCGGCAAGTATCGCGGCGAGGTAAACGAGCCCGAGCCTGTCGCCGAAGTCTATTTTCAGAACGAAGCATTCAAAGGTCACGGAGATCGTCATGCAGAGCGTCTGCAGCACGAACCGGCTTATAAGGCTTGCCGCAAGGCTCAGCGACTTGGGGGTCGGAGAGCAGTTCTTGCGGGCGCCGAGAGGCGAAAGGTTCGCCTGATTGTCAACCGCTACGGTAAGTCCGATAAGCGCTCCGAACAGCGCGACCATGGCGATCAGATTGTAGAAATACTCGTCGTAGTAGTTGGAGTTGCCCCGGACGAGCTTAGCATCCTTGACGGCGTTGGTCTCCTTCATCAGTATCGAGGTGACGGCTGCGATCTTTGAGGGATCCTTCTTAGCGGTATCTGTGATTATCTTTGCGTTCTTGTTGTACTGGTCGCAGAAGGTCTTGAGCAGCGTCTCGCTCATGCCCTGACCCGAAACGGTGAGGGTGAGCTGATCGGCTCCGGCATAGATGATGCCTTCGACATCGTCCTTTTTGAGCAGCTCCTTAGCGCCCTCTTCGTCGGTGTATGTCACCTTCATCAGAGGCTCGCCGGAGCTCTCCATCCCGTCGAGGACGCTTTTGAGGCTCGGGTTCCTGTCGATATCCACCACTGCAGCGGGGATCGAGCTGAACACCTCGTACTTCTCATATATGTCACCGAAGGCGACCTTGAAGAGCACCGCCAGAGCTATCGGGAAGATCAGTAGCCAGATCACGAGCTCCTTTGCCCGGAAGCCCGCGAGCAGCTCGTATTTAAGGTTGTGAAGAAACATATTAGTCCTCCTTGTCTCTCAGAGCCTTGCCGGTTATCTCGAGGAACACATCGTTGAGTGTGGGCAGCTCGCTGTATACCCTGCCGATATGCAGCTCGTGCTCCTGGAGCACTCCGAGCACTCTTATCAGGTTGTGCTTGCCGCCCGAGCAGCACACCTTGAGTATGCCGTCGGTGTATTCCGCAAGGTAAACATGGGGCAGGGAAGCGACCTGTTCTCTGATCTCATCGGTCAGCCCGCGTACCTCGACAGAGATCGTCTCGGTGTTCTTTATCATCTTCTTGAGCTCTTCCTTGGTGCCCTCGGCGACCTTGTGACCCTTGTCCATGATCGCTATGCGGGTGCAGATCTGCTCGACCTCCTCCATGTAGTGAGAGGTGTAGATTATCGTCGCGCCCTGACGGTTGAGCTCCTCGATGCCCTCGAGTATCTTGTTTCTGCTCTGGGGGTCTACCGCAACGGTGGGCTCGTCGAGGATTATCAGCTTGGGCTTGTGAGCGATGCCGCAGGCGATGTTGAGCCTTCTGAGCAGGCCTCCCGACAGCTTCTTGGGATAGAACTTGGTGAAGTCCTCGAGACCCACGAACTTTATCGCCTCATCGACATACTGCTTTCTCTGAGCCTTGTCGGTGATGTAGAGGCCGCAGAAGTAGTCGATGTTATCATAGACGGTCAGCTCATCGAACACGGCAACGTTCTGCATGATGATGCCGATCTCACGCTTGATGTCGTAGCTCGTGGGGGTCATCGGCTTGCCGAAGATCTCTATCGAGCCGTTGTCGTAGGCGAGCAGCGAGAGCAGACAGTTGATGGTCGTGGTCTTGCCGGAGCCGTTGGGCCCGAGCAGCCCGAAGACCTCGCCCTCCCTGATCTCAAGCGCAAGGTGATCGAGAGCTATGAGATCCTTATATCTTTTTACGAGACCGTCGATCTTAACAACTGTGTTTGCCATATCAGTTACCTCCAATAATAGATTTCTTATCCTGATACCATTCTACCACGCCCGCAAACGTTTTTGAAGTGAACACAGTCACAATCCGATATGACAAATGTAATATCTATGCACAGTGTACGATCCGGGGTGCGTTATCCGTGTACGATGATTGTGGTTTTCACCGAAATTCAGGATACCCTCTTGACAAAACTAACGAACGGTAGTATAATAACTATCAGACGGTACAAAGGAGGCATTCACATGACCACCAAGGAGAGGATAATCACCGCTGCGCTTGAGCTTGCGGCTCAGAACGGGCTCGGCAGCGTGACGATGTCGCAGATCGCCGATAAGCTCGGCATAAAGAAGCCCTCGCTGTATAACCACTTTGAGTCGAAGGAGGCTATCATCGAGGGGATGTATCACTATCTGCGGGACAAGTCAAAGGAGCAGATGTCTCTCGGGCAGATCGACTACGGCGAGCTGGTAAAGAGCAGGTCGGCGGAGGAGGTGCTGACGATGTCGGTAACGAATTACATCGGCATGACCGGGCAGGAGGAGCTGATGAGCTTCTATAAGGTCATCTATTCGCAGAGGTCTGTTGACCCCGTCGCGGCGGGTATCATGGCGGACGAGACAAGAAGGATGATCCTTGCGACGAAAAATCTGTTCTACGCCCTCCACGCCCACGGCAAGCTGAAGGCCGCGGATATCGACACCGCCGCGCTCTCTTTTGCGATGACTGTCCACGCGATGATGGACTACTGTCAGGACTGCCTCAACAGCGGGGCAGAGGTGCCGAAGGATATGATACCGGGATATATAAAATGGTTCTGCGAACAATACGGAGGTAACGAAAATGAATAAGAAGACGATCTCAAATTACTGCGGGCTGCTCGGGGTGCTGGCACTGATCTCCTACACGGCGGCGGTCATATTCGCACCGCTCGGGTACCCGGGCTATGACTGGATGAAGCAGGCAGTGAGCGATCTGAGCGCAGAGAACGCGCCGTCGAGGGATCTGTGGAATATCCTTTCGGTTTTTCACGGCACCTGCACGCTGCCCTGCATGACAGTGATGAGCATATACGTTCAGGGCAGGCTCAACAAGACGCTTCGCGTCGGGATATATCTTTTCACTGCGATGAGCTGGATCTCGGGAGTCGGCTACAAGCTGTTCCCGCTCTCCGACAGCGGGTATGCCGGCGAGCTGACGGATGTTATGCACATAGTCGTGACGGCGCTGGTGGTCATCCTTTCGATAGCCTCGCTGATCGTGATAATGGTCGGCGGATACAGAGACAGGAGATACAGATATCTTGCGATAGGCGCGACGGCAGCCCTGGGGCTTATGTTCCTCGGGCCTGTCGGCATGGCAGCCGCACCGGAGGCGTACAAGGGCATATTCGAGCGTTTCAGCGTTTTCTCGGCGACGGGCTACACGGCGTTCCTCGGGATCTGTATGTTCACGGGCTTCGAGGAAGCGGAGACGGAATAATACCGCAGCAAAGAACGTATACAAAAACAGGGTCAAGGGGAGCTCTCCCCTTGACCCTTTCTTGCTGCCGTGTTTATGAGCTGCGGCATTTTAGCTTACGGTATACTCATTCCCGTCGTGATCTACCGTCAGCGTCATGTCGTCGCCGAGGTCTCCGGCTATGATCTTCCTCGCCAAAAGCGTCTCGATACGGCGCTGGATGTATCTTCTCAGAGGCCGCGCTCCGTAGCTCGGATCAAAGCCCTGATCTATAATGGCATCCTTTGCTCTGTCGGTGACTTTTACGGTGATCTGCTTGTCGGCAAGACGTGCCGAGAGCTCTGCCAGCATAAGGTCTACTATGCCGCCGATGTCCTCGCGGCGCAGCGGCTTGTAGTACACGATCTCGTCAAGACGGTTTAGGAACTCCGGCCTGAACGAGCTGCGCAGCAGCTTATCGACCTGCTCTCTTGCTTCCTCCGAGATCTCGCCGTCGGGCTGTATGCCGTCGAGGATGTACCCCGAGCCGAGATTGGAGGTCATAATGATTATCGTGTTCTTGAAATCCACCGTCCGTCCCTGGGAGTCGGTGATGCGCCCGTCATCGAGCACCTGGAGCAGTATGTTGAATACGTCCGGGTGAGCCTTCTCGATCTCGTCGAACAGCACTACCGAATAGGGCTTGCGGCGTACCGCCTCGGTCAGCTGACCGCCCTCCTCGTAGCCGACGTATCCCGGAGGCGCTCCGATAAGCCTGCTGACGCTGAACTTCTCCATGTACTCCGACATATCTATCCGGACGATGTTCTTCTCGTCGTCGAACAGAGCCTCTGCCAGTGCTTTGGCGAGCTCGGTCTTGCCGACGCC
>JAFXVY010000124.1 GCA_017534595.1 Ruminococcus sp.
CCCGCCAGACCCACCCTCACCTCCCCCCAAAAACAAAAAACCGCCGCCCCCGTGTCCCCACAGGAGCGGCGCCGTGTAATATTGTGTGTTATAACAGACCCAAAGCCTCGGCTCTCAGTACCTCCCCGTAAACTGCGGAGACTGCTGTGTCTTGATAATGTCCTGATTGACCCTGCTCTTCATTATCCCGCAGAATATCAGCGACGCCAGAGCAACAGCCAGGAACAGATAAGCAAGGAAGTTCGGTACAACTACCCAGTTCTTGAACGCGCTGAGATCGTTCTTCACGTTTACGATAATGCTGCTCGCTATCGTGCATACCAGTATCAGCAGCGTGCCCAGGAAGCTCGCCAGGGATGACATCTTCAGAGCGCCCCACATCTTCTTCTCGTTGAGCTTTCCGCTCATGAACGCCCTCACCAGACCGACCAGTACGAATATCGCCGCTATCGCCTCAAAGACAACGTGCGACCAGATACCGATTATAAATACCGCCGAATCCGGACCGTCCTTGATGTAGTCGATCGTCATCGAAAAGATATTCTTGTTCGCCAGATCCGCCGACTTGCTCATATTGCTCAGATACTTCTGCGCACCGTAGCTGTAATTGGTGTAGTAGCTTTTCGCGTCGAACGAGTGTATGAATACCGTGCATATAAGGAATATGCATACCGCCGCCGCTATGAGCCCGAGGATCTTTCCCGTGCTGCCGATGGATGCCAGCATCTGCTGCGCCGGCGTCGCGCCCTGTGCGGCAGGCTGTCCCGGGTACCCCGGCTGCTGATACTGCGGCTGCTGATACTGCGGCTGCTCAAACTGAGGCTGCTCGAACTGCGGACGCTGGAACTGCGGCTGCTGGAACTGCGGAGCCTGCTGAGGCTGAGGCGGTATCACCGGCTCTGTCTTCGGACTTGCAGGCTGCGCCGGCTGTGACGGCTTAGGCGCCTGCACCCCCGCGGGCTTGGCCACGGGCGTTCCGCAAAGGTTGCAGAACTTTGCATTGTCTGCGAGCTTGTTGCCGCAATTTCTGCAAAACATATATCATTCCTCCGATCATAGGTTTGTTTCTGAATTGATTATATCATACAAATTGTATTTTAGCAAGATATAATTTCAAATTTTTTCAATTATTTTTCACAAATTTCCGCCTCCCTCAGACCCTTCCCCGGCAGCTGAAAACAAAACCGCAATTTTTGACAGTAGAGATGACATCAAATGAATTGATATGCCCGCCGAAACGTGCTAAAATATAGTCAAAGCTAAAAATTCATAATAGGAGGAATTTAGAAATGTTTGTAAACGTACCTGAAGTCAAGCTCGGGATCATCGCGGTTTCCCGCGACTGCTTCCCCAAGACCCTCTCCGCTTCGAGAAGAGAGAACATCTGCAAGGAATTCGCCAAGTACGGCGAGCTCTATGAGTGCAAGGTGACTGTCGAGAACGAGACCGAGATGCTCGAGGCTCTCGAGGATGTCAAGGCCGCCGGCGTCAACGCCCTCGTCGTTTATCTCGGCAACTTCGGCCCCGAGACCTGTGAGACCCTGCTCGCCAAGTATTTCGACGGCCCCGTGATGTTCGCCGCTGCCGCCGAGGAAAACTGCGGCAAGTGCCTTGTTGATTCGAGAGGCGACGCATACTGCGGTATGCTCAACGCCAGCTATAACCTCGCGCTGAGAAATATCAAGGCCTATATCCCCGAGTATCCCGTCGGCACTCCCGATGAGGTCGCCGGGATGATCGCTGAGTTCGCTCCCATAGCAAGAGGCATCATCGGCGTTAAGAACCTCAAGATCATTTCCTTCGGCCCCCGTCCGCAGGACTTCCTTGCCTGCAACGCTCCCATCAAGCAGCTCTATAACCTCGGCGCCGAGATCGAAGAGAACTCCGAGCTCGACCTGTTCGCTTCCTATAACGAGCATAAGGACGACCCCCGTATCCCCGAGGTCATCGCCGATATGGAAAAGGAGCTCGGCGACGGCAACAAGATGGCAGGCATCCTGCCCAAGCTCGCTCAGTATGAGCTCACCCTCCTTGACTGGATGGAGGCTCATAAGGGCTCCAGAAAGTACATCTGCTTCGCCAATAAGTGCTGGCCTTCCTTCCAGACACAGTTTGGCTTCGTTCCCTGCTATGTCAACAGCCGCCTGACCGCAAAGGGTATCCCGGTATCCTGCGAGGTCGATATCTACGGCGCACTCAGCGAGTTCATCGGCACCTGCGTTTCCGAGGATGTCGTTACTCTGCTCGATATCAACAACTCCGTTCCCGGCGATATCTACGCCGAGGAGATCAAGGGCAAGTTCGATTATACCCAGACCGATACCTTCATGGGCTTCCACTGCGGCAATACCGCTGCCTGCAAGCTGACCTCCGCTACGATGAAGTATCAGCTCATCATGCACCGCGGCCTCGAGCCCGATGTTGAGCCCGATATCACCAGAGGTACCCTCGAGGGCGACATCGTTCCCGGCGATATCACATTCTTCCGCCTCCAGTCCACCTCCGATGCCAAGCTCCGCGCTTACATCGCTCACGGCGAGGTGCTCCCCGTTGCCACCAGATCCTTCGGCGGCATCGGCATCTTCGCTATCCCCGAGATGGGCAGGTTCTACCGCCACGTTCTGATCGAGGGCAACTTCCCGCACCACGGCGCCGTTGCATTCGGTCACTTCGGCAAGGCGCTCTTTGAAGTATTCCGTTACCTCGGCTGCGAGGAGATCGGCTTTAACCAGCCCAAGGGAATGCTCTATAAATCAGAAAATCCGTTCATATAATTCCATCCTATTATGACAGGGGCGGCTCGCTTTGAGCCGCCTTTGTTATTTTGCACAGACTTCCCCGCCCCCTCTTGTGCATTGATACAAAGTTTGTCCCGGAGACGTGAAATCCGCATAAAAATGTCGTATAATCATAAATGGGAGTGTATGTGTAAGGTGACGGCTTTTGCCGTCAGACTTCACAGAAAGGAATGAACCGCAATGAAACGACAGCTACTTATCGCAGCGGCAGCACTGCTCTGCCTCACCGCCTGCGCCGACGCAGACAGCAGCTCCTCCTCAATGACCTCCTCCGAAGCCCTTGAATCGGCTCTCGACGAATACGCCAAGGAGGAAAACCCCTACGCCTTTCTTCCCGAGACCGTCCGCCTCGATGACACCTACCACGTCCACGAGGCCGAACCCGACGCCGAGGGCATGATCTCCCTGCCGAAGCTGGGCTTCCGCTATGCAGCCCCCGCAGGTATGCAGACCTATGTCTTTGAGCGCGACCCTTGGGATAAGGACGATCCCTATAACGATACAAACAATGCCGAGCATTATTACTATTCCAACTATTCTTGCGAGGCAGCGGCTTTTCTGACGACCTCCTTCTTCCCGGAGGTCACCGATCATATCCGCCTCTGCTACTGGACAGAGGTCGATGTACTGATCCAGACCCGGGAAGAGTACAATGACCGTGTTCCCCCCGAAAAGCAGCTCAACGAGTCGGATTACTATGAGACACTGAGACAGAACTTTGAGCGTGTGATCCCCTTTATAGCGTCAACGGAAGACCTCTACTGCTACGATTACAACGACCCGGACCATCTTTACGACCCTTCAAGCGCCGACAGCTCTGAAGCCGAAATAATGCAGCTCGACCCTTATGAGGACTATGTGCTTTACGTCGGGTCATATATCAATTCATCAACAAAGCACCTTGCACCCTCCTCAGAAAGGACAAACGTAAACACCGAATATGTCGAGCTTTCCAACGAATGCTACGGCTATAAGATCACCTACGATCAGACCCGTTACGGCTTCCCTATGGAAAAGCACGTCTACTGGCTCTATACCCGCGGTCAGAAGCGCCTGCACCGCATAGAGTTCTCCTACGACAAGCGCCGCACCGAGCCTCTCATCACCGACGAGCAGGGCTTCCTCGAAAGCCTCGAGTTGCTCGACCCCGAGATTGCCGCAGAGGGCTCTGTACAGCAGAATTATTTCGGAGACCTAAAGAAAAATTGGTAAAAAACTCATCCGCAAACAGCGCAGATCTAAAGCTGACAGTTAAAGAAAACAGGAGGTATAAAGATGAATTATCCCTACACAGTCGGTTTCGGCAAGGTCGATGAAGAAAACAAGCCTTATTGGAACGAGGAGATCCGCGAATATCTGATCATCACTGCCGATGAAGATCAGAACTGCTACAGCAGCACGACCAACGGGATACAATCGAATTATCACACTTCAAGGACCGTTCTCGGGCATATAGACCTGACCACCGGTGAGCGGTACAGCGGGAAGGATGCTGTTATGTGGGAAATGACTGCCGAGGAACACGATACGGAGCGTTATAAAAACCTGTTCAGGGGCGGTGTCATTTACCGTATCCGCGCTGCGATGCAGAAGAAAAACGTCGTTCTGTATCCGATCGAGATCCTCGGCGAAGCGGACAGCGAACCTTTCCTTGAACAGCTGTACGCTGCCTATGTTGAGGAGCGCGACCGCCCGGTCTTTTTACATACCGACCTGTTCGGCGACCTGCCGCTCAACAAGAGGTACAACTCTTTTGAAGGAACATTTGAATACGAGGGACAAAAGATCGAATTCAGCATCGACAACGGTCCCGACGCTGCAAGAACCGTTTCCAGGCTCGAAGCCTTCGTTCGTGATTTCGACTCTCACGATAAGCAGATGCGCCGCTTCGCAGCAGCAAAGCTCACCTCGCTTGCAAACAAGTGGGCAGACGAAGAAGGCGACCCGCACATTACCGAAGAACAATTCTTTTCGCTTTTAGTTCCGGAAGGTATAGAAATGCGAGGCAGCGGTAAGTATTTCATGTACTATACCGACGGAGGAGTTTTCGGCGGCCATTCCGTAGAAGTATGCGGTAATTCCAAGGGGCCCGCCAAAGCTCAGATAACCGGCTGATTAAATCCAGCTCTTTTCAGGAGTGATCATGTTATGAGTATAACTTACAGAAGACTGACCGATAAGGAACTTGATGTTTTCATTAAAATGCGGATCGACCAGCTGCGCGAGGAAGGCGCAAAAGAAGATATCGACCTCACACCTGCACTGAAGGACTACTGTCAGCGCCACATGGCAGACGGTACATTCTTTTCGTGGATAGCTCTCGATAATGAAAAGATCATCGGGACAAGCGGAATGTCGATCGTGGAAAAGCCGCCTTATTTCGGCTGTCCCAGCGGGAAGATCGGGCTCCTGTCAAGTATGTTCACCGACAAAGCCTACCGCAGAAAGGGCATTGCCAAAGAACTGCTTTCAAGAGTCGTAAATGAAGCAAGAGAAAAAGGCTGCGGCACTGTTCAGATCACCGCTTCGGATATGGGAGTGCTCCTTTACAGTGATTTCGGATTTACAAAGAATAACAATTTCATGCAGTACAAGCTGTGATTTACAGTCCTTTTTTACTTTTGTGCTGCAAATATGATAAATCGGGATTTGTGGAGGATCTTATAATGAATGATCTATGTATGATAATAAAAGAAATGGTGAAACCGAATTTCCTGAATATCAGAACATCTATCCAGACCTATGACAGAGATGCGATATGCTGCGGTGCTCCGTGTTGGAGATGGGCATATCATGCACTTCATTCAGCTGATAAATGGTTTATAAATCCTTGTGTATATGATGAACCGCCTTTTCATGAAGAAGGACTTGATAATCCCGACAAGCCTGCTTCTGTTATCTTATCTGATGAGCAGCTTCTTGATTATCTTGACAGTGTAGAGAAAAAAACTTTCACATATCTTGATTCGCTCACAGATGAGATGCTGTATGAATGTCCTGAAAACTGTGAACATACGAGAATGGAACTGGTACTGAGACAATTCCGCCACATATCGTTCCATACAGGAATGCTTAACGGACAGACTGCTGTAGCAACAGGAAAATTTCCGATGTGGGTATCTCAGGCTGACAAATATGTTGATGACGGTATTTTTTTCGGTAGATACAGAAAAGGACAAGTTACAAAATAAGTTATGATAATGTAAATTCTCATTTATCTCAGGAACACTTTTGTAAAAAAGAGAGTATTTTAGTTTCCGATCGCTCAATTGCCGAAAAAACAGCGGAAAAATATCTTTCCGAGATCCCCGGATTCAAAGACTGCCGTGTTGCCTATCGGATCACAGAAAAAACCGTTATCGGTGCATCTGACAGCTTAACACAGCCTGATCTGTTCATCATTTACGGCTGGAATGAAAATGACGACCTGGATGAGACAGATGTGATCGAAAACGACTGTTGTTCAAGTTTGGAGGAAGCAGAAACACAGTTGAAGGAATTGAAAACAAGATTTGACCGAAAAGAACGGTGTATTGATAAGTACAGAACAGATGAGTGCTGCCGGCAGGAAGGCTTTGAAAAAGTATGTCACTGAATTCCGATCTTCACAGCAGCGATCTTGAAAAACCGAAGAAATAATCATCGCCGAAGGCGATACCTTCATTATCAGCTGTCAACTGTCAATTATCAACCGACAGCGTAAGCAGGCAGGTGACCAAATGGTCACGTTTTCCGCAGATTTGGTGACCATGTGGTTACTTTACACGAAATCAAAAGATATTTGCCGTTTTTTGATAAATCACAGCCGATCTGATAAGCATATCCTGCCGAAAGGAGTATAATTATGAAGCTTTTCAAGAAAAAGGACTTTGACCCAAGCGAAGAGATCGAGGATCTCTACGGCCCGCCGATAGCTCCCCCGGATGAAGACCCGATAGCTAAGGCAAAGCAAAGCGAACGCCTCTACGGGCCGCCTCCGAAGAGAGTCCCCGACCCGATACCGGAAGTTCAGGTTATGGAATGTATCTACGGGCCTCCCGAAATGCTCGCAGACCCCGAAGGCTACCGTTTGCGGAACCATGAGCCTTTCTTCACCACAGGCGAGATACTGCCCTTTCTTCGCGGAATTCCCAGCTCTAAGACAACAGACACCTACCGGAAGCTGAAAAGCTGCTATGACGCGATCCGAAAGCTCACAAGGTTCATTCCCAAGGTCGGACTTGTGCTCGGTTCGGGTCTCGGAGACTTTGCCGAAAGCTGCGTTGAGATCGTCGATATCGTCGAATATTCGGCACTTCCGGACTTTCCGCTCTCGACCGTCGAGGGACACAAGGGGCGGTTCGTTTTCGGCTATATAGAGGGTGTTCCCGCTGTTGTTATGCAGGGTCGGGTACACTACTATGAGGGCTATCCGATGCAGGATGTCGTTATGCCGACACGGCTCATGTCGATGCTCGGAGCGCAGATACTCATGCTGACGAATGCGTCCGGCGGCATAAACACCGATTTTACGGCAGGAGACTTTATGCTTATCACCGATCATATATCCTGCTTCTCGCCGAACCCGCTGATAGGGCCGAATGTTGACGAGCTCGGCACTCGGTTCCCGGATATGAGCGAGATCTACGACGGCGAGCTAAGAGGGATCGTGAAGTCTGCGGCGAGCGACCTTGATATCGGGCTCAAAGAGGGCGTTTATGTGCAGCTGACGGGGCCTTCCTTTGAAACTCCGGCGGAGATCAGGATGCTGAGAACGCTGGGTGCCGACGCAGTGGGGATGTCCACGTCGATGGAAGCTGTGGCGGCGAGACACGCTGGAATGAGGGTCTGCGGGATTTCGTGCGTTGCGAATTTAGCGTGCGGGTTGACGGACAGGCCGTTGACTCATGCGGAAGTTCAGGAGAGTGCAGACAAGGCGGCGCCGAGGTTCAAGGCGTTGGTGAAAGAGAGCATAAGGAGATTCGGGAAGATAAGCTTTGTGTGACCCAAACGCAAAGGTCCTAACGCAAAGCGAAATGGGGTCAAGGGGGCTTTGCTCCCTTGCGGGGGTCAAGGGGGCAGAGCCCTCCTTGCGGGGTACGGGGCAGAGCCCCGACGGCTCCGCAGGCATGAAAAACTCAATACAAAATAAGGCGCTGCGCCCGAGATACAAAGGGCAGCAACGCCTTTTCATTTGGCTATGCTTTGGGGACTATCATTCGCAGCGCCGTCAGCTCCGTCCGGCGCCCGCAGGCACAGGAATAGCAGGGTGCAAAGCACCCGAGCGAATTCCGTGCGGCTCCAAGCATAGAGGCGGTTCTGAGTGTCACGCTCATAACTTTGCTTTGGCCGAAAGAATGAAG
>JAFXVY010000125.1 GCA_017534595.1 Ruminococcus sp.
CCCGCCGAGGATAGAGGCGCCGGAGTAGATAGTCACATTGTCCTCGATGGTCGGGTGACGCTTCTTGCTTTTCAGCGCCTGGCCGCCCCTCGTAGAGAGCGCTCCCAACGTCACGCCCTGATAGATCTTCACGTTGTTGCCAATGATCGTAGTCTCGCCTATGACGATTCCCGTGCCGTGGTCGATGAAGAAATACTTGCCTATGGTGGCGCCGGGGTGGATGTCGATGCCCGTCACGCTGTGAGCATACTCGGTCATCATTCGCGGGATAACGGGAACATCCAGCAGGAACAGCTCGTGAGCTATGCGGTTGACCAGTATGGCGAACAGCCCGGGGTAGGAGTAGATTATCTCATCACTGCTGTAGGCGGCGGGGTCGCCGTCATAAGCCGCCTTTACGTCGGTGAGTATGTACTCGCGGATGACCTTTATCCGCTTTATGAAAGCAAGGGCCTTGTCTCTGGAGGTGATGATGACCTCTTCCTCGTCCCGGTGTTCTTCACCGAGAACTATGGAGATCTGCTTGGTGAGCTTGAAGACCACATCCTCCAGCAGCATGGAGAGATTATTGCGCAGTGTGAAGACCTTGATATCCTTGTTCTTGAAATAGCCGGGGAAGATGATCTTCCGAAGGCTGTCCAGAATATCGATGATGACTTCTTTGTCCGGGTGGTTGAATATCTTCGATGTTTCGCTGAGATCCTCGCTGTCGTCGAGCAGATCGTTTACTATATCGCTGATGTTTTCTTCAAGCACGTTCATAGTGAAGCTCTCCTTAATTCCCCCAACACAGATAGGAGTTGAGGGTAATCATATATTTCCTATCAAGCAGGTATATTATACTATATAAAACCGACCAAGTCAATAGGTATGGTTATAAACTTTTGATTAACAGTTTTTTACAAAAGCGGGGGCTGTTTTCTCCCGGAAAAATGCCCGCGGACAGATCACGGCGCAGCTGTTCGTCCGCGCAGACCGCGCAGAAAGGCGGTTTCTTACGCCGGCAGGGAAGATGTCCTCCGCCGACAGAGTTCTGCACGGCTGCCTGTGTTTGGAGCTGTTATATTATAAGGTATGGGGTCACGGAGCTGTGCTTTTTTGCTACAAAATAGTGCGGGAATGTTAGCTTTTCTTTGTTTGATATTCCCTATTGACTTGGTAGGTTTTATGTGCTATAATTCATACATATCCGATAGGAAAGCTCAAAAGGAAGTGAGAACGGTGATAGAGCTCAGAAACATCTGCAAGACCTACAAGAACAAAAAGGGCGAGTTCACTGCTCTCAGGGATGTGAGCCTCACCGTCAGCGACGGCGAGATCTTCGGCATCATCGGGCTTTCCGGTGCGGGCAAGAGCACGCTGGTGCGCTGCATCAACTATCTTGAAAAGCCCACCTCCGGGCAGGTCATCATCGACGGCAGCGAGGTCAGGAAGCTCGGCAAGAAGGAGCTGTTAAAGCTCCGGCAAAACATCGGGATGATATTTCAGGGCTTCAATCTTCTCGAACAGAGAACCGTGCTGAAAAACATCTGCTTTCCCCTTGAGATAGCGGGAGTACCGAAGCCCGAGGCTAAACAGAAAGCCCGTGAGCTTCTCGAGCTTGTTGGTCTGACAGATAAGGAGACCTCCTATCCTTCGCAGCTGTCAGGCGGTCAGAAGCAGAGAGTTGCCATAGCGAGAGCCCTTGCCTCCGACCCGAAATATCTGCTCTGCGATGAGGCTACCAGCGCTCTCGACCCTGACACCACCCGCTCGATACTCGAGCTTATCCGGGAGATCAACCGCAGGCTCGGCGTTACGGTAGTGGTCATCACCCACGATATGAAGGTAATAGACAAGATCTGTGACAGGGTCGCGGTGATGGACAACAGCGTGGTAACAGAGATCGGCGCGGTGACGGAGGTGTTCTCAAGGCCGCAGTCGGAGACCGCCAAAAAGCTCATACTCCCCGAGCTGAAAATTTCGGAGAGCATCACCGGCAGCGAGCGGATAAGGATAGTCTATAACGGCGAGAGCTCGTTCACTCCGGTGGTGGCAAATACCATACTTTCAAGCGGCGTGCCGCTGAACATACTCTACGCCAAGACCAAGGATATCGACGGCAAGGCCTACGGCGAGCTTGTTTTACAGCTCCCGGACGACAGCCGCGCCGGAGAGAAGGTAAAGAGCTATCTTGATACCAACGGCGTGAACTATTCGGTGCTTGAAGGAGGTGCGGACGATGTCGGAGATACTGCAGAAGCTGTGGGATAACAACATCCTGATCCTCGGGATATGGGAAACGGTCTATATGACCTTTATCTCGGCCTTCTTCTCCTATCTGCTTGGTCTGCCCCTGGGAGTCATCCTCTGCGTCACTGCAAAGGACGGCATCAGACCGATACCATGGCTCAACCGGATCCTCGATCTGCTGGTCAACATATTCAGGAGCATACCCTTTATCATTCTTATGGTGGCCATGCTCCCGACGGCGAAGTTCATCGTCGGCACCAGCCTCGGCAACAAGGCTATGATAGTCACCCTCGTGATCGCGGCGACGCCATACGTCGCAAGAATGGTGGAGTCCTCGATCAAAGAAGTGGACAAGGGCGTCATTGAGGCGGCGCAGTCGATGGGTGCAGGTTCTTTCAGAATAATCACAAAGGTCCTGATACCAGAAGCAAAGCCCTCGCTGACAGTCGGCGCGGTCATCTCTTTGGTAACGATACTCGGCTACTCCGCCATGGCCGGAACTATCGGAGGCGGCGGCCTCGGAATGATAGCCGTGACCTACGGTTATCAGCGTTTCAATAACGATGTGATCTGGATCTGCGTTGCGCTCACGATCATCGTAGTCCAGCTCATACAGGAAATAGGTATGCGCATAGCAAGAAAGACCGACAAGCGCACTGCCTGAAAGGAAGATACCCATGACAGCGATTTTCACAAGGCTTCTCAGGATGAATTTCAGATTCGGGCGAATGTCACGATGTTGACACCGACGGCATCCACTAACCAAAATCTGATCTATCTAAAAGGAGTTTTTAAAATGAAAATAAAGAATATTATCGTATCAGCACTTACATTCACACTTGCAGCCGCTTCTCTTGCAGGCTGCGGCAGCGCAGATTCCTCCAATGATAAGGAGAACGTTAAAAACACAGATGCTGCAAGCAAGGCAGAGTCCACCGACAAGACCATAGTTGTCGGCGCAACCTCCACACCTCACGGCGAGATCCTCGAGCACGTCAAGGCTGAGCTTGAAAAGAAGGGGTACACTCTCGAGATCAAGATCTACGACGACTATGTGCTGCCCAACAATGCGCTCACCTACGGCGAGCTCGACGCTAACTACTTCCAGCATACCCCCTACCTCAACAGCTACAACAAGGAAAACGGCACCGACCTTGCAAGCGCAGCCGAGATACACTATGAGCCCTTCGGACTCTACGGCAACGGCGTGAGCTCCATCAAGGACGTGAAGGCAGGCGCAAGCATAGTCATCCCCGCAGATGACAGCAACGAGACCCGCGCTCTGCTGCTGCTCCAGCAGGAAGGACTTATCAAGCTCCCCGATGGCGCAAGCGCAGAGAAAGGCGTTACCACCCTCGATATAGTTGACGACGGCGGCTATAAGATCACCACCGTCCAGGCCGACACCGTAGCAGCACAGTTCCAGAATTCCGATGCAGGCTCCCTTGCAGTCATCAACGGCAACTATGCTCTCGCAGCCGGCCTTAAGGTCAAGGACGCTCTCGCAGTCGAGAACGCCGACGGCGATGCCGCTCACACCTATGCCAACATCATCGCAGTCCGCAAGGGCGACGAAGCAAACGAAAAGACCAAAGCTCTGATCGAAGTCCTCAAGACCGATGACGTAAAGCAGTTCATCGAGGAGAAGTACAACGGAGCGGTCGTAGCGATATTCTGAGGAAACACAAAACGAAAAAGCCGGCGAAAGACCTTCGCCGGCTTAATTTATTCAACTGACTTTGTTTTTCATCGATCAGTATAACTGCATCAGCCTCAAGCCCCTTAAACTTTCTGCAAGTCGAAGCAGGATATTTGTTACGATACTTTCCGTCTTTTAGATAGAGCAGCCCGGCATTTATCTGTCCGTCAGCTCCCTCAGCTTAGCCAGCCTGTTAAGCGCCTCGTCAAGGACGTCCTTGCCCCTGGCAAAGTGCAGCCTTATCAGGTTGTTTACCGGCTCCCGGAAGAAGCTCGATCCCGGCACTGCTGCAACGCCGATCTCTTTTATCATCCACTCGCAGAATTCAAGATCGGTGAAGTTTCTGAACTGATCTAATTCAAGGAAATCACTAATGTCGATCATCACGAAATACGTTCCTTGCGGGACATTGTGTTTTAAGCCTATCCTGTCAAGCCCCGCGATGAAATGATCCCGCTTTTCTGTGTATAGCCTGTTGAGATCAGCGTAGTAATCGTCGCCGAAATTCAGTCCTGCCACCGCCGCCTCCTGTAAGGGTGCAGGCGCTCCCACCGTCAGAAAATCGTGTACCTTTTTTGCCGCATCGATGACCTCGGGGCTGCCGATAAGATAACCGAGCCTCCAGCCGGTAATTGAAAAAGTCTTGGAAAGACTGCTGCAGGTGATCGTCCTTTCCGACATTCCGGGGAGGCTTGCCATTACCGTGTGGACATTTGGCGCATAGACCATGTGCTCATAGACCTCATCAGTCACCACATAAGCATCGTATTTTACGGCAAGCTCAGCTATCGAAGTCAGCTCGCTGCGGGTAAAGACCTTCCCGCAGGGATTGGAGGGATTGCAGATTATGATAGCCTTCGCACCGTCCAAAAAGCCCTTTTCTATGGCGGAGAGATCGAAGTCATACTCCGGCGGGACCAAAGGAACATATATCGGCTCGGCTCCCGAGAGGATCGCGTCGGCGCCGTAGTTCTCATAAAACGGCGAGAACACCATGACCTTGTCCCCGGGATTGCATACCGTCATCATGGCGCACATCATAGCCTCGGTCCCGCCGCAGGTGACGATCACCTGAGTATTCGGATCAACATTAAGCCCCGAGGTCTTGTTGAACTTCGCAGCCAGAGCCTCCCGCAGATTCTGCGCCCCGAAGGTTATGGAATACTGATGCGGCCCCTCATAAGCCGCCTTGGCAAGCGCATCGAGCATAGGCTTAGGCGGGTCAAAATCGGGAAACCCCTGTGAAAGATTGATAGCACCGTATTTATTGCTGATCCGAGTCATCCGTCTGATAACAGAATCCGTGAAAGTACCGACCCTGTCTGAAAGTGGTCTCATAGGTCATTCTCCTTTGAAAAAGCGTTCAAATTGATTTTACCTTTTTTGAGGGGAAATGTCAAGGCTCAGTGATCGCTGACGTTCATCC
>JAFXVY010000126.1 GCA_017534595.1 Ruminococcus sp.
ATCTGCTCTTTCCAAGATGTACCTTTCTTCCTCTGTTCCCATTCGTAATGATCGACTGATCTGCCCTTGTTTTCAAAGTTCAGCGCAGGCGTAATGCCAAACGCCCGGCATATACCGTTAATGTTTTCACGCGCCTTGCGCAAAGTATCTCGGTTCGCATAAAACTTCCGTCCCGAGAGCGAGTAAGAATTTACGATGATGTGTGCGTGAACGTGCGACTTGTCAATGTGGGTTGCGATGACCGCTTGCACCTCGTCACCGAAATTCTTGCGGACAAATGTCATAGCCAGCTTATGTGCAAGCTCCGGCGAGACGTTCTCCGAATCCGCAAAACTTATTATGTAGTGGATAGCCTTAACAGTCCCCTTACCCTCCAAAGGCGGAGGGCTGTTGTATTTATCGCGTGCGAAATGCTCGTAAACCGCTTTCATCTGCAAATAGGCGTCATGCGCATCGGTGGTGCAATTTATCGAGACCGTGTAAAGCTCAGATTCAGTTTTATCGGGATTTAAGATGTACCTCAAACTCTTGTCCACCGTGGCGTGGACAGAAATCGACTTAACATATGGCAAAGCTCTGCGACCTCTCCTCTCAGTTTTTCGACATCCCCGGCATAGATGTTGTTCGTTTCATTTGCTTTTCGTGCCACCTGATTGATATTGTTCGATATTATCCTCATACCGTTCAGCAGGGGCGCAAGCTGTTTCAAGTCCATAACATACAGCTCGGAGTTGAGGGCGCTGTCCCTAATGAACGCCGTAGTTTTCATATTACAGGCATCAGCCCGACGCTCGACCTTCGCCCACTGCTCCATATCAAACGTGACCTTTTTCTCTTTTACGATCTTGTACTTTCTCGCTATAATTATCATCCTTTCTGTTTCTATTGTATTTCGTTTCACCCTCGAATGAGGGCTAATGTTTAGGGCGGCGGGTCCCCTAAACAGGCGAACCGGAGGGGTACGACCCGACGGTTCGGAAAGAGAGTGCGAGTGCGCACCTCTTTCTATACTTGCTGGTACAGAGTAAATATTATTCCCCGTAGGGACGATCATTCAGACCGTTCCTGCCGCTGCCCGATAGGGCGGTTATCCGATCACCCGATTGCATTGCGCCGATACACACAAGGCGCAGACACAGCGCGTATGCGCTGAATGATCGAATAGCCGTATATTGCCCCTCGGATATGATAGTTGTATCAGTTAGTTTTATGTACGCCGAGATCACCTCCGTGTGGTCTTAATGGTTGTTGATACGGCTGCGGAAGTATTTGTTGCTGTTGGCGAGACAGCTTATTCTGCGAGCAGCGGTATTGGTTTATGTCGATTGTGTTTCCGTAAGTGCTGAAGCCTCCCTCCATAAGTACCGACAGTTGAGAACGAAAATATAAGCGGTTTCAAGATAGCTGTAATAATTCTCTCTGTATTTACCAAATCAGCCTTATGAAAAATGTATGGTTTGCATATCGGGAATATGGTTACTCCCTTCCATAAGCAAAAGGAAAAAATCGGGCAGAGAACAGCAAGGCGTACACTGCCCTCCATAAGTTAGCACATTTTCAGCCGTTTCAACTGACCGATTTTCTGCATTTTTCAAAAGTTTGGGAGTTATGACATTTGATGACTGCGCTAAAGAGACTCTTTCGTTGATGTGCATAATCACAGGGACTATGACGATTTCCTGCGATGCTGAAATATTATTTTTATTATGACAGCCTCTATAATACCTCACACTTAGAGCCCATAAAGTTAACCTCGGTACAAGATTTTTTCAAAAGATCGTGAGCCTTGACATTTGAGGGATTCCAGATATATACCTTTCCGTAAATATGTACAACGGTCATCACTTCGACATTTTAGGAAGATCGGAACATTTCAATCATGATCATCCCTCCATATGTAAGCACAAAATCAGACTTTTTTCGGTACACCTCTTTGGCTACTTTGTATGTTTGAACAGATTCATCAGAACTATTGGTGCGGCTGAGGTGATATTGCATATAAGATTTGCTGAGTATGACATGTGCGTCTATGATCTCGATAACGGTTCCGATTATTTACTCTTTCATAAGACACTACAAGAATCGGGGGATTTTTAAGTAAAAACAGCGCTCCCGAAAATGAATTCTCTGAGTTGAATAAAAAGGTGTACGGGGGATAGTCAATTGTTCGTGCTGTTGCATAACGAGGTGACGCTCGGGGGTAGGATAATCTATATTCCTCTTCTGATCACAACAGCCCTCATATATACCTAGGATTTTGGCTGAAAAGTTAAGGCAGATCCGACCTCGTTTACAGAATATTTAGATTTGGCGGCGTGAACGCTATGGGTTCAACCCCATTTCACTTGCACTTTCAAAACTCACTTAGCTGTATCCAATCACATCAATTTTCATTTACAAAAAACAAGACCAATACGGAGTGGGGTCCGTATTGGTCTTTTATATAGTTATGCAAATGATTTGTAGCGCGAGGATGATGCAAGTATTATTCAGTTGCAATTGTCATCATCAATGATATTAAAATGCCATTTCAGCATTTTTATAACAATTCCAAGGAAATACTTACCAATTCCACCGTTTGCTATTTGCGGTTCAAGAATACCATGAGCAAGTTCATTGCGAAGATTTGAACCTGCCTTTTCATTAAGTAGCCCTTTTAGGCAAAACAACAAATCTTCATCCAATGAATCAACAAGACTCGGCAATTCAAAAACCGGAGCTAAAAGTTTTGCTTCAGAAGTGTTATCATCTTTAAGTGTATAAATAACATCACCACATAATTCTGCTATGTATCTTAAAATGTTTTCAAATTGTGGTACTAACAAATGCATAGCGGCATAATAATTTCCTTTTAGTCCAAGGAGGAGTCCTTGGAGAATAACATCCTCTCTCCCTTCCGGAATGATCGGATTATTGAACGTAAGACATTTTAGATCCTTAAGTTCATAACTGAATTTCTTGTTTAGTTCGTTAAACAGCCAGGCCAAAACTGTATCCCCACATAAAGTTTGGACTCCTCTTGCTTTATTCCACATATGAAGATGAGCTTCACGTGAATTATAATCTGCCTTTTCAAAATCAATTGACGGAAGCTTTATTATCGAATGTCCCTTGTTGTCTAATGATACTTGTGGAAATACCGTTTCTCCGAAACAGCTGTGTTCTTTTAGTTCATCAAAAAGCTCAGATTTTGGGATTATGCATGTGCATTCTGCGATTAAATCAAGATGGTCAGAAAAATTATCTATTTTATCAATTAGATCCATTATGGTTTTATGATGATCACTCACATCTGTTTTAATCGTAAATTTCTGCATTTGACCATATGCCTCTTTTTCAAGCTTTCCTAATTCAATACATAGTGCATCAGTGTTTTGTTTTTTTGTTTCTCGGAAGACATGGATCGCTTTCTTTAGATAAAGAACTCGTCTAATGCAAACATCGTTAGCATTACGCGAATAGCTGAGATATTGATTTGCCAGTTTATCCTTATAGGTAGTTATTCTTTCCTGATTTCCATTATGAATCCAGCACAAAACATCTACTACTTCTTCTTGTTTTAATACATTATCATCTGAAAAAGCGGTAGTTATCATATTTTCAGCATACTGAATCAAGATTGGATCGGATATCTTTTCCTTTTGATACTTTAACAATTGAAATAACCTTACAGACAAAAAAAGAGTATCCTTACCATTTGTTTTCATTATTCCTTCTGTTATTGCGAAGATGCATTTTTGATATTCAGCACCTTTTTTATTATATCTTGCAGCAATATTCGTAGCTCTGGCAATCACATATATACAGTCACACCATTCTTGTTCATCAAATATACTTTGGAATATTTGCAAATATAGTTTAATGGCTTTTACTACGGCTGTTACATCTTTTTTATACTCCCACAAAAGATCATATATTCTTGCTTTTATACATACAGGAAGCTTTTCTATATCAAGACCATCTATCGTATTCCATATTTCATCAGAGATGTTATCATTGTCATTCGATATTAAGCCGATATTATAGGAGACAATTCCTTTTACATAAGATTGTGAAATTGAAACTATTCTTTCAATTATAAGAACCTTATTATAGTCATTGTCAGATAGACAATCTTCTTTTGGAAGCGCTTTGGCTGCTTCTGTTAATTCCAAGAATGCATAGTCCGATATATTATCCGAAACGACAACTTTAGATAAAAAAGTATAGATATCCATATGGCTTTCACCTCTTAATAGCAGTAGTTTTCGTAATTATACTATATCTGCTTATCTTTTTCAAGTGGTCATTTGGGCTTTAACTGTTTTACGATATTAGTTTGACTATAGCTACTGTCAGTAATTCATATAGTCCGCATATATGGCAGATAGGAATCGGTAAACTATGTGTAATTATTGTATCAATCCTTTTCCTTATTTCTTAAGTTTGTTTTTCTGCACATCGGACATAACGCATACTTTGTTGAGGTTCGATTATTGATTTGTGCTTCCCATTCGTATCCGCATCTCGGACAAAGCCACCAAACCTTCTTTTCCGAGCCTGCTGTAAAATCTTGGGCAGTACGGTCTCCGTTTTTGGTTGGATGCCATTGCTCAGCAATATCAGGCCGCTTTGTTGCAAGATCATTATATCCTGCTAAAACTTTCTTGCCTGCACATATGGGGCATCCCGTTCCATTAACTCTATTATTTATTTTCGCTTGCCATTCATGACCTTTTTCGCATACCCACCAAACCTGTTTATTTGAATTTGATAAAAAATCGCTCGGACTTAAAGCCCCATTCTTATCATAATTCCATTGTTTAGCAATATCGGGCCGTTTGGTTGCAAGATCGTTATATCCTGATAATACTTTATTGCCTGAACAAAATGGACAACCCCGCCCCATTGCTCTGTTTGAGATAGCAGCATTCCATTCGTGTCCCTTTCTGCATCTCCACCATACTTTGGTATTTGATTTTACCTTGACATCATTTGGAGTTAGTGTTCCGTTTTTTTCATAATTCCATTCTTTGGCCAATTCTGGCCTGAGAGTTACGAGATCATTTTCACCCTCTATTGCAACTCGTCCAGAACAATATGGGCATCCACTTCCTCCTGTTCTTTGTAATATGGGTGCTTGCCATTCATGCCCTTTTTTGCATTTCCACCACACCCTATGTCCGCTGCCTGAAAAAAACATAGTCGGTTTCAATGAACCATTTTTCTCATAATTCCATTCCGCAGCTATTTCAGGATGTCGAACAGCCAAACTATTCTCCGTTTCCAACTGCTTATAGGAATTAATAATATCAATCCTGTCCCTGGCTATATCTGTATCAATATTATTTGAGGTATTATTACCTATTATATCGTCAATCAAGCAAAACAGGTTCTTTAATACCTTTGCTAAGTTTAAATAGTTATAATCCGGAACGTAATATATTATGTTGTCTATCGTTTTGTTTTGCGTATCAGATTCTTTTATTCTAATAATACTAATACCATTATCTTTAAGCTTTTTGTCCTTTTTGTTTTCTGATTTTTGAGATCGTTCCGAATTATGAAAGTATAATCCGTCATATTCAATTCCTATTTTGTAAAATGGTAAATAGATGTCAATCTCACATCCGAATTTTTTAATCCGGCTTTCAGCATTAAAGCGCTTACTTAAATAGAAATATAATGCTTGCTCAGGAAAAGAAGATTGTTTTTCTGACGCACATATAGGACAGCCAATTCCTGTTGCTCTGCTAGAAATATATGCTGGCCATTCATGGCCTCTTTCGCAAATCCACCAAACCTTGTTATGTGAGCCTGATTTAACATCCTCAGGTTTCAAATCACCGTTTTTGTCATAATTCCATTCTTTTGCAAGCTCTGGATCAGTAGTAGCAAGATCATTTTCTCCTTTAATGGCATATCGTCCCGAGCAAAAAGGACATCCTTTTCCGCTTTTCCTATCTTTAACAGTAACAATCCATTCATGACCTTGATCACATTGCCACCATACTTTTTTGTGTGATGCAATTGTTACGTCTTGAGGTTTTAATTCTCCGTTTTTGGTTTTATGCCATTGTTTTGCTATGTCAGGGCGCAAAGTCGCAAGGTCATTATACCCCGCAAGTGCTACCCTTCCCGAACAAATGGGACACCCGTTACCATTTGATCGCCTATTAATAGGCGCTGACCATTCATGTCCATTTTCGCATATCCACCATACTCTTTTATTCGATTGAGCTTTAACATTCTTAGGTGATAATGAGCCGTTTTTGTTATAATTCCATTGCTTTGCCAATTCGGGATTAACAGTCTGAAGGTCATCTTTCCCCTCTATAGCATATCTTCCATAGCAATATGGACAGTTCCGTCCTCTGCTTCGATGACTTATGATTGCAGGCCATTCATGTCCATTTTCACATTTCCACCAAGCCGTTTTATGTGACCACATAGATAATTTTGTTGGGTCTAAGCCCAAGCTTTCATTCTTTGTGTAATCCCACTCTTGCATCAATTTGGGTAGATCGCATACATGAGGGATACCTCTTTTCATGTTTTTCACCCCTTAAAAAATAGTGCCTTTTCTGTGTAATTTTTTTGATATATTCAACTCGTGAATAATCTCGCTCTTTCATTAAATAAGTACGATTTTTATTCCTCTGTATTTTGGTCCACATAGGCCTCAGAAAACGAACCTAAAGCTCCGTCCTCAAATACAAATTTGATTGTTCGCTTTTTCCCTGATTCAATTATATCAGTAATAACTCCAACTCCACGGTATTTTATCTTGATTTTTTGACCGACTTTATATGTGCTTTGGGGCTTGTTATAAAGCAGAGGAAGTCCCGGTTCAATATTGTAAGATTTCTCGGTTGTTAGCGTCTTCGGGGCAAGTAAATCATCATACCAAATTCTAATGATATTTTGCTCCAACATATATTGGATAGCTCGGAGTTTTTTTGACGGTTCATATATATCGGTTTCAAAAAAAATTTGCTCCGATATTTCTGCGATTTCTGTTTCTCTGTTTGTCGAGATGTCACTTAAAAGAGGCAGCAGACCTGATCTTTTGGAGGAAAGGTAGGATTTTTTGAGTTCAGGACAGCGTTTTTTGAGAAGTGCAGTAATATTGGGATAAGTGTATTTATTTACCATATCAATGGCAAAATACGGTGTAACACTCCCGTCTAAGATGTTGAGGTACAAATGAGTATCAAAACTTATATCTACAATACAGCCGTGCACTTTTCCGCTTCCTCCGAACAGACGGACCTCATTCGATAAGGCGTATAATCTGTCATGTAAAGGTTTCAAGGCTTCTAACATCTTGCTACGGTATTCTTCCATATGCTCATAATAATATTCGATATTCTTATGTGTTAGGTGCATTACTTTTCCTCCGGAAAGCAAGCACACACCGTTTTCAGAATGGATCAGAAACATATATATACTGTTTTTCTTAAGCATCATTATTGTATCCGGAATGGTTTTAAGCCCATAAATATGTACACCGCGCAAACTGTTAAAATCTTTATATTCTTTTTTTGTTATTTCGTATATGCCATCTTTATATGTCTCAAATCCATTGGAAATAAAAACTGCGTTTAGTTTCCATTTTACAGGTTCATATCCTATCTGATTGTCACTTAAAACCGTTGTTCCATCCGAATCACGGATAAGACAGTTCCTGTGGGTATGACCGTTAATATAAATCCAATTTGGATTACACCTTTTGTTTGTCCAATCTTCAACTTGAGTATGAGTAAGAACGATAACTCTTTGATCCCTTGCACAGCGCTCGACCTTATCGTAAACATCTGCAAACCTCTTGGTTTCTGCGAAATCAGCTTCAAGGGTCGTAATCGCTGCACGGTATAACCCAATAGTAGCATTACGAAAAGGGTTTAATCCCGAAAAACCAATGCCGCCAAGAATGATAAGGGAACTATGAGCAAGGATAGCTTCTAATACATCATCAGGACAAGACAGTATCTCATCTTCACTTAAAAGGTGCTTTACATTCAGTTCCTTACAACTGATATATAACGAGTTTTGCAGCAACGTAATATTGTTTGGTTCAAAAACCTCCTGATCATATTTCTTGACTATAACATCTATCGGAGGTGAAACATATCTGTCTTTCTTTGGATCAGGGTGTCCGTTCCACAGTTCGTGATTACCCATTACAGCGATTATTCTGCCTTCCCACTGTTCGGAAAGTCTCATGTAAAATAGATTTGTTATTGGTATGCTCCCTGCTACATCTCCACCAATTAACAAAGTGCTGTATTTATCAGTCACTCCCTCTAACATTTCGGTTATCTTATATGAAATAAAAGAGTCAATTTTAGCTCCTGTCAAATCTCCGTCTTCTGCATGGTTTTTCAATTGGTGTTCGATATGTATATCTGTTACATAGTATAGTTGAGTTCGGTTGTACTGGGAACCAGACGTAAAATCATGTATAGTTTGTTCTTCTTTTAAAGCTAGCTCCGTTTCTGTTTTATCTATCAGAGCAGGCAGTTCTACTTCAGTCAAATCTAACTTCGTTTTTTCTCTGCCCGCAGGTATCCCAAGCTTCTTAAGAATAAAATTACAAGAACTTTTAGAAAAAATAGGTTTTTCTCCATCAATGGCATCTTCTTCTTTTTGAGAAAGAATGCGCATGAGTTCTTTTCGAGGCAATAAAGATGATATATAATCAAGAAAGGTTTTATCTGTTAGGATCTTTTTGGGAATTATTCTAAGAAGATCATCTTTTAGATATGCCCTATTATTCGCAGTGGTCGGCCATTTAGATATAATATCAACTACTCTTTGGCACATCGCTAATGTTATAAACTGCTGTGGAATATGTAGTATAGATAATGGATTGGAATTAAAACAAGCATTACAGCGAGACTCTGTTTTTAATTCTTCGGGTACGAATTTCAGGGAACTTGGCGTTGTTTCCAAAGCGGAGTCGATTATTTTGTCATCTATATATCGTTCGGGAACAAATTCCAAAGCTATTCCATCGCTGTTTACCGCGATTTTGCATAATCTCTTGGTTACATATTTAAGAGGCACATTTCTTAAGCTTAGAGGGTATTTTTGAACAGACATCAATACCATTTCTTTATCCAAAATATTTTGAGGGATAAACTTTATCGGATAATTATATATAGGGAAAACTCTATGAGACCCTAAAGCAGGAAGCTTCCGAGATTCTGCCTCTAAAGCTGCCCTTGAAATATATACATCACGTTCTTCAAATGGCACGTATTCAAGTGCGAGCCCATTATTACTAACTGCTTTAAGATATAATTCCCGAGTATGGTATTTTTGAGGAATAAATTGAAGAGAAAGCCCGTCGATTTCGATTGCTTCTTCACAGAGGTCCTCTGAAAACAATCTTTTTGCTGCGTCTTTTAGGTTATATGGGTTTTCTTTGATAGCTTTTCTTACAAGTTCTATTGTCTGATCTTTTTTCGCTATATCATAAAGAAAGATCTTTTCTTCCTTTTCTGGTCTTGTCTTGAACGGTACTGATAGTCCTAATTTTTCAAGTTGTTCTTCGAGTTCTTTAAAGTCTTCTTTCATTTTTTCATCTCCGCAATTCATATAATAAACGTTCAAAATGAGCCTTTATTCGATTATACCATATGATATTTGCCTTTTCAAGGTCAACACGTAGATATCCTTCATAATGAGTTTGCATCAATGATCCTATGTGATACCAAAGAGTACAGAAATCTGTTAGATAAGCTGCACGAAAGCCCTTGAAGAATTGCATCATCTTCAACACAAAAAGACCGACCCGGGCATACGCTCGGATCGGTCTGATTGTTTTTCATAGGGTTCTTTTCTGCGACTGTTGTTTTTGTGGGGCCAAATTGGGGCCAGCTTAGGCTTTTTAGCCTCGCAAACCGCGTATTTACGTGGTTTTTAATCTAAAGACTTCATCGTCGGGAACAGCAGTACATCCCTGATGGCGGGGGAGTCGGTCATGAGCATTACCAGACGGTCGATGCCGTAGCCGATGCCGCCCGTGGGGGGCATACCGATCTCAAGGGCTCTCAGGAAGTCCTCATCGGTGTGGTTGGCTTCCTCGTCGCCGGCGGAGAGTGCCTCCTCCTGCGCCTTGAAGCGCTCACGCTGATCTATAGGGTCGTTGAGCTCGGAGTAGGCGTTGCACATCTCCCAGCCGTTGATGAACAGCTCGAAACGCTCAACATAGTCCGGGTCCTCCGGCTTCTTCTTGGTAAGGGGACTTATCTCAATGGGGTGATCCATGATGAAGGTCGGCTGCAGCAGATGCTCCTCGACATACTCCTCAAAGAACAGATTGAGGATATCTCCGCGCTTGTGACGTTCCTCGAACTCGACATGGTGCTCCTTGGCGAGCGCCTTGGCCTCCTCGGTGGTCTTGACCTGTGAGAAGTCCACACCCGAGTACTTCTTTACCGCCTCGATCATGGTCATTCTCTCAAAAGGCTTGCCGAGGTCTATCGTCAGCTCGCCGTACTTGATCGTGGTCGTCCCGCAGACCTCCTGCGCGATGTGGCGGAACATGGTCTCGGTCAGATCCATCATCCCGTGGTAATCGGTGTATGCCTGATAGAGCTCCATGAGCGTGAATTCCGGGTTGTGTCTGGCGTCTACGCCCTCGTTGCGGAATACTCTGCCGATCTCGTAAACTCTCTCGAGCCCGCCGACGATCAGCCTCTTGAGGTAGAGCTCCAGGCTTATTCTCAGCTTTACGTCCTCGTCAAGGGCGTTGTAGTGGGTCTCGAAGGGCCTTGCCGCAGCGCCGCCCGCATTGGATACGAGCATCGGGGTCTCGACCTCCATGAAGCCCTGAGCGTCAAGGAAGCGGCGGATCGTTGCGATTATCTTCGAGCGCTTGATAAAGGTCTCCTTGACCTCCGGATTGCAGATAAGGTCGGTGTACCTCTGACGGTAGCGGGTGTCGGTGTCCTTGAGGCCGTGCCACTTCTCGGGCAGCGGACGCAGCGACTTCGAGAGCATAACGATGCTCTGCGCGTGTACCGAGATCTCGCCCGTCCTTGTGCGGAACAGGTAGCCCTCAACGCCGAAGATATCGCCGATATCCCACTTCTTGAAGCCGTCGAATTCCTCCTTGCCCACATCGTTGAGACGTACATAGACCTGGATTCGGTCGCTCTTGTCTCTCAGATCGGCAAAGGAGGCCTTGCCCATGATTCGCTTGGACATGAGCCTACCCGCGAGCCTTACGCTCACGCGCTTCTCCTCGAGCAGGGAAGCGAGCTTTTCCTCGTCCTCGCCGGCTTCGGCCTTGCACTCAGCCTCCGCAGCCTCGAACCTGGCCTTGGCCTCGTCGGCATGAGCCGTAACGTCGTACTTGGTGATGACAAAGGGATCCTTGCCCTCGGATCTCATTTCCTCGAGCTTGTTGATCCTGATCTGTCTGTATTCGTTCATTTCCTCCGCGGTGGGCTCTGCTGCCTCTTCCTCGGCGGGGGAGTTGGTGATGATCTCGTCGCTCATTTTCGATTCATTCCTTTTCGCGTATATTCTGAGTCAAAAATACTAATAATGAATAATCAAGGCATCGATCGCATATCCGGCTCCCTGATTATTCATTATCCGTCATTTATTCTTTTTGGGACAGCGCAGGCTTACTTGCTGATCTCGAGCAGCTCGAACTTGATCATGCCGTCGGGCACCTCGACCTCAAAGATCTCGCCGACCTTCTTGCCCAGAGCAGCCTTGCCGATGGGAGACTCGTCGGAGATCTTGTCGTTGTCGGGATCGCTCTCGGTGGAGCCTACGATATAAAGCGTCTCTACCTCGTCGAGCTCAATGTTGCGCAGCTTGACCTTGGAGCCGATGCCGACGGAGTCGATGGATATATCGTCATCGTTAACGACGATAGCGGTAGCGATGATCTGCTCAAGCTCGGCGATCCTGCCCTCGAGGATGGCCTGCTCGTTCTTAGCCTCGTCAAACTCGGCGTTTTCGGAAAGGTCTCCGTAGGAACGTGCGATCTTCAGGTTCTCTGCGACCTCGCCTCTTCTTACTGTCATAAGGTAATCAAGTTCCTCTTTAAGACGCTGGAAGCCCGCCTGAGAAATAGTGTTAGCCATAATTCTTATCTCCTTCAATATAATAATTGGGTACTAACAATATATTATACCGCTGTTCGGCGGGTTTGTCAAGTGTTTTCGGGCACGGGGAGCGCATTTCGGCCTCCGGCGCCCCGCCTCTGCACATACTTCCGTCTGCCCCGGCAGGGAGCTGTCACCCCGATTTAGATAATATAACAAATAAAGCACGGTTTTGTTGGGCGTTTATACAAATTTTCAAAAAATCCTCGCCGAAAGTTGGACATTTTCGCAAAAATATGCTATAATAATAGTGCACCCCCGGGAGGATCCGACCCCGCTTTTAAGGACCGGGTCGTAATGGTGACGATACCGGGGGCTCAACATTGTGAATTTTTACTAAAATACTATTTTTCTCGGTCGCTGTTATTGACAATACAGAATGATGGTGTTATAATATAGATTGAGCGATTATCACAGCGCTGCTGCCTCCCGGGAGGGGGCAGTGCAGCTGAGAATACAGGAGGAGTATAGGTTATGGCATTTATGCTTTACAGTATTGACGATGCTATTGACTGCAAATACATCGTGACCAAGACCCTGAACAAACAGGCAAAAGCGGGCTCGCTTATCCATGTTATGGATACCATGGAGACCTCTGACGGGATCACGGTCGATTACCGCGTTACCAAGACAGGTCAGAACTTTGTCATCCGGTTCCCGACCGTAAAGGAGTTCTGCAAGTGGTGCAGGCCCGATTCTTTCCTTGCAAGGCATTATGATTCCTTCTCGAAGAAGGAGATCATGAATTATCTCAAGATCAAGGACCGTTCCTTCACTACGTTCTGCCTGCCGATCATCGCAGTTGCCCTCGTGGTCATCTGGCTGATCTGCCTGCTGGCGATCAAGGGTGCAGCCGGTGTCATTGTGGGAGTAGTGCTTTCGATAGCCGCAGTGCTCGGGACCATGTACATCTTCAAGACCACCAAGGAGAAGATGCTCGTAAAGCTATACGGAAAGGTCAACGTCGGCATAACATTCAAATAGCGATAAACATACAGCCCTGCACGGGAATGTGCAGGGCTGTTTTTTGTGTTATTCAAGTCCGAAGAACTTTCTGTCATAGCCTGTCCAGCCGGCAAGATGCCTTGCCAGGGTCGAGCCGTCCGCGGCCGTGTAGGTCTCATAGGTGAAATTTCCGGAGGTCAGCCCCTCGGCGGAGGCGCTGATGTAAAAGCCCTCCCGCGAGACAGCCTCCCCGAGAGGAGACAGCGACACTCCGAGCATCATTACCGCCGCACATACCGCGCTTAACAGTTTCTTGCGCATATTTTCCTATCCTTTCGTATTCTTTAATAAAAAGCAAATATCCTATATCATTCTATCACACGTCCCCGGCTATTTCTATAGCACTGCCCTTTTTCGGCGCAACCTACAAAAATATCCGCTCCGGCTTGTGTAAAATGTCACGCCGGAGGCTGCAAATCTCGGCTTTTGCTCTTTACATTTTATCCGCTGTGTGGTATAATAACTATGTATTGGTATTTTGCGAAATACCGCTTGCGAAAGCTAAGCTGATATATGGAGTGATAGGAATGTCTAAGCGTTTTCTTATGGGCAACGAGGCGATAGCTCTCGGCGCTCTGCACGCCGGAGTCAACGTGGTCTCGGGTTATCCCGGCACCCCCTCTACCGAGATACTCGAGACGATCGCCAAGAACAACAAGGATAAAAGCGTTTACGTAGAATGGTCGGTCAACGAGAAGGCCGCCCTCGAGGTCGCCGCAGGCGCCGCATATTCGGGAGCAAGGTCGCTCGTTACAATGAAGCAGGTCGGGCTCAATGTGGCCTCCGACCCGCTGATGAGCCTCGCCTATGTGGGAGTCAAGGGCGGGATGGTAGTCGTCTCGGCGGACGACCCCGGCCCCATATCCTCCCAGACCGAGCAGGATACCCGCCATTTTGCGCAGTTCGCAAAGCTGCCGGTCTTCGACCCCTCCTCCCCCGAGGAAGCCTATGAGATGATAAAGGAGGCCTTTGAGGTCTCCGAGAGATACAATACACCCGTCCTGTTCAGACCCACCACCCGCGTCTGTCACGGCTGCGCCGACGTTGAGATCGCCGACAGCTTCGACCCTCACAAGCCCGAGGGCTTCGTCCGGGACACCAAGCGCTGGGTCATCTTCCCGCGGGCGTCGTATCTGAACCATGTCAGGATCGAAAAGCGCGATCCCGTCCTCGGCGACGAGTTCTCGGCAAGCAGATTCAATCTCCTTACCGGCTCGGGACGCCTCGGCATCGCCACTCACGGCATAAGCTTCGCCTATACCTCCGAAGTCCTCGCGGATGCGGCAGGGGAGTATAAGCTGCTCAAGGTCGGCACCCCCAACCCCTTCCCCGAAAAGCTGGCGCTTGAGTTCTTAAACGGCCTCGACGAGGTCGTCTGCATCGAGGAGCTCGATCCGGTCATCGAGCGGGCGCTGACCTATACCGTCGGCAAGCATCACCTCGGCGTCAAGATCCGCGGCAAGCTCGACGGAACCGTTCAGCCCGCCGGAGAGAACACAGTCGAGTCTGTCAGAGATGTGCTGTCCAAATTCTTGGACATCAAATACAAGCGGCAGGAGCTCCCTCCGCTGCCGGAGCTGCCGGTAAGGCCCCCGGTGCTGTGTGCGGGCTGTCCCCACAGAGCCTCCTTCTACGCCGTCAAGCAGGCGGTCAGGGGAAGAAAGGCCGTCTTCGCCGGAGATATCGGCTGCTATACCCTCGGCAACGCCATGCCCCTCGATATGGTCGATACCTGCCTCTGCATGGGCGCCGATGTGACCATAGCCCAGGGCATACACCGCGTCGAGCCGGATACGCTCAACTTCTCCTTCATCGGCGACTCCACCTTCTTCGCCTCGGGCATGACCGGCGTCGTCAATGCCGTCTACAACCAGACAGATATAATCCTCATAGTCCTTGACAACTCCACCACCGCCATGACAGGTCACCAGCCTCACCCCGGCACCGGCGTCACCATGATGGGCGACGTCTGCGCGAAGGTCTCGATACCCAGGATCCTCGAGGCCGTGGGATGCAGCTATGTCAGGACCGTCGATCCCCTCGACCTCGCCGCCGCACAGAATGCGGTCAGGGAGGCCGCGGATATGAAGGGCGTCAGAGCGATCATAATGAAGTCGCCCTGCATCGCGGTGACAAAGCCGCAGAGGCTCTTTGAGATAAACAGCGAAAAGTGCATAAACTGCAAGAAGTGCATCCGCGAGCTGGGCTGCCCCGCCATCGTCCTCACGGACGGCAGGCCGGCGATAGAGCCCTCGCTCTGCTACGGCTGCGGCATCTGCGCACAGGTCTGCCCGGTCAAAGCGATAGACAGACCGGCAGGAGAGGAGGCTGCGAAGTAATATGAGCAATATTCTTTTATGCGGCGTCGGCGGGCAGGGCACCGTCCTCGCCTCGAGACTCATCGCCTTTGCCGCCATGGAAAAGGGCGAGAGCGTGCGCACCTCCGAAACCATCGGCATGAGCCAGCGCGGAGGCTGCGTGGTTTCCCATGTCAGAACCGGCAGGAGCATAGCTTCGCCCATGATCCCCAAGGGCTCGGCGGATATCATCATCGCCTTTGAGCCCGGCGAGGCGGTCAGGAATATCGACTACCTCAAGCCCGACGGCACGGTGATAGTCAACAAGAAGGCTGTCAAGCCCGTTACGGCATCCCTCACCGGCTCCGATTACGACGGCTCCGCCGCGTTCGGATATTTCGAGCAGACCGGCAGGCGTATGAGCATAGTTGACGGCGACTATATCTGTGAGCAGTGCGGCTCGCCGAAGGTGCTCAATATTGCGCTGCTTGCCTCCGCTGCCGCCACCGGCGAGCTCGGCCTGACCGTGGATGAGCTCAAAGACGCGATAGTAAGGTTCATGCCCGGGAAATTCCACGCCATGAACCTCAAAGCCGTTGAATTGGTCAGCGGGACTTGAAAAGCTCCCGCATTTGTGGTATAATGATATGATACCGTTCGGCGGAGTACCCGCCCGGTATCCGAGACTCGGGGCGCAGATACCGCCCCTTAAAAGGAAAGTAAGAAAATGGCAGTTATCAGAACCGAAAATCTGACTTATGTCTACGGCGAGGGTACGCCCTTCCGCAAGGTCGCCGTGGACAACGTGGATCTCTCGATAGACGAGGGCGAATTCATCGGCGTCATCGGGCATACCGGCTCGGGCAAGAGCACGCTCATACAGCATTTCAACGGCCTGCTCAAGCCCACCTCCGGCAGCGTGTACATCGACGGCGAACGCCTCTGGGACGATAAGGCAAGGCTTCGCCCCATACGCTTCAAGGTCGGGCTCGTCTTCCAGTACCCCGAATACCAGCTCTTTGAGGAGACCTGCTATAAGGATATCGCCTTCGGCCCCAAGAATATGGGCCTTTCGGAGGAGGAGATCGACAAGCGTGTGCGCGAGACCGCAAGGCTCGTGGGTCTGCGGGAGGAAACGCTCTCGCGTTCGCCCTTTGAGCTCTCGGGCGGCCAGAAGCGCAGAGTTGCGATAGCAGGCGTTATGGCTATGGAGCCGAAGGTGCTCATCCTCGACGAGCCGGCCTCCGGCCTCGACCCCAAGGGACGCTCGCAGATACTCGGCCTCATCAGGGAGTACCACAAGGAAAAGAAAAATACCGTAATGCTCGTTTCACATTCCATGGAGGATGTGGCAAAGCATTGCTCGAAGATACTCGTCATAAATAGCGCAAAGGTGTTCTGCTTCGATACGCCCGCAAATGTCTTCCACCGCGCCGAGGAGCTCAGCTCTATGGGGCTTTCGGTGCCGCAGGTGACAAGGGTGTTCGACAGGCTCAGAGCCATGGGCTGCGGCTTCGATGAGGATGTCTATACTGTCGGCTACGGCAGGCAGCTCATCCTTGACAGGCTGGGTCGCGCAAATGCGGAGGTGACGAAATGACGACAAAGCGTCAGATGTCCGAGACCTATGTGGTCGCGGCGATACTCGCATCTGCCGGCGGCTTCCTCGATGCTTACAGCTACCTCGTCCGCGGGCACGTTTTCGCCAATGCACAGACGGGAAACATAGTCCTGCTCGGTATGCGCTTCTTTGAGCGCGACTGGCTCGGCTGCGCCAAGTACCTGCTGCCGATAGTCATGTTCGTGTTCGGAGTGCTGCTTGCCGACAGGCTCAGACTCAAGCTCAAGGATTCCTCGCTGCACTGGCGGCAGCATATAATCATAATCGAGGCGATAACCCTCGCCTTCGTCACCTACATCCCCGTGGGCGGAAAGTTCGATATCATAGCCAATACGCTGATCTCGTTCGTCTGCTCGCTGCAGGTCGAGAGCTTCCGGAAGGTACACTCGATCAGCTTTGCCACCACGATGTGTACCGGCAATCTACGCACCGCCACCGAGCATATCTCGCTCTATATCACCACCAAGGATCCCGAGCACCTTTCCTCGGCGCTCAAGCTCTACGGAATAATACTGTTCTTTATCTTCGGTGTCGTCATAGGCACGCTGATCTGTTCGGCGCTCGGCCGCGCAGGGCTCATATTCGTGATCTTCCAGCTGATCGCCGTCTTCGTGCTGATGTTCATAGACGTCGAGAAGCAGGAGAAGGACAGTAAGTAAACGACCCACCTGTTACAGAAGGAGACCTGACCTTGTTAAAGGATATTACCATAGGGCAGTATTTCCCCGGCAGCTCGCCGATACACCGCATGGACAGCCGCGTAAAGATCCTGCTGACGATCTCGTTCATCGTGATGCTGTTCATAGCCGGCAATAAGTACGGGCTTGCTGTCGGAGTGATATTCACCCTTGTCACCTACCTCATTTCGGGGATCCCGTTCAAGATGATCCTCAAAAGCTTAAAGCCGATACTCCCCATAATCATACTCACCTCGATCCTAAACCTGCTGTTCATCCGGTCGGGAGAGGTGGTCTGGGAGTGGAAGTTCATAACCCTCACCGAGGACGGCATACATACCGCGGTGTTCATGACCGTCAGGATCGTCTGCCTGATAATCGGCAGCTCGCTGCTGACCTATACCACCTCGCCGATAGACCTCACCGACGGTATTGAGAGGCTGCTCTCACCGCTGAAGAAGATCAAGGTGCCCGTACACGAGCTGGCGATGATGATGACCATAGCCCTCAGATTTATCCCGACGCTCATCGAGGAGACCGATAAGATCATGGCGGCGCAGAAGGCCAGGGGAGCCGATATGGAGACCGGCGGCCCCATTGCAAGAGCAAGGGCTCTTGTGCCGATACTGATACCGCTGTTCGTGTCCTCCTTCCGCAGAGCGGAGGAGCTGGCGCTGGCTATGGAGTGCCGCTGCTACCACGGCGGCGAGGGCAGAACAAGGATGAAGCAGCTCAGACTCCATTTTGTGGATCTTTGCGCCGTCATCTATGTGGCTGCGTTCATAGCGGGAGTAGTGCTGACGAACATTTTTTTCTGAGACCGGAGGAGCTATGAGAGTTCTGCTGTTGAAGCTTGCATATAACGGAGCCGCCTATCACGGCTGGCAGCGCCAGAACAACGCCGTCACCGTCCAGCAGACGGTGGAGGAGGCGCTTTCTCTCCTGCTCGGGCAGAGCATAGCCGTCAACGGCTGCTCGCGCACCGATGCGGGCGTCCACGCAAGAGAATACTGCCTCAGCTTTGAGACCGATAATCCCATACCCCCGCAGGGGCTCATAGCAGGGCTCAACGATAAGCTGCCCGACGATATCGCGGTGTATGAGTGCCGGGAGATGCCCGAGGGCTTCCATGCAAGGTTCGGCTGCGTCGGCAAGGAGTATGAGTTTCTCGTACACAACAGCGCGATCAAGGATCCCTTTTACAAGGATACCGCCATGCGCTGGAAATACCCGATAGATGCCCGGCTGCTTGACCGCGAGGCCAAGGACTTCATAGGCACCCACGATTTCAAGGCGTTCTGCAGCGCCGCCTGCGATAAGGAAAACACCGTCCGCGAGATCTTCGCCTACGATGTCAGGCGGGAAGGGGACCTCGTCAGGTTCACCGTTTCCGGCAGCGGATTTCTGTATAATATGGTACGCATCACAGTCGGAACGCTGCTGTATATCGGCGAGGGGAAGCTGCCTCAGGGCTGCATACCCGAGCTGATAGCGTCCCGCGACCGCACCCGGGCAGGCATAACCGCCGAGCCGCAGGGACTGTACCTCAACCGAGTTTTTTATGACAAAGGAAAGATATTCAGATGAGTAAGGATAACGACAACAAGCTCTCTCCCGAGGAGCGGGAGGCGATGCGGCTCGCCGCCGAGGCCGGCCCCGACCGCAGGAGCCTTATCGAGCATACCCGCATAGAGGATCTCACCGATGAGGAGATCGAGGCGCGTAAGCGGGCTCACGCCGAGCGCAAGGCGGAGCGCAGGAAAGCCTCCGGCAAAAAGAGCTCTCAGGGTAAGCCCGACAGGGCAGACAAGAAGGATAAGAAGGCCGCCGCGCCCTCTCCCGACCGCCGCTCGCAGAGCTTCGACGATGAGCACTCCGACAGGATAGGCAGAAGGCGCACCAAGCCGGCGGAGAAGCACGGCCGCCCCAAGGATAAGGAAAAAGAGAAGCATAAGGAAAAGGAAAAAGAAAAAGAGAAGGAAAAGAAGCTCCTCCCCCATGAGAAGGAGCCCCTCGATATGGACGACTTCCGCCGCGAGCGCAGCCGCCTCAAATCAAGGAAGCGTCTGAAAAGGCTGATAATAGTCCTGATACTTGCGATCATAGCTGCAGCGGTCTATTATACGAGAAGCCTCTGGGTGCCCAAGCTCGAGGGCATACTCGACAAGAAGCACGATACCATCGTCAATGAGGACGGCGTGGTGCAGTCGGGGAATTTCCCTCTCGATATCGGCAACAACAATACCGTTCAGCTCTCGCTGCTCGACGGCAGCCTGATCTCCGTTGACGGCGGGCATATCTTCACCTACGACACCAACGGAAAGCTCCGCGATACCGCCTACCACAGCTACGGCAACCCCGTCATCCGCTCGGAAGGCAAGCGCCTGCTGCTCTACGATTTCGGCGGCACCAGCTTCAAGCTCTACAACAAGACCGGCGAGATGTTCGACAAGCGCATGGAGTCCTCCGTGATGCTCGGCGCCCTCTCGGAGACCGGCAGCTGCCTTATCGTCACCGAGGACGACAAGTACCGCACCAAGGCTACCATTTTCGATAAGAACGGCACCGTTATCTATACCTGGCAGAACGGCGACAAGATCGTCGATGCCGAATTCTGCGACGGCGGTGACGGCTGTGTCATCACGACCTTTACCGTGGCTAACGGCAGGATGATCTCCTCCGTCCACTATATCGACATAACCAAGAGCAACTCGGTCATCACAGGCGACGAGATCGAAGGGCTCGTGCTGCGCGCCTGCAAGAACAAGGAGGGCTGCATCTGGGCAGTCACAAAGGATAGGCTCTCCCTGCTTTCCGAGGCGGGGCAGATCATCGGCACCTATGACTTCTCCACTTCGCTCGCGGCGTTTGATATCTGCGGCGAGAGCGCCTGCCTTGCACTCGATGGCATAGGTCACGATGCGCAGGAGCTTATGGTCTTCGATGCCTCCGACCTGACCCTTACTCCCAAAAGGATCACCGAAGATATCGGCAATACCGTAAAGATCAGGTGCTTTGACGGTATGGCGTTCGTGCTCGGCACACGCAGCCTCTGCGCCTATGCCGCCGACGGCAGCCTTATATCCACCGCCGCCCCCGACGGAGACTACAAGGACTTCGTTTACAGCAGCGACGCGGTATATCTGCTCGGCATCAGAGAGATAAACAAGCTCGTATTCAAGACCTGACCGGAAGGAAAGAGATATGCCCTGGATCATTGATTTGGCAGCGCTCGCGCTCATCGCGCTCACAGCGTTCATCGGCTATAAAAGGGGCTTTATCAGATATGTGATAAAGCTCCTCGGTACGGCCGCCTGTATCGTTGCGGCACTGATAGTGTCGGATATGATAAGCGGCCCCATATATAGGAACATCGTGGCTCCGCGGCTCGAAAACTCCATCAGAGACGAGCTCAGGGGCTTCGATATCACTCAGGATGTCAGGAAGTCCCTCGAGGAGAGCGGCGTCGAGCTCGATATGACCGACGACGAGCTGAAGAAGATCCTCAGCGACAACGGCAGCATATCCGCAGCCTTCGAGCGTGAGGCGCTGAGCTCCGGCAAGACCAAAGAGGAGGCTGCCGAGCTCAGGGATAAGACCCAGAACTTCTTTGAGAATGACTTCGGCACCTCGATGCTGAAAAGCGTCGGCTTCGGCAACGCCGAGATCCTCAACGACAAGCTCGATATCAGCGCAGCCAAGGCCTTTGACCTCGTCAGAGCCTTTGCGTCGAGAGACGGCCTCACCAAGGGAGTCAATTATATCGTCACCAACGTGCTGGATAAGATGATGACCGCGCTGATAAGATATGTACTGTTCATCGTGCTGTTCATCATAGGTGAGGCAATACTGGCGGTGGTGTTCTCCATCGCGGGAGTGCTCGATCATCTGCCCGCCGTCTCGGGGACGAACAGATTTCTCGGGCTGCTGCTCGGTATACTCAAGGGCGTGCTCTATATCGTGCTCGCCGCGGCGATAATCTCGTCGCTCTGCGACAGCGGAGCCGTAGCCGACAGCTCTCCCTACGAGGATTCGCACTTCTTCGGGATGTTCTTCAGCCTTTTCCATAAGGGCTGAGCCCGGGAACGGAGGAATGATATGAGCGATTATACAAAGAGCGTCGCGGGAGTAGTGATCCGCGGCGGCAAGGTGCTGCTGGCAAGGCACACCTACGGCAGGGGAGCGGGCAAGCTCATCTGCCCCGGAGGATATATAGAACCCGGCGAGTCGCCGGAGGCTGCGGTCGTCCGCGAATACCGTGAGGAAACAGGAGTAGAGGTCAGGCCGAAGGAGCTTATAGCCGTCCGCTTCAATAACCGGGACTGGTATATGGTCTTCCGCGCAGAGTATGTCTCGGGTACCCCGGCTTCCGATCACAACGAAAACAGCGAGGTCGTCTGGCTCGAGACCGAAAAGGCTCTCGAGGACGAGACCGTGCCCTATCTTTCTAAAGAGATCATCCGCGCCGCACTCAGCGGCGGAGGGCTCTCGCTTGCGGAATACGACGATAAGGAGCGTGCTCCCGCGTCGCTTTACCGCAGCTTTCAGGATATACGATAATGCGATATAACAGCAAACACCCGTACAGAGAAAGGAGACAAAACGTATGGAACCCGTAATGTGTTCAAGATGCGGAAAGCGTCCCGCTGCGGTATTCATCTCGCAGCCCGACCCGCAGGACAGATCAAAAAAGAAACACGAAGCGCTCTGTCTGCCGTGCGCCTGTGAGCTCGGCATATCCCAGAGCGAGGATTTCAAGAAAATGCTCGGCATCTCCGATGAGGATATCAAGAACATGACAGATCAGCTCATGGAGATCAACGACGGCAGCGACTTTGAAATGGGCGGCAGCGGCACCATGCCGAATTTTCTCAGCCAGCTTTTCGGCGGCCTCAACGGCGGCAATAACGCCGAAGAGCCCCCCGCAGAGCATCCCATGCCCTCGGAGACTGGCAGCGGCCCCGCACCTTCAAGGCGCAAGGAAAAGCGCGAGAAGAAAAAGGAGCTCAAGTTCCTCAACAACTACTGCACCAACCTTACCGAGCGTGCCCTCAACGGCGAGCTCGACAACATCATCGGCAGGGATAAGGAGATCTCGAGAGTCATCCATATCCTGTCGAGAAGGCAGAAGAACAACCCCTGCCTGATCGGTGAGCCCGGCGTTGGCAAGACCGCCGTTGCCGAGGGCATAGCCCAGCGGATAGTCGCCGGGAACGTGCCCTTCCACCTTCAGGGCAAGGAGGTCTATCTGCTCGACCTGACCGCTCTCGTCGCGGGGACACAGTTCAGAGGCCAGTTTGAGAGCCGCTGCAAGGGCCTCGTTGAGGAGGTCAAGCGCGAGGGGAATATCATCCTGTTCATCGACGAGGTGCATACCCTTGTCGGCGCGGGAGACAGCGAAGGCTCGATGAACGCCGCGAATATCTTAAAGCCCGCCCTTTCGAGAGGCGAGATACAGGTCATCGGCGCGACTACCTTCAAGGAGTACAGAAAGCATATCGAAAAGGACGCCGCACTCGAGCGCCGCTTCCAGCCGGTGAATATCGGCGAGCCCACCGTCGAGGAGACGGTAGAGGTGCTCAAGGGCATCAAGCACTACTATGAGCAGTTCCACAGAGTCCACGTTACCGACGCGATGGTCAGAAAGTGCGCCGTGCTCTCCGAGAGATATATCAACGACCGCTTCCTGCCCGACAAGGCGATAGATCTGCTCGACGAGGCCTGCGCCTGCCGCAGTATCGCCACTCCCGAGCTCGCGGAGTTCGACAGGCTCAACGACGAGCTCAAAAAGCACAGGGATCTGGTGTCCGAGTATGAGGAGAAGTCTGACCCCGACTATGAGATCCTTGCCACCGAAAAGGCCGAGATCTCGCGTATAGAGAACAGGCTCGGAGAGGTGGAGGAGCTGCTCAAAAAGGTCTTTGTGACTGACGAGGATGTCTCCAAGGTCATCGAGCTCTGGACGGGCATACCCGCCAACAAGATCGTCGAGACCGAATTCGAGAAGATCCGCGGCCTCAAGGACGCGCTGCTCAAGCGCATCATCGGTCAGGATAAGGCCGTTGACGCCGTCGCCAAGGCGATAAAGCGCACAAGAGTCCAGCTCTCCAAGCGCAGGCGCCCCGCTTCGTTCATCTTCGTCGGCCCCACCGGCGTCGTCAAGACCGAGCTCGTAAAGGTGCTCGGCGAGGAGCTGTTCGATGCCACCGAGCCGATAATCCGCGTGGATATGTCGGAGTATATGGAGAAGCATTCGGTATCCAAGCTGATAGGTTCGCCTCCGGGATATGTCGGCTTCGACGAGGCAGGTCAGCTCACCGAGAAGATCCGCCGCAGACCCTATTCGGTAGTCCTCTTTGACGAGATCGAAAAGGCGCATCCGGACGTTATGAATATAATGCTCCAGATCCTCGACGAAGGCCGCCTGCGTGACGCGCAGGGCAGGGACGTCAACTTCGAGAACACCGTCATCGTCATGACTTCCAATGCCGGCTCGACTTCTAAGGATTCGGGCGTAGGCTTCAATAAGACAGAGAGCGAGATCTCGCAGGAGAAGGCCATGAAGGCTCTGCGTGAGTTCCTCAGACCCGAATTCCTCGGCCGCGTGGACGAGATCGTCGTCTTCGACCCGCTCACCGAGTCCGACTATGCAAGGATCGCGGGTCTCATGCTCGACGAAATGAAAGAACCTCTCGCCGAAAACGGCATTACCTTCGCTTACGACGATAAGGCCACCGCCCTGATAGCTCACAAGACCTTCGGCGGCAAGCTCGGAGCCCGCGATATCAGGCATCTGATACGTGAGGAGGTCGAGGACAAGGTAGCCGAAAAGCTCCTTGACAGCCCCGAGGGAAGCATCTCGGCGCTGGGTCTCACAGAAGAAAACGGTGAGCTCAGGCTCGATACCCTCTGATCCGGGAGGTACAGCATGAAACGTGAATTGGGTATAGCAAGGTGCGGGCTCGCCTGCTGCCTCTGCTCGGAGAATACACAGTGCAAGGGCTGCAAGCGGGACGGCTTCAAGGAGCTTTCCTGGTGCAAGGATGCTGAGTGGTGCGAGGTCAGGAAATGCGTGATCTCAAAGGGTCTGAGAGGCTGTTATGAGTGTGAGCCGAAGGGCTGCTGCAAGGGTCTGCTTGCCGATAAGATCAAGCCCCGGGCATTTTCCGAATTCGCAGGAAGATACGGCCTCGACGAGCTGCTCGACTGCCTCGAGCGCAACGAGCAGGCAGGTATTGTGTACCACAGAGAGGGCATAATCGGCGACTACGACGATTTTGACGATATCGAGGCGCTGATAGACTTCATAAGGAAAGGCAAGAGATAACCGTATATCAAATCGAAAGGACGGATAAATATGACCTACAAGGAAGAATTCATCAAGTTCATGGTAGACAGCGGCGTGCTGACCTTCGGGGAGTTCACGCTCAAGAGCGGCAGAAAGGCGCCCTATTTCATCAACTGCGGCAACTATAAGACCGGCGCACAGCTTGCCCGCCTCGGCGGGTTCTATGCCGACTGCATCGTTGACAACAAGATACCTGTCGAGACGCTGTTCGGCCCTGCCTACAAGGGCATCCCGCTGGCGGTATCGGCTGTTGTGGCGCTGGCGAACAAGTACGGCGTTGACTGCTCCTACTGCTTTGACCGCAAGGAGGCCAAGGATCACGGCGAGGGCGGAATGTTTGTCGGCAAGACGCTTACTGACAATGAGAAGGTCATCATCATAGATGACGTCATGACCTCCGGCAAGGCGCTGAGGGAGTCGCTTCCGAAGCTAAAGAGTGCGGCGGATGTTGACGTTACGGCTATGGTCATCACAGTTGACAGGATGGAGAAGTCGCTGACCTCTGACAATTCTGCGGTACAGGATGCGTTCACGGAATTCGGCATCAAGGTATACTCGATCGTTACGATCAACGACATTATCAAGGCGATAGAGGATGGTATTGTTGAGGGCAAGGAATATCTTGGAGCGATGAAGCAGTACAGGGCAGATTACGGAGTGGAGTACTGAGAAAAGCTGTAAGATCCAAACGCGGCACCAAATTCCTATTATTCAGAGAAACTAAAACGCTGCATCCCTATGAAACGGGGTGCAGCGTTATTCTTTACTTTGTAGGAGCCGCAAGTTTCAACATTTGTTCAGTCCGCCGTCAAACTACGGTGCTTTCCTGCACCCCATAAACCAAAGGCGGAAATACGCCGACCGCGTCAGGACCGCCCCCGAAGCCCTTCGGGTGCCCCCACTCAGGATGAAAAAGCCCCATATAAGCGAAAAAGACAGCCTATTGGCTGCCTTCTTGCTTGTGTAAAAATTTTGGAGAGGATGAAACGAGCTAAGTTTTCTTAGCAAATGCATTTTCTGCTCTTTCTGTTTGTTCTACATCTTTAATTATACTCCCCGATATGGGAAAATCAAGAACAACAAAGTTACATTTTACTACAAAACCGTTACATTCACTCCGCCGGATCGGCTTCGGCTTCGCCGGAGATCACTGCCTCCGGAGCCTCCGATGCCTCGGTCGTATCGGTCTCTTCATCCTGTTCCTTGTCTTCGTGCCAGTGGGTCTTCTTCCACTGCTTCTTTAAGTGCCGGATGTATAAAGTGTGGATGACCTGCGCCGATATGATGAGTACCGCGCCGGCAATAAGGATTATAAGCTGCACTGTGATGATGTTGTCAAGCGCGACCTCGAACAGTCCCGTCACCGAACGGTGGATGTATTCGTTCATGATGAAGAAGGAGCTGAAATAATTCGTCTTCTGAAGTATCAGCGCCGGTACAAAGAAGCCCGCAGAGGTCACGACCATTATAAGTCCCAGCCAGTAGGGGAAATCCCGGGGATGGTGCCTGTCGATGATGACCATTACGGCCATAAGCGCGATCGCCAGCCCGATAAGTACCCAGAAGGCGACGGTCAACATACCCGAGTGCTTGTGTATCGTTGTACCGATATCCGTCTTGGAGAGGGTGTAGAGCATCATCGTGTCAAGACGGCTCTCGACCTGTTCCTTTGCGATCTTGACCGTGTTGTCACGCAGTTCTTTGTATTCCTTGTCCATCTTGATCTGTCGTTCGGCAGCATCGTTCTCGATATAGTCAACAATGCTCTTTTCGAGCCCGGAGAGGTCAAGCGTGCTCTTGGGCTTGGGAGCCGAATCGTTGTTGAGATAGTCGAGCGAATCCTTCAGCAGACGGTAGGATGCCGAATACAGCTCCTCCTCGGAGAGGGGATCGGTAAACACCTCGGGGGGGATGCCCGTAGCGGAGGACAGCGATTTGAAATACTCGGTCAGCTCGTCATAGATCGCAGTGGATACGGATTTCTGATCCATGGCGTCCTTGTAGACATCAGGGTCGAGCAGCACGTTCTTTGTAAATGCCGAAGCCTCGGCAAGCATGATGAACAGCGACACGAACACCGAAAGTATCACAAGCGGGAGATAGTGGTAAAGCTTTTTCAATTCGCCACCTCCACCTTTTTCCACTCGCGTGAAACGAGGTCGCCGAGTATGGCGATACGGGTCTTGCTCATTCCGAGCCTGCCGTTGTTCCAGCAGGTGTAGGCGGTGAGCCTGTCGTGGCCGAAGGTCGGGTTAATGTAGGTCGAGTCGTTCTCATCAAAGGTCACGATCTCGCCGATGATATAGGTCATCTTGACATAATCGGTCTCGATAACAACGATATCGCCCACCTTGCACCAGGGAAGGTTATAGAAATACGTATGGTTATGCGCCGCGAGCACAAGGTTGCCGACATTTCCGATATAAACAGAGCCGTTATACCAGCCTATTCCCTTTTCGAGGACATCGAGCCTGGTGCCCGCATAGATCGGCAGATCGATCATGCCTGCGTTCTCGCAGGTGAAGGTGCCGTAGAAGTCCCCGTAGTAGGGGTAGATCATAGTATGAGTTTCCTCGGTCTCTTCATTTGTGACCTCGCGGATCCTCAGCGGAGCATCGTCGGGATGGTAGATGCTTACCTGCTTATCGCCCTGGGTCTGCTTGTTCTCCTCATTGAAGACGAGGTTGAGGTAGGGCTTGAAGTCATTATACGGCTTCAGCAGCCCGAGCACGAATACACCGCAGACAACTGTAAGAACCAAAAAAGGTGTGAGAACAAATGTAACTGTTCTCAACACCTTATTCGACTCAGAATGTTTGCGGTGACGAGATCTGCTGTGTTTAACAGATTTACTGTCACTCATTATTTCATTCACTCCGTAGTTTTGGCAGGGATTAGTTCTCCTTGTTCTTCTTGGCAACTACAACGATGCCGGTGCCGGCAAGCATGATAGCGCAGGCAGCAACGAATGCAGCAGCACTGTTTGCAGTCTCACCGGTAGGAGAAGGCTTGTTGTCGTCGATAGGAGTCTTCTCACCGTCGAACTCAACGATTACATCGTAGCCGTCGTTGGTAGCTCTCTTCTCGGTGGTGATCTTTACGCCGTACTCTGCGCCGGTATCAACGAGAGCCTTGAGGATAGCCTGTCTGTCTTCCTCGGTCATATTCTTGAAAAGAGCAGTTCTGGCATCGTTGTCTAAGCTGCTGGCTGCTGTATCAGCGTCAAGATACTTGAAAACAACATCGTTAAAGGTCTTCTCGATAGCCTTGCACATACCAACATACTGCTCGGTAGTGAACTTGTCGGAGTTCTTCTCGAGGAAGTTGGAAAGCTGCTGAACGTTATGATCCTGAACGCCGCAATCCTTAGCGCACTGAACAACGCTCTCCCATGTAGCGGCAGCAGCAAAAGCAGAAACGCTCATGGAAGCTGCAATAGCAAGAGAAGCAACGGCTGTGGTGATTTTCTTAGCAAGTTTCATTTTTATATTCCTCCTAAAATGTATTGCATAATCATACAGATATAAAATCTTACACGATTAGTATATCACAAGGGAAATCAGATTGCAACGTTTTTTTGGGGCTTTTTCAAAATTTCAGCACATTAAACAATTACATTGTTCACAATTTGTAATAAAATATATAAATCACAAAATATGAAAAGTCTTTTAACAAATATGGTCAGTGCGATTTCCTGAATGTGCCAAGACTTTTATGTCCGCCCGCCTGACGGTCGGGATACCCGGGCGTTCATCCGCTGCCGGAGGCACCGGGGGTGTACTATTATATATTATAGCGTCTGCGGAGAGGGGAGTTGTGAATAAAATATAAAATTTTGAAAGAATACGATTACATCAAAAACTTAATCGTTTTCAAGTGTTTTCGGGGTATTGCAAAATCCAAAAAAATGTGTTATTACTATATCAGAGCCAAAGCTCCGAAAATACGAAACAAGAATGAAAGGCGGAATCAATATGAACGTGAAGATCATCAACGGACAGTCGATCCCCAATATCCCCTGGCAGGATAAGTCCGAGGGCTGCAATGACGTTATCTGGAGATACAATGCCAACCCCATCATCCCCAGAAACCTGCTGCCCACCTCCAATTCCATATTCAACAGCGCAGTAGTTACCTTTAACGGCAAATTCGCAGGCGTTTTCCGTGTGGACGACAAGGTCCGCAACATGGAGCTCCATGCCGGCTTCTCAGATGACGGCATCCACTGGAACATCGACCCTGACAGGATCGTATTCGTTCAGGCTGAAAAGTCCACCGAGGAAGTTAATCAGTGGGGCTACGGCTACGATCCCCGCGTTTGCTGGATCGAGGACAGATACTGGGTGACCTGGTGCAACGCCTACGGCTGGAAGCCGACTATCGGCGTCGGCTACACCTTCGATTTCAAGACCTTCTATCAGTGCGAGAACGCATTCCTGCCCTTCAACAGGAACGGCGTACTCTTCCCGAGAAAGATAAACGATAAGTTCGTTATGTTCTCCCGTCCCTCCGACAGCGGACACACTCCCTTCGGTGATATGTATCTGTCCCAGTCCCCCGATATGAAATACTGGGGCGAGCACAGACACGTTATGGGGCCCCTCAAGGCCTGGGAGTCCAAGAAGATAGGCGCAGGTCCGATCCCGATAGAGACCTCCGAGGGCTGGCTCTGCTTCTATCACGGCGTTCTTGAGAGCTGCAACGGCTTCGTATACAGCTTCTCCGCCTGCATCCTTGACAAGGACGAGCCCTGGAAGGTCAAGTACCGCTGCGCCGAGTATCTGCTCAGCCCGCAGGAGCTTTACGAGTGCGTGGGCGACGTTCAGAACGTTACCTTCCCCTGCGCTACCCTTGTTGACGCCGACACCGGCCGCATAGCTATCTACTACGGCTGCGCCGACACCTGCGTTTCCATGGCGTTCACCACCGTTGATTCCGTCGTTGAATACGTTAAGTCTCATTCGTCCGTCTGATGGCACCTGACGGCCGGATGTGCAGATAACTTCTCTTTCGGAAATTAGAGATGATCAAAAGGCTCCCTGCCGGTATCTTCCGGCAGGGAGCGCGTTTTTTTAATGAATAAATAATAATGAATAATGAATAATTAAGGTGTCGCCTGCGGCGACGGATTATTTTGATCATTCATTACATTTCGCTGTGGGCTTTGTCTTTTTCGGCTTTTGTTGCTTGCAGATAGCTTGCGGCGAGGTCTTCCGGATCGACGGCGCGGGAGGGGTCAGCGAGGAAGGCGGCGCAGAGGGCGGAGGCTCGCTGGAGGCGGTTTGCGGTAGGCGCAAGGAGCACGTCCGCATCGTTTGCGAAGTACAGCGACTTTATCTCGGCGGCGCGGTCGCCGGTCAGCATCACGGGCACAGATCTTTCAAGCGAGGCGAAGAACTCCGCTTCGTCGGTGATCCTGTCCTCGCTCAGAGCGCGGATACCCGCAGCAGAGCTCTCATACTCCCCGACATAGATCTTCCCCGGCCGTGCATACAGCACAGGGACTATCCTGCCCGTGAAGCCCGCAAGCTCGCGGCAGAGCGCTTCGAGGGTGGACACCGCCGCGCATTTCAGGTGCGGCGCTCCGAGGACTATCCCCTTGACCGCGGCTATGCCTATGCGCAGCCCGGTATAGGAGCCGGGCCCCGCCGCGCAGACTATGCCGTCGAGGTCCTTGAAGGTCAGCGAGCAGTCTGCAAGCAGCTCCTCGGCCATGGGAAGTATTATCTGTGAATGGGTAAGCTTGGTGTAAACGAGATTTTCGGCAAGCAGACGCTCCTCGCTCATAACGGCGCAGGACGCCACCTTACCCGAGGTCTCTATCCCCAATATCAGCAAATCTATCATCTCCGTCTATCGTGATCTTCCGCGTCTCGTCGCCGGTGCGTTCGAGGCGGATATATACAGCCGTATCCGGCAGAGAACCGCTTATGTTCTCGCTCCACTCCACGGCGAGCACCGTGTCCTCGTCCATGTAGTCGAAGAAGCCGGTGGTCTCGAGGTCGGCGTCCGAGGTTATGCGGTACATATCGAAGTGGCAGAGGCTCAGCCCCCTGCCTCTGTACTCGTTGACGAGGGCAAAGGTCGGTGAGGTGACATCGTCATCGAGCCCCATGCCGACGGCTATGCCGCGGGTCATCGTGGTTTTCCCCGCTCCGAGGTCGCCGAGATAGGCTATGCAGTCGCCGCCGTGCAGCCTCCTGCCGACGGCTCTGCCGAGGGCTATCGTCTCGGCGGGGGAGCCTGTATAAAAGGTGTAAGTCATAGTTTGTCACTTATCCTGCTTTCCTATGCCGTAATCGAGCAGAAGGTCAACCATTCTGCCGTAGCTTTTCTTGCCGTCCTTGACGCCGTTGAATTTCAGCGAGGCCTCCATAGCCGAGTCGGAGATCTTGGCCACCGTCTTCGACGGCAGCAGACCCTCATCGCTCTCCTGAACGCTCCGCCAATAGCTTGAATTCCCGTTGATGTCCACGGCTACCTCGTAGGCGAGAGCGCCGTAAACTTCGGAGATCTCCTCGTCGGTGCAGTTGTCCTTTACCTGCGAGAGCACATATTTCAGCGCCCGCAGATAGCCGCTGTACTGATAATCCGGGTGGCTGCACCGTGCGCAGGCGAGGAAGGCTATGAAATTCGCCTCGTCCTCGAGCATGAAGCCCTTGGTGTGGGCAAGCTCGTGGCAGACCGTCTCCGGCAGGTTCGAGGGGTACATCTGGCTGTTGTAGTTTGCCTCAAGGGAGAACGGGAAATATATCCCCATCATATACTGCTGGCTCATGAAGTAGGAATTGATTATCGGCTTGGGGGTCACATAGTAGCCCGCAAGCTGCGGGAATTCATCTCCGAGGGCTGCCATCGCATAGCGGGCGGTCTCGTCGAGGTCGGCGGTGAGGATGAATTTTCCTTTCTCGTCGCGCTTGACCTGCTTCGAGAGCTCGTTGGTGTTGACGGTCAGGTAGCTGCAGAGGTCGAGCAGCTCGGCGTTGGTGTGCTCCGTGGTGGGGATGTTATAGATCTCGCCGAAGGTCGAGCGCTGATAGAGTATGAAGCAGTTGAGCGTCTCGGTGACGAGTATAAAGGCTATGATCCAGGCATAAATGAACCCGCAGACCTTGAGCACCAGCTTTCTGCGCCCCTTGAGCACTATAAGCAGCACGGTCAGCGCCGGTACCGTGAGCAGAATTATCACTATCGCCGCGATTATCATTATCTCGCCCAGCGAGAAGGGGAGCAGCGCTATCGGTCTGCCGATGGCGTTGACCCAGAACGGGAAGATATGCTCTCCGTACCAGTCGGCGAAGGAGGTCGAGACCCTTGCGAGGATATTCAGAAAAATGCAGGCAGCGTATATTATCAGTATTACGGTCAGCTGCTTGCCGAGCTTCTTTCTTACCATAGCTGACCATCACCTTCCGCTGCGGTGTTGTACTCGGTATCGTACACGGTGACGGTTATCTTCTTGCCCGAGACCATATCCGGTGTCAGGTCCTCGTCGGAGTCAACGGAATGTACCGTTACCGTGGCAAGGGAAGCGCTTTTCCCGGGCGCGGGGATCTTTCCGTAGAAGGAGAGCCCGGTGCCCTCCGGCGAGGAGAGGTATATCGAATAGTATTCCTCCGAAGAGTTCACCGCAAGGAACTCTCCGCGGAGATAGCCGTTTTTGTCGGTAAAGCCCAGCAGATAGAGGTCTGTTGTGCCGTCCGACCAGACGAGCTTGGACTCGCCGGGAGCCTTCGGCCTGTTCAGCTCATCCGAGAAGGCGATGCGGGTCAGAGGCGTCCGCCCGATCAGCGAGGAGCCGTCGGTGCGGCCGTCGTCATAGGAGTATTCAAAGCTGAGATCGGCGTCGGTGAGGTCGCCCAGGAAGCCGGAATCCGGCGCCTTGAAGCGCACTTCTATATAGTCCTCGGTCATGGCGGGTATGCTGCCCGAGCAGGTCAGCTCGAGGAATATGCCGTTGACATAGCCGAGGCAGTCAAATGTTATCTGCTTGTCGAGCTCGTTGCGGGCTTTGAAGAAGAGCCTGTACCTGTCGGCGGATGAGGTGGTCTCGCGGACGCCGAACACATAATCGAGCTTTACGCTGCCGCCGTCATGCGAGAACTTTGCCGCTGACGTCATCGGGAGCTCGGAGGAATACTCATCAAGAAACTCCTGCTTGAATTCCTCGAGGGGTACTGCCTCCGTGATCCTGTCGGGTACCGTGACTTCCGGTCTGCCGGAGCGCGGAAGCTCCAGAGTTATGCCGCTGTAAGTCACTTCGTTTTCGTAGGAGGTGCCGGTCATATAGCCGCCGGCTTCGTAGGCGATAAGGTCAAAGGTCATGCGGTCGAGCTCAGCCGCGGAAATGGTGTGGTTGTAGGTGCGCACGGTGACATCCGGCCAGCCGCGCCCGCCCGCCGGGATCACGCCGCTTATCGTAGCCGTGAAATCGCTGTGCTCGCATCTGAGGTTAGAGGAGCGCAGATAGATGTCCCTGTCTGTCTTGTTGACCGCGAACAGCGTAAGCGTTACGTCCTCGCCGTCATCGGAGTAGGCAGTCTTGACGAGGCTCAGCTTGATATCGTCGTTTTCGAAGAACACCGTCCCGAGGGGGTCGGGGTTCATGATGTTCTTGTCCGAGAACCTTACCGTCACCGGGTCGCTGAGGCTGCCGTCTATGTATTTCCAGGTGTCCGTTTCGATGAGCATGAACCGCGTCCTGAGAGTCCTGACATTGATGTTCATCGAAGGAGCGAACACGAGATCGTCGCTGCCGCCGGGGTCGAGATAGGACACGATCGAATCGCGGTTGTGGCATACACCGTCGCACTCGACATAGAGCGAGCAGAGCGCTTTTTTTACATCGGTCTTGTTTTCGGCACGCAGGAATATCCTGTCTTCGCTGAAGCCCGTGACTTTCAGCGTTACGCCGCAGCTGTCGTACAGCACGCTCCCGTCCTCGGACGGCACATTTTCGCCGTTGACGAGTATCGTCGCGGAGGTCTCGGCGGCGGAGGAATTCGTCGGCTTGCCGGTCTCGGGTATGCTGTCGCAGCCGCACAGCACAAGAGCTGCCGAAAGCAGCGCCGCAGCAAGTCTTTTCACAGCATACACCTCCATTATAATAAAGCCGATAATACACTCCTATATTATATACTTTTAAAGCGCCTTTGTCAAGGAAAGCGAAAGCCGGCTGACAGTTAATTTTTTACAATTAAGTTATCGCCTCCGGCGGCGTTTATTACTCAAATCGCCGGGAAATACAGCCCGCCTGCGGGGGCAGGGTTTATGCACAACTATTAACGAAATGTGAAGTAAAAATGTGAATTTATGCAATCTGCACAGACCAAATGGAAAATATTTCCGCTCAAACGTTTTCGTTTGACATCATACTGTTGTGCAATATCACTAATTATCAAAGGGCAAATTGATATGATTTAACGATTTTAGTCTTTTTTGCGATTTATGCTTTGACATTTACAAATATTGTGGTAAAATATAAACAGGTAACGCTTGCTTATGGGCGGAGTGTCTCCGTTTGAAGGAGCGGGCGTCCCGGGCGTAAAGCTTTGGAGATCTGTATCGCTGCCTGTTGCACCTGCGTGCGGCGGCGTGATATAACGAAAGGGGCAATAGTTTATATGTCAAAGATCATTGCTGTAACCTCAGGTAAGGGCGGAACGGGCAAATCGTCCATCAGCGCCTGTCTTGGATATGCACTTGCCAAGCAGGGCAACAGGACGCTTATCATCGAGCTCGACTTCGGCCTGAGATGTATGGATATCATGCTCGGTATGCAGGGAAATATAACCTACGATCTGGGCGATGTTATCGAGGGTACCTGCGATGTCTATAAGGCTACGACCACGGTCAAGCTCGCATCGAACCTCAGCGTTCTGTGCGCACCCTCCGACCCGTTCGTTCAGCTCAAGACCGAAGATATCGAGAAGATCACCTCGGAGATGAAGAAATACTTCGAGTACATCATCATCGACACCTCGGCCGGCATCAACAACAGCGTATTTGATATCGTCACAAATTCCGATCTCATCCTGATCGTCACCACACCTGACCCTGTCTGCGTGCGTGACGCAAGAATGATGAGCGATGAGTTCTACAAGCGCGGCAACCAGAAGCAGCGCCTGCTCATCAACAAGGCAAGCAAGAGGATATTCGAGTATGACGAGATGGACGATCTCGACGCTATCATAGATACCGTCGGCGTTCAGCTGCTCGGCGTTATCCCCGAGGACAGTGCGATACCCCTCGCTACCGGCAAGGGCGCTCCTCTTTCCTCGAGCTCAATGGGCTTCCTTGCTTTCTCGGCTATCTCGAGAAGGATCAAGGGCGAACACATCCCGCTCTCGCTGAAGATGTAAGAGGGCAGACCGTAAAAATTTTAAAAGGGGGCGCAGCTGCTTGAATATCGCATTGATCGCACATGACTCCAAGAAGGAGCTTATGGTGCAGTTCTGCATAGCATATTGCGGAATACTCAGTAAACACACCCTTTGCGCAACAGGTACAACAGGCAAGATGGTAGGTGAGGCTACCGGGCTCAGGATCCAGCGCTATCTGAGCGGGTCTCAGGGCGGCGGAGAGCAGATCTCCGCAAGGATCAGCTGCAACGAGATAGATATTCTCCTGTTTTTCAGGGATCCCATATCCGCCAAGCCCACCGAGCCGAAGGACAGTGACCTTCTCAGGCTCTGTGATGTACACAATATCCCGATCGCGACCAATATCGCGACTGCCGAGGCTCTTATCCACGCTCTCGAGCGCGGCGACCTCGACTGGAGAGAGATAGTAAATCCGTCATAAGTCAAAGCTTGACGGTATATATGAAATGCTGTGACGGGGAGAGTAGGCTGCTCCTATGGTCTGCGTAAAGCGATGGACGGTACGGTGAAAGCGTCCGCAGGCAGGCATCCGAAGGACACCCCCGAGCACGCCGCTGACAAAGGCGGTGCGTAGCCTCTGCGTTAAGGAGAAGATAAGCGGCGGAGCTGTATCGAATGCTCCGCAATTAGGGTGGTATCACGATCACAGTCGTCCCTATTCAGGGGGCGGCTGTGTTTTTTTAAGCCCGTCAGGGCAAAACGAAAGTAAGGAAAGGAAGAATGAAATGGCAGTAAACATCAAAAGACCGAACGGAACCATGGACGTAGTCCCGGGCGAGGCTTATAAGTGGCATACCGTAGAGAGCGTGGTCAGGGAGAACGCCGAGCAGTTCGGTTTCAGGGAGATCAGGATCCCCACATTTGAGGAGACAGGGCTCTTCGTGCGTTCGGTGGGAGATACCACCGACGTCGTTCAGAAGGAGATGTACACCGTATCCTCCACCGGAGACAAGACTTATACACTCCGTCCCGAGGGCACGGCGGGCGTCATCAGGGCTACGCTCGAAAACGGCATACTCAACGAGGGACTGCCGCAGAAGGTGTTCTATATGCTCTCCTGCTTCCGCCATGAGAAGGCTCAGAAGGGAAGGCTCAGAGAGTTCCACCAGTTCGGCTGCGAGATGTTCGGCTCCCCCGACCCCGTCGCCGACGCGGATGTCATCTCGCTGGCGCACAGCGTCATAGACAGGCTGGGGCTGAAGAACATAGTGCTCAATATCAATTCGATAGGCTGCCCCGAGTGCCGCGCAAAGTACAGATCGGCGCTCAGAGCCTTCTTTGAGCCCCATAGGGACGAGCTCTGCGAGACCTGCCGCGAGAGGCTCGAGAAGAACCCCCTGCGTCTGCTCGACTGCAAGTCGGCGGAGGATCAGGCTATCGCCAAGGACGCTCCGCTCATCACCGAGTTCCTCTGCGAGGACTGCTCGGTACACTTTGAGGGCGTCAAGAAGTATCTCGGGCTTATGGGCATTGATTACGTCGTAAATCCGAGGATCGTAAGAGGCCTCGATTACTATACCCGCACCGTGTTCGAGTTCATCACCTCGGATATCGGCTCGCAGGCAGCGGTCTGCGCCGGCGGACGCTACGATAACCTCGTGGAATCGCTGGGCGGCAAGCCTACTCCGGCTCTCGGCTTCGGAATGGGTCTCGAGCGCATAATCCTCACTATGGAGAGCCAGGGGCTCGATTTCATGGAGGAGAAGACCTGCGACCTCTACCTTGCACCCATGGGGCCTGCGGCTCTCGACAAGGCGATAGAGCTTGCCGCTGTGATGCGCAGCGAGGGCTTCTTCGTGGAGTATGACCTCGTCGGGCGCGGGCTCAAAGCACAGATGAAGTATGCCGACAAGATCGGCGCGAAATACGTTATAGTTATCGGAGACAGCGAGCTTGAGACCGGCAATGCAAGACTCAAGAACATGGCTACCGGCGAGCAGATCGACATAGCCCTCGACTCTACGCTCTGCGACAGGTTCTCGGCAAGCTACTATGAGACGCTGCTTGCTGCCGACGATGAGCTCCGCGGCTTTGTGGAAACGCTTACGGGCGGCGGCGATACCGACAAGTAAGGAGGAAACGATATGAGATGCGATAACTGCAATATGATCCCCATAATCGAGTTCAACTCGCCTGTGGACTACCTTGCGGCGCTGGAGGCGTTCGATAAGATGGTCAAGCACGGCACCATGGAGATCGCTTATCAGAATATGCCGATAGACATAATGCTGGCGGGAGGGATAAACCTCAAGGAAAAGTTCTTCCACCAGTTCCGCTGCCCCGAGTGCGGGACGATCTACGGGATGTTCGTGAATATGAGAGCGGGCGGTCAGATCAAGATCGACGAGAGAGTGTTTGACCCCGCCGATTATCCCGATCCTCCCGAGAAGAAAGAGGAGAACTGATGCTTTCGGTATTGCCCGTGAGCTTTGAATACAGAACGTCGCTTTCCCCGAAGAAGCTGGCACGCAAGCTCGACCGCGAGCTCACCGAGCACCGCCCGACGCTGAACATCATGTCGCAGGGGCGGTTCATGCGGGCTCATAAGTTCGAGAGCTGCTTTTACGGCTGCCGGACATCTTCGGAGAAGTTTCAGGTCTTTCATCATCAGGCCAGGAAGCGCGACGGCGGCTCCACGGGTTTTTTCGGTACGATGACCGCTGACGGCAGCGGTACCCGCATAACAGGTTCCTTCCGCAAGCCGGTCTACACCTACGTCTTCGCGGCGGTGTGGACAGTGGTGATAATCCTGCTCGCGCTCATGGCCGCGGGACTCCGGGAATTCGTTGCGTCCGCCTGTTTTTTCGGCGTCTGGGTAGTGGGGACGGTGCTTATGTTCAACGACGACAAAAAGCCGATAATACGGGCGTTCCTTGAGAACCTTCCCGCCGCGGAACAGTCGGATGACGGGGAGGACGGAGCATGACCGGGAACATCAGGCCGGCTCGCGCCTCCGACGCTTCGAGGATCGCGGAGCTGATAGTATTCAACTACCGGATGAATTTTTACCGCTTCTTTCATAACGACGAGTTCTATTTCGGGGAGCTCAACGTCATCGACACCGCCGCAGAGTATGCGCAGGGGTCGCAGGCGCTCTCCGAGGTGTGGGTCTACGATGACGGAGCGGTCAAGGGGATGCTCCGCGTAAGCGGGGATGAGATAGTAAAGCTGTTCGTCGATCCGCAGTTCCAGAGCAGCGGCATAGGTTCGGAGCTGCTGCGCTATGCTTACGGTACCCTCGGCGCCGACTGGCTCTGGGTGCTCGAATACAACGAGCGCGGCAGGCAGTTCTACCGCCGCCACGGCTTTGAGCTGACGGGAGAGAAGATGATCGAGGACGAATGGGTGCCGCTGCTGAAAATGCGGCGGTGTTTGGAGGGGTAACTTTTGAAGATAATCTGCAACGCCTGCAGCAAGAAATACGACCCGCTCAAGACAGAGGGCATCTGCCCCTACTGCGGTATGCACGCCGCCGACGCACAGATAGCGGAGGCGCGGGCCAACGACCGCGTCAAGGGCGGCAGCGTCACAGAGGTGCTGCGAAGCTACCTGAACGAGAAACTCCGCAAGGAAAAGAAGCTCTCGCCGCTGCGTCAGAAGAAAACGCAGCTGCTGATCTGCCTTGCACTGGTGGGGTGTATGGTGCTGGTCGGGTATCTCGGCTACCGCAAGTATCAGGAGCGGCTGGATTACTATGTCGCCCAGCGGACTACCAACGATATATCCCGGGTCGGGATCCGGATGGGAGAGACCTTCGTGCTCGCCGGCGAGGACGGCAGATCGGAGTTCAGGTTCCTGAGCTCACGCTGCGCTTCGGAGTATCAGAGCCTTGTGGAAGGCGATTTCAAGCTCATCGAGCTGGAGTATGAGGACAGCGGCAGCGTTTACAGCCAGAGAATGTCAGATATCTACATCACCACTGCGTCGGGCTGCACAGCCAAGATACTCAACAGATATACGGTAATGGATATCGTCGGGCTCACGGAGGAGCAGTTTCGGTCGGGCGAGTATGAGGACGGCCTCTTTACTGCGGGAAAAAATCAGCCCGCAAAGCACAAGGTGCTCTTCGCTCTGCCGAAGGACGACAAGGAATGCACCGTCTGCGTGCTGTCCTCCAACGACCTCTACGCCCGGGACAAGACCACCGATGTGAAATATGAGCTCAGGCTCGGAGAGGGGGATCTGAAATGACTCTGTTCTTCGAGATAATCTTTGAGCTGCTCAAGAAGCTCTACCGCTTCTTCGGGCCGGCAGTGTTCGTGGCAGCGGTGCTGGTCATCGAGATAATAGCCGTGCCGAACATAGCCGACAGCAAGGCCTCCGCGGAGGCTATGCACCGCGAGACCAACGAGGTCGTCTCTTTTGAGGAGACAGGCTATAACGAGGAGACCATGGACAGAGTGTTCAAGGCGGTGCTGCGCAACACAGGCTCCGACGCCACCGTTATCGGTTCGCTCTACATAACCGATGAGAGCGGCAAGAGCATCTTCAACTATGTCGAGACCGAGTTCGAGACCTTCCAGGTCGCCGGCAGGAGAGCGGTAACGAGCTACATCCCGCCGGGAAGCGAGTGCGTGGTGACTGTCCGCATTGACGACTACAAGCTCGAGGGCATCGACCACCTCTATGTCAGCGACCTCTATTCGCAGAACGATAAGGGCAAGCGCTTCGACATAGAGAAGAAATAAAACAAACAACATCTAATACATACAGGAAAGAGGAAAATCAAATGAAACTGGACACTATGGGAAATCTTCGCCGTACAGTTTACTGCGGCGAGGTATCGGAGATCGGCAGCGAGGCTGTGGTCTGCGGATTTGTTGAGAGAGTAAGGAACAAGGGCGGCGTTATCTTCATCGTTCTGCGCGACAGAACGGGAGTCGTTCAGCTGCTGTTCAACGATAAGTCCGACCCGGCCGTATTCGAGAAGGCCGAGCAGGTAAGAGGCGAGTATGTCCTCATGGCTAAGGGTAAGGTAGTCGAGCGCGAGAGCAAGAACGACAAGCTCCCCACCGGCCACCTCGAGATCTTCGTTGACGACCTGAGAGTCCTCTCGCAGGCGGAGACCACCCCCTTTGAGGTCACCAACTCGGACAACGTCCGCGAGGAGCTCAAGCTCAAGTACAGATACCTTGACCTGAGAAATCCCAGACTCCAAAAAAACCTTATCACCCGCCATAAGATCGCGCGGGTGACAAGAGAGTATTTCTACGAGAACGGCTTTCTTGAGATCGAGACCCCGATGATGATAAAGTCCACCCCCGAGGGCGCAAGAGACTATCTCGTTCCCTCGCGTATACATGAGGGCAGGTTCTATGCGCTGCCCCAGTCGCCGCAGATCTACAAGCAGCTGCTTATGATCTCCGGCTATGACAGATACGTCCAGCTCGCACGCTGCTTCCGCGACGAGGATCTCCGCGCCGACAGACAGCCCGAGTTCACTCAGGTGGATTTCGAGATGTCCTTCGTTGACGCCGAGGATATCCAGACCTGCGTCGAGGGCTATATGGCAAGGCTCTTCAGGGAGATCATGGGCATCGAGCTCACTCTCCCCCTGCCCCGCCTGACCTTCGCCGACGCCATGGCACGCTACGGCTCCGACAAGCCGGATACCCGCTTCGGCTTCGAGATACAGGATATCTCAGAGACGGTCAAGGATATTGATTTCGTCGTGTTCAAGTCTGCGCTCGAAGAGGGCGGCTCGGTAAGAGCCATCTGCGTCAAGGACGGCGCCGCGACCTACACCCGCAAGGAGATCGACAAGCTCATCGAGCACGCAAAGGGCATCGGCGCAAAGGGCCTTGCCTATATCCGCTGGGCGGAGGAGCCCAACTGCTCCTTCAAGAAGTTCCTCAAGGACGGCGAGCTCGAGAGCATCTGCGAGGCGGTGGGAGCCGTACAGGGCGACCTCGTGCTCATCTGCGCTGACAAGAACAAGGTAGTCCTCCCGACCCTCGGCGCGATCAGACTTATCTGCGGCAAGCGCCTCGGAGTCGTTGACGAGAACAAGTACAATCTCCTGTGGATCACCGAGATGCCTTTCTTTGAGTATGACGAGGAGAGCGGCGCGTGGGTCGCTGCACACCACCCGTTCACCATGCCCATGGAGGAATGCCTCGAGTACCTCGACACCGATCCCGCAAACGTCAGAGCAAAGGCCTGGGATCTCGTGCTCAACGGCACCGAGCTTTCCAGCGGCTCCATGCGTATCACCAACTTCGAGCTCCAGCAGAAGATGTTTGAAGCCCTCGGCATGACCGATGAGGAGATACAGGCGAAGTTCGGCTTCCTCGTTGACGCCTACCGCTACGCCGCACCGCCTCACGGAGGCATGGGTATCGGCCTCGACCGTATCACCATGATCCTCTGCGGCGCCGACAGCCTCAGAGACGTTGTTGCGTTCCCGAAGGTTCAGAACGCCTCCGAGCTTATGAGCGAGAGCCCCTCCGCAGTAGACCCCAAGCAGCTCGACGAGCTCCATATCGCCCTCAAGCTCTCGGAGAAGGAGCAGGCATAAGCCCCGAAAGGCCGCTGCTTTGCCGAAAAAATGAACAAGGTGCCGGAGGGCATATTCCCAAGACTATCAAAAAGCAACAAAACTGCATATATCGAATTGTGTTTTTTGCAAAAATTTAGGCATTACTATTAAATTCTATTGACAAATTGTAAAATAAATGTTATACTGATGTATGGTCTATTATGATACTATGCCCGTCTTCCGACGGGTGACAGGAGGAAAAATTTATGGCGGAAAGCAGATTCATCAAGACAGTCGTGTTCGGAGGCTATGACAAGGCCGACGTCGATAAGAAGCTCGAATTCCTTTATTCGCAGTATTATGAGCTCAAGAACTCTCTCAGAGAGGCTAAGCTCCTGCTCAACAAGTACAAGGAAGGCGCAGATGCGGATTCTGCTTATGAAGCCGTGCTCGCAAACGAAAGAGCAAAGCTCTCCGAGTTCCAGGTCAAGAACGAGACCATGAGCGAGAAGCTCAAGGCCGTCGATGATGACAACAAGAACAAGGAAAAAGAGATCGCAGAGCTCAAGGAAAAGCTCCAGGCAGCCGAGGAGGCTCTTACCGAGGCCAACAACAAGCTCACGGCTACCTCCGGCGGAGACGCTTCGATGCTCGGCGTGGTATTTGCCGAGGCTCAGAAGTCCGCGACAATGATCATCACCACCGCCAAGCAGCAGGCATCGGATCTCGAGAACGACTCCAAGAAGCTCGCCGAGAACACCGTTACCGACGCCAACAACAAGGCCATGAAGATCATCTACGACGCCGAGGTCAGAGCCGCAGAGCTCACCGCTGACGCCGAGAACAAGTCCGCGAGTATGGAGGTCGCTTCCGGCAACCTCAAGGCTACGATGCTCAGCGATATGTCCAAGGTCGGCGTGGAGATGGCAAAGCTCAGAAAGCTGCTTTCCGACTTCGAGAAGACCGGCATGACAATGCTCGACGAGAGCGAGAAGCTGCTTGAGGATACTCAGGCCGAGCTGCTCGCCGGCGGAGTTCCCGTATTCAGGGAGCCCACCATGACATCCGCGAAGCTCCCCGATGCTCCCGAGTATCAGGAGGTAGACAATACATACGTTACCGGCGGCGGTGAGGCTGCTGCCAAGAAGAATGAGGAGCTCGACAAGCTCAAGGCCATGGCTGCTTCCATAGGCGGCGGCAAGCCCAAGGCAGAGGCTCCCAAGCCCGCAGAGGAAAGTGTCCCCAAGAGCGGCAGCTCGCTCGACGATATCCTGAAGAAGGCTAAGTCGATCAAGTAATACCCCAAGGCTTAAATGCTAACAAGATCAGGAGGAATAATCTAACATGAGTACCGAAATCATTATCGTCCGGCCCGATAAGTGCGTAGGATGCAATTCCTGCGTCCGCACCTGTCCCGCTCCCGAGGCAAATATCACCAAGATGCTCGATGACGGCAGATTCGTTACCACCGTCGATCCCGACAAGTGTATATCCTGCGGCGAGTGCGTAAGAAACTGCACTCACGGCGCAAGAGATTATATCGACGATGTTGAGGCCTGTATGCAGCGTATGGCGAGAGAGAAGCTCATCGTTCTCGCTACTCCCGCTATCAAGACCGTTTATCCTACCAAGTGGAAGGGCATCCTTGACTGGTTCAAGAGCAAGGGCTGCATAATCTTCGACGTTTCTCTCGGCGCGGATATCTGTACCTGGGCTCACCTCAGAGCTATCGAGAACAAGAAGGTCGGCAACGTCATCACCCAGCCCTGCGCTGCGATCGTAAAGTATATCGAGATCTATCAGCCCAAGCTGCTCGATAACCTCTCGCCTATACACAGCCCGATCTCCTGCACCGTTACCTACATCAAGAAGTATTTAAGAAGACATAACCCCGTAGCCGTTCTCACTCCCTGCATCGCAAAGAAGAACGAGTTTATGGACACCGGCCTCGTTGACTACAACGTGACCTTCAAGAAGCTCGAGGAATACTTCGACAAGAACGGCATCAAGATCCCGAACAACGCTCCCAATGAGTTCGAGTATAAGTTCGAGGAAATGCAGGGTCAGGTCGGCGCGGTATACCCCCGTCCGGGCGGACTCAGAGACAATATCTGGCTCCATGACCCCGATATCAACATCACCACCTCCGAGGGCGTCCACAAGGTTTATCCCGAGCTGGATATGTATGCCCAGATGCCCGAGTTCAAGCACCCCGAGGTGTTCGACGTTCTCTCCTGCGAGTTTGGCTGCAACGTGGGCCCCGCTTCGGGCACCAAGCAGACCGTGTTCGACGTTATGGCTACCATGAGAGAGATCGAGAAGGAGGCCAAGAAACGCCGTAAGACCGGCGTATTCGGCGGCGGCCAGGATAAGCTCTTCAAGAAGTTTGACGACGAGCTCAGGATCGGCGACTTCATGAGAGGCTATAAGCCCACCACCCCGACTCCGCTGCCTACCGACCGTCAGCTCGACGCCGTATTCGAGATGATGGGCAAGCATACCGAGGAGGAGCGCAATTTCAACTGCCACGCCTGCGGCTACAGATCCTGCAAGGATATGGCTATCGCTATCTGCCGCGGCCTCAATACCGCAGATAACTGCATCGTTCATGCAAAGACCGTCCTCACTGCAAGACACAGCGAGCTGACCGCTCAGCATGAGCTGCTCTCCGAGATCACCAACGAATGTCTCACTCTTTCGGATAAGCTCAGAGAGGATCTCAAGAACATCAACTCCAATATGGATACGATCGGTGACTCCACTGCCAAGACCAGCGAGAGAGCCGGCGTAGTAAACGAACTGCTGACGAACGTTATCGCGTTCTGTAATGCGAACCCGACAATGGATGCCTCAAGCACCAAGCAGCTCGTCGAGATCCTCGAGACCACTCTCGATGCCTTCAATGCACTGGATGACAACGTTAACGTCACCAATGAGAGCTCCGAGACGATCCGCGGCTCTATCACCGAGATCAGCCGTCTTGTTGACAGCATCAACGACAGCCTCCGCAAGTCGGAGAAGAACGTCCACGAGGTAGGGCGTATCGTTGAGAGCATGGGCTGACAGGTTTGAATGAATAAGGACAGTCGCTTTTCCGCAGCGAAAACGCGGTCAAGCGCCTGCCCTTTTTTCTTGGGAGAATGCTATGGAAGACGCCTCTGCCGAAAACAGAAAACGCAGGCTTGCCGGGGAGATAATGTCCCTCTCGGCGGCTCATCTGCTGCTCGACCTGAGATTTATGGCGAGGGCGGTAAACAAGCTGCGTCCCGCGCCGGGCGGGGACAGCTTTGCCTGCAGCGGAACTATGCTCCATTACAGCGACGACTATGTCCTCTCGCGGTACAGGCAGGGGGAGCGGCTGCTCGTCCACGATCACCTGCACGCCCTGCTGCACTGCATCTTCCGGCATTTCAAGCCCGCCTCACATCTCGACCGGGCGGCGTGGAACGCCGCTGCGGATATCGCCGTGGAGTCGGTGATAATCGAGGCTGCGACGGGAGCCTGCACCGTCGAGCACCTGACCGAGAAGCAGGCGGAGATACGCCGGCTGTCTGCGGATGTGGGCCTGCTGACGGCGGAGCGGCTGTATAAGTACTTCACCTCCGGCGGCGCGGACGAAGCCCGCCTCGCAAGGCTCTCGGAACTGTTCTCCGCCGACGATCATAAGCATTGGTTCCGTGACCCGAAGCGGGAGTATGAGGACGAGGAAAAGTTGGATGTCCTGCCGATAGGTCTGCCCGACGAGAAGGAGGAACCATCCGAGGACAAGCCCGACGATACCTCCTCCGGGGAGGGGGATCAGGGCGAGCCGAAGAGATCCGGGGAGGACAGACAGCCCCGCCCCGACGGTGAGCCGGAGAACGATCCCTCGCTGGAGGAATGGCTCTCCAACGAACGCGGGAAGCGTGAGCAGGAGCTTGAACAGCAGTGGCGGGACATCGCCGAGCAGCTTGCCTCCGAGCTTGAAAACTTCCGGAAACAGGCCGGCAGCGAGACCAAGAACCTTGTGGCGATGATAAAGGACACCGACAGGGACAGGTGCGACTACGCCGCCTTTCTGCGGCGCTTCGCCGTCACCGGGGAGCAGCTGCGGGTCGATCCCGACTGCTTTGATGTGAACTTTTACACCTACGGCCTCGGCCTCTACGGCAACGCCGCGCTCATCGAGCCTCTCGAATACCGCGAGACCCGCCTCGTCAGGGAGTTCGTCGTGGCGATAGACACCTCCGGCTCGGTCAGCGGAGAGACAGTGCGCAGCTTCGTGAAAAAGACCTTCAGCCTGCTGCGCAGCAGCGAGAGCTTCTTTTCAAAGGTCAATATCTATATCATGCAGTGCGATACCGAGGTCAGGGAGGCGGTGAGGATCACCGACAGCGCCGAGCTTGACCGCTTCATTTCACAAATGGAGATAAAGGGTCTCGGAGGCACCGACTTCCGCCCCGTGTTTGAATATGTTGACGGGCTGATGAAGTCCGGGGAGCTCAGGGATCTCCGGGGGCTCGTCTACTTCACCGACGGCTACGGGGAGTTCCCGAAGGAGCCCCCCGCCTATCAGACAGCCTTTGCTTTCCTGCGCAGCGATTTCCCGAACGCCGAGCCTCCCGGCACGCCGCCGTGGGCGGCAAGGCTCATACTTGAGGAGGATGATCTCAGATATGGATGAAAAATGCTTTGAGACCGATAACGGCATACTGATAAAATACAGCGGCTCCGACGAAGAGGTCAGGATACCCGACGGCATCACCGCAATCGAGGAGTTTGCATTCATAGGCTGCGACAGCATCAGAAAGGTCACTGTACCCGAGGGGGTGAAGAGCCTCGGGCAGCAGTGCTTCCGCAACTGTGCCTGCCTTGAGGAGGTCTCGCTCCACGAAGGGCTTGAGATCATCGGCAGGTTCGCTTTCTGCGGCTGCGAGATGCTGCGGAGGATAAACATACCGTCCTCGGTCTGTGAGATCGGCAACTCCGCATTCCGGGGCTGCGATATGATGGAGGACATCGAGCTTCCTGCGGGGCTGACAAGGCTGGGCGAGAGCGCATTCTCCGATTGCCGGAGCCTGCGCAGCATAGCTGTGCCCGCCGGGATCGGCGTTATCCGCAAGCGCAGCTTTTCCGACTGCGGCGGCGTCACACAGCTGACCGTCCCCGAGGGCATCACCGAGATCGACGATTACGCCTTTGAGTTCTGCGGCTCGGTAAAAAGCCTTGTGCTGCCGCAGAGCCTTAAAAAGATAGGCCGCTATGCCTTTCAGAACTGCGCCTCTCTTGCGGAGATCTCCGTTCCCGAAGGGGTCGGGGATATAGGCTCCTGCGCCTTCTACAAGACCCCATTTGCCGACAGCGCCCCGGACGGCTATCTCGTCGTGGGCGGGGGAGTGCTGGCGGGCTGCACCGTGACCGGCGAGGAGGCCGGGGTGCCGGAGGGGGTGCGCGTCATCGCGGAGAACGCCTTTGCCGGCCTTGACGGCCTTAAACGGGTACGCCTGCCCGAAAGCGTTGAGCGCATCTGCGGCCTGGCATTTGAGAAATGCACCGCTCTTGAGGAGATCAGTCTGCCCGCAGGGCTTAAGGACATCGGCAGCAAAGCTTTTGTGGACTGCGTCTCGCTGAAAACCCTTGACCTCCCGGACGGCCTTGAACATATCGGCAGCGACGCCTTTTACGGCACCGCCATGCTCGGTGCCGACGGCGGCGAGGTCGTGATCTACAACGGGAAATATCTGATACGCTGCAGCGTAAGCGCGGTTTCATACGCCGTCCCCGACGGGGTGACGGTCATCGCGGACAGAGCCTTTTCCGGCTCCGCGGGGCTTGAAAGGGTCAGCTTCCCGCCGAGCCTCGGCTGTATCGGCGGCGGAGCCTTCAAGTGGGTGACGGGTCTGCGGGACGCCGTTATCCCGGAGACGGTCAGGGTCGTGGGCGAGGAGGCATTTGTCAGCAGTTCTGAGCTGCACGCCGTCCTCCGGCCGGAAACGACGGAGACCGGTGCCGCGGCCTTTGCGCGGGGAGCACGGCTCACCCTGCTCTGCGGCGAGCGAAGCTTTGATGTCACTCTCACCGAGGATATCCCCGGGGCTTCGCCGCTGATGAGCTTCGCGGCGCATCCCGATGCGCAGAGCTTCTCGCTCATCGTGGAGACGGAATACTATGTCCCGGCGGCAGCCTGCTTCGCAGACTGCATACCCGAGTGTCTTGAGAGGCTTCAAGCAAACGCCGCCGACGCGCTTATCTTCGCCGTCGAGCTCGGCGACAGCGCCCTGACCGACAGGCTTATCGCCCTCGGCGTCGGGGACGCCGCCGCTCTTGACGCTGCCATAGCCTTTGCCATAGACAGCGGCAGGCTCGAGCAGCAGGTTGTGCTCATGCGCCGCAAGAACGAGCTGCTCTCCGGCAGGAGCGCAGCCAGCGTAGTGGATGACAAGCTTTCGCTTTAAAATATTCCGACCCGGGGAGGGCTGAACGTGAACATAAAGCAGGCAGGAGAACAGATCAGGTATACCGTCAGGGCTTACCTTGCCAGAGATGAGGCGGGGAGGTATCTCATACCGTCCTATAAACAGCGCCCGCTGCTGCTGATAGGCCCTCCGGGCATCGGAAAGACCGAGATCATGTCGCAGATCGCGTCGGAGCTCGGCATAGGTCTGCTCTCCTATTCCATGACACACCACACCCGCCAGAGCGCAATAGGTCTGCCGATGATAAAGCAGACCGAGTACCGCGGCGAGAGCTTCGATATCACCGAATACACGATGAGCGAGATACTTGCCTCGGTCTATGAGCTGATGAAGAACACCGGCATGGAACAGGGGATACTGTTCCTTGACGAGATAAACTGCATCTCCGAGACGCTGATGCCGATAATGCTGCAATTCCTGCAGTACAAGGTCTTCGGCGGGCATAAGCTGCCGGAGGGCTGGATCGTCGTGACGGCGGGCAATCCGCCCGAGTGCAACCGCAGCGTCCGGGAGTTCGATATCGTCACCTGCGACAGGATGAAGATCCTCGAGATCGAGCCGGATTTCGAGGTCTGGAAGGAGTACGCGAGAAAGGCGGGCGTACACAGCGCCGTCGTGACCTATCTCGAGATCAAGCCCGGGAACTTCTACCGCATCGAGAGCACGGCGGGGGAGAAGAAATACATCACCGCCCGCGGCTGGGACGATCTCGGGCGTATGCTGACCGTCTGCGAGAAACTGGGCATCCCGGCGGATGCGCAGCTCGTAAGGCAGTATATCCGCATCGACAAGGCCGCCGACGATTTTGCGCTCTACTACGAGCTCTACAACAAATACCGCAGCGATTACCGAATAACCGCCATCCTTGCCGGCGAGCGGGACGAGGAGATCTCCCGCAGGGCGAAGGATGCGGCCTTCGACGAGCGCTACTCGCTGCTCGGGCTGCTGCTCGACGCCGTAAGGCTCGGCACGGCGGAGGTCAGCGACAGGGAAGCGCTGCTCGGGAGGGTACGTGAGCAGCTCTCGGAGATAGGCAGCAAGTGCGCCGAGGGCGGGTCAGCCGACACGCTTTTGGAGGCAGCGGCGGAGAAGTGCAGAGCCGAGCGTGCAAGGCTCGCGGCAGCGGGAAGCCTCTCCGAGCGGACGGACAGGCTGCTTTCCGATGAGGCGCAGCTGCTTTCCGGCTTCAGGCTGCCCGCCGCAGAGAGCGGCTTCGACGGCGTCAAAGCGGAGTACGAGAGCCTTCTGACCGACTTCAAAGCGCAGGTCGGGAGGGTAAAGCAAAGCTATTCAAATATGTTCGGCTTCTGCACAGAGACCTTCGGCGAGGGCAGAGAGCTGCTCATACTCGTCACCGAGCTGGCCGCAGACCCCGTCTGTGCGGCGTTCATAGCCGAGTACGGCTGCGAGGAGTATTACAGATACGACAGCAAGCTGATGTTCTACGAGCACCGCCTTGAACTCTTGCAGGAGATAGACGAACTTACCAAAGCCCCCGGGATCTGACTTTTCGGCAGGTTGACTAAATCTTCGGGCGGTGTTTGGTGAACTATGCCCTTTTTTCGGGCGAAATGACGAAAAATCCGCCGCAAAATGCGGGAGCTTTCCTCCGGAAAGCCGTTTTGACGGCAAATGTAAAGAGAATTTATGCGCCTTATACATAAGATAATTGTATATTTTGTTTAGTTTTTCCTTGACATATAAGGTCAAAAATGATATAATTGTACTATATAGGTATGCAGTATCATTTCGGCCGCTGATCTGCTGACCGGGCAAGGCTCCGAGAGCTGTCCCGGCGGGTCGGAAGGCCGGTCCAAGATGGGAGAGTTGTGTATGCAGTGCGAGAACTGTCACGCCGAGATACCGTTGGGCAAAGCGGTATGCCGAGAGTGCAGAAGCTTGCTTCGGTATAATGTCCGGGATTTCGACAACACCAGAGCTGTACAAAGGCTGCTGAAAAATGCCCTCAAGGATCAGAAGGAGGAAATAGCCGATGCCCGCCAGCTCATCGCGGTCATCTACGACTACATCCCCGGGTATGAGACTGAGAGCAGGCTGCTCGCCAAAGCCATAAACGGCGGAGTGCTGGGCGTGCTGATGAGCGGCGGCGATAAGCGGCTGGTCTTCAACGACGCCCGCAAGATAATGATAAAAGACCTGATGATGACCAAGAAGGAGGCGGAGTTCGTCCTCGCCGCGCTGGGATATATGCTCGGCTTCGGATACCCCTCGCCGTTCATGGTCGTTTCGACCGGAGGCTCGTCTCCCGGAGGCGGCGGTACGGCTGCAAAGACAGAAGCGGAAAAGAAGGCAGAGGCTGCCGCGGCGCTTCCGCCGGAGCAGAAGGTCTTTAAAAAGCTCGACGCCTTCAAGTACAGGCTCTCGAGGAACATCGTGGTCAAGGAGGGCTATACAAAGCTCGACGGCTATTGCTTCGACGGCTTCTCTTTTGCACGGAGCATAACGCTCCCCTCAACGCTGAGAGTCATCGGAGAGTATGCTTTCTCCGACTGCAAGCATCTTGAGGAGATGACAGTGCCTGAGAACGTGAGAAAGCTCGAAAAGGGCGCGTTCAATGCCTGCGTGGCGCTCAGAAAGCTGAAGCTCCCCAAGGGGCTGCTCGATATAGGCGACAATACCTTCCTGTGCTGCACGTCTCTGACGGCGCTGAGAGTGCCTGATACCGTCAGCAGCATCGGTGAGAACGCCTTTTCGGGGTGCGGAGACCTCAAGCGCCTCGTCATCGCGCAGCACGTCAAGTTCGTGGACGACAATGCGTTCGCATACTGCCCGCAGCTCACGATCTATTGCTACGAAAATTCCTACATACATAAATACTGTATGCAGAACAAAATAAAATACGTGACCTCGCCAATGGGAAGCATCCTCCCGGACGAGGCTGAAGGAAAGGATTGATCCTGATGACTGAGCTTAGCATTGGTCAGGAAGTAGAAATCGAAAACGGAGGTAAAGCCAAGGTCACCGGCATTATCGGCAGCGGCGGTCAGGGCGTTGTCTATTCCGTAGAGTACAACAGCATGAGCTGGGCTCTCAAGTGGTACGACATCTCCAAGATGAAAGAGCCTGCGGCTTTCAAGAACAATATCAAGAAGAATATAGAGGACGGCGCTCCGAGCAATAAGTTCCTCTGGCCGAAATATCTTACCAAGAACCAGCCCGACGGCACCTTCGGTTATCTCATGGAGCTCAAGCCCGACAGCTTCGACTCCTTCGTGGATATCCTCAATACCTATAAGCTCAAGGTCGATCCCCTCACGGGCAGAGCCGTAAAGCACCCCGTAAGGTTCACCGACCTCTCTGCAATGGTAACTGCAGCGATCAATATATCCAATGCGTTCAGACAGCTCCACCGTGCAGGAAAGAGCTATCAGGACCTTAACGACGGAGGTTTCTTCGTAAACGTCAACACCGGCGCGATACTCGTCTGCGACTGCGATAACATCGCTCCCGACGGCTCGAACTTCGGCATCGGCGGCAAGCCCGGATATATGGCTCCCGAGATCGTAAGAGGTCTCGCAAAGCCGGACGTTCAGACCGATAAGTATTCTCTGGCGGTTGTGCTCTTCAAGCTGCTGTTCAGAGGCGACCCCATGGAGGGTGAGAAGGTCATCAAGGACGTCTGCCTCACCGAGGCCGCAGAGCTCAAGCATTACGGCTCTCAGGCAGTGTTCGTATATGACCCCGACAACGATACCAACCGCCCCGTAAGAGGCATTCACGATAACGTCATCAAGTTCTGGAGACTCTATCCCGATTATATCAAGTATGCGTTCATTGACTCCTTCACCAAAGGACTTACCGATCCCAACCGCAGACTTATCGAGAACGAGTGGCAGAAGATGTTCGTAAGGCTCAGGTATGAGATCATCACCTGCCCCTGCGGCAGACAGAACTTCACCTCGATGTTCGAGGCTGTCGATGACAAGACCTATAAGTGCCCCAAGTGCGGTACTACATTCGCAACACTCAAGTTCAGCAACAGAGAGCAGCGTATGCCGCTCTACATCGGCTCGAAGATCTATGAGTGTGAGCTCAAGCCCGAGACCGACGACTTCGCCGCCGTTGCAGGCGAGCTCGTCGAGAACAAGCTCAAGCCCGGAGTTCTGGGTATCAAGAACTGCTCGGATGAGACATGGCGCGTAAGAATGCCCGACGGCGTTTATTACGACGTGGCTCCCGGAAAGGGCTGCCCGATCTGGCAGGGTCTCGAGATACAGTTTGAGGACAGCAACGTCTCCGCTTGGATCTGAGGCGTTCACAACGATATAATAACGATCTTACGAAAAAGGAGCAAATCATATGAGCAAGAAAAACAAGCCTGCGAACAGCGCACCGAAGCCGCCTGTTCAGGAACAGCAGACAAAACTTCCGGAGCTGCCCGAGGACGATTTCGATATGCTGGATTTCGACGACGATCCGCTGAGCGCAACGGGCGTTTCCAGAAAGAGCCTCGTTATCTTCTTCCTCATCGACACCTCCGGTTCGATGAAGGGTACCAAGATGGGCGAGCTCAATACCGTAATGGAGGAGCTCATCCCCGAGATCAGGCGCGTAGGTGAGGCCGATACTGAGGTCAAGATCGCCGTGCTGACCTTCTCGACGGGCGTTAAGTGGATGTATGCAGAGCCTATCGCTATCGAGGAGTTCGAGTGGCAGAGGCTTACCGCTTCCGGCGTTACCAGCATGGGCGAGGCCTTTAAGGAGCTCTCGATGAGAATGTCGAGAAACAGCTTCCTCAATTCGCCTTCGCTTTCCTTCGCACCCGTTATCTTCCTGATGACCGACGGCTATCCCTCCGACGACTATAAGGAGGGTCTCGAGGCTCTGTCCTCCAACAGCTGGTATAAGTTCGGCCTCAAGGCTGCGCTGGGTATCGGAAACGAGGCCAACGACGATATGCTCGCCGAGTTCACCGGCTCGAAGGATACCGTTGTTCACGCCTATTCGGGCAATCAGCTCGCACAGATGATCAAGATCGTTGCAGTTACCGCTTCTCAGATCGGAAGCAAGAGTATGACCCTTGCCGATCAGAACGAGCAGGAGCTCAGCGATGAGGATGTATATGCCTCCAAGCAGAAGATGCTCGGTCAGCAGATACAGGAGCTTGTCAGCAAGAACGAGTCGGACGATGTATCGTTCGATTCCGGCTGGTAAAGAGACCGCTGCAAATTTAATTTGACCGAGAAGGAGCTGTGAGAGATAATGTTCAACGGTTTCTGTCACTCTGTTATGGGTGCAAGCCATGAAAAAAGAGGCATAGTGTGTCAGGATGCCTCCGCATTTAAGGTCGGCGAGGGCTTCGCCGTGGCGGTCGTAGCCGACGGTCACGGAAGCAAAAAGCACTTCAGGAGCAATATAGGCTCAAAGTGTGCCGCCGAGGCTGCGGTGGAAACTATCGAGACATTCTTTGCCGATCCCGATGCGTTTGACGCAAGCTTCAAGGAGGACCATAAGTGGCTCATCAGGAAGCTTGAAAAATATGTGATCTATCTCTGGAACGAGAAAACTATGGCTCACCTCAAGGAGAACCCCGTCACCATCGACGAGAAGCATCTCTTTGAGCACAAGGATTTCATAGAGATCCCCGAGTCGTCCTATTACGGCACCACGCTTGTTGTGGCCGTAGCCGCAAGAGGCTATACCTTCGGCTTCCAGATAGGCGACGGAAGTCTCGTTGCCGTCTTTGAGGACGGCGAGACCTCTCAGATCATTGATTATGAGGAGTCAAATCCCGCTAACATCACCGCCTCGATGTGCAACGCCATGGCGATCGCTATGTTCGATTCGTTCTATGTAAAGGATAAGAGGCTGCTCTGCTTCTGCATCTCTACCGACGGACTTTATACCTCCTTCGGCAGCGATTACGACTTCCTTGACTACCATACCATAATCGCGGGTCAGCTGCCCAATATCGAAGCGTTCCTGCCTTCGCTGAAAAACAATCTCGTAAAGCGTTCGCATTACGGCACAGAGGACGATATCTCACTCTCGTGCATCTACGATCCCGAGTTGGTCGTTTCGGCTAATGAGACGGTCAAGGCCAAGATCCTCGATAACAAGCGAAAGGCTGCCGAGAGGAAGGCAAAGCTGCTCAACAAGTGAGCGCATTACTGCAAATAAGAATGATAAGGCAGGTGTTCTGATTGAACCTCAGTGAACTGTACGAAAAAGCAAAGGAATTCTCAGATAAGATAAGGACTGAAAAGCCCGCATTTATCGACAGATATGCGGCTTTCATCGCAGGCGATAACGACGAGGTGTATCTCGGCGTTTCGGGTCTTGCTCTGAGAGACGGGAAGCTCGTCAATCAGCCGGCGGACGTCTCTGCGGCGCTCAATATGGCTAATGCAGGCTGCCGCGTAGCGACAGGTCTGGTGATAATCAGTCCCAAGAGCGGCTCGGTGCTCAAGCCTTCCGAGGAGGGTCTGGCGCTGCTGTTCAAGACCAATGCCAAGAACGACGGCTGCCTCGTTTACCTCTCCGAGACGGATAACCCCACTGTGCTGAAGCTCAGATTCGGCGATAATGCCGCCTCGATGATGGACGGCTTCGATTTCGGCGGTGACGACAGCGCACCCGCGCCTTCCGCTTCCGCTGCTGCTCCGGCTGCAAAGCCCGCAGGGGAAAAGGAAGCCTCGAACGTTATCAGAGGCGTGGGCATCGACGAGAACAACCCCTTCTATGAGGCTCCGAGCGACGTCAAGCCGCCCGAGGAGATCATCGCTGCCGACAATGCAGCCGCCGCTGCTGCCGCTGCACAGAAAAAGCCCGCCCCCGAGGAGCCCGAGCTTACTCCCGAGGAGCTGCTCGAGCAGGCCAAGAGGCGCAAGAAGGTCGCAAGATCGAACTTCCTGTTCAGGAGAAAGAAATAACGTATTAAATTACCGCCGTGCTGTCAGACAGTGCGGCGGTGTTTTTATGCCCGAAGCAAAAGCCCGGGAGCAGAAGCTCCCGGGCTCGGTTCGTTATTCGGTTTTGAGGCTTATTCCTCAGACTCCGACTCGGTCTCCGACTCAGTTTCGGATTCGGTCTCGGACTCTGTCTCAGACTCGGTCTCGGACTCGTCGGGAGTGCTCTCCTCGGGCTCCTCGGAGGACTCATCGGGCTGGCTCTCGTCGGTGGAACCGTCAAGCTTTACCAGAGCCTTCTTGCCCTCTTCCTTCTCGATAACATTCTTGTAGATATCATTTACGTTGTCGTAAACTGACATCTGGATGTAGCTGCCGAAGTCAACGTTGCCCTCTGCGTCGATGAGGCAGTTGGAAAGCTTCATGCCGAGGTAGATGTCCTGATTCTTGGTAGCGGTCTCATCCTCAACAGTTACCTCAACGGTAACGGGGATCTTGTAGATGTAGTAGAGCACGGTCTTGTCGTAGTCGGTGCGTGTGCCGTCCTCGAAGCCGTCCTTGGTTACGCTGTAAGCGGTCTGGAAGGTCGCCTCGCCGAAGCTCTTGGACTTGCCGTTCTCAAATCTTACGTTGCCGATAGACGAGCGGTCAACATAATCGGTCTTGAACTTTTCAACCTGCTCTTCGAGCCTCTTGGCTATCGCGTCGATATCCTCCTTGCTTACGGAAGAGGCGGTGATGTAGTGGCCGAAGCTGTCGTCAACGGTGTACTCCTTGACATAGTTGCCGTCGGCATCGGGAGTGCCTGCGGGCTTGTAGCCTGCGGACTTGAAGCCGCTGTAAGGCTGGCAGATGACCTTGAAGGTATCGCCTGCCTTGAGGTAATCCTTTTCGGACTCGATCTTGAAGTATACGTTATCCTTGATAACGCTGTCGCAGTTATCGGTGTTCACGCCTCTGATCTGGAGATAAGGAGAAGCGCCGGCGGTCTTGAAGGTGATGTCGGCGAATACGTCGATATCCTGAGGCTCGGACAGACCGGAAACGGTAAAGGACTTCTTGGGAGCAGTCTCCTCAAGGATGTAGGTGGTACCCTTGTAGGTGAAGTAGAGACCCTTGTCGTAGTTGTTGGGATCAAGGTAAGCGTAGCTTTCAAGCTGGCTGGTGTAGAGCGAAGCGGTGATCTCGATAGTATCGCCGTTCTTTACGTCCCATGCGCTGCCGCTGGACATATAGTACTCAATGAAGTCGTACTTGGAGTTGTTCCTGCTGTACTCGATCTTGCCCTCGCCGTCCATACCGGTGAAGGAGATCTCAAAGCCGTCCCATACATCGAGCTTGGTGCCCTCTACAAGGCCCTCGACCTCGATCTCAAACTCGGTGTTCTCGAGCTTGATGTTGACCTCGCTGAGCTCTTCCTCGTCGTACTCTACCTTAACGGAGATCTTGTCGCCGTTGGAGAGGCCTTCCTTCTTGTCGAGCTCTGCCTTGAGCTTGTACTCGCCCTTCTTCTTGGCGAGCAGAGCGTCTCTCATATCCTTGGCCTCGTCCTTATCGGAGGCCTTGTCGAATGCCTTGGTCAGATCCTTGGAGGCGTTTGAGAAATACTTGCTGTAAGACTTCTCGATGACCTCGCCGTTCTCGTCGCGCTCAACATCGTAGGGGTTGGGATCAGCCTCCTGAGCGTTGAGGTAAGCAACAGCGTTGCCGCTGCCGTTGAGACCGGTGAACTTGAATGCGAACAGATCCTTGGCGTCGATCTTCTGATACTTGGTAAGGTTCATTATAACGATGATCGCAGCAACGATCACTGCTATGCCCACAAATCCGAGGATGATCGGAACTTTGTGCTTACCGATGGCGGCGGCAATATTCTTGCCTGCCTGGGAAGCGGGGGTAGCGCCGGCATTGGGCTGGAAACCGTTTACGGCATCCTGCGCGGGAGCGGCGTAATTATTCACAGCGCCCTGGACCGGAGCGGAAGCGGTAACATCGCTCACTGCCTGATCAACAGCTGCTTCTGCCTGCGTAACAACGGGCTCGGGAGTCGGCTCGGGAACAGGTACGGAAGCCGCAGCAGCTACGGGAGCGCCGCATTTCCCGCAGAATTTCTCGTTTTCGCCGAGAGGGTTCCCGCAGGCACCACAAAACTTTGCTTGACTCATATCATTTCCTCCATAGTTAAAAAACTCGGATAAAAGAAAATACTTTTACCCCAATTATACATTCATATTATAATATGTAAACGGTTGTTTGTCAATGATGTTATTTAACAAAAAAACACTGTAAAACACAACGTTTCACAGCGTTTTAGGCAACTTGCGGCCTTTACAGCAGAGAGTAGGGCAGGGGTATCTGATTTTCACGTATCAGCTCGGCAAGACGGCGTATCCCGCGGCATTCGGCGGCTGCGTCGGCGGGCTCGCTGAGGCAGAGAAAGCGCAGTCTGGCGATGCCGTAGGAGATATCCCCGAGTGGCCCCGCCTGCACCGCAAGGGACAGCCATTTCCGGCAGCCGTCCCAGTATTCTTCGAGGTCGTCCACTGCCTCCTGAGCACGTCCGGTGTCTCCCGCAAGACAGGCTTCCTCCACCTTATCGACGAGAGCGGTAAGCCTGTCGGTGCTTTGGTCCGTGGCTATGAGCGAGCCGGTGCAGGCCGCACCTATCATAAACAGCAGCAGAGCGCAGATCACGGCGCGGTTCATCGGGTACCCTCCTTTTTGATAAGCGTGTAGATCCCGTCGGTGTCGGCGGTGAGGATCAGGACGTTCTCGGGGGACGTTCCGGCGCTGCGGGTGATCTTCTCGATCCATTTTCTGTCCCTGCCCACAGCGGCGAGATCCTCGTCGGAGATGCAGCCGTCGGAGATGATGAGCCGCGGCGGATCCTTGCAGGCGGTCTTTATCCCCGACTCCTCCTTTGTGGGCGGCTGGGCAGTCTGCTTCTGGAAGACCGAGATCTTGCCGGTGGTCTCGACTATCGCCAGCTGCACCTCGGAGATATCGAACACCGAGCAGCTTCTCAGTGACTCCATAAGGTCATCCACCGTGAAGCGCAGACTCCGCAGCATTTTCTCGTCCACCTCGCCGTTTGAAATGATGATCTTCGGCTCGCCGGAGATCAGCTTGCGGATGCGCTTCGATCTCAGCGCCAGCTGCGAGCCCAGCACATCGAGGCTCACGAGGGTGAATATGGGTATTATCCCCATAAGCATGGGGATGGAAACATCCTCAAGGGGGAGGGTGGCGATATTTGAAACGAGTATCGTGACCACCAGCTCCGCCGGCTGGAGCTCCCCGAGCTGACGCTTCCCCATGAGCCTGAGCGCGGCGATTATGAGGATATAGAGTATCACGGCTCTGATAAAAACTATAAGCAAGACGCAGCACCTCTTTTGAGAAAGTATTGGCAGACCTGCGGGAAATATTCGCTCTTGCAAAACGCGGCGGGATATGGTACAATGATATCAATGCACAATGCACAATTGCCGTGACCGCGGGAATGCGTTTGTACGGAAGCCGTGTGCGGCGGAAAATAAAGGAGCAATACCATGAAAAAATATCTCGAGATAGGCAAGATAGTCTCCGTGTTCGGGCTAAAGGGAGAGGTCAAGGTGCAGCCGTGGTGCGACAGCCCCGATTTCCTCTGCGAGTTCGATACACTATATTATAAAAGCGGCACCCCCGTCGAGGTCGAGCGCTCAAGGGTTCAGAAGAACATCGTAGTTATGAAGATCAAGGGCTGCGATACCGTCGAGGAAGCGCAGAAGCTCCGCAACCGCGTGCTCTATATGGACAGGGAGGACGTCGAGCTCGAGGAGGGCGCATACTTCGTTCAGGATCTCATCGGGCTGACCGTCGTGGATGCGGAAAGCGGCGAGACCTACGGCGAGCTCACCGAGGTCAGCGAGACCGGTGCCAACGACGTATACCATATTAAAATGACCGACGGCAGGACCTGCTATATCCCCGCCATCCCCGATGTGGTCAGGGAGACTGATACAGAGGGCGGAATAATGAAGATCACGCCCCTTGACGGGCTGTTTGACTGAGGTGGATCATGCGTTTTGATATTGCCACACTTTTTCCCGAGGCTCTCGATTTCTGGCTCTCGCAGAGCGTTATAGGCCGTGCCCGCGCCCGGGGACTCTTTACCGCGGAGTGTCACAACATCCGCGATTACGCCTTCAACAAGCACCGCCGCGTCGATGACACCCCCTACTCAGAGCGGCAGGGAATGCTTATGCAGTGCGAGCCGATATACCGCTGCTGGCAGGCAATCTGCGATATGACCCGCTCCCAGCCGCACGTTATCTATATGTCCCCGCAGGGAAAGACCCTTACGCAGCAGCGCTGTGTCGAGCTTGCGGGTATGGAGCATATAATGATACTGTGCGGGCACTATGAGGGGGTCGATCAGCGGATACTTGACAAGATCGTGGATGAGGAGATCTCGGTGGGGGACTATGTGCTCACCGGCGGCGAGCTGCCGGCGCTGACGCTCGTTGACAGCGTCGTGAGGCTTCTGGACGGCGTTCTCGCCGAGCCGGACTGCTTCGAGGACGAGAGCCATTTCTGCGGCCTGCTCGAATACCCTCAGTACACCCGCCCGGAGGTGTGGCAGGGGGAGAGAGTGCCGGAGATACTGCTCTCGGGACACCATGCGAACATACTGAAATGGCGTCACGAGCAGGCTTTGCTGACCACTGCGAAAAAGCGTCCCGAAATGCTTGAGGACTATCCGCTGACCGACGAGGATTTGTCTATAATCACTAACGGCGTAGGCAATTTTGACAACAAAAAAATCTGAAACTCTCCAAACGTGAACAAACTGCTGATGATTGTGAAATGATTTTGTCCAAAGTGTCTCAATGAGTTAATATTTTTTGTGCAGCTTGTATACCTATAAACAATTCTTAATCGTTGTACTTGGCAATTCGCCAAAATATCTACAGATTTTGTGTGTTTGGTAATAATTTGCGTTGACGGGTTCGGGGACTTCTTGTATAATGTAGGTATAGAAGTTATCAAAGGGTTATTCGTTATCCGCAAAGTTTCATGCTTTGCGGAAATCTAATGAATGGAGAGATTTAATTATGTTCGTAAAAGACGTTGTAGTTCAGAATCAGGTTGGACTTCATGCCCGTCCCGCTACTTTCTTCATCCAGAAGGCAAACGAGTTCAAGAGCTCGATTTGGATCGAGAAGGAAGAGAGAAGAGTAAATGCCAAGAGCCTTCTCGGTATTCTTTCTCTCGGTATCGTAGGCGGCACAACTATCAGGATCATTGCTGACGGTTCCGATGAGCAGGCAGCAGTAGAGGGTCTGGTAGAACTCGTAGACAGCGGTTTCTCCGAGGAAGCAAGATAAGCTTGAGATATTAGCAAGGCGCAGCTTTATGCTGCGCCTTTTTTCATGCCCTGATATCTGCCGGGTCTACCTCGGGAGCAGAGGGTCTGTGCCGAAGGGGAAAAGATCGCGGTTCTCACCGTACTGCTCGGCGGTGAGGTCTCCGCCGCCGGGGATAAGGCCGGTCATCTCACCCGCCGATGCCGCCCCCGAATCGAGTATATCGCCCTCCGCTCCGCCGAGGATCTCCGGGACGAGCTCCTTCTTTACGCCCTCTATGCCGGAGGACATCTTCTTTCTGCGCTTGGTCATGCTATCAACTCCTTTGCTCGGACAACTGTCCGGGAATAGTATGTGCAGAAGCGGGAGCAGTATGCTGCGCAGGCCGAATTTTCCCGTTCTTATTGACACCGCCCGCCGAATAAGTTATAATAAATATATCCTGAAAATAGGAGGGACTCAGATGTACAAACAGGGACTTTACCCAATTATCAAGAAAACTGCCTCCGCAAAGGGGATATTCGATATCACCGTGCTTTGCCCGGAGGTCGCCGAGCTCGCACAGGCAGGGCAGTTCGCACAGCTGCTCGCCGAGGGCTTCTTCCTTCGCAGACCTATCTCCATCTGTCAGATCGACAATGCGGCGGGTACCGTAAGAATGGTGTTTGAGGTTCGCGGAAACGGCACCGAGGCGCTCTCAAGGCTCAACGTCGGAGATAACATAGACCTCATCGCTCCCCTCGGTCACGGCTTTACAAAGCGCGAGGGCAGAGCGGTCTGCATAGGCGGAGGGATAGGCGTACCCCCCATGCTCGGCATTGCTTCCGGGTACGGCGCCGATGCAGCGGTCATAACCGGGTTCAGGAACGCCGCCGCGGTCATCCTTCAGGAGGACTTCAAGGCTGCCGGCTGCGAGACAATACTCTGTACAGATGACGGGTCTGCGGGCATCCACGGGTTCGTCACCACGGCTCTCGAGGAATATTTAAAGTCCAATAAAACGGACAGTATATACGCCTGTGGACCTATGCCGATGCTCAGAGCAGTCGCCGCGATCGCCGAAAGAGAGGGCATTTTCTGCGAGGTATCGCTTGAGCAGAGAATGGCCTGCGGCGTCGGAGCCTGCCTCGGCTGCGCCTGCCGGATAATGCAGGACGGCAAAGAGGTCTTCAAGCACGTCTGCAAGGACGGCCCCGTATTCAACGCAAGGGAGGTGATCTTTGATGGCTGATCTGAGAGTTAGTCTGGCGGGAGTGGAGTTCAAAAACCCCGTCATCCCCGCAAGCGGAACCTACGGCTACGGCAGGGAGTATGAGGCGCTTTACCCTCTCTCAAAGCTCGGAGGGATCTCCGTCAAGGGTACCACGCTCCATGAGCGAAACGGAAACATCCCCCCGCGTATCGCAGAAACCCCCATGGGTATGCTCAACTCGGTAGGCCTCCAGAACGGCGGTGCCGAGAAGTTCATAAAGTATGAGCTGCCGAACCTCGTCACCAAGGATACCCGCATCGTTGCGAATATCGCGGGCTCCACGATAGAGGAGTGCGCAGAGCTGGCGGGTATGCTCAACGATACTGCTGTGGATATGGTGGAGCTTAACATCTCCTGCCCTAATGTCAAGGCGGGAGGCGCCGCCTTCGGCACCGACTGCACAGTCGCCGGAGCCGTTACAAAGGCGGTCAGGGATGCTTGCAGCAAGCCGCTTATGGTCAAGCTCTCGCCGAACGTGACGAGCATAACCGAGATCGCGAAGTCGGTGGAGGCCAACGGTGCGGATGCGGTGTCGCTCATCAATACGCTGCTGGGTATGCGTATCGACATAAAGACCCGGAGACCCGTGCTGCACAATAATGTCGGCGGACTTTCGGGGCCGGCGGTGTTCCCGGTGGCGGTCAGGATGGTATGGCAGACAGCGAACGCAGTGAAGATACCCGTTTGCGGGATGGGAGGAATCTCGACGGCGGAGGATGCGATAGAGATGATGATGGCGGGAGCGTCGGCTGTTCAGGTAGGAGCGGCGATATTCCGCGATCCGTATGCGCCGGTGAAGATCATAGACGGGATGAACGAATGGTGTGACAGGAACGGCATAAAGGCGATAAAGGACATAGTCGGAACAGTAAAGCCGTGGTAAGTCCTAACGCGGACGGCGCAGTTCCGCCTTTGGTTTATGGAGTGCAGGAAAACACTTCGGTTTGACGGCGGGCTGAGCAAAGCTGTGTGACCCCAACGCAAGTCCTAACGCGGACGGCGCAGTTCCGCCTTTGGTTCATGTGGTGCAGGAAAGCACTTTGGTTTGACGGCGGGCTGAGCAAAGTGTGAGGCCATAACGCGGCATCTGCGACTGCGGCTCCGTATAAAGCAGGAGTGTCGGGCGGAGAGCGAACAAGCGAACAAGTACAAATAATCGTACAGTTTAATAAGGTGACGAAAACAAAAACCGGGGCCGCCGCGAAAACGCAGCAGCCCCGTATCCAAAACAGAGACAGAATTAAATAACAGATAATTCTGTTATTTACAAGGCCGTACACGGAGACGCTGTCTGCGAAGCATGGGTATGCCTCCTGCCTGACCCGCCGCAGACGCAGCAAAATGCCGCAGCTCTGTTTTGTGCGTTAGTTAAGCGCCGAGCGTACACGCCCCGAAACGTAGGAGCGGGTGTTCCACCAGCCGTCGTGATCGTAGTAGAAGCGAAGATAGGGAGTTCCCGAAAGCTGGCATTCGCGGCGGAAGCGCGTAGCGTTGCTCGCCTCGGAAAGCACCTCGACCTGTAATGCGATGCGGCCGCCCTGCGTGAAGGTGAATAATGTGCCCCTCGTCCGGGGAGCAGGGGAGGCCGTAACCGTGTATTCCGGGAAATCAGCCGCGAATACATGGCTGAAATAATCAACATAGCTGCCGTTGTAAGAGAACTGGTTCTCCTCCGCAGGCATTACGGGCCCCCACGAAAGCCCCGTCTGAGGAGCCTGCGCCGCCTGACGTACAGGCTCGTCGTAACGGTCCGCTTCCTTGGCTGCGGTGTCGGTAAAATATTTCTTCTCCTCGCCGAACATATCGGCTGCCGCCTTTTCGGCACGGTTAAAGAGCTTGGAAAACAGGCTCATATATATTCCTCCTTATTATCACGGCAGGTTTATCCCCGCCTTTAATGCCTGTGAATGCTGGATGTGCCGCGGGATCCGGTAAAGTCTGCCGTCCTTGCGGAACAGCGCCCCCGTCTGCTTGAAGTAGAAGCGGGTGCGGTATTGCTCGCACTGGCTTCGCAGGAAGAGTACCCAGCCGTAGTCGCAGACCCTTGCCCCGCTGCCCGATTCTCCCCCGCAGGTGATCTGCTCGATACGCCCCGAGGCAAGATATTTGGATATGTCCACCCGGCCGAGCATCGGCTCTGTGATGACCTCAAGATGCCGTAAAGGCAGCGAAAGCGCGATAGGCAAACGCCTGTCCGCATTGAGCTGATCCTCGCAGGTGACGGAAAGCGTCACGTTATCGTAGCCGCTGCCCCAGTCGGAGGGGAGCGAAACATAAAACCTGTCCGGACGCTTGGTGATGATCTCGAAGTGCAGATCGCTGCGCCTGCGTATCATCTCCCACGCCTCGGCACGCCAGCCGTCCGCTTCGGAGACGAAAAAATCCGAGGTCATGCAGGTGAAGACCGTCCCCTCGCCCGAAAGCCGGTAAGCGCCGTTTCTGTCGCAGCGCAGAGGAAGATCGAAGGATGAGGTCTTCGTGACCACCGAGCTGTCCTTGCCGAACTCGGCGTCACGGCGGTACATATAGCAGTTTCGGCAGCCCTCGCTGATCTTGTGGCAGCCGTGCCAGGGGTTCCAGATCTCCATTTCAGATCACCGCCCGTATGCTCGATTTATGCCGGATCGCTTCCTTTTACAGTATAACACAGCCCCCGGCGGTTCGTCAATGGAAATTCCCATTTTTTTCATTATTAACCGACAAAAGATTTGATTTTTTATTTCAGACTTGTAAATTTAATGCCAAGAATTCGTTAAATTTACAATTTGTTAATGCTGTGTTTACAGTATATGCAATATTGCACGGTTGCTTTTTGGTATAATGATAGTATATATTATAAACAGATTTTTAAGAATATTATGCTGTTTTCAGAACAGATAAACGCTGAAAAACCAAACTGAAAACAGAGAAATATAAAATTTGAGGAGGATAACGTTATGTCGCTTGGAAGAGTCCTTGTAGTTGATGATGACAAGAATATATGTGAGCTGCTCAGGCTCTATCTCGAAAAGGAAGGCTACGGCGTCATACTTGCGCATGACGGCGAGGAGGCTGTCGTTAAGTTCAGCGCCCTCAAGCCGGATATCATCCTGCTCGACATCATGCTGCCGACTATGGACGGCTGGCAGGTATGCCGTGAGATCAGGAAGAAGTCCAATGTTCCGATAATCATGATCACCGCCAAGCAGGAGACCTTTGATAAGGTCCTCGGCCTGGAGCTCGGTGCCGATGACTATATCGTAAAGCCCTTCGATACCAAGGAGGTCATCGCAAGGATCAAGGCGGTATACCGCCGCGTAGGTCAGAATGCCGGCGAGCAGGAGATCAAGGAAGTCAAGTACGATAAGCTCTCTGTCAATATGACAAGATATGAGCTGAGAGTTGACGGCAAGGTCATTGATACTCCGCCCAAGGAGCTCGAGCTGCTGTTCCACCTCGCATCCAATCCGAACCGCGTATATACGCGCGATCAGCTCCTTGACGAGGTCTGGGGCTTCGAGTATTACGGCGATTCGAGAACTATCGACGTTCATGTAAAGAGGCTTCGTGAAAAGCTCGAGGGCGTTTCAGACAAGTGGGCTCTCAAGACCGTCTGGGGCGTAGGCTATAAGTTCGAGGTCGCGGAAGGAACTCATGAATAACGGCAAAAGCATATTTATTAAATACTTTATGATCTGTTCAGCAGTAATACTCATAAGCTTTATATGCTTAGGCGCAGTATTACTGCTTGTTTCTTCCCGCTATTTTTTGCAGGAGAAAAAGGATCTGTTAAAAAAGAACGTCGAATCAGCCTCCTCTGCGGTCATGCAGATGATCTCCGATTCGCCTACGGGTTGGAGGGAAGAGGCTGTGCGTACCGTCAGCGGTATGGCGGCGGGCAGCAATATCGAGCTGATATTCTGCGATAAGAACGGAAACATCATCGCCGGCTCCGATGCAAGAGGAAGCTATGCCGACAGGACTGTCGACAGCACCCTGCTCTCCAATTTCGGAGAGGAAGCATCGTATGTCAGAGCTGCGGTCGGCGACGATGAGGACGAATCGCATATCGTCGGGGTGAGCTTCAAGGTCAGCGGCCCCGAATACTATGTGCTCGCAATGACCCCCAAGGCCGAGCAGGACGACTACATCTGGCAGATAATGCGGGTGTTCCTGCTTTCGATACTCCTGGTGTTCATTGTGGTCGTTATCTTCGTTTACTTTATCGCGGGACGTCTTTCTGCGCCCATAATCCAGATTGCGGACGTTTCGAGAAGGCTCGGAAAGGGAGATTTCTCCGTCCAGCTGCCGAAGTACGATATCTATGAGATGCAGGAGCTCGCCAACGCCTTCAACGATATGGCGGCCTCGCTGAAAAACTACGATACCATGAGAAACAGCTTCATAGCCAATGTTTCCCATGAGCTGCGTACCCCCATGACCTCTATCGGCGGCTTCATCGACGGCATCCTCGACGGGACCATCCCCCCCGAGCAGCACGAGTATTATCTCAGGATAATCTCCTCTGAGGTCGCAAGACTTACAAGACTTGTCCGCTCGATGCTCAACCTCGCCAAGATAGAGGCCGGTGAGCTCAAGCTCAACTGCACAAAGTTCTCGGTGCTCGAGCCGATAGTCGATACCCTCGTGACCTTCGAGAAGCGTCTCGAAGCCAAGAGTATCGAGATACGCGGCCTCGATACCGACAGATACAACCTCTATGCGGATAACGACCTAATCCATCAGGTCATGTATAACCTTATAGAGAATGCGATAAAGTTCGTGGACGAGAACGGCTATATCGAGTTCAATTTCGACAGCGTCGGCCCCATGACGGTCATCGCTATCAGAAACAGCGGCGAGGGACTCAGTGAGGACGAGCTGCCGCTGGTGTTCGACAGATTTTACAAGACAGATAAATCCCGCGGCCTCGATGCAACAGGCGTGGGTCTCGGACTCAATATCGTCCGCTCGATAATCAGACTTCACGGCGGAAAGATAATGGTCAGAAGCGTAAAGGGCGAGTATACCGAGTTCGTGTTTACTGTGCCCAACAAGCCGATAGATTGATCTGACAGATCGGCGCAAAGGAGGTGAGACGGGTGGATGAGTTTGAAAACGGCATCGGGCAGAGTGAGGAGCATGAAGAATCATATCAGCCGCAGGAGCAGGTGACGGAAGAGGTCACCGAGGCTGCGGAAGAAGCCGTGCGAGAGGAACCGGAGGAGGCTCCCGAGCCTATACGCCCCGCGTCGGGCACCGCTTATGCCGACCCGTACTTCAACGTCCCGCCTGTGCTTGCCGACGCCGCTGCGCTCGATAAGGAGGCCTTCTGGAAAAACATAGCCGCCGAAGGCAGGAAACGCCGCAGGCATAAGATCTCGCCGCTTATAATCATATTGGCGGTGCTGCTGCTGATAATAGCCGCAGTCACGCTGATAACCATAATCAACGGCAAGGGCTGGCTGCTCCGGGCGCTCAACGGCGGAAAGAGCATAGATTTCACCCTGCCCGCCGCGAATAAGCCGATATCCTCGGAATCCGCTTATCAGGCGGACGGCAGATATACCGTCGAGGGAGTGGCGGAGGCGCTGATGCCCTCGATAGTCGAGATACAGATCTATACCTCCAAGACCGCGATCATGCCCTCAAGCCAGGGCAGCGGCATCATCGCTTCTGAGGACGGATATATCGTCACCAACGCTCACGTTGTCGATGAAGCGGAAAAGATAAAAGTTCATCTGAACACCGGCGAGGAGTATGCCGCGGATATCGTCGGTTCCGACCCGACCGCGGATATAGCCGTGGTCAAGATCGGCAAAAAGGGTCTCACACCCGCCACCTTCGGCAACTCGGACGAGGCCAAGCTCGGCGAGGATGTGGTGGTCATCGGCTCGCCTGCCGGCTTCTACGGCTCGGTAACAAAGGGCATCGTCTCCGGCATAGACCGGCTTATCAAGGTCGAGAGCTTCTCGATACCGATGAAGTGTCTGCAGGTCGATGCAGCCATAAACCCCGGCAACTCCGGCGGAGCGCTTGTAAATATGTGGGGTCAGGTCGTGGGGATAGTCAGCTCTAAGCTGGCCTCGCGCACCTACTACGGCATAGGCTTCGCGATCACCATAAACGCCGCTAAGCCGATAATCGAGGATATCATCGCCAGAGGCTATGTGGCCGAATGGCCGAAGATAGGCATAACCTTCTATACGATCAGCAAGGAGTATGCTGAGAGCGCAGGCGTCAAGCCCGGACTCTATATCGTTGAGATCGACCCCGAATGCGATATCGCCAATTCGGGTCTGCAGGTCGGGGACATCATCACCTTTATGGACGGCAAGGCCCGCACCACTACCGACGACGTCCGCGAGATGCTCAAAGCGCACAGCCCGGGGGATGTCATAGATGCAAAGGTATACCGTCCCGAGGCAGAAAACAAGGGCACCGAGTTCGAGATAAGCTATGTGCTTGCCGCCGACAGCCCCTCATTTGTACAAAAAACGGAGTGATACTGGATCACTCCGATTTTTGATGATAATATCTGTTTGATAGGAGAGATAGAAATTGTCACCGCTGAAGATCATACTGACGCTCGCGGTCAGCGGGCTGATCGGATATTTCACAAACTATATCGCCGTGAAGATGCTGTTCCGCCCGAGAACGGAGAAGCATATTTTCGGAAAAAGGGTACCCTTTACTCCGGGCGTTGTCCCCAAGAATCAGCCGAGGCTCGCCAAGGCGCTGGGCAGAACGGTGAGCGAACAGCTGCTGACCGGCGACGATCTCAAGCAGGCGCTGACCTCCGAGAAGACCGCCGACACCGTCGCGCAGAAGATCACCGAGGCGCTGTTCACCGACAGGCAGATAAGCGATCTGACCGCAGACTTTGCCGGCACCGAGAACGCTGCGGCTCTGCGTGCCTTTGCCGAGGAGAAGATCACGTCTTTGGCTGTCCAGAAGCTCAAGGAGGCGGATATCGGCGCTTTGATAATCAATGAGGGTACGGCGGCAGTCAAGGAGAAGGTCGCGGGCTCGATGCTCGCCATGTTCGTGAACGACGAGCTGATCGCCTCGCTGGCGGCACCTCTCGGTGAGAAGATAACCGCTTACATCGACTCCAACGCCGACGGGATGATCGGCAAAGCAGTTACCGAGGAGCTTGACCGCCTTGAAGCCTCAACTCCTGCAGACCTGCTCGCCGGCGCAGGCGTCGCCCCGGAGACAGTCAGAGCGGCAGCCTCGCAGCTGTTCATGCGTGCCGCCGCCGACGCCATAGATCCGCTGCTCGCCTCGGTGGACATCCCCGCGATGGTGGAGGCAAGGGTCAACGCCATGAGCGTCGTCGAGGTGGAGGAGCTTGTGATGTCGGTCATGAAGCACGAGCTCAACGCGGTCATAAATCTCGGCGCACTGATCGGTATAGTCATCGGCCTGCTGAACCTGCTGGTGCAGAGCATCTGAGCTCAGCGCGGAAATCTGTCGTTGCTGAACAGCTCGCAGATCAGCAGAAATATCGTTACGGCAGCAGCAAGATCGGCTGTCAGCATTGCATTCACCTGATTTCATATATTGATATTTCCCGGCGGAGCGCTTACATCGTGAGCGTTCCGCTTTCGCTTTCATAGAGGATGAGGATCTGTTCCTCGCGGCCGGTCTGAGCTCCGAAGTAGACAAGCACATGGGTTTTGTCTGCGGACTCGCACTTGAACTCATAGCAGAGCTTTTCCTCTCCGCCGTCGGAGGGGATGACCGCCAGACCTCGCGATAATACCGTGAGTTCCGGGCTGAGCTTCTTCTGTACCGTCCTCACCGAGACGAGCTTTTCCGGCATCTCGCGCCTGCGGTGGTTGACGAGATACCCTCTCGCATCAAGGCCGACTATCTCACCTGTGTCCAGCGCCGCAGAGACCTTGATAAGGTCGGTGTAGCAGCAGACCTCGCCCTGACAGTAGGCGTAGTTGACAGTGAGAACGTGGTCAATATTTTCATAGTAGGTGTACTTCATATTGTTGTAGCCGAGCGCTTTGAGTATTTCATCGCAGGCGTCGATCGCATCTTCTACCGAAACGCTCTCGCTGTACACATCCCGGTTTTTAAGAAAATATGAAACATACCCTCCCTGCTTGGTAACGGCGCAGGAGGCCGAACCGTCGGCAGCAGAGAAAACATAAGAGGGCATCTTACCGCTCTCCTCATATTCCTCCGAAAGCACTGCATCCGAGACTCCGAGTGCAGCTTCCGCACGGGCTCTTGCGGCCTCCCGGGAGATCTCATCCTTGCCCTTGGTCATCAGCGGAGTTTTCTCCATGATGTGATCCGAAAAGGGCCCGTCGTACACCAGCGAGGGGTAGGAATCAAAGCCTTCCTCGAACTCGGTGAAGCCCTCGGTCACAGCCGGAGGCTCTCCGGTATCGCTCTCTGCAAACAGTCCCTCACCGCTTGCGGCACGGTTCTCGAGCTTCCACATATCGTCACGGAGGCGCTGCGAGAACTCCCACAGCTCCGACAGCCGCTGACGCTCATCGTCGGTTACGCTGCCTGACTCTCTAGCCTTCCCACTCACTGAAAGCGCGTAGTTTCCGACCTGCGAGAGAAATTTGCTCGTGTTCTCAAGGGTGGCATCGCCCATCGGCAGCTGCGACAGAGCCGCCTTTGCCATAGCCGAATCCCGCCAGAGCTGCTGCGAAAGCTTCGCCTGCATATCCGCTGTGCCGGCGTAAAGCTGCTTCTGCAGGGTGTTGGAGATGTTGTCCGCTGCGAGGGAAAGCTCCTCGAGCGCGTGGGTGTACCCCGCCTCAACGGTGCGCAGAGCGCGTTCGTTCTCACGCATCAGTATAACGTTGCGGATGAGCAGTACACCTGCTGCCGCCGCAGAAAAAACAAAGACCCGTATCAGAGTGCGTCGTTTCATATATCCTCCTTGTGTACAAAAAACCGTACAGAACAATCAACGCCCGAGCTAATGTCAGGAGTGCCCGTTCCGGTATAACTGTCCCAAAAATTACACTTGTTTCCTTATATAGTATGCTCACCGAGAGACAGTATATTCGTCGGAACATATAAGAATATTCGCTCAGAACTCGCGCACTTGATTTATTTACAATTATGTGATACAATTAAAATGAAGATTTATGCGTTGCTTTTTGAAAGGATCTGATCTGATGATATATCTTGACAACGCCGCGACGACCCGACCGTCGCAGGCGTGTATCGACGCGGTGACTCAGGGTCTTGCGGAGTTCGGCAACCCCTCCTCGCTGCACGGTCTCGGCCTCGCTGCCGAACAGAAACGGGAGGCTGCAAGGGAGGCAGTCGCCAAAGCGCTCGGCGCTCAGCCGGAGGAGATCTTCTTCACCTCCTGCGCTACCGAGAGCAGCAACACCGTGATCTTCGGCGCGGCGCAGACGGTCGGCAAGCGCAAGAAGCGTATTGTCACCACCTCGGTCGAGCATCCGTCGGTGGCGGTCTGCTGCGATAAGCTCGCCGAGCGCGGGTTCGAGATCGTCCGCGTCCGTCCCCGGGAGGACAAAAGGATCCACGCCGATGACATCACCGCTGCCTGCGACGACAACACCGCGCTGGTCAGCGTCATGCTCGTCAACAACGAGACCGGAAGCGTCATCCCCGCCGAGACGGCTTTCGCGGCGATCAAGAAAAAGTATCCCCAGACCCTCACTCACTGCGATTGCGTTCAGGGCTTTCTCAAGCTCCCGATCCGCGCTCCGAAGCTCGGCGCCGACTTCATCTCGCTGAGCGCTCACAAGATCCACGGCCCCAAGGGTATCGGTGCGCTGTACATCCGCAAGGGAGTCCACCTCCCGGCGTTCATCGTCGGCGGAGGTCAGGAGCGGGGGTTCCGCTCGGGTACGGAAAGCGTCCCGCTGATCGCCGGGTTCGGCGCGGCCTGTGAGGAGCTTTCAGGCAATATCACCCAGCGCCATGACAAGGTGCTTGCGCTTCGGAAAAAGCTCCGCGAGCTCTGTGAGCGGACCGAGGGCGTCTATTTCAACAGCCCCGACGACGGCTCCCCCTATATCTGCAGCATCGCGGTCAAGGGATTGCGTTCGGAGGTGCTGCTGCACTTCCTCGAGCAGCGCGGGATCTATGTATCGAGCGGGTCGGCGTGCTCAAAGGGTAAGAAAAGTTCGGTCATCGCCGAGTTCGGCATACCCTCCGAGCTGGCGGATTCGGTGCTTAGGATCAGCTTCTGCTCCGATAACACCCCGGAAGAGCTGGACGAGCTCTTTGACGCTGTGAAGACTGCACAAAAAACGCTTGCCAAAATCAGGTAAAAAGCCGAGAACGAAAGTTCCATACTATTATAAATATATAAGAGACAGAATAAGAGATAATAACAGGAAAGCTGAGGAAGAAAAATGAAAGAACTCATACTTTGCAAGTACGGCGAGATAGCCCTCAAGGGTCTCAACAAGAGCAGCTTCGAGAGCGTGCTCCAGAAAAATGTCAAGCGCAGGCTCCAGGATCTCGGAAAGTTCAGCGTGACCCGGGCGCAGTCCACCGTCTACGTCGAGCCCCTCGAGGACGGTATCGACATGGACGAAGCGGTCGAGAGACTCAGAAAGGTCTTCGGCATCGCCAAGCTCACCCGCGCACTCGAGGTCGAGAAGTCGATGGACGCCATACTCAACGATACAATGGATTACCTCGCCCTCGCCTTCGACGGCAAGCGGACCTTCAAGGTCAATGCGAAACGCGCCGATAAGAAGTTTCCGGTCAAGTCCCCGGAGATCTGCTCCGAGCTCGGGCATAAGATCCTCGAGCGTTTCCCGGATATGAAGGTGGACGTCCACGAGCCGGATGTTACCGTAACGGTGGAGATCAGAGAGAAGCACGCCTTTATCAACGCCCTGCGCCTCGACGGTGCCGGCGGCATCCCGGTGGGTACCGGCGGAAGAGGTCTGCTGCTGCTTTCGGGCGGCATCGACTCGCCGGTGGCGGGATATATGCTCGCCAAGAGGGGAGTGGTCGTTCAGGCGATACACTTCGAGGCGCCGCCCTATACCTCAGAGAGAGCAAGGCTCAAAGTCGAGAAGCTGGCCGCGAAGATCTCCGAGTACTGCGGAGACATCAATTTCCACTGCGTCCCCTTCACCGAGATACAGGAAGCCATCCGGGACAACTGCCCCGAGGAGCTGTTCACGATCATCATGCGCAGACTCATGATGGAGATCGCACAGCGCATCGCCGCCAAAGAGGACTGCTCCTGCCTGATAACCGGCGAAAGCCTCGGGCAGGTAGCCAGCCAGACGATGTACGCCATGGTCTGCACAGACGCCGCCTGCCGGATACCCGTTTTCCGTCCCTGCATCGGATTGGACAAGTCAGAGATCGTGGAAATATCCAGAAAGATAGACACTTTCGAGACCTCGATCCTTCCTTACGAGGATTGCTGCACGGTGTTCACTCCGAAGCATCCGAAGACAAGGCCCACGCTTGATGATGTGGAAAAAGCGCAGAAATTATTTGATTTTGAGCCGCTCCTGCAAAAGGCAGTGGATACCGCAACAGTCAAGCTTATTAAAAAATTCGTATGATAAAAGACCGTCATTTTGACCAAATCGCGCAGCTGCGCAGGATGACCGTGTCAAGAAAAACAGCTTTCTGAAAGAATATTAGCTGACAGATAGCTCCTCTATTTACAAATAATTACATATTGCCCGAATGTGAACAGACTGCTAAAAAAGCACAGTGTAAAGGTTTTGACCTTTCAAAAACTGACTTATACAGATTTTTGGACGCATTCGGGCGATAATTTTCAGCAAGATTATGCTAAAAATGGTATAATATGGAAAGAAAAACGACTGTGAAAAATATCGGACAGTTAAAAAGTTACATTCCGGTTAAAAGTGTAACCTGCCTTTAACGTGCTTGTACCGATTTTTGGACACACGCCATTTGATACCGTTTTTGTGCATATTTCACAAATGCCTATTCAAGGGCTTTTCGTGACTTCGAGCACTTTCCGGAGACTCTCACCCGAGCCGGAAAAGATGCCGTCAGACCCTCCCGATGAGTAACATTTTGATTACTCCGGAGGGCAAAAACGGGTGATTTTTTTGTTATTTGTGAGTACAGACGTTCGCAAAATATTCAAATTTGAGGTGATTTCTATGTGCAATATGAAAAAGAATGGCGCTGACGGCTCGTGTAATTTTGCCAAAGATAACAAAATGGTTACAAAAAGGCTTGACATTGTAACAGATCGTGTTGTAAAATATATGATAGCGAAACACATCAGCCTGTCTGCGGCCGAAAGCTGCACCGGCGGGATGATAAGCGAAAAGGTCACGGGCGTGGCCGGAGCTTCCGCGGTATATGCCGGCGGTGTGTGCAGCTACAGCGAGGACGTAAAGGAAAGAGTGCTGGGCGTGAGCCGTGAGACACTCGACCGCTTTACCGTCTACTCCGCAGAAACGGCTGACGAGATGAGCGCCGGGGTCATGAGGCTGATGCGCACCGATGCCGCGATCGGAGTCACCGGGATCGCCGGTCCGGGCGGCGGCAGTGAAGAGAAGCCTGTCGGTACCGTCTACGTCAGCGTAAGGTACAAGGATAAAAAGACCGTGCGCGATCTCGCCCTGTATAAAGAATATGAAGATCCGGACAGAGAGTTCATTCGTATCGCGGCTTCGGCGGAGGCGCTGGAAATGCTTGAGCAGCTCCTTCGCGGTAATGAAAGCGAGGCAAACTGATGTCTATGGCAAATGAAGTCAATAACCTGCCTGAGCAGGATGATACAAATTTCTTCGTCAGGTTCCTGAAATACTTTATCCCCTGGAAGGGTGACGGAGCGTCGGAGATCATACGAAAGATAGTCTTCGCGTTCTCGATAGTGCTCTTCGTGCTCTCGCTCAATGAGCTGACCGACTTCCTCAAAACGGATCAGGCCGAGCTCAACTACGCGCAGAACATCGTGAAGTACGAGCCCGACTGGGACGATGAGCTCAACCTCGACGACGTCAGCGCAGATATCTCCGATTCCTCGGCGGACGTTCCGAAGGGGAACGACAGCGAGAGCGGTTCCAAGGAAAGAAAAGTTCAGGCCTGGGCAAACGAGCTGCTGCAGCGCAACAGCGATGTGGTCGGCTGGATCAAGATCCCCGGCTTCTGCAACGACAACGGCGATGAGTTCATCAATTTCCCCGTCCTCCAGAGAGAGTACAAGGGAAGCATAGACGAGGCCAATAACTACTATCTAACGCGCAACATCGACGGGTATTACTACGAGTCGGGAAGCATCTTCGCCGACTGCCTCATACCCATCAATGAAAAGGGCCAGGCGGACAACATAGTTATCTACGGCCACCACATGAGAAGGCTGGGCACCTCCTTCACCCACCTCGCCGAGTATAAATCCGGCGTGGATATCGTGAAGAAGTATCCGGTGATCCAGTTCAACACCATATACGAAAATAATCAGAAGTACGTTATCATCGGCTGCTTCGTTGCCGCTGCTGACGACTCGCAGGATGATATCGAGATCTTCGATTATTGGAGATACAGAAACTTCGACGACGACAAGTACTCGTTCGATAAATGGATAGCGAACGTGAGAAAGCAGAGCTGGTACTCCTGCGACGTCGAATGTACAGCAGACGATGATTACATCACGCTCTCGACCTGCTCCAATGAGGTCGCTGAAATGCGCTGGGTAATCGTGGCAAAAAAGGTCACAGCCGCCGACAATCTCGACCTTATAGTCAAGTCCTATAAGGAGCGGCCCGATTCGGAGATCTATTTCCCGAGGGTCTGGAGAAATGTCTGGGGAAACAACAAGAAATATCTCGGCTGGTCCTACTGATATCTGGCTGCTCCGTGCAGCAAATCGCGGCTGCTTGATGGCCGCGGGAAAGGTTATGTGATCCCAATGAAATTTTCCAACTCGGCAGACAGTGATAAACAGACTCTGAAGCTTTCTGCAATGAAGACCGGCGTTGCCCTCTGTGCAGCAGTCGTGATGCTCCTCGGCGGTACCGTTGCCGTTTACGGCATGGGCTCGAGAGACGAATCCGACATCAAGGCACAGGACATCGCAGTTTCCGCAGCGGACAGCAGCAGCGAAAGTGAGTCAGAGAACGCCGAAGAGTCCGGCGAGGAAGGTCTTGCAGAGACAGTCTCCTCCGAGGACGACGGTTTTGAGTACGTCGAGTGGCGTAAGGCCGATGTCGGCGCTTACAGCGACTCCTACCTCAACACCGAGGCAGATAAGGTGACTACGGTATCCACTACCGAAGTTTCCGTAGCTGAAACAGTTGCTCCGGACGCTGAGCCCGAGACCAAGGCAAGCACTACCACCGCCAAGGCTGCGACTACCACAAAGGCGTCCACCACGACAAAGGCTTCAACTACGACCACCAAGGCCGCAACTACGACCAAGGCTGCAACCACTACCACCAAGGCTGCAACTACTACCAAGTCAACGACCACTACCACCAAGCAGACTACTACCACCACTGCGCTCAAGTTCAAGGACATCACCTCCAAGACCATGTACGTCAAGAGCCAGGTGAACTTCAGAACAGGCCCCTCCAAGAGCTCGCCTATCCTGCTGATCCTCAACACCAACACCGCAGTCACCGTCAATAAGCTCAGCACCGACGGCGAATGGTATGCAGTCAAGTACAGCGGTTACTCCGGCTACATAATGGCATCCTACCTCACCGATACAGCCCCCGCTACCACTACCGCCAAGGTGACTACCACCACCCGCGGCACAACGAGCTCCGGCGGCACCTACGCCAACGGCTACGTTATCCCGATCACCGACGAGGAGTTCGAGATGATGACCTACGTAGTACAGTTTGAGGTCGGCAACTGCAGCGAGACCCTTAAGCTCGCCTGTGCAAATGTCATCATCAACAGGATGTACTCGAGCGTCTTCCCCAAGACCATCAAGGAGATCCTGACACAGCGCAATCAGTTCACCGCTGTTTATTCCTACTACAACAAGAGCGTAACTCCCAATCAGAATACGATCAACTGCGTAAGACGCGCTCTTCAGGGCGAAGGAAACGCACTCGTTAACGGCGCAACCGCCTATTACGCTCCCAGATATTCCACACCGTCCGCATCTGCATGGTTTGAAAGCCTCTGCTTCTGCGCTCAGCTTGAGGGCGTAAGATACTTCAAGCTTTGGCAGGAGGTAAAGTAACCAAATTTTGATGCTCGGAATTGTGTAAAATGACGAAATGTCAAGACGTTCGCGAATAATGTCTTGACATTTTCCTTTAGGTATGCAAAAATTAGGTAGAAATCTGTCAGCCGGATAAGGTTCCGGCAGCAGAGTCAAGACGCGGCATCAGCCGCATGAAGGGATAGGTAAGATGGATCTTCTGCGAAAGAAAAATCTCACAAGGACTGCGGCAGCCGCCGCGGGTATAGCCTGCGCCATGACGGTCGGATCACTGTTCCCGACCACCGCTAAGAACACTGCGGATGCCGCAGTGAAGCAGACTCCCGCCGTAAAGGCCGTATCTGCGCCGGTTGAGGACGCTGAGCCCGAGACCATCGAGTTCATCGAGTTCCGCAAGGCCGGCATCGACGAGTATGCTCTTACCGCCGCCGTTACCTCTGTTCCCGAAACGGATACCCCCGCAGAGGAGAAGGAGGAGCAGCAGCCCGACGTCTATAAGGCTGAGTTCGCCGTATCCATGCCCGCCGACGGCACAAAGGTCTACGATCCCCAGCCCGCAAAGCAGAACTATACCGCCACAAGATCGGTGGCAAATGAGTTTTATACCGTCTATGACCTCGTTTCCAAGCGCAACGTCACCATGAACGCCACCGAGCTGCTCTGCCGGATGGTCTATAACGAGATCGGCGATTCCTGGAATGAGGAGGCTATCAAGGCTCAGATCGTTGCCGCCTATTCGCACCTGCGTTTCAGCGAGGCTATCAATTTCATCCCGCAGGTCGGCCTCAAGGCCAACTATACCGCAAAGATCAAGAGATGCGTCGCAGCTGTCGAGGGACAGTGCGTCTACTATAACGGCGGCATAATCAATGCCGTTTATGCTGCTTCCTTCGCAGGCTATTCCTGTGACAGCTCCAAGGTGTTCGGTGCAAGCTACGGCTACCTCAAGCCGGTAGTCAGCGCCTACGATACCTCCGACCCCAACTGGGGCACCGTGACTACCTTTGCCGAGAGCTATATCAGAAAGACTCTCGAGGCAAGGCTCGGCTTCAAGCTCTCGAACAACGTCTCCGAGTGGTTCAAGGTCGGCTCGGTATTCAGCGGGAAGTATGTCGATAAGCTCATAATCGACGGCGGCAAGGCCACTATGACCGGTCAGGCAGCAAGAAAGCTGTTCGGCCTCAAGTCCGCTGCTTTCGAGATAACCTACAAGAACGGAGTGTTCAGCTTCAAGACCTACGGCTTCGGCCACGGAGTAGGTATGTCCCAGTGGGGCGCCAAGCTCTATGCCGATCACGGCTACTCCTACGATCAGATACTCCGCCATTACTATGTCAATACCACCGTCAAGGTCTCCGAGACCAGCGCTGCGGCTGTGAAGAGGGGCGGTATGTCCGCCGCAGAGCTCGAGAGCCAGATCAAGAGCTCGACCGTTGCATCCGCCGAGGGTACGGTATCTGCGCCCGTTGACGAGATAACCGTGGACAAGAACGCCGTTAAGCAGGCCGAGCAGCAGGAAGCTGTCCAGCAGCAGACGACCGAAAAGCCCAAGACCGAGGAAAAGCCCGCAGAGGAGAAGCCTGCGGAGGAAAAGCCCGCCGAGGAGGATAAGCCCGCGGAGGATACCCCTGCCGAGGAGACTCCCGCCGAAGAGGCCGCTCCGGCCGAATAAGGGCTCGCATACCGAAAATTCTGCATTTTGTGCATTGAGGAGGAATATATATGGGAATATTTGACAGAGACCCCGCAGCTGCTGCCAAGAAAAGCGAAGCTGCAAGAGTTGACCGTGAGATCAACAACGATCTCGCTCAGATCAACAACAAGTACACCGAGATAGGCAGGATCGTCAAGCTGCGCTGTCTCGATCAGGTGACCAATGAGGACGTCCGCCGCCTTGCCGGTGAGATAGACGTTCTGCTCGCCGACCTCAAGCGCCTCAATGAGGAGCTCAATGTCATCAACGGTATCAAGGTATGCCCCAACTGCAGCGGCAAGATAGATATCGGCGTTGCTTTCTGCCCGCTCTGCGGAACAAAGCAGCCTGCCGCAAATCAGCCCGCAGCTCCGGCTCCCGCACCCGTTCAGCCTGCTCCCGTATATACCCAGCCGGCTCCGGCACCCGTACCCGCACCTGCTCCGGCACCTGCACCGGTACCCGTACCCGCACCTGCTCCGGCACCTGTTCCCGTACCCGCTCCGGCTCCCGAGCCCGAGCCTGTTTTGGCACCTGTTGAGGAGCCCGTGAACGAAGTTGTCGAGGATGCAGTGGAGGAGACCGTCTCTGAGGCTGCTGAGACGCTCACAGAGACCTCCGACGGTGTCGCTGAGGAAATTACCCGTGAAACAGAAGAGGCGGCTCAGGACGCGGCTGAGAGCGTTACAGAGACAGTCACCCAGAAGGTCGAGCCTGTCGTACCCAAGCCGGTAGAGGTTAAGCCCTTTGAGATGCCCGCTCCCACACCGGTAGCTCCGGCACCCGCTCCGGCTCCGATACCCGCTCCGGCACCCGTACCCGCACCTGCGCCGAGCGCAGCTCCCGCCGGCGGATTTGTATTCTGCACACAGTGCGGCAGCAAGGAGCCCGCAGGCACCCGCTTCTGCTCGCAGTGCGGAAACAGGATGCAGTAATATTTCGATCCTTCGGGCGGACGCAGTGCTCTGCGTCCGCCCTTTTGATTTGGCCCTCACGGGCAGGAAACGGATGTGTTGTTATGATCTTCGGATATGAAAAAGTCCTCGCCGGCAGGCGGGTGGTGCTCGCCTCGAAGTCCCCGAGGCGCCAGGAGCTGCTAAAGCTCATATTCCCCGAGTTTGAGATAATCCCCGCGCTGGGGGAGGAGGTCGTCCCGGAGGGCGTCCCCGCCGAGGACGTTTCGCGCCTGCTTGCCGTTCAGAAGTGCAGGGAGGTCGCGGAGAACTGCCCCGACGCGCTTGTCATCGGCTGCGATACCACCGTCGCGGTGTCGGGAGAGCTGCTCGGTAAGCCCGCAGACGCCGCCGATGCCGTAAGGATGCTGCGTCTGCTGTCCGATACCCGCCACGAGGTCATCAGCGGGGTCTGCATCCGCCTCGGAGAGAGGGAGGTCTCCTTCTCGGAGGTGACAAGAGTGCGCTTCAAACCCCTCACCGAAGCCGATATCGCCGGCTACATCGCCACCGGCGAGCCCTTTGACAAGGCCGGTGCCTACGGCATACAGGAGAAGGGCGGCCTGCTCATAAGCGGCATAGAAGGGGACTTCTTCAATGTGGTCGGGCTGCCTGTTTCAGCGATAGCAGATAAACTCGGGGAAATAATGAAAAATGACTGATCAAGGTGTGCGCCTGCGGCGCACGGGATGCCCATTCGGGCGCTTGGCTTCCTGCGGGAGGTGCGGCGTTCCGGATGGGTAAAAAAATATCGGCGCAGAGCGCCGATACCTTAGTTGTTGATCTTATTCATTATCTTTGTCGAGCTCTTCGCGCCAGCTCATGTCCATGGCTTCGTCGCAGCGGCTCATTGATACCGCCGCTCCCATAGCACGGAAGAGCTTGGCAGTGCCCTTGCCGGTGGCCTTGTAGTTGACGGCTCTTTCCTCCGCGATGCCGATGTCGGCTGCTGCGGCTGCGGCGTCGATGTTGGCTCCGAGGAATATGAACTCCCAGCCGCGCTCCTGCTGCCTGCTGATGAGCTTCTTGACCTCCTTGGCATTGAACTTTTTGGAGGCGTTCTCCATACCGTCCGTTGTGATGACGAACAGCGTCCTGCCGGGGATGTCTTCCTTGCGGGCGTACTTGTGGATGTCGGTGATGTGCTCTATCGTCTCGCCGACGGCGTCGTAGAGCGCGGTGCAGCCCATGGGCTCGTATTCCTTCTCGGTCAGCTCGCTGATCTCGGAGAGGGTAACGCGGTCGTGTACAAGGGTCGAATCGTCGGAGAACATTACTGTGGTGACGTAGGCGGTGCCCTCGATGCCGCGCTGCTTCTCGATCATAGTGTTGAAGCCGCCGATGGTGTCGGCTCTCAGGGGAGCCATGGATCCGCTGGCGTCAAGGATGAATACCAGCTCGGTGATGTTGTTCTTTGCGGTCTCTTTGTTTTCAAGCTTTTTCATAGTACATACCTCCGTAATTTTGTCTGCGGGCTTATGCCCTTTGTCCTTTCTGTGATTACAGTATACACCCTAACGGAGGCATATAGGTCGCTTCTCAGGCGACATTTTAAGGCTCGCAGACCCGCAGCTCGGTCTCGGCGATGATCTGTTCGGTCAGCGCGTCGAGAGCCTTGTGATCCATGGCGGGGATATAGAAGCTCTCGAGCTCGTCATGAACGGCCTTTGCGGCTTTGAGAGTCGAGGCGGCCTCGGTCATGAGGTCTGCCGCTGCGGCACGGTCGAGCCGCAGCCGTGTGCGGCGCTCACGCAGCATATCCCGGTCGTAGAAGCGCATGAGATTGAGCACGCGGGCTCCGGGACGGGAATAGTCCGGCACTGCGCACCCGCTTATCATGCCGAGCCCCAGCTCGGGGATGATAAGGTGCTGATAGGCGGCGTCCGAGAGCAGCTGGTCGGGGGAGAGAATTACGTCATAGCCCCGTGAGCAGGCCTCGTCTGCGAGGCGGGAGAGCAGGCAGTCCCCGGCGGCGAAGTGGTCGTCCCGCAGGATGAACACCTCCCGCAGCGGTCCAAAGGTCTCGCTGAAGGTCAGCAGACCGTGCTCGGTGAGGGCCGTCAGGCGCAGCAGACGCTTCTCTCCGCTGCCGCTGCCGTGCTTGGGGATAAGCTTCTTGGTGAGCCGCCCTATGAACGCCTCGAGCTTGCTTCGCAGCAGGCAGTCGGCGCCGATGCCGAAGATATCGGCGCGGATATCCGCCGCCGCAGAGGTGAAGCGCCCCGCTCTTGCCAGCAGCGAGCGGTTGCGGTCGGCGGCGGAGACGATGCCCTCGGCGTTTTCTGCGAGCATGGCGGCGTCCCAAAGCTGCCCGAGATCGACGTATTTCTGACATACCCCGGGGTACACAGGCTCAAAGACATGGGGTGAGGTGCCGTCGCAGACCGCCGTGTGCAGGTCGGGTATCACCACTGCGTCGAGGGAGCCGGGGTCCGAGGAGCAGCAGTACCGCACGATATGATGCTTCTCCCCGAAATGCGCGGCTATGCGCTTCATCATAGTGCTCTTGCCGGTTCCGGCTCCGCCCTTGAGGATGTAGGTAAAGCAGCTGCGGTCGAGTATGACCTTCTGAAATTCCGTTCTGAACATCCCTCCGCTGACAGCGCCGAGAAAATAGGTCTCTGACATAGAAAATACCTCCGTAAAACATATTATGTTCTATTCTATGCCCGCAGACGGAAAAATGCGCTTGACTAAGCGCCCAAAAGCGGCTATAATAAGAATGACCGCGAAAAACCGCAGACAGGATAGGAGGTCATCCCATGAAAACAGCTCTTGTTACCGGTGCCAGCTCCGGCATAGGCTCGCAGATCGCCCGCAGGCTCGACAGCCTCGGCTTCCGCGTGATACTCACCGCCCGCCGTACAGACAGGCTCGAGGCGCTTGCCGCCGAGCTCGAGAATGAGGCAGTCATCATCCCCGCAGACCTTTCCCGCAGGGAGGAGTGCGAACGCCTGCACAGCGAAACGCAGCAGTACGGAGTCTCGGTGCTGATAAACAATGCCGGCTTCGGAGTCATAGGCGATTTCGACAAGACCGAGCTCGACCGTGAGCTCTCGATGATAGATGTCAACGTCAGCGCAGTTCATATCCTGATGAAGCTGTATCTCAGGGATATGCTCGAAAAGGACAGGGGATATATCCTCAACGTGGCATCCTCGGCAGGGCTCATGCCCGGCGGCCCCCTTATGGCGGGGTACTATGCGAGCAAGGCCTATGTGGTCAGCCTGACCCGCTCGGTAGCTCAGGAGCTCCGGGACAGGGGCAGCAGGGTGAGCGTATCCGCGCTCTGCCCGGGGCCTGTGGAGACCGAGTTCAACGAGGTCGCAGACTGCGAGTTCGCGGTCAAGGGGATCTCCCCGGAGGAATGTGCCGAGGAAGCCCTCAAGGGTCTCTTCGCCCGAAAGACGCTTATAATCCCCTCCGCCGGCATGAAGGCCGCCGCAGGGATGATGAGGTTCGCACCCGACAGGCTCCTCGTCAGCGCCGCAGGAAAGGTGCAGAAGAAAAAGCTGAGATAAAAAATACGAAATGAGGCAAACAAAATGCATCCGCGTAAAAAAGGCAGAAAGCCGGTACAAAAGAAGAGTGCGCTGCTCGTAAAGGGCATCGCTGTCGGCGCTGCCGTATTTGCAGTTATATTCATTATCGCCGTTTCGGTGATGCTGCTCAATATCTTTTTCGCTCACAGGGTCGATAAGCTGACCGCCGGCGACCTGCTGAAATCGGCGGGTTCGTCCTGCGACAAGCTCATGATCGTCGCTCATCCCGACGACGACGCCCTCTGGGGCGGAGCCCATCTCAAAGAGGGCGGCTGGCTCATAGTCAGCGTTACCGGCGGCAGGAACAGCACCCGCAAGGCCGAGCTCGAGAAGGCTGCCGAATCTGCGGGCAATATCGCTCTTGTGCTCGAGTACCCCGACAAGGTCAACTTCCAGCGCGATAACTGGGATAAGGTCAGAGACGGCATCGAAGCCGATCTCTCAGCACTGATAGACTACAAGAGCTGGAAGACTATCGCCACCCACAACCCCGACGGCGAATACGGTCACGAGCACCATGTCATGACCTCCGCGATAGTCACAGAAGCGTGCATCGAGCTGGGCAAGACCGATATACTCAACTACTTCGGCGTGTATCACTCTGCTGCCAAGCTTCCGCTCTTTACAGACCAGATGCAGCGCCTCAGCGACGAGGAGCTGAGCTTCAAGGAGGGTCTGCTCGAATATTACGAGTCTCAGTCGGGGACTATCAAGAATCTCTCTCACATGAACCCCTACGAGCTGTGGATCCCCGCAGCGGAATGGAGCAGCTCAAATGACAGCAAATAAACGCCTCGACAAAACGGATATGAAGATACTTGCGCTTTCCGCGCTGCTCTTTGCGGCTGCGGTAAGCGCTTTCCTGCTTTGCGGATATGCCTTCGGCTCGTCGCTGGACTGGTCGAGCCAGCATTATGCCCTGCCGGATATGTTCAGGACGCTGTTTTACGACACCGGCGAGCTGTTCCCGAGCTTTGCCCCGAACATCGGGGCGGGGGAGAATATCTATTACTTCTCCTACTACGGCCTGCTCTCACCGGTGATACTGCTCTCCTATGCGCTGCCGTTCGTGAAGATGTCGGTGTATATACAGGTGAGCTCGGCGGTGCTCTGCTGGCTGGGGGGAGCGCTGTTCTACCGCTTTATGAGAAAGTATCTGCCGCGGCGCAGGGCGGTGCTGCTGATGATCTGCTATTTCGTGCTGCCGCCGGTATTCCTCCACGCTCACAGGCACATCATGTTCATAAGCTATATGCCGTTTCTGATACTTGCCATGGAGGCTGCCGACAGCTTTCTTGAAAGCAGAAGAGGCGGAATAAGGCTGACGCTGTTCTCCTTTCTGATCGTGATGACGAGCTGGTTCTTCAGCGTGTCGGCACTTGCGGCGCTGACCGTCTATGCCGTTTACCGCTATCTGTCCCTGCGCGGGACCTTTGACCTCAAAGACTTCGTTAAAACAGCCCTCGCCTATGCCCTGCGCATAGCGGCGGCGGTGCTTATGGCGGGGGTACTGCTGCTGCCGACGCTCTCGGTGCTGCTCTCCGGGCGGGACGAATCCAATACGGCGTTCACCGCAGCTGATCTTATCCCCGGGCTGAGGTTCGACACCTTCGGCTTCACCCCCTACTCCCCCGGACTCGGTATGTTCGGCGTATTCGCCGTAGTTACGGCGGTCCTGATGCGTGACAAGGCAAAACGCTTTATGGGTATAGCACTTGCGGCTGTATGCTTCCTGCCTGTAATGGTTTATGCCTTGAATGGCACGCTGTATATCGACGGAAAGGTGCTTATACCGTTTATACCGCTGCTTCTGATCTGCTGCTCCCATGCGCTTGACCGCATAAAGGAGCAGGGACCCGACAAGCGGGCGCTGATAATAACGGCGGCGCTGTTCGTCTCGGGACTGATATTCTCCGACACAACCGAATGGCTGCGCTTCGACATGATCGGAATGGCGATAGACTTTGCTCTGCTCGCCGGAGCTGCTGCTTTTTATATGGTCAAGCACAGGGAGGCGGTGTTCGCCGTCTCGCTGATCGCTTTGCCGGCACTGGCGGGGCTGGTGCTCAACATCACCGACCCCCACCTCACCGCGGAGGACTACACCGAGACCGACTCCTCCGCCTTTACCGAGCTTGCCAGGCAGCTCCCGCAGGAGGGGAACATCTACCGCAGCGCCGTCGCCGACCACCGTGTCGATACGCCCAACACCGTGCCCTCTGCTGACTTTCTGAGCCCCTATGTCTATTCGAGCGTTCACCACAAGGGCTACAACGATTTCTACTTCAAGGAAATGAACAACGAGAACGAGTACCGCAACTCGGCGCTGACCACCCGCTCCCAGAACCCGATGTTCGCCGCCTTCATCGGCGAGAAGTACCTCTTCTCCCGCTCGGAGACCGCGCCTTTCGGCTATGAGGAGCTTGCCTCAGACGGTGAGCTGCACCTGTACGCTTCGCAGTTCGCACAGCCTCTCGGCAGGGTGAAGCCGCAGCTCGGCGAGGATGTGTTCGACAAGCTCTCCGCGCCCGAGAAAATGGAGGCGCTGCTCAGATACACTGTGACCGGCAGCGGCGGCAGCTTCGAGAGCTCGGTTCAGGAGCTGGGTACGGTACGCTTGCCCGAGAGCAGGTCGGTGCGCTTTGAGAACGGCCTCTGGCATATCAGCACTGCGCAGCCGTTCACCGCCGAGCTGACTCTGCCCTTTGACATCCCCGAGGACAGGCTGCTCGTCCTCGAGACGGTCTGCGACAACGACCTCGGCGACAGGAAGGACGCCCGGGTCGCCATAGGCGGCGTCGCCAACAAGCTGACCTCTCCCCTGTGGAAATACTACAACAACAACACCGATTTCACCTACGTCCTCAAGCCGGACGGCAGGACGCTCTCGATTCGCTTCGGGGCGGGGGAGTATACCCTCACCGAGCTCAGAGCGAGCAGCATCCTGCACCCGCTTTACTGTCCCGGGACCGATGAGCTGATCCTTGACCGTGACAGGACCAAGGGCAGCGTGATGTACGGAACGATAGAGTGTACCGCGGAGGGCTTCTTCGAGCTCGCCGTGCCGAACGACAAGGGCTTTGCCCTGACAGTTGACGGCGCCGAGCAGGAGATAACCACCGTCGGCAAGACCTTTATCGGCTGCCGGATGTCTGCGGGAACGCATACTGTCGAGCTTCGGTTCGAGGCTCCCATGCTCGGCACCGGCAAGGCGGTGAGCTTAGCAGGCCTTGCACTGTTTGCCGCACTGATAGTTTACGATCTCCTGCGGAGGCGTCAAGACCGCAATAATTGATAAGTCCCGAGTATTGACGGGTGTGTGTTCTTGTTGTATAATATCAGTAAGGACGCGCTCACGGGCGCTGTGCGACGAAATTTTATACGTAAAGGAGATCTGAATTATGGCTTATGTTATCGGAGTTGACTGCGGAACGAGCGGCACCAAGACCGTTCTGTTTGACGAGAAGGGTACCGTTATCGCCTCGAAGACCATCGAGTATCCTATGTATCAGCCCAAAAACGGCTATGCCGAGCAGATGCCCTCCGACTGGGCAAACGCTATGATAAACACCATCAAGGCTGTTATGGCTCAGAGCGGTGTGAACAAGGACGACGTAAAGGGTATCGGTATTTCCGGTCAGATGCACGGCCTTGTAATGCTCGATAAGGACAACAACGTTATCCGCCCCTCTATCATCTGGTGCGACCAGAGAACGGCAAAGGAAGTTGAGTGGATGACAGAGACCGTCGGCGAGAAGAAGCTCATCGAGATCACCGCCAACCCCGCTCTTACCGGCTGGACAGCCGCCAAGATCCTCTGGGTGAAGAACAACGAGCCCGAGAACTATGCCAAGGTAGCTCATATCCTGCTGCCAAAGGATTTCCTCCGCTTCGTGCTGACCCATGAGTATGCAACGGAAGTCTCCGACGCTTCGGGTATGCAGCTGCTCGACGTTCCCAACAGAAAGTGGTCTGACGAGCTGCTCTCCGATTTCGGCATAGATAAGAGCTGGCTGGGCAAGGTCTACGAGTCCTGCGAGGTAACGGGCGGACTTACCAAGGAAATGGCAGCCGAGCTCGGCCTCAATGAGGGTACGATCGTTGTCGGCGGCGCGGGAGACAATGCCGCTGCGGCTATCGGCACAGGCGTCTGCGAGGACGGCAAGGCATTCACGACTATCGGCACCTCCGGCGTTGTGTTCGCGCACACCTCGGGTATCGCGATCGACCCCAAGGGCAGAGTCCACACCTGCTGCGCAGCCGTTCCGAACAGCTGGCACGTTATGGGCGTTACTCAGGGCGCGGGACTTTCCCTCAAGTGGTTCAGAGATAATTTCTGCGGCTCCGAGAAGGAGACCGCAAAGTATATGGGCGTTGACGAGTATTACCTGATGGACAAGCAGGCGGAGACGGTTCCGGTCGGTGCCAACAGGCTGCTCTATCTGCCTTACCTGATGGGCGAGAGAACTCCCCACCTCGATCCCAACGCAAGAGGCGTGTTCTTCGGTCTTTCGGCTATGCACACCAAGAAAGAGATGCTCCGCGCCGTAATGGAGGGCGTAAGCTACTCGCTGAGAGACTGCGTTGAGGTATTCAGGGAGATGAACATAAACGTTTCCGACATGATGGCCTGCGGCGGCGGCGGAAGCTCACCGCTGTGGAGATCCATGCTTGCAGACCTTTACAACTGCCCGGTAAAGACGGCTTCCTCGAAGGAGGGTCCGGCGCTGGGAGTTGCGCTGCTGGCGCTGACGGGAGCGGGTATTTACTCGAGCGTGCCGGAGGCTTGCGGGGCAGTATGCAGGACAGACAAGACTCAGGAGCCGAAGGCAGAGAACGTACCGGAGTATGAGAAGTATTATCAGCTTTACAGGGAGATCTATCCGGTACTGAAGGAGAAGTTTGCAAAGCTGGCGGCGATGTAAGCAGCAGAAAGAAAAAGACCCAAACGCAAGTCCTAACGCGGACGGCGCAGTTCCGCCTTTAGTTTATGGAGTGCAGGAAAGCACTGTGATTTGACGGCGGGCTGAACAAAGTGCAAGACCCAAACGCGAAGCGAAATGGGGTCAAGGGGGCTTTGCTCCCTTGCGGGTCGAGGGCAGAGCCCCGCAGGGTCAAGGGACAGAGTCCCTTGCAGAGTGTGAGACAGCGTCTC
>JAFXVY010000127.1 GCA_017534595.1 Ruminococcus sp.
GAGACGCTGTCTCACACTCTGCAAGGGACTCTGTCCCTTGACCCTGCGGGGCTCTGCCCTCGACCCGCAAGGGAGCAAAGCCCCCTTGACCCCATTTCGCTTCGCGTTTGGGTCTTGCACTTTGTTCAGCCCGCCGTCAAACCGAAGTGCGGTTCTGCGCTCCATGATCCAGAGGCGGAAATACGCCGTCTGCGTTAGGACTCGCGTTTAGGCGCAGCTTTCTGCGGAGCCTATATCTTCTCGTGAAAGGTCCTCGAGATCACATCATCCTGCTGCTCTTTCGTCAGCTTCACAAAGTTTACCGCATACCCCGATACCCTTACAGTCAGCTGCGGGTATTTCTCCGGATGCGCCTGCGCATCAAGTAAGGTCTCCCTCGTGAAAACATTTACGTTCAGATGATGCCCGCCCTTGTTCGCATACCCGTCAAGCAGCTCCACAAGGTTGTCTATCTGCGCGTCATTCGGGATAACATTCGCCATAAGTTATTCCTCCGTTTCTTCGTCAATGTGCTTCTCGTTCGGCTGACAGCACGCCGCCGGCTTGCTCCCGCATTCCGTCGCACTGTATCTGTTTATCTTTACTCCCTCGGCCGTCTCGTCAACGTCGATGGTAAGATGCCCGCTGCCTTGCTCGATCAGCAGATCTATCATCTCTACCAGCTCGTCGAGCTCGCCGTTCTCAACATCTTTCGTTACCAGCAATCCCATCAGTCGTTCAGCTCCTCTGCTATGCTGTCTATGTCAAGATCTCCCACAAATACCTTGTCGTCCTTGCCCAGTGCGTCGGGAACTATCGAGAAGGTGTTGGAGATGCCGTCCTGCGCGTATTTCCACGGCAGCTTTGCCACCGACGAAAGGGAAGCGAGAGCTCCGTGCTCGTCCCTGCCGTGCATCGGGTTGGCTCCCGGTGCCAGAGGTACGCCCATCTTCCGTCCGTCAGGCGTGTTGCCCGTCTTTTTGCCGTATACTACATTGGAGGTTATCGTCAGTATCGACATCGTCGCCACGCTGTCACGGTAGGTGTGGTGCTTGCGGATCTTGTCGATGAAGCGGGTCACGATATCCACCGCGATGCTGTCAACGCGGTCGTCGTTGTTGCCGTACTTGGGGAAATCTCCCTCGGTCTCGTAATCGACCACGATACCGTTCTCGTCACGGATACACCTTACCTTGGCATACTTTATCGCCGAGAGGGAATCCGCCACTACCGAAAGCCCCGCGATGCCCGTCGCAAAGTACCGCTTGACGTCTCTGTCATGCAGAGCCATCTGCAAACGCTCGTAGGAATATTTGTCGTGCATATAGTGGATGATATTCAGGGTGTTGACATAAAGCTTGGCCAGCCACTCCATCATATCGTCGTATTTTTCCATTACATCGTCGAAGTCGAGATACTCTCCCTTTACGGGTCTGTACTTCGGTCCTACCTGTATCTTGAGCCTTTCGTCCACGCCTCCGTTTATGGCATAGAGCAGACACTTCGCAAGGTTCGCTCTCGCGCCGAAGAACTGCATATCCTTGCCGACTCTCATCGAGGACACGCAGCAGGCAACGGCGTAGTCGTCGCCGTGGGTCTCACGCATAAGGTCGTCGTTCTCGTACTGTATCGAGGAGGTCTTTATCGACATCGCCGCGCAGTACCGCTTGAAGCTCGGCGGCAGCTTGGTGCTCCAGAGCACTGTCATGTTCGGCTCGGGAGCCGTGCCGAGGTTGTCCAGCGTGTGCAGATAGCGGAAGGAGTTCTTGGTCACAAGGGGAGTGCCGTCGATGGCGATACCGCCGATAGACTCCGTTACCCAGGTCGGGTCGCCGGAGAAAAGGGCGTTGTACTCGGGAGTCCTTGCGAACTTGACCAGCCTCAGCTTCATGATGAAGTGGTCGATGTATTCCTGAGCCTGATCCTCGGTGATGATGCCGTTCTCGAGGTCGCGCTCGATATAGATGTCGAGGAATGTGGAGGTCCGCCCGAGGGACATCGCAGCACCGTTCTGCTCCTTGACAGCGGCAAGATAGCCGAAGTAGAGCCACTGCACAGCCTCCTGCGCGTTCTTTGCAGGGCGGGAGATATCGAACCCGTAGATCTCTCCGAGCTGCTTGAGCTGTTCGAGAGCGCGTACCTGCTCGGCAAGCTCCTCACGGATCTGGATGTTTCTCGAGTTCATCCTGACGAGCGCCGTCGCCAGCTGGTTTTTCTTGTCCTCGATCAGCAGATCAACGCCGTAGAGCGCCACGCGCCTGTAATCGCCGATGATGCGTCCTCTGCCGTAGGCGTCCGGCAGACCGGTTATGATCGCGGACTTCCTTGCGAGCCTCATCTCGGGAGTGTAGGCGTCGAAAACGCCCTGATTGTGGGTCTTTCTGTATTCGGTGAATATCTTTACTATCTCGGGGTCTACCTCGTACCCGTTCTGGGAGCAGGCAGCCTGAGCCATCCTGATGCCGCCGAAGGGCTGCAGCGAGCGCTTGAGAGGCTTATCGGTCTGGAGACCTACTATCTTCTCGAGCTCCTTATCTATATATCCCGCAGGATGCGAGGTGATGGTGGATACTATCTTGGTGTCCATATCCAGCACACCGCCGGCCTCTCTCTCCTGTCTCAGCAGGTCGAGCACCTCGGAGTGCAGCTTCTTTGTAGCCTCGGTGGGAGGAGCAAGAAACCTGTCGTCGCCGTAGTACGGGGTATAGTTGTTCAGTATAAAGTCCCGCACATTTACACCTGCGCTCCATTTGCCTGCTTTGAAACCCTTCCACTCGGGCATGAATTCCCCGAACATAGCGATCATTCCTTTCGGTATCGTCTATATATTGTGTTTGCCGGAGGCAATAAACACAATATATTTTAAATCAGTATTATGATAACATACATTTGAAGAATAGTCAAGTACGGCAAACATAGAATTTTCACCCCCTCCCGAGCCACAAAATATACAAGTTCACTATTACCCCGACAATTCTCTCCGAGCGGCGTGAAATATCACTCGCGATTAATTGTGCATCGTGCATTGACGTGTATATTCTTCCCCCAACGGCGCATACTATCCGTGTAAGGTATCCGAACCGCCCGGATGAGCCGGCGGAGAAGGGTGCCGCAAGAAAGGAGAAATGGAATATGCTTGACAAGATAGCACTCTTTCTGCTGATAGTCGGCGGGCTCAACTGGGGTCTCGTGGGACTTTTCGAGTTCGATCTCGTATCCTTCCTCTTCGGCGGGCAGACAGCCGTCCTCAGCAGGATAGTCTATGTGCTGGTGGCGGTATCCGCGATCTGGTGCATTTCGCTGTTCTTCAAGGAGAACGAGCTGGTCGAGTCGTCGAACTGACGGCATAAGGGCAGCTTCACGCCGCAGGTGTGAAGGGGAGCTGACCGCATGAGCAGGCCATAGCTGTGGGTTTGCGTCGGGTCTGCCGCCGCAGCTCCCGGAGGGATGATGCAAAGAACACCGAAGGGAGCCGGTACGGTCGGCTCTCTTTCACGCCTGCTGCCTGACGCTGCCCCTGCTTTTTGCAGGAGCAGGTCAATATTCTTGCATTCTTACATTCTTTTGCATTGTTTTTTGTCAGATTTCCGGCAGATGCACCCTCCGGCTGTTCATCGACACTTTGTTATTATCAACAAAGTTTGAGCCAATATGTCCATATCGAATGTGATGATTTTGTGAAATGCGCCGAAATTTACCGCATATCTGAAAAATGCCGAAATCTTTATTGACATTTTTTGCTGTTGCGATTATAATTATAACTGATGTTAAGGTACAATTCCGATTGTATTAACATCCGTTTTGTTGTCTCCTTTCTTTTGTTCTACACATAGTTTTTTTCATTTTGCTTTCGCAGGGCACCGTTTGTCCTGCTCTTTTTTTTGTCCGTTTTCGACACACTTCACCCTGCAGCGGGGCTGAATACTGAACAGTTCGTAAAATTTGAAAAAATTATCTAAAAATGCTTGATATTTTCGGGGGCGTATGGTATAATTGTAACATCAAAAACGTTTGCGTAAATCCTACACACCATACAAGGAGTGATAACAGTGAGCTGTTTGGCCGAAAAAGCCTTTGAATTCAAGGGCCTGAGCTGTGTTCGGCTCGAGGCGGGAAGATATTTTACAGTGATCTCTCCGCTCACCGGAAGCAGCGTACTGCGGCTGTACGATACCGAAAACGATATAGAAGTTTTCCGTTACAGGGACGACTGTACGATCGAGCAGTATAACAGGGCAAGAGAGATCTGGGGTCTGCCGACCCTCTACCTGCCCAACCGCTTCGACGGCGGGCGCCTCAGGACCTCCGACGGGGAGTATCACCTGCCCGTCAACGAGACTCTTTTCGGAAACCATATCCACGGCTGGGTGCATAAAAGAGAGCATCAGCTCGAGTGCGCCGAGGTCAGGGGTGATAAGGCGGTCTGCGTGACCTCCTATACCTTCGGTCAGGACGATGAGATGTTCTCCTGCTTCCCCCTGCCCTTTAAACTCACCTATACCTATGAACTCTCCGAGGCCGAGGGCTTAAAGCAGACCCTCAGGCTCGAGAATCTCGGCGATAAGCGCCTGCCCGTGTCCCTCTGTACCCATACCTGCATCAATGCCCCGATAGTCACCGGCGGAAAGCAGAATTCCCTGCGCCTCACCGTGCCGATAGGCGAGAAGTGCGAGCTCAACGAGCGCTGCCTGCCTACTGAGAAGCTGCTCCCGCTTACCTATAAGGATCTCAGATATAAGAACGGCTCCATGAAGCCCGTGCTCCACCAGATCTCCAACGATATGTATACCGCTGTCGAAGGCGAGCTGGACGGCAAGCCCTTCTACGGCGTCACCGTCACCGATAAGGCGACAGGCAAGCGCGTGTGCAACGAGGTCTCGAGAGAGTATAAGTTCTGGAATATGTGGAACGACCGCGGCGGCAACGGCTATTTCTGCCCCGAACCCATGACCGCCATGATAAATGCCGCCAACCTCAGACTCAAAGACGATGTCACCGGGCACTGTGAGCTCAAAAAGGGCGAGAGCTATGAGTGCTGGCAGCGGTTCTTTACCTTAGCATAATGGGCGTCGTAGATAAGATCGTCTCCGAAGTCGCGACGGATGCCGCCTATAAAATGTCCGGCCGCAGCAAGGAGCGTGCAGAACAGAAAAAATGGATGGGAATATTCGCCGTCTTTGCACTGGCGGGTATGCTCGCATTCTTTATACAAAGACATTCCATGGACGGCGCCGACCTCCTCGGCGGCAAAAAGACCATAGAGCGGTTCATGCGCTCGAACGTCATCGCCATGGTCATCCTGCTGCTGGCGGCAGTGGGATATATCATCCTGCTTTTCAGGACCTGGAAAAGAGACCGCTCGATCGCCCAGTTCGCATTTACGATCTGCAGCGGAGTCATACTGCTGTTCTGCGGCAATTCGATCTTCCGGTCGATACATAACATCCAGAAGGATCTCGACTCTCCCAAGACCGTTACGGTCGAGAGCTTCGTGACCTGCAAGGGCGGCTCCAATGAGTATTACGCCGTGTTCGATCAGGAGGGGACGATCGACTCCATCCTGCTGCGCATCCCGGCCGACAAGTACGAGCTGCTCGCAGCCACCCCCGCAGACAAGAGCACCTATCTGTCCCGCAGCTACCGCCTCGTCGAAGAGGCCGGCGGCTATGTTGACACAGTGCTCCACAGCGCAAAGATAGACATAGTCTATTACGCCAACTCAGTGATCTATGAGGATATAATCCTCTCAGACAATAAACAGTGAATGACAGACAATAATATACGAAAGGTGGAATCATTATGAAATTCGGATTTTTCGATGACGTGAACAAGGAATACGTCATCACCAACCCGAGAACTCCCTACCCCTGGATCAACTACCTCGGCTCACAGGCGTTCTTCTCCCTCATCTCCAACACGGCAGGCGGCTACAGCTTCTTCAAGGACGCCCGTCTCAGGAGGATCACCCGCTACCGCTACAACAACGTGCCTATCGATATGGGCGGCAGATACTTCTATATCAACGACAACGGCACTGTATGGAACCCCGGCTGGTCTCCTGTGAAGACCGAGCTCGATGCGTATACCTGCCGTCACGGTATGGGCTATACTGTCATCAAGGGCGAAAAGAACGGCATCGAGGCTGAGGTGACTTTCTTCGTTCCGAACAACTATAACGGCGAAGTTCAGCAGGTAGTCCTCACAAACAAGAGCAGTGAGAAAAAGACCTTCAAGCTCTTCTCTTTCGCAGAGTGGTGTCTGTGGGATGCTCAGGACGACTGCACAAATTTCCAGAGAAACTTCTCAACAGGCAGAGTTGAAGTTGACGGCTCTGTTATTTACCACAAGACAGAATACAGAGACAGACGCGACCACTATGCTTTCTACTCTGTAAATGACAGCATTGACGGCTACGATACCGACCGTGACGCATTCATCGGTCTGTACAACGGTTTCAACGATCCTCAGGCTGTTATCGCAGGCAAGGCATCAGATTCCTTCGCTGACGGCTGGTCTCCGATCGCTTCTCACTACAAGGAGATAACTCTTGGAGCAGGCGAGAGCAAAACTCTCGTTTTCGTACTGGGCTATGTTGAGATGCCTGTCGATCAGAAGTTCGAGGCTGACGGCAAAACTATCAACAAGGTAAAGGCAAAGGCTATGATCGAGCAGTTCAATACTCCCGAGAAGGTAGCCGCAGGTCTTGCAGAGCTCAGAGAGTCTTGGGACAAGCTGCTGGGCATACTCAATGTTTCCACTCCTAACGACAAGGTAGACCGTATGGTGAATATCTGGAACCAGTATCAGTGTATGGTAACATTCAACCTGTCCCGTTCCGCTTCCTACTTTGAGTCAGGTATCGGCAGAGGCATGGGTTTCCGTGATTCCAACCAGGATATACTCGGTTTCGTTCACCAGATACCCGACAGAGCAAGAGAGAGGATCATTGATATCGCTTCCACACAGCTCCCCGACGGCGGCTGCTATCACCAGTATCAGCCCCTTACCAAGAAGGGCAACTCCGATATCGGCGGTGACTTCTCTGATGATCCGCTGTGGATGATACTCTCTGTTTCCGCATACATCAAGGAAACAGGCGACTGGGGTATACTCGATGAAATGGTGCCGTATGACAATGACGAGTCCAAGGCACAGCCTATGCTCGACCACCTGAAAGTATCCTTCTACCACATCGTAAACAACCTTGGTCCTCACGGACTGCCTCTTGCTATGCGTGCTGACTGGAACGACTGCATCAACCTGTCATGCTATTCGGATACTCCCGGCGAGAGCTTCCAAACATATACCAACCCCAAGTTCGCTGCTGAGGGCGGCTACTCCAAGGTAGCTGAGTCCGTAATGGTGGCAACACTGTTCACATACGCAGGTCCTAACTACGTTTCGATACTCAGGCATCTTGGCAAGGACGACGAAGCTGCTGCTGCGCAGGCTGAGATCGACAAGATGAAGAAGAACGTTATGGAGTCCGCATGGGACGGCAACTGGTTCCTCAGAGCTTATGACGCTAACGGCGAGAAGATGGGCTCCAAGGAGTGCGAAGAGGGTCAGATATTCATTGAGCCTCAGGGCTTCGCTATCATGTCCGAGATAGGCAAGGAGCAGGGCGCAGATATGAAGACCCTTGCTGCTGTCGACGAGAGACTTAACACCAAGTTCGGTCTCGTACTCAACAATCCCGCATTCACGAAGTACTATATCCAGTACGGCGAGATCTCCACATATCCGGGCGGATATAAGGAGAACGCAGGTATATTCACACACAACAACGCCTGGATAATCTGTGCTGCCGCTTATGCAGGCGAAGGCGACCAGGCATTCAAGTACTATTCCGAGATCGCTCCTGCATTCACTGAGGAGACTTCCGATATCCACAAGACCGAGCCTTATGTATACGGTCAGATGGTAGGCGGCAAGGACGCAGGCTCTGATATCGGCAGAACAGGCAAGAACTTCGGTCAGGGCAAGAACTCCTGGCTGACAGGTACTGCTGCATGGAACATGGTAGCTATCTCCCAATACATACTCGGTGTACAGCCTGATTTTGACGGCCTTAAGATAGACCCGTCTATCCCTTCCGAGTGGGATGGCTTCAACATCACCAGAAAGTACAGAGGCAACATCTACAACATCACTGTCAAGAACCCCGACCATATCAGCAAGGGCGTCAAGAGCGTGACTGTTGACGGCGTAAGGATCAACGGCAATATCCTCCCCGTTTTCGAGGAGGGCTCGGTACACGAGGTCGAGGTAGTTCTCGGCTGATAAGCTGACTCAATAAAAACGCTCTCCCCCGTATCCCGCGGGGGAGAGTTTTTTAAAATGAAAACGGTACTTTTCCGAAAAGGGAAAAGTACCGTTTTTTCGCATTTTCAGATCATCACATACCTACCGCTCAGCGCCAGGAACGCAAAGAAGTACAGGCAGTTGTCATAGTACCTGCGCTCACCTGTCCGCATCGGCGTCTCCCACAGACGGTCAGCCCACCCGGCGGCGATCGCCTTTGCCGGCTCGTGACTGCCGAGGGATATCGGCCCGTCTACCGCAAGGCTCGCCTGTGCCGTGGCGGCAAGCAGACCTATCGGGTGCAAAGCCGGCTGACCTGTCCTCTCGCCGCTGACGGTGTAGGTCACATACGGATCCTCCGCATTGACCACCCCGAGCGTGTACTGCAGCCGCTCCGCCGCTGCCTTCTGACCCGCATCCTTGCCGAACCACAGCCAGTCGAGGCCGATGTTCGCAGCGGTGCGGTAGGCGTCGCTGTAAAACAGATCGTGGCGGTCCTTCGTCCATTTGAGAGGCCTCGACATCGGCGAGCCGTCGAACTCGCCGTATTCGGGGCTCATGCCCGTCTCGGGATGACACGCCCTCGCAAGATACTTCCTGCTGGCCTTTGCAGCCTCCGCAAAGAACGGCCTGTCCTCCTTGTAGGCGTACTTTGCGAACAGCTCGTAGAAGTGCGGCAGGTGATAGGAAGCGTCGGTGTGATCGCTGCCCGGGACGAACAGTATCAGCTTGTTCTCGCGGTTCCACATCGGCTCGCCGGGACGTCCGTTCTCGCCCTTGTGGAGCATGGCACGCAGTATCTCCTTCGCCTCGCGGGAGTAGTTGTATATCCCCTCGCCGTCGCCCCAACGCCTCGACGCAAAGAACAGCGCCATGGCGAAGAACTCCTCTCCGTCGGGAGCCGGGCCGTGGGAATTCTTCTCTCCCTCCGGCGTACACGACCAGGCAAAATAGCCCTCGTTCTCACCCTCGCTCATGAACATATAGGTCTTCGACCATTTCCAGAGGCGGTCGAACTCCTCCTTCATATCGAGCTGGACGCACAGCATCATCCCGTAGGACATCCCCTCGGTGCGGGCATCGAGATTACCGGTGTCCTCGATATATGCCATATCCTCCCCCACAGGGAAGTAGACCTTGTTATCGCTGCGGAAAAAGTCATAGGTTATCTCCGCGATGCGCTTATCTATCTCCTCCTCGGTCCTGCCGAGCTCACGGAATACATTTCTCATTTTTATCCCTCCCGGAACAGTTGACGGTCACGGTGCCGCCTGACGGCGACGTTTTTTATTTCAGTGCGTTTTTGAGCGCCTGCCTTACGGCGCCCTTGCCGGTGAGCATGGCTTCAAAGTCTGTGAGTATGCTGTCTGAAAGACCTGCGGCGCAGAGATCGGTGCCGAAAAGCGAAGCGTTTGAGAGCAGGGCAGTGACAGCTTTGCGGTCATCCTCCGTGAAGCTGCCGGGCTCGGTGAACCACTCCGGCTTTACGCATTTATCCAGCTCGGAGAGCATGGGGTCGGGGCTGCGCTCGAAGCTTTCTCCCTCATCGTCGTAAGCGAGCAGATACCGCAGCCATGCCGCGATAACAAGGGGTATCAGCCGCAGCTTCCCGGCCTCGCCCTTTGCGGCGTAAGCCTTTACCGTCTCGCCGAAGCGTATCGCCAGCTTCTGTGAGGTGTCGGTCGCTATACGCTGCGGAGTATCGGGCAGGCAGGGGTTGGGCAGACGCTCTGTCAGCACCTCCCGCAGAAAATCCTCCGGCCTTATGATGCCCGGATCCACCACCACCGGCAGACCTTCATCGTAACCGAGCCTGTAAACAAGCTCCCTGAGATCGGTGTCGTTCATCTCATCGGAGATCTTCTTATATCCCAGCAGGCACCCGAATACCGCAAGAGCCGTGTGCAGCGGGTTGAGGCAGGTCATGACCTTCATCTTCTCGGCTCGGTCAACAGTCTCCCTGTCGGTGAGGTATACCCCCGCTTCTTCAAGCGGCGGCCTGCCGTTGGGGAAGTCGTCCTCTATGACAAGATACTGCGGCATCTCCGCATTGACATAGGGCGCAATAAAGGTCTTTCGCGCCGTGACTATCGGCTCCATGCCCTCTATCCCGAGCTCTGCCAGCTCTTTGCCGACAGCCGGGTCGGGGCGTGGAGTGATCTTGTCGATCATGCTCCACGGGAAGGAAACCTTCCCCCCGCCGCAGACATACTCATTAAAGCCCTCCGGCACCAGCCCGTTGTCGAGCCACCCCTTGACGGTGAACTCTATCGCGTTTCTGAGCTTGTCGCCGTTGCGGCTGCAGTTGTCCATGCTCACGAGCGCTATCGGCATCCCGCCGGCCTTGAATCTCTCATAGAGCAGCAGCGAGACCTTTCCCGCCGCCGTGGAAAGCTCACCCTCCGGCCCCGCGGCGATATCCGCCGCCGCAGCGGGCAGTACCCCGCCGTCAATGCCGGTCACGGCGTAACCCTTCTCGGTGATCGTAAAGGATATCATTTTCAAAGAAGGTTTCCTTGCCGCCTCTTTAAGATATCCGAGCCCCTCGCCGGAGGCTCCCTCAGCCCTGCCGATGCTGCCTATGACCCGCAGATATCTCTCCCCCTGAGCCCGCAGACCAACAAGGAGGACTAAATTATCAAACGGTCGGTAGATCCGCTCTATCGGCTCGGTGTCGAAGGTGTCGGCAGCTATGATGCCGCCTTTCATCATCCCCTTGCCGATAAGCTCGTCCGCAAGGCAGGCGATGTAGCCTCTGAAAATATTGCCCGCCCCGAAGTGTATCCATTCGGGAGACCTCTGCGTCTCGCGTACCGCCTCTTCCGTATCGTACTTCGGCAGTATAAAGCCCGCCTTCTCCCATCCGGCGTGTTCGTTCTTAATGCTGTTTACGGTAAGCTTCATATCCAAAACTCCTCAAATGATCAGTAATTATGCCAGTCGGTAAAGCTTAGATCTTCAAGATCAATATCGTCATAAGCTCCGCAGATCACAGCAAAGTCGTACTTGTCCGAGCACTGGAAGCTTATGCTGTCCTGATGCAGACAAACACACTCCGGCTCTATGCCCTTCAGGAAATTATCAAGGTTGAACATCGGCTTGTATTTCCTGAGATACTGCTCAAAGCTGTCCTTCTTTACAGTGCCGTCGTTGGGGCCGGCCAGACTTCCGAAATCGGTGTGCCCCTCCTTTATGGCTTCCTCCGGCATCTTATAGAAATCAAAGTCGGGATCGTCATAGTCAAACCCGGGGACAGTAAGCTCCTCGTGCTCCCAGAATTCGTTGCCGCAGCTCGCCATATCGTCAAAGACATGACGCAGGAAGGTTTCGTTTATCTCCCCGATGTGAGCCTGTATCCTTTGCTCTGCCGCGTTCATACGGTCTGTAAGGAAAGCGGCTATCTCCTCATCGGTGCAGGTGTCGATATCCATTACCTCCGAGATCTCGTCGTACCATTCGTCCCTGATATCCTCGCAGGTGTCCACCATCTCGATCTGATCGTCCCTGTAAAACCCGATGTAACCGAAATCGAATGTGCCCCTGAACTTGAACTCTCCGTTTTCAACGTAAACTGTTACCATGATCATCCCTCCCTGATCTTTCTTATCTTTGTACCTGTGCGGAGCCCGACTCCGCCAGTTCCTTTACCTCCTGCACGCTGCATATATTCGCGTCGCCCTCCACCGAGAGCTTTAAGCAGGCCGCAGCCGCCGCGAAGTCAACTGTTTGCTGAGTGTCCATGCCCGTAAGCTGCGCATAGATAAGCCCCGCCGCGAAGCTGTCCCCTCCACCGACGCGGTCAACGATGTGGATATTATACTCTCTGCTGTAACAGAACTTCTCGCCGTCGTATATCATCGCCGCCCACAGGTTGTCACTGGAGGACACCGTCGTGCGCAGCGTCACAGCCGCAGCCCGGCACCCGAACCGCTCGGTAAGCTCCCTTGCCACAGGCTCGTAGGCGCGGTAATCGTCCTCCGAGGCGGGGTGAGACTCTATCCCGAACAGGTCGCCCGCCTGACCTCTCCCCGCGATGCAGATGTCAACATACTGCATTATCCCGCTCAGGACTCTTCCGGCCTTTGCCTTGTCCCAGAGCTTTGCGCGGTAGTTGATGTCGCAGCTCACCGTCAGCCCGAGACGCTTCGCCGCCTTGACGGCTTCAAGGCTTATCTCCGCCATCCCGTCGCTGACAGCCGGCGTGATCCCCGTGATGTGGAACCAGTCCGCTCCCGCGAAAATGCGATCCCAGTCGAACTCCTCGCGCCGTGCAAGGGCAAAGGCCGAGCCTGCCCTGTCGTATATCACCCTCGACGGGCGCTGTGCCGCACCCCGTTCAAGGAAGTATATCCCCATCCTGTCGCCGCCCCGCACGATCATCGAGGTATCGACTCCGTAGCTTCGCAGGAAGTTCACCGCCGCCTGACCTATATCGTGTTCCGGCAGCTTGGTGACGAATGCCGCGTCTGTCCCGAACTGCGCAAGGGATAACGCAGTGTTGGCCTCGCCCCCGCCGTAAACGGCGCCGAAGCTGTCGGCCTGTAAAAATCTCCTGTACCCCTCCGGCGCAAGCCGCAGCAGTATCTCGCCGAAGGTCACAACTCTCTTAGCCATAGCTCACCCTCCGTCACACCGCGGTTATGCGCATAGTCCCGGTCTCTGCGGATACGAGCCTCCCGTCGCGGAAGACCTCCGTCCCCGGGATGAACCGCACTCCGCGCCTTTCAAGCTGAAAGACCGTCCTCATCGGGCTTGGGCAGGTGAATACCGCCTTGCCGTCGGGCGCCGTCTCCTTGAAGGTCATCCGGCACATCAGCGAGGACGCCTTTTCGCTCATCGAGCGTATCCGCTCAAACTCGCCCCCTGCGATCAGCTCTCTGCTCACCATAAAGCTGCCGCCGCAGGCAATTATGCACCGTTCCTCAAGATAGGGCGCTATGTTCCCGGCGTTGAGCCCGCCGGTCGGCATGAACCTCACCCCGGTGTAGGGCGCCGCAAGCGCCTTTATCATCCTGAGCCCGCCCAGCTGCTCGGCAGGGAAGAACTTTACCTCCGTCAGCCCCAGAGCCAGCGCCGCTTCGATATCCGTCGCCGACGAGCATCCCGGCAGCATGGGTACTCCGAGCTCACGGCAGTGCCCCACGACCTCCGGGTTTAGCCCCGGCGCCACTATGAACTTTGCCCCCGCAGCGAAGGCTTCGTCCGCCTGCTTGCAGGTCAGCACCGTCCCCGCCCCGACGACCATGTCCGGGCATTCGCTTGCGATAACAGCTATCGACTCCCTCGCCGCAGCGGTGCGGAAGGTTATCTCCGCCGCCGGCAGACCGCCCTCACAGAGCGCCTTCGCAAGGGGCAGCGCGTCCTTTGCATCGTCAAGCACAACAACGGGTATTATGCCTGTCCTTTCAAGCTGTTCAACTGTCTTGTCCATATCTTATCCTCCGAAAGAGAAATTTTAAGGCAACACCGCACGACCCCTGTGCATCAGATGCGCCGTCCAGATTTTCGTCAGATTGCCTAAATTCGACGCAGGCTTGCAAGCGAAGTTCACTTCGCTTTACGCAACGTCAAGGAGAATTTGGGTAATATGACGGAGAGC
>JAFXVY010000001.1 GCA_017534595.1 Ruminococcus sp.
ACTGCCTTGACGGCGCTGCGATTATTTGTCCCCGAAGCATAGCAAAATAATAAGGCGCTTGTGCCCTTTGGATTTTTGGGCGCAGCGCCTTATTTGTATTGAGTTATCAGTGCCTGCGGAGCCATGCGGGGCTCTGCCCCGTACCCCCGCTTAGGGCTCTGCCCTAAGAACCCGCAAGGGGGAAGCGTCCCCCTTGACTCCATTTCGCTTTGCGTTTGGGTCACACTGCTTTGTTCAGCCCGCCGTCAAACCGAAGTGCTTTCCTGCACCACATGAACCAAAGGCGGAAATACGCCGTCCGCGTTAGGACTTTACAGCATCATGAGCTCTTCATCGCTGAGGGCAACGGCTTGACCGAGGTCGAGGGATCTCTTGACATCGATGAAGCGCTGATTGCGGCTGCCGCGGAATTTCAGCTCGAGGCTGCGCTGGGAGAGGATGAAGCGACCGTCAATAAGATAGTCGCATTCGCGCAGCAGCTCAAGGTAGCCGTTTTCGTCGCTGCCCTGGGCGAGAAGCTCTTCAAAGGTGAAGCCCGTAAAGGCGATCAGGTTGAGCGGGAAGCCCTTGAAGGCCTTGATCTTCCTCGCAAGCTCTGCCATGGGCTTCGCCTGATAGAAGGGGTCGCCGCCCGAGAGGGTCACGCCGTCAAGCAGAGGGTCAGAGGTTATCTGCTCGAAGACCTCGTCTGTGTCGGCCTCGAAGCCGCCGTTCATATCCCACGTCTGCGGGTTGTGGCAGCCCTCACAGTGGTGAAGACAGCCCTGCGTCCAGACGGTGAAGCGGTAGCCGGGACCGTCTACTATTGATTCGGGGGTGAGCCCCGCACAGCGGAATTTCATAAGTATCCCTCCTCTTGGGGAAAAAACAGGCGGATACCCTCCGCCTGTTCATATTATTGCTCAGCAATCGCACTGTATGCGCTTGATGCGCTCATGCGCTGTCCTGTGATGCTCTGCCTCACTGCGTCCGCAAAGCGGGCACTTGTCGCCGATGATGCCTGTGTATCCGCAGACAGGGTCGCGGTCAACGGGGTGATTGATAGCGCCGTAGCCGATGCCCTGCTCCTTCATGCAGCGGATGATCTTCTCGAATGCCGAGATGTTCTGGCTCGGGTCGCCGTCAAGCTCGATGTAGGAGATGTGTCCCGCATTGGTAAGAGCGTGATAGGGAGCCTCGATCTTGATCTTGTCAAAGGCATTGATGGAGTAGTATACCGGAACGTGGAAGGAGTTGGTGTAGTAGTCCTTGTCGGTGACGCCGGCGATCTTGCCGTAGCGCTTGCGGTCCATTCTTACGAAACGTCCCGAAAGACCCTCTGCGGGAGTAGCCAGCAGCGAGAAGTTGAGGCCGGTGCGCTTGGTCTCCTCGTCAAGACGCTTTCTCATGTGAGCCACGATCTCGAGACCCAGCTCTCTTGCCTCCTCGCTCTCGCCGTGATGCTTGCCGGTGAGGCACTTGAGCGTCTCTGCAAGGCCGATGAATCCGACGGAAAGGGTACCGTGCTTGAGCACCTCGCCCACCTCGTCGTTGGCCTCGAGCTTATCGGAGTCGATCCACACGCCCTGACCCATAAGGAAGGGATAGTTCTTGACTCTCTTGCCGGCCTGGATGCGGAAGCGGTGCATCAGCTGTGCGATGCAGAGATCCATCATCTCGTCGAGGCTGTCAAAGAAGGTGCCGATGTTGCCCTGAGCCTTGATGGCGAGTCTGGGCATATTGAGAGAGGTGAAGGACAGGTTTCCTCTGCCGGTAACGATCTCGCGGCTGGGGTCGTGAGCGTTGCCGATAACTCTCGTGCGGCAGCCCATGTAAGCGATCTCGGTATCGGGATTGCCGGGCTTGTAGTACTGGAGGTTATAGGGAGCGTCGAGGAACGAGAAGTTCGGGAAAAGTCTCTTTGCCGAAACGCGGCAGGCGAGCTTGAACAGGTCGTAGTTGGGATCCTGCGGGTTGTAGTTGACGCCTTCCTTTACCTTGAAGATGTGTATGGGGAAGATCGGGGTCTCGCCGTTGCCGAGGCCTGCCTCCTGAGCAAGCAGGACGTTCTTGATGACCATTCTGCCCTCTACGGAGGTATCGGTGCCGTAGTTTATGGACGAGAAGGGGGTCTGTGCGCCGGCACGGGAGTTCATGGTGTTGAGGTTATGTATAAGAGCCTCCATAGCCTGATAGGTAGCCCTGTCGGTCTCCTTGTAGGAGGTCTTGTAGGCGAACTTCTGGATCTTGTCGGCGGTCTTGGCATCCACGAAGGACTGGAGTATCTCAGCCTCTGCCTCCTTATAGCCGTTATCGTAGGCAAGGGTCACGCCCACGCCCTTTTCCTTCTCGATCTTCTCCATGATCTGCTTGGCGATGACCTGAGAATCGGGAACGTCTGCGATGAGGTTGAGTGCGCGGTGGATGTTGTCGCGGTAGCGGTGCTTGAAGGTTTTCTTAACGCCCTCAGCCATATCGTACTCGAACTTGGGCACCGACTGGCCGCCGTGCTGGTCGTTCTGGTTGGACTGGATCGCGATGCAGGCGAGAGCCGCATAGCTGGAGATATCGTTGGGACATCTCAGGTAGCCGTGACCGGTGGAGAAGCCGCCCTTGAACAGCTTGGTCAGGTCGATCTGAGTGCAGGTGGTGGTCAGGGTGTAGAAGTCGAGGTCATGGATGTGGATATCGCCCTCCGCATGAGCCTTGGCGTGTACGGGGTCGAGTACGTACATCTCATAGAACTCCTTGGCGCCCACGGAGCCGTACTTGAGCATGGTGCCCATGGCGGTATCGCCGTCGATGTTGGCGTTCTCACGCTTGAGGTCGCTGTCCTTCGCGGACTTGAAGGTAAGGTCCTCGTATACCTTCATAAGGCGGGTGTTCATCTCTCTGGCGCGTGTTCTGGTGGAACGGTAGAGGATGTAAGCCTTGGCGGTGGCAGCGTGGCCTTCCTCTATAAGCACCTTCTCGACGCAGTCCTGTATCTGCTCAACGGTAGGAGCCTCGAGCTTCTGCTCGATGAGCATATCCACGACCTTTCCTGCCAGCTCGAGAGCCTCGTCATAGTTGCTGCCGCCCACAGACTGCGCAGCCTTGTAGATAGCGCCGGCGATCTTTTCTATATTAAATGTAACGTTACGCCCGTCGCGCTTCTTGATTTTGATGATCATTATTCTTTACCTCCGAAGACATTGTATTGTATCACGAATTCCGTGCTTCATTACCGTTTGCGGAACGCTTCCGGTCGGCGGGAAGCCACAACATCTTGTGGTTCTCCCGTGAACATTTACAAGTATATAGTATTTTCGGGGGCTTGTCAAGTGGATAAGTGACAAAAAATATACAACACTTTTGTGCATTCCGACAAATCAGGCAAAACCTGGTGTCTCAAAGGCTTTTCGCAAAACCTTCCGGGCAGTTTTCAAAAAGGTTTTGGCCTTGACAGCGTGGCTTGTCCCGGATTGCGTAAGCGAATTTTCCTTTACAGCATGGTTTTCGGGGTTTCCGCCCGGCTCCTGACAATCCTTTGACGAACTCCTGACCAATAATTGCAGGTCAGAGCCGGGATTTGTTTTCCCCTTTTTTGGACAGTAATTTTTCGCCTCCCGAAAGCCGCCTTTGTAAAGGCCGCCCCCTTGATTTTACGCCCTCCTATTCATTTTTCTATATGGGATATGCCTCTAACTATATACCGTCTCATATAATAAAAGTTAAATTCAGACAACAAAATGCCGTATCCCCCCGGATACGGCATACTAAATATAGTGTCCCGGTCTTTCCCTGCTGCTATCGGCTGCCGGTAGCCCGGTGTATTGCTTACTGGGGAAAACCTTTCTGAAGAAAGGCTTTTCCCCAGACCCCTTTCCAAAGACTTCTAATTCTTTTTGGCGAGGGCAGATCGTTGTTCCGGGAATGAGCGGAAGCCGTAGTTCTGCGCTCTGCTGTGCTGCTGATGTGCCCTCGCCAAAAAGAACTAAAAAGTTTTAGGGAGAGGGTTTGGGGAAGACCCTTCCTCAAAAGGGTCTTCCCCAACAGGCAGCACACTGAGTTATCGGTAACTGATGACAGCAGGGAAAGGCGGGGGGACATTATTGCAGGTCGCCGCGGCTGAATTCGGCGAGCTCGAGGCCTTCGTTCTTTTCGAGGGCCCAGCGAATATTCCACTCGCTGGAGAACAGCAGCAGGTAATTATCTCTGAAATCCTGGACTATTTTGGTATCGCTTGAGAGCTTGAGCTTTTTGACGTCGTCCACGGGGAGCTTGGTTATCCAGCGGATATGGGAATAGGGGAGCCCCTCGATGACGATATCGACGTTGTACTCATTCTTCATCCTGTACTGGAACACCTCGAACTGGAGCACGCCGACTACTCCGACGATGACCTCCTCCATACCGGTGTTGGGCTCGTGGAAGATCTGGATAGCGCCCTCCTGAGCGATCTGCTCGGCGCCCTTTACGAACTGCTTGCGCTTCATCGTATCCTTGGGGCGGACGCGCTCGAAGTGCTCGGGAGCGAATGTGGGTATGCCCTCGAACTCGAACTTGACGTTGGGCGAGCATACCGTGTCTCCGATCGAGAAGATGCCCGGGTCGAAGACGCCGATGATATCTCCGGCGTAGGCCTCGTCGATGATCTCGCGCTCCTGCGCCATGATCTGCTGGGGCTGCGAGAGGCGGAGCTTGCGGCCGCCCTGAACGTGGAGAACGTCCATCTCCTTGTCGAACTTGCCCGAGCAGACGCGCATGAAGGTGATCCTGTCGCGGTGAGCCTTGTTCATGTTGGCCTGTATCTTGAACACGAAGGCCGAGAAGTTGGGATCGAAGGGATCCACCACACCCGCCGAGGATGTCCTTGCGAGGGGCGGGGGAGTCATCTGGAGGAAGTTCTCAAGGAACGGCTCAACGCCGAAGTTGGTCAGCGCCGACCCGAAGAATACGGGCGAGAGCCTGCCCTCGTGTACGGCCTTGATGTCGAACTCCTCCGAGGCGCCGTCAAGCAGCTCGATGTCCTCCGAGAGCTGAGCGTGCAGGTCGGAGCCGATCAGGCTGTCAAGTGAGGGGTCTCCGAGCTCGACCTCCGAGGCAGCGATCTTGTGCTTGCCGAAGGCCATCTCGTCGTTGGCGGTGAAGGAGATTATATGCTTCTTTCCGCGGTCGTAGACGCCCTTGAAGTCCTTGCCGCAGCCGATAGGCCAGTTGACGGGATAGGTCGGGATGCCCAGCTCGCGCTCGATCTCCTCGCAGAGCTCAAAGGGGTTGCGGGACTCGCGGTCCATTTTGTTGATAAAGGTAAATATCGGGATATGCCTCATCGCGCAGACCTTGAACAGCTTGCGGGTCTGGTTCTCGACGCCCTTTGAAGCGTCGATGACCATGACCGCCGAGTCGGCTGCCATAAGGGTGCGGTAGGTGTCCTCGGAGAAGTCCTGGTGTCCGGGGGTGTCGAGGATGTTGATGCAGAAGCCCTCGTACTGGAACTGCATCACCGACGAGGTAACGGAGATACCTCTCTGCTTTTCGATCTCCATCCAGTCGGAGACGGCATGGCGGGCGTTCTTCTTGCCCTTTACGGCACCTGCCTGCGCGATAGCTCCGCCGTAGAGCAGGAACTTCTCGGTAAGGGTGGTCTTACCTGCATCGGGGTGGGAGATTATGGCGAAGGTGCGCCGCCTGTTTATTTCACTTTTAAGATCACTCATTGATCTCACTCCTTTTCGGTAATAGGTCTTGGGTCAGCCGGGACTTATGCCGCAGGCTGATGTTCGGTTTTAATATAGCCGGGCCTTTACACCGGGATCACTCCTTAAAAAGTATCTAACCTGTTTATTATACTACATTCCGGGCTCAAATTCAAGAGCGCGGGGAAAATGTTTACAAAGAGCCCTCACTTGATCCTGACACCGCCGCTGCTTTCGGGATGCTTCTGCTTGCGGGTGTACTTGGTGCCACTTTCCTTTACGCGGGTGACGGGGTCGAGACCGTTCCAGCCGCGGCGGCTCATGAGGTCGATCTTTCTGCGGGCTTTCTTGGAAAGCTTCTTGTAGGGTATGAACTTGTCCACGGTCATCGTCCTTTCTGCTTGTTTATCGGTAAAATTATACCCTCCCTGAGGGGGTATTGTCAAGTGGCCTCCGAACATATTTTGTAACACAAAAAGTGTTGATTTTTAGCAGTATATATGTTATAATATTTAAGGCAACACCGCACAACCATTGTGCGTCAGACGCGCAGTCAGATTTTTCGTCAGATTGCCTAAATTCGACGCCGCTTTGCTGGCGCAAGGCAAGGAGAATTTGGGTGATATGACGGAAAATATGCAAGCGGATGATGTACAAAGGCGTTAGCCGGTGGTTGTGCGGTGTCGCCTTAATAAGTACAATTTTGCCAAAGGAGGTGCCGGGCTTGATATCACTGTTCTATGAGATCTCGTTTCTCGCTTCGCTTGTGCTGCTTGCGATATACAGCTTCATATACCATAAGCGCTTCGATGTCCACATCACTCTGATATTCGTGCTCGTGCCGGTCTGCAACCTCGGCTATGTCCTCCTTTCGCACTCCACATCCATAAATGAGGCGGTGGCGGTCAACAAGCTGACCTATATAGGCGCCTGTTACCTGATGCTGCTGATAACCGAAACGGTGTTCAGCCTCTGCGACATCCACCTCAACCGGTGGATCAGGGCGGTCATGTATATCCTCAGTTCGATAGTCTATATCTCGGTGCTCACCGACGACCGCATGGGCATCTTCTATAAGTCGATCACCTTCGAGCGGGTCAAGGATACCGTCATACTGACCAAGGAATACGCTTTCATGCGCTATGCCATGAGTGCGCTGGTCATCGTGTACTTCAGTATGAGTATCGGAGCCATGGTGTACAGCTATTTTCGCAAGAATCAGGTGCCGAGATCCATAATCTACCTGCTGTTTCTGCCGGTGGCGCTCTCGATGTTCTCCTTCTTCGTCATGAGAAAGATCATCCCCGAGGTCGAGTTCCTGCCCGCATCCTATACGCTGGCTCTGGTGGTGTACCTGATAATCATATCGCGCCTGAGCATCTACGATGTCTCCAATACCGCCGCCGATTCGCTTATCGAGACCGAGACCACGGCCTTTGTCTCCTTTGATTTCAAGATGAGATACCTCGGCAGCAACGATATGGCGAAAAAGATATTCCCCGAGCTCACCAAGCTCACCGTTGACAAGCCCATTCCCCTTACCGAGCTCATGCAGAACACAGTGCTGCGCTGGCTCAAGAGGTTCCGCAGCGACGACACCAAGAACAGCACCTACTATCAGAAGGACGGCAATATCTATCTGATAACCATAAGCTATCTGTACGTCGGGCACTACAAGAAGGGCTATCAGTTCTTCATCACCGACGATACCCGCAATCAGAAGTACATCCGCCTGATGAACCGATTCAATACCGAGCTCAAGACCGAGGTCGAGCAGAAGACGGCGCACATCATAGAGATGCACGACAACCTGATCCTCAGCATGGCGACCATGGTCGAAAGCCGCGACAACTCCACCGGAGGCCACATCAAGCGCACAAGCGTGGGCGTGAGGATGCTTATAGAGCAGATGCGTGTCGATCCTGAGAACAACCTTTCGGAGAAGTTCTGCCGCGACATCATCAAGGCGGCGCCTATGCACGATCTCGGAAAGATCGCGGTAGACGACGCAGTGCTGCGTAAGCCGGGACGGTTCACGCCGGAGGAATACGAGAAGATGAAAGTCCACGCGGCAGAGGGCGCGAGGATCGTGCATGAGATCTTAAAGGGCACGGACGATCTTGAGTTCCACATCATAGCCGAGAACGTGGCGCACTATCACCACGAGAGATATGACGGGTCGGGGTACCCTGACGGCTTGAAGGGCGAGGAGATCCCGCTCGAGGCGAGGATAATGGCGATCGCTGACGTCTACGATGCGCTTGTGAGCAAGCGTGTATACAAAGAGAAGATACCCTTTGACAAGGCAGATCAGATAATCATGGAAGGCATGGGAACGCAGTTCGACAAGAGTCTTGAGCGTTACTATGTAGCGGCGAGGCCGCACCTGGAGAAGTATTACGCTTCGCTGGATAACTAAGGCAACACCGCACAACCCGCGGCTGACGCCTCTGCACGCCATCTGCTTGCCAGCTTTCCGTCATATTACCCAAATTCTCCTTGCCGGGCGCCAGCCCGCCTGCGTCGAATTTAGGCAATCTGACGAAAACCTGGACTTCGCATATGACGCACAGGGGTCGTGCGGTATTGCCCTAAACCCCGCAGGCATGAAAAACTCAATACAAACAAAAGCGCTGCGCCCGTAATGCAAAGGGCACAGCGCTTTTTCCTTGACAAACCCTCCCTCCCGGGTGTATAATCATATTGCATAATGTTCAGATCTCAGTGCCTGCACCCGCATCCTTGAACACGCGAAAGGAGCAAACCTCATGCTTACAAGAAAGCAGTTCGATATACTGACCACTCTCGCACTCTCCGGAAAGGCTATGTCCCAGCGGGAGCTCTGCAAGGCCTCCGGCCACAGCCTCGGTACAGTCAACCGCATCGTCCGCGAGCTTGCCGCCGCCGGCTTCGTTTCAGACGGCCTCGTCACCCCCGCCGGCTTGAACGCCCTTGAGCCCTACCGCGCCAAGCGCGCCGTGTTCATCGCCGCCGGCTTCGGTTCCCGTCTGGTACCCATAACGTTCAATACCCCCAAGCCCCTCGTGCGCGTCCACGGCGTGCGTATCATCGACCGCCTCATAGACGCCTGCCTTCAAGCGGGGATAGAGGAGATCTGTATCGTCCGCGGATACCTCGCAGAGCAGTTCGATCAGCTGCTCGGGAAGTACCCGATGATAAGATTTATCGAGAACCCCCTCTACAACGAGGCCAACAACATCAGCTCGGCGCTTGCGGCGAAAGAGCTGCTCTCGAACGCCTACGTCTTCGAGTCGGATCTGCTGATCTATGAGCCGGGGATAATAAGGAAGTATCACTACACCTCCGACTTTCTCGCGATACCCAAGGAGCGCACCGACGACTGGTGCTTCACCGTTCAGAACGATATCATCACCGAGGAAAAGGTCGGCGGGGAGAACTGCTGGCAGATGGTCGGCATAAGCTACTGGAACGCCGAGGACGGCAAGAAGCTTGCGCAGGATATCCCCGACGTCTTCGCCTCCCCGGGCGGCAAGGAGCGCTACTGGGAGCAGGTGCCTCTCGTTTACCGCAGGCAGAACTATGCCGTGGAGATCGCGCCCTGCCGAGATGAGGATATCGTCGAGATCGACACCTTCCGCGAGCTCAAGGCAATAGACAAGACCTACGACGTCTGAAAGGAAAGCATCACAATGGAAATAAAGAGAAACATACTTTTGAACCCCGGCCCCTCGACCACCACCGACAGCGTTAAAATGGCTCAGGTGGTTCCCGACATCTGCCCCCGCGAAAAGGAGTTCGGCGGGCTGATGAAAGGTCTGCGGGAGGATCTGGTAAAGATCGTCCACGGCGGACTTGATAAATACACAAGTGTGCTGTTCTGCGGAAGCGGGACGATCAACATTGACGTCTGCATCAACAGCCTGCTGCCCGAGGGCAAGAAGGTGCTGGTCGTCAATAACGGAGCTTACAGTTCCAGAGCGGCGGAGGTCTGCCGGTATTACGGCCTGCCGCATATCGACCTGAAATTCCCGGTAGATCAGATTCCCGACCTTGCAGTCGTCGAGCAGACCTTAAAGGATGACCCTGATATCGGCCTCGTCCATACCACCCATAACGAGACCGGCACCGGCATACTCAACCCGATCAGAGAGATCGGCGCACTTGCTCACAAGTACGGAGCCACATTTACCGTTGATACCACCTCGACCTACGCTATGCGCCCCATAGACCTCGAAAGAGACAACATCGACTTCTGTATGGCCTCTGCGCAGAAAGGTCTTACGGCGTTCACGGGACTCAGCTTCGTTGTCGGCAACAGAGCTATGATCGAGGCTTCAAAGAACTATCCCAAGCGCAGCTATTACTGCAACCTCTATTTGCAGTATGAATTCTTCGAGAAGACCGGCGAGATGCACTTCACCCCGCCTGTTCAGACTATCTACGCCACTATCCAAGCGCTCAAGGAATACTGGGCAGAGGGCGAGGAAGCCAAGTGGGCAAGGCACACCCGGGTGTTCAATGCTATCAATGCCGGCCTTGACGAGCTGGGCTTCAGGCAGGTCATCAAGCCGGAGTGGAGAGCGGGGCTCGTATCCTCGGCGATCTATCCCGAAGACCCCAACTGGAGTTTTGAGAAAGTCCACGATTACTGTTACGAGCGCGGGTTCACCATCTACCCCGGAAAGATAAGCACGACCAACACCTTCCGTCTCTGCGCACTCGGAGCCATAGACGAGGCGGATATCAGGGACTTCTTCAAGGTCTTCCATGAGGCTCTCGAAGTCACCGGAGTTCAGATACCGGTGCGGTACAAGTGAGGTGTGAAATGAAAACTGTATATACCTGCTTCTGCACGGATATCATCCACGAGGGGCATCTGAATATAATCAGCGAGGCACGCAGGCTCGGCAGGGTCGTGGTCGGCTGCCTATCGGACGAAGCGCTGATACGCTACAACAAGTTCCCGACCATAAGTCAGGAGGAACGGTTAAAGCTTTACCGCTCCCTTGAGGGTGTGGACGAGGTCGTGATACAGAACGATATGCTCTATGACGATGTTATCGCTCTGCTGCACCCGGACTGTGTCGTCCACGGCGACAACTGGAAGGAGGGTCCCGAAAGGGCTATCCGCAGCCATGTTTCCGAGCTGCTGAAAGAGTACGGCGGCGAGCTTGTGGACATCCCCTATACCTACAATGACAAGGTCAGAAAGACAGACCTGCTGCTGCGCGAGAAGCTCGCCATGCCCGAATACAGGAGAAAGCGGCTGCGTCAGCTTATCTCGATGACGCCTGTTGTCAAGGTCATGGAGGCTCACAGCGGCCTTACCGGGCTGATAGTGGAAAAGACCGTAGTCGAGCAGGGCGGCAGGCTTGACCAGTTCGACGCGATGTGGCTCAGCTCCCTCTGCGACAGCACCGCCAAGGGCAAGCCGGATATCGAGCTTGTGGATATGACCTCGCGCTTCCGCACGATAGACGATATCATGGAGGTCACGACCAAGCCGATGATCTTCGACGGCGACACCGGCGGGCTCACCGAGCATTTCGTCTACACGGTCAGGAGCCTTGAGCGCATGGGCGTTTCGGCGGTCATCATCGAGGACAAGAAGGGGCTCAAGAAAAACAGCCTTTTCGGTACCGGAGCCGACCAGACACAGGCATCTGTTGAAGAGATGTGCGCCAAGCTCCGCGCCGGCAAGGAGGCTCAGCTCACCGACGATTTCATGTTGATCGCCCGCATAGAGAGCCTTATCCTCGAAAAGGGCATGGAGGACGCTCTTAGCAGAGCCTTCGCCTACGTTGAGGCGGGTGCCGACGGCATAATGATACACAGCTGCAGACCCGAGCCCGCGGAGGTCTTTGAGTTCTGCGACAGGTTCCGCGAAAGGGATAAGACCACGCCGATAGCGGCTGTCCCGACCTCCTACAACACTGTCACCGAGGACGAGCTTGCCGCTCACGGAGTAAATATCGTGATCTATGCAAATCAGCTGACCCGCTCGGCGTTTCCGGCTATGCAGAAAACGGCGGAGGACATCCTCCGTTATCACCGGGCAAAGGAAGCCGACGACAGGCTGATGCCGATAAAGAGCATCATAAGCCTGATAGACGAGCTTTAACAGGAGGACAGAATGAAAGTCGAAAAACTTGTTGAAATTATCGGCGCCGATTTCTATACCGGCGTTCCGGACAGTCAGCTCAAAGCACTGTGCAACTACCTTATGGCCGCCTACGGAATAGATCAGAAGCATCACATCATCGCCGCCAACGAGGGCAACTGCACTGCTCTTGCAGCGGGATATCATCTTGCTACGGGCAAGGTGCCGGTGGTGTATATGCAGAATTCGGGTGAGGGCAACATCATCAATCCGGTGGCTTCTCTGCTCAATGATAAGGTCTACGCGATCCCGATGATCTTCATTGTCGGCTGGCGCGGAGAACCGGGCATCCACGACGAGCCCCAGCACATCTATCAGGGCGAGGTCACGGTGAAGCTGCTTGAGGATATGGACATCGCCACATTCATCATCGGCAAGGATACTACTGATGACGAAGTCAAGACCGCTATGGAGAACTTCAAAACCGTACTCGCTAAGGGCAAGCAGGTGGCCTTCGTTATCCGCAAGGGTGCGCTGACAGATGCTCCGAAGGTTGAGTACAGAAACGACAACACAATGGTGCGCGAGGAGATAATCAGGCACATAGTCAAGGTTTCGGGCGAGGATCCGATAGTATCAACCACAGGCAAGGCCAGCCGTGAGCTTTTTGAGATCAGAGAGGCCAACGGTCAGAGCCACAAGTATGATTTTCTCACCGTCGGCTCTATGGGACACAGTTCCTCGATCGCCCTCGGTGTGGCGATAAACAAGCCTGACCGCAAGGTTTGGTGCATCGACGGTGACGGCGCGGTGCTTATGCACATGGGTTCCATGGCTGTCCTCGGTGCGAACAAGCCCGCGAATATGGTGCATATCGTCATCAATAACGCGGCGCATGAGACCGTTGGCGGTATGCCTACCGTGGCAGGGCAGATAGACGTTGTAGGCGTGGCGAAGGCCTGCGGATATCCCAACGCGGTGAGCGCAGATAGCTTTGAGGCGCTCGATAAGGCACTTGCTGAGGCCAAGGACAGGAACGAGCTTTCGCTGATCGAGGTCAGGTGCTCGATAGGCGCGAGGGATGACCTCGGAAGGCCGACAACTACGGCGATAGACAACAAGCGGGGCTTTATGGGCTTTCTTTCCGAGTGACCCGGCATTGACATTTCTTGCTAAAAGTGGTATAATGGCAAATATCATTTAAGGAACGGAGATGAGTGCGGTGAAAAGAGTTCTGAAAAGATTTGCGGCAGGCTTGCTCTGCGGGGCGGTGATGCTCGGCGCGGTATCCTGCGCCGGTGAGGAAGAGAACGCCCGGACGACGCTTTCAAAGCTCGTTGAGGAGTCTCCCGTCACCGATTACAGCGACCCGAACAACTGGATCCGCTTTGACGATACCGACAGGGAGGCGGATGTGTTCCTCATAGCTCCGACCGTTGACTCCAAGGATGAATACAACATGGACGTAACGGACGAAAAGCTCCGCGGCAAGATGCTTTCGGCGCTGAACGCGCAGGTCACGGTGTACGAGGAAACGGCAAGGGTCTACTCACCCTATTACAGCCAGGGCTCGATGAAGCTCTACTCTGGGATGACCGACGAGGAGCGGGAGCCTTACCTCCGGCTCGCTTACCGGGACATCTCGGCGGCCTTTGAATACTACCTGAAAAACCGCAACAACGGCAGGCCGATAATCCTTGCGGGCTTTTCGCAGGGCGCGGATATGTGTTACCGTCTGCTTGAGGATCACTTCGGCAGCAGCAAGCTGAAAAATCAGCTGGTGGCGTGTTATGCACCGGGCTGGGCGCTTACCGATGAAATGACGGCGAAGTACCCGCAGATAGTCGCGGCGAAGAGCGCAGACGATATCGGCGTGGTCGTGAGCTTTGAATGCGAGGCGGAGGGCACGGAGGGATCGCTGGTATGTCCGAAGGGCAGCAGGATCATTTCTATCAATCCGCTGAGCTGGAGCACGGATACCTCGAAGGCGGACAAGTCGCTGAACAAGGGGGCGTGCTTCTTTGACAGCAAGACGGGGGCAATGACGGAGATCCCGGGGCTTTGCGGGTGTTACATAGATCCCGGGCGCGGGACGCTGATCGTTACCGACATAGACAAGGCAGATTATCCTGCGCTGCTGCCGGGGCAGGAAGAGGGAGTATACCACATATACGATCCGTACTTCTTTTACAGGAACATACAGGAGAATGTCCGCGTGCGGACGGAGGCATATCTGGCAGCGAACGGAGCAGGGGAGCTGGCGGCATAGGATCCCGCAGAGGCTGCGGCTCCAAACGCGAAGCGACTTGGGGTCAAGGGGGACGCTTCCCCCTTGCAGGGTCAAGGGACAGAGTCCCTTGCGGGGTACGGGGCAAAGCCCCTTGAAGGCTCCGCAGGCAATCATAAATCAAAACAAAACAAGGCGCTGCGCCCATAAATCAAAGGGCACAGCGCTTTCTGTATCTGTATGCGGTTATAGGGACTATCATTCGCAGCGCCGTCAAAGCAGTCCGGCGCCCGCACTTTCAGGAATAGTGAGGATGCGAACGCATCCGAGGTAATTCCGTCCGGCTGCTTACATAGTCAGCGTTACAGTGCGGCTCTGCACCCGAAG
>JAFXVY010000128.1 GCA_017534595.1 Ruminococcus sp.
CCCTCTTTAAAAACAGTCCACCGGACTGTTTTTAAATTCACCCCTCTCGGAGCGCCCTGCGGTAGGGGAGTTTCGCCGTCTGCGGACGGCGACGAGGAGGGCTCTGCCCCCTCGACCCCCGCAAGGGAGCAAAGCCCCCTTGACCCCAAGTCGCTTCGCGTTTGGGTCTTGCACTTTGTTCAGCCCGCCGTCATACTGAAGTGATTTCCTGCACTCCATAAACTAAAGGCGGAACTGCGCCGTCCGCGCCGAGGACTGTCTCCCAACCACTTCGGGTGCATCTCCTTTTTTTGCGGAGCCAAGGCCGGGGAGGACGGGCTGTGCATTCTGCGGCAGCTGACCAAGACCGTTATTCTTTCCTGCTCTCCTTTATCTCCCTCTCCTGCTCTTTCGAGAGCACAACAAGCGCGTGACGGCCGAGCTCGTTGTAACGCTGCTCGAAAAGGGAGCGGTCGTATTGCTTGCGGCCGAGCAGGGGATCGTCGGTGTAGACAAGCCCCGCTTCTTCATCGTAGCCGACGAGAACCAGGCAGTGTTCGTATTTCGGGAAGCGGATGGTGTAGCCGCCCTCGGTCTTCCAGCTGTATTCGTACTGTATCTTCCGAAGCCTCGAGGTCGTCCAGACGACTACCGGGATGCCGCGGTCTATGTAGTCGTGAAGCAGCTTACCGAGAGAAAGGCTGCCGCAGATCTTGGATCTGAGGTCGGAGACCTTGTCTTTCAGATAGGCGTTCGCCGCCTTGAAAATAGCATAAGGGAAGCACCCCGACGAAAACTCGGAGGCCGGGTCTCCCGGGAAGGTCAGCGAGGGGTCTCCGCCGAAGAGTTCGCCGTTCTTGAAATAGAATTCGGTCTTTTCAAGATAGTTCTCCGCCAGATCGAGCTTGTCCGTCTCGATGCCGAGATGATTGAGCACTATCGCCAGCGAGACGATCTCGCAGCCCATGGGCAGCTCCGGCTTCTGGAGTATGCACTCGACATTCAGAAGACAGCGCACCGGCTCCTCGTGGACTTCCTCGAGAGTGCCGGTAAACAGCACAGGCTCGACCGCTGCAGCCTTTTCCTTCGGCTCGCAGACCTCCGCCGCTGCGGGTACGGCCTCGCTGTCGGTATTGCTGCTGTCGTCGGAGGCGCAGCCGCACATCATTACCGCTGCTGCCGCGATGCACAGCAGCGTCCGTCCTTTCATCATTTGACTCTTTCCTTTATAACAGTATGCGCCTGTCTTGCCGCTCGGTCAGACAGGCGCAGTATTTTCAGAATGTGACCTTCGCTCCGGTAAGGTATGCCATAATGAGCGCAAGATCGTTTGCGGTGAGCTTGTTGTCGTTGTCCGCATCGAAAAGTGCAGTCTCAAGCTCAGCCTCGGGGTCTGCGAGCCATGCCGCCAAAAGCGCGTAGTCCCGCAGGGTGACTCTGCCGTCGCCGTCCGCATCACAGATGACAGGGCTTTCCGCACTGCCTGTTTTTACGAGCAGGAAGGTGATCTCTGCGCTGCCGCCGTAGAGCCCGATGCCGGTCACGACTGCCGTCGCCGTACCGGGAGCTTCGGCGTCGCGGTAGGTCACGGTGAAGCTCTCCTCGTAAACGAGCTCCTTGCCGTCGAGCTTAACTATGAGCCCGGGCTTGTCGCCGTCCATTATCGAGAAGCTGTCGGTGAGCTCGAACCTCGATTTGGTGAGGATAAGCTCTGCGTCCTCAATGGATACCAGCGGCGGTACCTCGTCGGTGATATAGCTGTCGCCGCAGGCCTCGCAGGTGCAGACGGTATATCCGCCGGCCTCGAAGGTCGCGTGGATGACCTCTCTGTTATACTTGTGCCCCTCCGAGTGGATGGTCTCGGTATATTCGTCGCCGCAGCTCGAGCAGCGGAACTGCTTGTAACCGTCCTCGGTGCAGGAGACTTCCTTCTCGTCGATCAGCTCATAGCTGTGTCCCGGGGCGGGATCCACATTTTCGCGGAAGGAGGCATTGCAGCGTTCGCAGGTGTGGAGCGTGCAGCCGTCAACGGTACAGGTCTTCTCGACGGTCGTGATAACGAAACTGTGGCCGAGCGCCGGAACGAGATCCGATATGACCTTTTTCCCGCAGACGGTGCAGGTATCGGCAGTGTAGCCGAAAGCGGTGCAGGTCGGCTCTGTGACCGTTCTTTCATACTGATGCCCAAATGCCTCAGTGAACAGCGTGTAGCTGTCCTTGCAGCGGGTGCAGGTATAGGTGGTGTACCCGTCCTCCTCGCAAGTGACTTCCTTGCTGTCTGATATCTGATAATCGTGGCCGAGAGGCTCGGTGGGGTCGGTGGTGTAGCTGTCGCCGCACTTGGAGCAGGTGTGCAGTGTATAGCCGCCCTCGGTACAGCTCGGCAGAACTACCGACTCGACATGGCTGTGGCCTGTGGCTTTGATGGTATGCTCGAAGCTGTCGCTGCAGCGGGAGCAGGTATAGGTCATGGTGCCGTCCTCGGTGCAGGTGGTGGCCTTGGTCACGGTGGGGACGTAGTTGTGCCCGAGCGCCGGGATGATGTTATCGGAGTAGCTGTTGCCGCAGCGGGTGCAGGTGTGGAGCGTGCAGCCGTCAACGGTGCAGCCGGGCTCGATGACCTCCTCGGTATAGTCGTGCCCGAGTGCGGGTATCGGATCATCGTAGCTCTCGCCGCAGCCTCGGCAGGTGTAGGTCTTTACGCCTTCCTCGGTACAGGTCGGCTCCTTTGTGACTTCATTGTCATAGCGGTGGACCGCCGTGAGCCTTACGAACTCGCGGCTGACGTAGGCATCCTTGAAATAGGTCTCCGCGCTGTATGAGATCGAGAAATATTCTCCGCTGTCGGAGACATAGATCTTATCGCTGAACTTGAGCGGAGGCCCCACAGGGTCGGTGATGAGTTCGGGTGTACTTATCGTGTCGATCCTGACGGTGCCGTCCTGTTCGGCGCCGGTAACAGATACCCGGCAGATCGAGGCACATTCAAGATTGCGGTAATAGCACTTGACGCTGAAATCTATGCTCGTTGCGTCGGCGACTATCGAGCCGCCGGCCGAGGTGGACATATAAGTCCACTTGCAGACGTCGGTATCCTTGACTATCCCGATCCTTATATCCGAGAGCAGCCCTGACTGATCTATGAGCGTTGAGGGGAGGCTGCCGGGATCGGCGCTGTTTCTGAAGCAGTTAAGCTGCTCGTCATATACCCAGTGACCCTGAGCGGGGATCTCGAAGAGCTTGCCGCTCTCGCTCTGAACCGTCAGCGCGGTGGGCAGGCCGAGGGCGATCTTGTCGAGGCTCGTCTTATTGCAGAGGTTCTCGTGGATATGCAGCGTATCGTAATAATAATTGACGGTCTTGACCCTCGAGGTGCAGACGTCGGAGACATTGAAGAAGTCGATGCCGTAGCTTATCTCCGCCATATTGCCGGCAGCGTCGAACAGACCCTTTATTACTATCGAATAGGGGTCGGTATATCTTCCGGTGGCGGTATCGTAATCCTCGGCCTGAACAAAGGAAAGATGGCCTTCGGAGCCGGTGAGGGTATCGTCGGCAGCGCTGCGGACGAACACCTTTCCGGTCTTGGTATTTGTTATGGTAACGGTGACATCCGAGATCGACAGATACCCGAATGCGCCGATATCCCAGTCAGCTGTCCAGCAGGAGGTGGGAGCCGCCACCGATTCGGCGGGCATGGGTCCCGGTGCCGGGAAGGAGCTGAACGTATCAACATAGGTCCTGCCGTAGACGGTGTTGTTCTGCCCGACGGCTATCGACCCGCAGTAAGCGTAGCTTATCATCGTGTGCTTGGGGGCGAGCAGGGCGTATCTGTGCCCCGTCTCTGTCCACGACGCTGTTTCGAGCTTATAGCCCTCGTTGACCCAGCCGGTTATCGCCCCTCTCGGGGTATAGTTCTTTGCCAGCACGTTATGGGTCTGCTCAAAGCCGATCTGCCACAGCGCATCGTCCATATCAGCGGGTTTTTTGCTCTGGGATATCTTATGAGCGAAATGAAAGTTGCGGTCGAGAGCCTGATGCTGGAGCAGGTCGTTGGGACCGCTGTGCCCCTCAAGGGGATCGACGCCCACGAGCCAGCGGTAGAAATCGGTCATGGCCTCCATGGCATAGAGAGTATCCTCCGTGACCTCGCCGGCGCAGTAGGGGTTCGTCACCGAAGCGGGGACGGTGTAATATGTGCTGCTGTCGCCGTCGGAATAGGTATCGCCGGTGAGCATGGCGGCGGAGTAATGCTCCGCGACCTCCTCACGGGTCCTGCCCCGGAAGGCGCTGTAATCATTCATATCGTAACTGACAACAGAAACAGCCTCCGCCGTCATAACAGCCCGGGTCTTGCAGCTGCCGGGGCTCATAACGGCAGACGTAAGGAGCATAGCGGCGCCGAGTGCGCCGGCAAGCAGTTTTTTCGGTCTCATACCGGTCCCTCCCGATGATCCCGTTTGTCAGCAGCCCTCCGCCTCCCCGGCGGTGGTATAGTAGAGCGGGATCTGATATTCGGTCTCGTAGATCTCCTTCCAGAGCTCGTAGTTGCGCTGCATCATATCCTCGGCCTGCTTGCGCTTGGAAAGCGACTTGTCGGGATAGATCGGCGGCGAGATATGTATGGTATACTCCTGAACGAAGAAGCCGTCTTCGCCGAGTATATCCGAATCCTTCATGGTAATGAAGCAGGGCAGCACCGGCGCCGAGTTGTTTACGGCACAGGCGAATGCTCCGCGCTTTAAGGGCTTGGGCTTGCGGTAGTTCCACCACATACTCTGCTCGGGGTAGAACAGCACGAAATGCCCGCCCGAGAGCAGCTCGCTGAGTGCGGCGAAAAACTTTTTCATTGTATCGAAGTTAGAGGAGAGCGGCAGCGTGTTGCAGCTTCTCATAAGCATCCCGTAGAAGCCGGGGAAGGAGGTATAGTTGCCCTCCCTGATCACCCGCCAGAAGGTGCGCGAGGGCTGCTCGGCTGCATCGTAGGCGAGCTGTATGGCGAAGCTGTCAAAGGCGTTGAAGTGGTTGCAGGTTATTACCGCTCCGCAGTCGAGGGACTTGAAATTCTCTATCCCCTTGATCTCCTTGATTATCAGCTTCTTGTCCTTGATAAGGTCATTTACGAATTTTCTTGCCAGCTTGAAGGCAAGCGTTGTCTTCATCTTATCGGCGCGGCTCTTGCGGATATACTCGATCTCGTCGGGCATCAGCACCCGTCCCGGAGGATCGTCCTCCACATCCTCGCCGAAGCGGCCTTCTCTTTCATACTGTTCTATTCTCTGCAGCACCTCTACGCGGTCGGCTGCACGCTTGTCGCGGTTGATGCGCCTGAGAAAATTGTCCTCACGCTCGGCCTCCTTGACGGCGAGCTGAACGAGATGCTCTCCGACCCTGCGGTCGTTCTCGCGCTCTTCATCGGTATAGGCGTCGAGCACGGCGCGGATCTCGTCGTGATAAGGGGTTCTCTTGGCATACTCCCAGAAGATCTCCCCGCAGGGGCAGTTCTCGTAATGCCAGGGCTTGTTGGCCATGATGTAGTGGAAGATCTCCGCCTCCTCCTCGGGGCAGGGGAGACCCTCAAACACCTCCGCGTTCCAGCGGCAGTCGATCCAGCGGACGTGATCCTTGCAGATGAGATTGAGATAGTCCTCGTCCTGAGTAACGACGAAGTTGTAGTAGTTGAGATAGTCTATGAACTTATCCAGCACCCCGTGTTCCCTGAACTGCACGCAGTTTATCAGCAGCACGCCGGCGTTGAAATAGTTGTATCGGGACACCCCGATAGCCTTCTCGACATAGTTTCCGAACTCATCGACCCTGAGCATTACCTGCTCATGGCAGGCGCCGAGCCAGGCATCGCCGGTATCTGCGGCGTAGAGGCGGCTGATATCTCCCTGAACGACGGTATCGCTGTCGATGTAGATGGCTTTCTTGTATTCGGGATACATTTCGGCTATGAACAGCCGGAAGTAGGTGGTCTTCGAGTAGTAGTCCCGAAGCGGGAGCTTCTCGGCAATGGAGCTCAGATAATCGCTCACATCGACAAAACGGATCTCGAAGCCCTCCCCGGCCATGCCGAGTACGGTCTGCCTGGTTGTCTCCGGGATGTCGGTGTGCAGGATATGGATTACATATCGCTCGTCCTTGGACGCATTGTCCATGAGCGATCTTATCGACACTGAGGTGTATTTTGCAAAGTCTTCGTCACAGGCGTAGAAGACCGGGATAAACGGTTCTTTCATATTCTCTCCTTAAAGGGGGATGATTTATTTGAGTATCAGATATCTTTCGTAGACGTCGTCGAACTGGTGATATCCGAATACAGAATGTACTTTGTCAATGTGCCATTGCTTGATGTTGTCGGTGTGGGGGTAGGGCAGCCAGAAAAGCCGCTTTGAAAAATGCCGCACCACGGTATGCTTATGCAGGAATTTCTGATCGTTGAAGCGCTGGGGGAGCACCCGCCGCCGGGTCGTCGAGCGGATCAGTGCGCTCTGATCGGCGAAGGTGAGCTTCTGCTTCTTTATCCACCGGCGGGCTTTTTTGAAAAGCCCGGTGCGCCGCGCCTCTGCCATATTGAACAGCAGCACGCCGGCGTTTATGTAATTGGGGTTCAGCAGGTATTTGCCGTAATGGTCTCTTGCCGCTGCGTACTCATACCCCTCGATATCCGTATCCCACAGCAGGCGGACATCCCGGTTGAACATGATGTCAGCATCGAGGTAGAGCAGCTTGTCGGGCATACCCTTGACGCGGTCGGCGAACAGCCTTATCAGCGTGTAGGGCGAACAGTAGGCGCCCTCGTTGGGACAGCCGGAAAAATGCTTCATGTAAAGCTCCGAGACGTCGTAGACGGTAACGCGGTTTTCGCTGCCGAACTGCTTTACGGCGCTGCGGAACCTTTCGGTATGCTCGCGGCTGAGCGGAACGTATCTCTCATCGAGGTGCGACACGTCCATCGTGAAGATTCGGAAGTGGAACGGCTCATCGGTCTCTGTGCGCATCAGGATCGAGAGGGCGCAGGTCAGCATCCCGTCATATACCCCGTCGTTGCCGCAGAACAGTATCTCGATCATTTTATTTCTCCCGTTTGATATATTTTATCTGTACATGGTCGGAGGACTCCGCACGCTTGCACATGGCGTTATAGACCTTGTCCCTGAGCTCCTTGCGCCGCTTTTTCACGGGCTTGCTCATGTCCGGGAAGAAGGGCCCGTCTATGCAGGTGACGATCCTCGGATGCCGGAACAGCCGGCTGCGCCTGTGATAGGTATTAGTGAAGGCGAACACGGGAGCGCCGAGCTTTGCGGGGTACTCGAAGGAGGTATCCCGAAACGGCCTGATCCCGGTATAATAAGGCCAGATATGCGCTTCGGGGTAAATGACGACACATTTGCCCTCGCCGATACGGGTCTCTATCGCTGCCTTGAAATTCTTGTAGGCAGCGGGCTCGTCGGGGATCGGCAGCGCACCGAGCGCCGGAGTTATCTTCCCGAGCACCGGCATCGAGACGTTGTTCGGATGCACGATGATATAATCGGTCTGCGGAAAGTTGATGATCGTCGGGATGAAGGCGTCGGCGATATCCTGGGTGTGGTTGCCGTACATGAAGTAACCCTTGCCCTTGACCTTTGACTTCTCGAACACGCGGGTGCCCTTTGTCTTCTGACCGAACACCAGCTTGACATACAGAAAGGCGATGGGAGTCGCCACTATCCTGTACCAGAAGAACTTGGTAAAGCGCTTGAAGCGGGAGGTGTGGATGTAGACATAGTCCTTGTCGATCTTGCGCGGAGTGATCTGTGCAACGGAGAACTCATCGTTGAGCTCGTCGGTGTAGAATATGACCTTTCGCTTATCCATGCTCCGCCTCCTCATACCTCTGATCCCGGCAGTGTGCCGAGGCCGCATACGTATATTAAATTATATCATATTTTCCGCAGATTGTCAATAATATTCACCTTATTAAAGAATATTGTTTTTTTTCGGAGCGTACAGGGCGGCAAGCGGTAATTTTCCGATGTTTGCAGGATTCAGAGCAACCGTTTGCCGAACGTATCGGAAAGAATTGTGAGAAATGCCGGTTTTTTCAAATCAGACGGCGTTCTCAAAGCACAGAGACAAAGGAATTTTGTGAATAATATACAAAATATTATGTTAAAATTAGTAAATAATGGCTGTTGACAACAACCTTATATTGTGGTATCTTGTAATAAAGCGCAACCGATTGCGCAAATTGTCAAGGAAGGTGCGAAATGAAAAAGATACTCGGAAGGATCGCCGCGTTCTCAATGGCGGCGCTGATGCTCACAGCCGTGGGCTGCAAGGATGAGGAAAGCAGCAGCAAGACCGATGAGAGCTCCGCTGCACAGAGCGCGGTCAGCGAAAGCGGCACGCCGGATGACAGCGGCTCCGCAAAGATCGAGCACGCCAAGCAGTCGAGCGGCACGCTCTATGTCAAAAAGATAGAGAACCTCGCCGATGACTTCATCATGGGCTGCGATATCTCGAGTATCATTTCCCTCGAGAAGTCGGGAGTCAAGTTCTATGACTACGACGGCAAAGAGGGCGATATATTCAAGATACTCAAGGACTCCGGCGTCAACTATATCAGAGTGCGCATCTGGAACGACCCCAAGGACAAGGACGGCAACGGCTATGGCGGCGGCAACTGCGATATCGAGACAGCCTGCGTGATAGGCAAGCGTGCCGCAGACGCAGGGCTCAAGCTGCTGGCGGACTTCCACTACTCCGATTTCTGGGCTGATCCCTCAAAGCAGATGTGCCCCAAGGCCTGGAAGGGCATGGAGATAGACGATAAGAAGCAGGCGCTCTACGATTACACCAAGGAGTGCATGAAGAAGCTCAACGAAGCGGGCGCCGACGTGGGAATGGTACAGCTCGGCAACGAGACCAACGGCTCCATGTGCGGCGAGAAGATCTGGATGAACATCTACTATCTTATGGATGCCGGCTCCCGCGCCGTGAGAGAGACCAATCCCGACGCGTTGATAGCGGTGCATTTCACCAATCCCGAGTCGGGGGACAGATTGAACAACTACGCCTCCAAGCTTGAATACTACAAGCTCGATTACGACGTCTTCGCCTCGAGCTACTACCCCTACTGGCACGGCACCCTTGACAACCTGACCTCGGTGCTCAAGGGCATCGCCGACAAGTACGGCAAGAAGGTAATGGTCGCCGAGACCTCGTGGGCTTACACCACCGAGGACGGCGACGGCAGCAGCAACAACATCGGCGACGCAGTTACCTACGAAAAGCCCTATCCCTTTACGGTTCAGGGGCAGTCGCGTGAGGTCGCGGATATCATACAGGCGGTATCAAATGTGGGCGAGGCCGGTATAGGCGTGTTCTACTGGGAGCCCGCATGGCTGCCTGTCCCGGGCGAGACCTGGGAGGAGCGCTCCGCTCTGTGGGAGGCTAACGGCGCAGGCTGGGCTTCGAGCTACTCCGGTGAGTACGACCCCGACGATGCGGGCAAGTATTACGGCGGAAGCTCCTGGGAGAATCAGGCAATGTTCGATTTCAGCGGCAAGCCTCTCGAATCCCTCAAGACCTTCGCCCTTGTCTACACCGGCAACGAGGTGACTCCCGTTCCCGACGCGATCAAGGACAGCGAGCTGATAATCAGGCTCGGCGAGAAGGTCGAGCTCCCCGCAAAGGTCAACGCGATCTACACCGACGGCTCCGAGAAGGAGATAGACGTTGAGTGGGAGGCAGCAGACCTTGAAGCCATGTCTGCGGGCGAGCCGCAGGTGTACACCGTCAAGGGCGTTGCCGACGGCATGGAGACCTCTTGCCGCATCTCGATGGTAGATGCCAACTACGCCGACAATTACAGCTTTGAGGACAGCGACCGCTCGATGTGGACGCTGACAAACATCGACAACAAGACCACAGAGCTCGACTTCCAGCAGAAGCAGATGGACGCCGTCACCGGCGAGTGGACAGTTCACTTCTGGGGCGAGCAGGGCACAGCCTTTGAGCTCTCTCAGAAGATCACGAACCTTTCGGCAGGCAAGTACAGCCTCACCGCTTCTGTGCAGGGCGGCTTCGAGACCTCCGACGAAACGCAGGATATCTACGTTTTCGCAAGAGTCGGCGAGAAGGAATACAAGGCAAACGGTCAGCTCTCCGGCTGGGTCAACTGGGACAGCCCGAAGATAGATCTCATCGAAGTGCCCGATGGCGCAGAGGTCACGATAGGTATGCACGTTGAGGCGGCTCCGCAGTCATGGGGAACGATAGACGATTTCCTGCTCAACCCCGTCAAGGAGGGTAACGAGAGCAAGCCCTCCGCAAGCACCGAGCCCGAAGCTCCCAAGGGACAGGGAAGTGCCGAATTCAAGAACGGCAGCTTTGAGGATGCCGACACCTCAATGTGGGTCATCGAGAACATCGACAATACCACCACCCAGATAGATTTCCAGGAGAAAGCCGACGACGCCCGTACAGGCAAGATGTCGCTGCACTTCTGGGGCGAGAACGGCACAAAGTTCAGAGCCTATCAGAGCCTTTCGGGTCTCGGGGCCGGGAAGTACACCCTCTCGGCGGCAGTTCAGGGCGGCTTTGATACCGATGACAAGACACAGAACATTTACCTCTTTGTGTTCGTCAACGGCGAGGAGCACAAGCAGGCGATGACCCTCTCCGGCTGGGCGGTATGGGATGAGCAGCAGCTCACCGTTGATATCCCGGCGGGAGCCGAGGTCTCGGTCGGCATTTATGCCGAAGCCGGAAAGAAGTCATGGGGAAGCGCCGACGATTTCGAGTTTAAGAAAGCGTAAGGCACCTCACCCTACATTGATAAGGAAGTGACACCCTTGGAAGAAAAATTCATACTGAATCTTATACACCGTCCCGAGCTGGCGCCCGAGTACGCCGAGACGGTCATGGGGCACGGCAAGAAAAAGGACATCACCCGTTCCGACCTGCGGGACGAATCGCTGGACATCTTCATCTTCCAGCAGGAGACCGCCCATAAGAACGGCCTGAAGACTACAATAGAGATGACCTACGCCTCCCTCTTTTCCGACGAGGCGGTGAGGCTCGCAAAGGAGCATCACGAGAAATACGGCGACGAGATAGGGCTTTCGCTCTTAGGGCTGCCCTGCAAGGAGTTCCGGGACAAATACAAGACCAAGGACTTCTGCATCTGGATGTTCTCAAGCGAGGACAAGCGGGCGATAGTTGACGATGTGTTCGGGAAGTTCTACGAGAGGTTCGGCTTCTATCCGGCTTCAACAGGCTCCTACTATATGGACGCCGAGCTTACCAACTACATCAAGGAGAAATATCCTTCGGTGGTGTGCGCGGTGGCGACCTGCTGGGAGGAAGGCCCCAAGGCCTACCACACCTGCAACAACAGCTGGTACACCCTTATGGACGGCGGCCCCTGGGCTCCGTGGATACCCTCGAAGCAGAACACCCATGCTCCCGCGGCAAACGAAGCCGAGGACAGCGGCATCGTGGCGATACCTCATCTTTCGAGAGACCTGCTGGCCTGCTACGACGGCAACGGCTCCAACTTCGGCACCCACCCTCAGAACGTACTGAGGGGGATGATCTACCGGGACGGAGAGTATCCCTACCTGTTCAACCTGATAGACCAGTACCGGCATCTTGCGAAGTACAACGACGGCATAGCCTACAATATGATGTTCGTGGGCCCCGGCTGGCTCAACAAGCTGGGACGGTGGGAGTCACCCTACGAGCTGCTGGCGAAGAGCTACGAGGACGGCCTTGCATATTACGGCAAGCTCAAAAAAGAGGGCAGGCTCACCGATATGACCATGCAGGAGTTCGCGGCCTTCTACCGTGAGAACAAGCACTACGGACAGCCCGAATGCGCACTCTGGAGGGATATCCTCTACGGCAGCAAAAAGCAGGTGTTCTGGTACTGCGACCCCTATATGAGGGCGGGCATCGACATGAACCAGGGCGGAGCACTCTTTGATCTGAGACCCTATGTCTCCAAGCTGGACTGGAAGTTCGGCATCGGCACAAAGCGGGTGCAGGATGTGAGCTATCCCTTCCTGATACAGATGAACTACCGCGCCGGTTATTTCACCCACTACGCCGGCGAGGGCACCATACGCAGCTGCAAGATCTCATGGCAGGGGCAGGAGACGGATATGTGTCTCTGCCGCACCAAAGCGCACTTCTCCAAGGAGGGGAACAAGCGCATACTCACCCTCAATCCGGTGGATATCGTGTTCGACGGAGTTTCGGCGAAGATACAGACCGTCATCACCTTCGAGGAGGGCTCCTCCCGCATAGACTACAGGCGGGAGATACTGGAGATCTCCGACGAAAACGAAAAGCTTGACATAACAGAATACATCACCGCCTGCTACGGCACAACCGAGTACCCCGAGGATATGACCGAGGTCATTCTCCGTGCCGAGGGCAGCGGGGGCGTCAAGACCATAGAGTACGCTTACAAGAACCGCACCGAGGAGGTCGGCTCGGTAAAGGAGCTTTCGGCAGTGATACCGCCGATCGAAACGAAGGTCAGCTTCGGCTGCGGTCAGGACGCCGCAGGCTATATCACGGAGGGCTACGCCTTCTCGCCGATGTTCACTCTCGGCGTGAAGAAGTCTCTCGGGAAAGGAGATGTGCTTGATACATGGCTCAGTCTGCAAAAGGAAAGCTGAATTTCAGATGCCCCTCCTGCTTCATGCGGGACATAGACATTGATATGTTCTATGACAAGGATCTGAAAGAATACTACTGCATACGCTGCTGCTATCACGGCAGCGAGGCGGACGTCCTCGAGAAAAACGAGATGGCGCGGTTCCGCTACCGCGACATGATGAAGCGCATCACGGTCGAGGATTATGACGACTGATCTCATCATCGGCGCGGATATCTCCACTCTGCCGGAGGTAGAGGCGCAGGGCGGCAGATTTTACGACGCCGGCAGGGAAGCGAAGCTCGACGATATCCTTATCGCCCACGGCGTCACCTCGGCACGCATCAGGGTCTGGAACGACCCCTATGACCGTGACGGGGACGACTACGGCGGCGGCACCTGCGATATCGAAAAAATGCTCGCCCTCGCAAAGCGGGTCAAGGATAAGGGCATGAGCCTGCTGCTGGACTTCCATTACAGCGATTTCTGGTGCGACCCCGCAAGGCAGGGCATACCGAAAGCCTGGAAGGGCATGAGCTTCGGTGAGATGTGCGATGCGCTCTACTCTTTCACAAAGGACACCCTCGGATATTTTATATCCTGCGGCGCGGCGCCGGAGTACGTTCAGGTGGGCAACGAGATCACCAACGGTATGCTCTGGGACACCGCAAAGCTCGACCGCAGTTCTCCCGAAGCTTTTGAACAGAGCTTTGACCGCCTCGCGGCGCTTATCCGGGCGGGTACACGGGCGGTAAGAGAGGTCTCGGATGCGAAGATCGTCATCCATCTCGAGCAGAGCGGTCAGAACGCCCTCTGGCGGGAATGGTTCGACGCGGCAGCGGAGAGAGGCATGGACTTCGATATCATCGGGGCGTCCTACTATCCGCTGTGGCACGGGACTCTGACGCAGATGCGTGAGAACTTCGACGATATGATCTCCCGATACGGCAGGGACATAATGATCGTCGAGACGGCATATCCCTTTACTGCGGTACACCACGACCCCGAGGCAAGAGCGCTGATGATCGGCGAGGACTTCACCCTCCCGGACGGCTCGAAGCCGAAATGGAGCTTCACCAAGGAGGGTCAGGCGCAGTTCGTCTCGGAGCTCAAGGCCGAGTGCGCAAGGGTGAAGGACGGCCGCCTCAAAGCGGTCTACTGGTGGGAGCCCGGCTGGCTGCCGACAAAGGAGTCCACATGGGCGACAAAAGAAGCCCTCCGCGACATAGGCGAGGAGGACAAGGGCACAGGTAATGAATGGGCAAATCAATGCCTGTTTGATTACGGCGGGAATGCTGCTCCCGCCCTATACACATTCGGAAGAAACTAATTTATTTTACAGGAGGTAATCACAATGAAACTCAAAAAAATCCTTTCGGCAGTGATCTCGGTATCCATGATCTCGACGATCGCAATGACAGGCTGTGGCTCGTCCGACAGCTCGTCCTCCGGCGGCGGCGCTGAAGCCAAGTCTGGCGGAGACACCGCTTCGACAAGCGACAGCAAGTCCGGCGGCGACGAGAGCAAATCCGGCGGAGACGAGAACAAGCCCTCCGGCGACGCTCAGGAGATCACCGTATGGGCTCCCGAGGACATCACCGAGCTGACAAAGCAGAAGATCGACGAATGGCTCCCGACCTCCGACTGGGCAGGACAGTACACCGTTACCGTTTCTGCAATGGGTGAGGGCGATGCAGCCACTCAGATGCTCACAGACGTTGAGGCCGGCGCAGACGTATTCGGCTTCGCTCAGGATCAGCTTGCAAGACTTGTTGCGGCGGGCGCTCTTTCCGCTCCCGGCGGCATCTTCCTTGATGACGTAAACAACAACAACGATGTCGGCTCCATAGGCGCAGCTACCCTTGACGGCAAGGTCTATGCTTATCCCGAGACCTCGGACAACGGCTTCTTCCTCTACTATGACAAGTCTGTGGTTTCCGATCCGTCCACCCTTGAGGGCATCCTCAAGCAGTGCGGCGACGCCGGCAAGAAGTTCTATATGGATCTCCAGTCCGGCTGGTACAACGTAGCGTTCTTCTTTGCCACCGGCGCTAAGTGCTCCTACAACTATGACACCGAGGGCAACGTTACCGGCGCTGACTGCGATTACAACAGCGAGGCAGGTCTCAAGGCCATGCAGGCTATGGTCAAGCTCGCAGCCGATCCCGCATACTCCGAGGGCGACAAGTCCTATGCGGCTCAGTTCGACAAGAACGGCGGAAATGCCGGCGCTATCGTTTCGGGTACCTGGGACAGCGCTACCGTTAAGGATCTGCTCGGCGACAACTACGCCGCAGCCAAGCTCCCGACCTTCAGCGTTGACGGCAAGGATTATCAGATGAGCGGCTTCGGCGGCTTCAAGCTCGTAGGCGTTAAGCCTCAGACCGATTCCGACAAGCTCACCTTCTGCCACGCTCTTGCAGACTTCCTGACCGGTGAGGATATGCAGATGGCTCGTTTTGAGGCCAACGGCTGGGGTCCCTCCAACAAGAACGCTCAGGCTTCCGATAAGGTAAAGGCAGACGAGGCTCTCTCGGCTCTCAGCCAGCAGCTCGCTTTCTGCACACCTCAGGGACAGTATCCGAACGCTTACTGGACTCTCACCGAAGCCTTCGGCACCGACATCACCAGCGGCAAGTATGAGAAGTCCGCCGACGCCGACCTCTACAAGGCTCTCGAGGAGCTCGAGAAGGGCATCAAGGAAGCCAAGTAATTATTTGAAGTCATATTAAATTTCCTTTTATATTCCCTTTTAAGCAGCAGCGGCGGGCGGATGACCCGCCCGCCGTTATGCCGCTTCCGGTGCGCACAGAAAAGCTCTTTCTGCGCGTATCCGAAACGGCATAAGACATCGACTCACGAAAGGACTGATCGCCAGTATGAAAAAAGTGCTTCCAAAGATCGCCGCCGGTTTCAAAAAGGTAAAAAACAAGGCGCACTCGTTCATACACATGAAAGAGGAAAGGGAGCTGGAATATCTCGGGCTGACTCCCGCCCGCAGGAAGCTGCATAATATCGGGGTGTTCTTCCTAACCATACCCTTTATGCTCTTCTCGCTGCTGAAGAAGATCCCGCTGCTGATCGGCCGCTTCTTTGCAGGCATCGGCCGCTTCTTCGCCGGCATCGGCAGGATGTTCAAGGAGGGCGACTTCAAGACCAGGCTCTCCTTTGTCATCATGGGCTTCGGTCAGTTCTTCCGCAGACAGATCGGGCGGGGCATCATCTTCCTTGCGATGGAAGGCGTGTTCATCTACTACATGATCGGCTTCGGCTTCGGATACCTCAAGGGCCTCGGCTCCCTCGGTACCGAGGCGGTCACCAAGACGCTTAACAAATACGGCCTCGAGGTGCTGACCTATAAGGACAACAGCTTAAAGATCCTGCTCTACGGCGTGCTGACTATCTTCGTGATCGTGGGCTTTGTCTGGACATGGTACATAAACGTCAAGCAGAACTACACCGCGCAGAAGCTCATCGAGGAGGGCGTGCGTCCCAAGAGCTTCAAGCAGGATGTCAAGTCCCTTGCCGACGAGCAGTATTACAAGACGCTGCTTTCGGTGCCGCTGCTCGGCATCGTGGTATTCACGGTCATCCCGATCTTCTTTATGATCCTGATAGCCTTCACCAACTACGACTACTCGCACCTGCCTCCCGAAAAGCTGTTCGGCTGGGTAGGCTTCGAGAACTTCAAGACAATGCTCTCGACGGATATCTCCGGCTCGTCGAAGTTCGCATTCACCTTCCGTGAGATACTTGTCTGGACAATGATCTGGGCGCTGGTCGCCACCTTCTCCAACTACTTCCTCGGAATGTTCATCGCTATCTGCATCAACAAGAAGGGGATCAAGTTCAAAAAGGTCTTCCGAACCGTGCTCGTAATGACTATAGCGGTGCCGCAGTTCGTTTCGCTGCTGCTGGTATCAAAGATGTTCGCGGACGAGGGCATCATAAACTCGCTGCTGCAAAAGCTTTCGGTCATATCGGATAAGATCGGGTTCCTGTCTACGCCGACGCTCGCCAAGATAATGGTGCTCGTCATCAATCTGTGGGTCGGCATACCCTATCTCATGCTCATCACCACCGGCGTGCTGATGAATATACCCTCCGACCTCTACGAGAGCGCCAAGATCGACGGAGCCTCGGGCATCAAGCAGTTCACAAAGATCACTCTGCCCTATATGCTCTTCGTCACCGGACCCTACCTGCTCACGAGCTTTACGGCCAATATCAATAACTTCAACGTTATCTATCTGCTGACCGCCGGCGCTCCCAAGACCATGGCCTACGACGGCGGTGCCGGTCAGACGGATCTGCTTATCACATGGCTCTATTCACTTACCGTCACAAACAACGACTACAAGATGGCAGCCGTCATCGGTATACTTGTGTTCCTGGTGATCGCGGTGATCTCGCTCATAGTTTACAACCTGTCTCCTGCCATGAAGAATGAGGAGGATTTCCAATGAGTGCCGAAAAAACCGTAAAATTCAGAAGCAAATCCCGCAAGGAGCGCACCACGCGCATCCTCATCTATATCCTGCTCACCATTATGAGCATAGTCTGGCTCATACCCTTTGTTTACCTGGTCTTTCAGGCGTTCAGGGGAGAGTCGAAGTCGATGGTCAACTATATCCTTCCCAAGAAATGGTCGTTTGAGAATTTCAGGATACTCTTCAAGGAGACCAACTTCCTGAGCTGGTACAAGAACACGCTGATAATCGCGCTGTTCAACGCCGTGCTACAGACGGTCATAGTCCTCAGCGTGGCCTACGCCCTGTCGAGGATGCGCTTCAAGGGCAGAAGGCTCATCATGAACATCATGCTGATCCTCGGGATGTTCCCCGGCTTCCTTTCGATGATAGCCACCTACTTCATCCTCAAGCTCATCGGTCTGACCAGCGAGAACGCGATCCCCGGACTTATCCTCGTATATGCCGCGAGCTCGGGCATGGGCTACTATATCGCCAAGGGCTTCTTCGATACGATACCCAAGTCGCTCGACGAGGCCGCCCGTATCGACGGCGCCTCAAGGAGCAGGGTCTTCTTCCGGATCATAATGCCGATGTCGAAGCCGATCATAATCTATACGATCATGATGGCGTTCATAGCCCCCTGGGGCGACTTCATGTACGCCTCGCTCATAACCTTCGGCCACGAGGAGGCCTACAACGTTGCGGTCGGGCTTTACAAGTGGCTCGACAAGGAGCATATCAACAGCTATTTCACGGTCTTCTGTGCCGGCGGACTGTTCGTCTCGGTACCCGTGACGGTGCTGTTCATGGCGCTCCAGAGATACTACGTCGAGGGCGTTACCGGCGGAGCCGTAAAGGGCTGACGTAAACTTTAATATACGGAGGAACGGATCATGGCTGAAGTTAAGCTTAAAAATGTCAAAAAGCAGTATGATAACGGCTTCGTTGCCGTGCATGACTTTAATCTTGAAATAAAGGACGAGGAGTTCATCGTGCTCGTCGGGCCCTCGGGCTGCGGCAAGTCCACGACCCTGCGCATGATCGCAGGCCTCGAGGACATCACCGGCGGAGAGATCTCCATAGACGGCAACGTCGTCAACGATATGGAGCCCAAGGACAGGGACATAGCCATGGTCTTCCAGAACTATGCCCTCTATCCTCACATGAGCGTCTACGAGAACATAGCCTTCGGACTGAGGCTGCGAAAAGTCCCCGGCAAGGAGATACACAAGAAGGTGCTCGAGGCCGCCGAGATACTCGGCATCACCGAGCTGCTCGGCAGAAAGCCCAAGCAGCTGTCGGGCGGCCAGAGGCAGCGTGTCGCCATAGGCAGAGCGATAGTGCGCATACCCAAGGTGTTCCTTATGGACGAGCCGCTCTCAAACCTCGACGCCAAGCTCAGAAATCAGATGCGCGCGGAGATAATCCTGCTGCGCGAGAAGATAAAAACGACCTTCGTTTATGTTACCCACGATCAGACCGAGGCCATGACTCTCGGCGACAGGATCGTCATTATGAAGGACGGCTATGTTATGCAGGTCGGCACTCCGCAGGAGCTTTTCAATCACCCTGCGAACCTCTTTGTCGCCGGCTTTATCGGCACCCCTCAGATGAACTTCTTTGACGCCTCCCTGAAAAAGGAGGACGGCGGCTTCACCGCATCCATCGAGGGGTATAAGGTCAGAGTGCCGGAGTATATATGCACAGAGCTCAAAAAGCTCGAGCATATCCCCGAGACGGTCACTCTCGGCGTGAGACCCGAGAACCTCATCCTTGACCCTGCGGGCGGGAAGGGTATCGCGGCCTCGATAAAGGTCACCGAGATGATGGGCAGCGAGCTGCATATCCATGCCGAGTGCACCGACGGCAAGCCGGTCATACTAAAGGTGCAGATCGCCGAGCTCAGCGACGAGGAGCAGACAAAGCTCCTCAGGCAGCATGAGGTGCGATTCACAGTAAGAGAGCGCACGGTCAACCTCTTCTCCAAGGAGGACGGCAGGAACCTTGCGGTAGCGGACGCTGTACCGGTGCCGGAGGAAAAGAAAGCCTCCCTCGCAGACCTCGATACGGGAAGCAAAAAGAAGAAGAAAAAGAAGGACTGACAGGTAAGGGATCGCAATGAATAACAAGAATGCTCAGAAGAAGCCTCAGCTCGAGGATATCGCGGCGGCGCTCGGATTATCAAAATCCACCGTCTCCCGCGCGATCTCGGGTAAGGGCAGGATAAAGGCGGAGACCCGTGAAAAGGTGTTTGAATGCATCAAGGAGCTCAACTACCGCCCGAATATGATAGCCAAGAGCCTCTCGGAGCAGAAGACCTATAACATAGGCGTGGTCATCCCGATGGATTCCTCCGAGGCGGAGGCTCCGTTTTTCCAGACCTGTCTGACGGGCATGGCCAAGGAGTGCGCCGTCAGGGATCACGACGCCGTGGTCATCGGCACGGAGCGGGATAATCTCTCCCAGCTCACAAGGGTCATCGAGAACCGCAAGGTGGACGGCGTCATCGTCACACGTCCCGCCGCCGACGGCAGCATAGAGAAGCTGCTCGACGACAACGGTATGCCGTTCATCGTCATAGGCCGCAGCGTTCATGAGAACAGCCTGATCGTAGACAGCGATCATGTCAACGGCTGCCGTGAGCTGACCTCCTATCTGCTGCTCCAGAACCCCGCCGACAGGCTCGCTCTGCTGCTCGGAAGCACCGAGTTCACGGTCAACAAGAGCCGCTACACCGGCTTTGTCAGCGCCTTTATGGACGCCGGCTCCCACGCCAATGAGCGCCTTGTCTTCACCGGGATAGACAGCGAGCTCAAGTTCAGCAAGGCGGTATCCGTGATGCTCGAGGAGCAGCCCCGCTGCATAGTCTGCGGCGACGATATGCTCTGCATGAAGCTGCTTGCAAAGCTTGCGGATCTCGGCAAGTCCGTTCCGCAGGATGTTAGGATCGCCTCCTTCTATGACAGCGCCTACCTCGACAGCTACTCGCCGCCCATAACCTCGCTGATCTTCAATGCGGTCGAGCTCGGAGCGACGGCAGCCTCACAGCTGCTCGGCATACTCGGCGGCACCGCCCCGGCAGAGGAGACGCTTCTGCCCTATGAGATACTTATACGCCGTTCGACTATGTGAGTGCGGGGAAACAAAAATAATGAATAATGAATAGTGAATAATGAAGAATGAATAATTAAGGTATCGCCTGCGGCGATGGGTTTTCCGCGAGGCGGGAATTATTGGTATGTGTCAGAAATAATTATATTCGGGAGGAATAATATGAAAAGCAGGATCTTTAAGAAGGCATCGGCTGCGGTCGTTTCGCTGATGCTTGCCGCAGGTGCGGCGGTGTCCGCGAGTGCAGCGGATGTGAGCGTTGCGAACGGTATGCTCGAGAACGATCTCTGGGGCGCGGACGCCGGCTGGACAGTTGACGCCGACTGGTCTGCGATAGAGACGGTCAAGACCGAGACCTACAATGAGTGGACGACCATACCGTCCTCCGGCTCGAAGGCCGGTGCGAACATCTACGCCAAAGGCGACGGCTCCGCGAAGCTCACCCAGACGATCGAAGTGCCCGAGGGCAGCTGCAGCGTCACCGTGATCGCAATGGGCGAGAACGCAAGCGTGAAAGTCTCGCTGGGCGATTCGGAGAGCGATGCGGTATCTCTCGGAGCCTTCAACGATTGGAAGGAAGCCGCGGCGGAGTTCACCGGCGCCGGCGGACAAGCCGAGCTGACCGTGACCGTTGACCTCACCGCCGGAGGGTACGCCTACGTTGACAGCGTCAGCGTGACGGCAGAGGAGACCTCTGACACCGGCGAGACCGGGAATACCGGAGACACCGGCGAGAATGGTGAGACAGGCGAAGAGGAAGATCCCGGCGAGACCGGCAGCACTGGCGAGACAGAGCAGCCCGGAGATACCGAGCAGCCGTCCGACACCGGCGAAACTACAGGCGATACCGGGAACAAGCCGCAGACAGCGAGCGGACAGGTTGTAAACGGCGATTTTGAAACGGTCAGCAGCAGCGAGCTCGTCGGCTGGACGGTCGAGTGGCCGGAGGGTCTGAAGATGTGGTACGCCGAGCAGAAGGACAAGGACGCCCGCAGCGACAAGAACAACAACTATCTCAACATCTGGACGGAGAAGGATCTCCCGCTCTCCCTCAGGCAGACGGTACACCTGACACCGGGAGATTATAAGGTAACGTTCAACATGGACGCCAACGAGGGCGTTGATACCAAGGTCAAGCTCTCTGTCGGCAGCCTGACGAGCTTTACGCTTCCCAAGGGCATCGGCTGGGAGAAGTGGGCACCCTGCGAGACGGCGGTGTTCACGGTAGCCGAGGAGGGGGACTATGTCCTTGAGTTCTCGGGAGACATGGCAGCGGAGACCTGGCTGTGCCTTGACAACATCAGGATCGTGACGGCATCGGCAGCAGCCGGCGGCACCTCCGAGACCGCACCCACGGGAGCCGGTGAGAGTGCTGCGGCACTGATCGCGGCAGCAGCTGCGGCAGCGGCGATAGCAGCAAGGAAGAAGTCCTAACGCGGACGGGTCCTCGGCGCGGACGGGTCCTCGGCGCGGACGGCGCGGTTCCGCCTTTGGATTATGGAGTGCAGGAAATCACTTCGGTATGACGGCGGGTCGAACAAGCAGATAGACCCAAACGCAAAGCGGTCCTAACGCGGACGGGTCCTCGGCGCGGACGGCGCGGTTCCGCC
>JAFXVY010000015.1 GCA_017534595.1 Ruminococcus sp.
ACATCATCCGCTTGCATATTTTCCGTCATATTACCCAAATTCTCCTTGCCTTGCGCCAGCAAGGCGGCGTCGAATTTAGGCAATCTGACGAAAAATCTGACTGCGCGTCTGACGCACAATGGTTGTGCGGTGTTGCCTAAGACTATTAACTGACATACAGTTTTCGGGGGTAAGATCACTCAAGATGACACAATTTGTCATAGTTTTGCTTCTTGCGATCTCTGCGGTCTGTTCGGCTACCGAGACCGCTTTTTCTTCTGCGAACAGGATAAGGCTCAAGAACCTTGCAGCTTCGGGCAGCAAGCGGGCAGCAAAGGCTCTCGCCCTCGCCGAGGATTTCGACAAGGCTCTCACTGCCATACTCATCGCAAACAATGTGGTCAATATCGCGGCCTCGGCGCTGGCGACGGTGTTCTTCACCGAAAGGTTCGGCAGCGGCAGCGTCGGGATAGCCACCCTCGTTATGACCGTGCTCGTGCTGATCTTCGGGGAGATACTCCCCAAAAGCCTCGCAAAGGAGAACTCCGAACGGTTCTCGGTGTTCATGGCTCCCCTGCTCTCGGCGTTCATAATCATCATCACCCCGCTGATCTGGATCTTCTCAGGGATAAAAAACCTGGTCGTAAAGCTCGTCGGGCATAAGAACGACCAGCCCTCCGTCACAGAGGAGGAGCTCAAGTATATCATCGACGAGATCGAGGACGAAGGCGTGCTCGAGGAACAGGAAAGCGACCTTGTGCGCTCGGCGCTCGAGTTCGACGAGATCACTATCTCAAAGGTCCTCGTACCGAGAGTAAGGATAATCGGAACCGAACGCTCCGCTTCGCTCGAATCGGTAAAGGATCTTTTCATACAGACCAAATTCTCCCGGCTGCCCGTTTATGAGGGGTCGCTGGACAATATCGTCGGGCTGATACATCAGTCGGATTTCTACGAGCTGTATCTCTCCGGCGGGACGGATATCGGCAGCATAATGAAAACGCCGATCTATATTTCCGAAAACAAGCGGATCTCCGAGGCTCTGCGGGAAATGCAGAAGGCCAAGCTCCACATGGCCGTGATCGTGGACGAATACGGCGGAACCGAGGGTATATGCACCCTCGAGGATATCATCGAGGAGCTGGTCGGCGAGATCTACGACGAGAGCGACGATGAGGACACCTCCTTCATCAGGCTCGGCGAGGGTAGATACAAGGTCTCGGCAGGGCTCTCGGTGGGGGATTTCCTCGACAGGCTCGACCTCCCGGAGGACACCATAGAGACCGAGATGACCTCCATGGGCGGCTACGTCATGGAGCTGCTTGAGAGGATCCCGGAGCAGAACGAATTTGTCCGCACCGACAGGTTCGACATGACCGTGCAGATGGCGGATGAGCAGAAAATAGACAGCCTTATCGTAAGGGTAAGGCCGGAGGACGGAGTGGAAAAGGACAATGCCTAAACAGATAAAAAAGAAGGAGCTGACCGGAGCCGAAAAGCTCGGCTGTGCCTTTGTTATCGCGGCAATGGGGCTGGGGCTGGTATTCACCGTGGCTTTCATAATCTTCATACCAAGCATTGACAGCGACAGCGAATCTGTGCAGCAGGTGAAGTCGATAGCGCTGGGCGCGGGATATGTGCTGTTCACGCTGGCGGCGATAGCGTCGGGGATCCTTTGCCTGAGAGCATACCGCAGGAGCGATCAGGGCGGAGACATGATGCGGAGCTTCTTCTCATTTCTGAGCGCGTTCATGACGCTGCTTTGTGTGAGATTCATGCTGGCGCTGTTTTTCTCGGGTCTGGGAGAGACGGAGACGGTAAAGAAGATCGTAGGCGACAACACCTACTCGGAGTTCATCAAGAATCAGGGTGCGTCGTTTGCGTGTCTGGTGATCGGACTTTCGGTGATGCTGATAGCGGGAGTTACGGCGATAATCAAGCTTGCTAAGAGATAGGAGCGGGAGCATGAACGGAGATCAGTGCGAGAGCTGCGCATACTTTTACTATGATGACGAATACGAATGTTATGTCTGCGACATGGATCTTGACGAAGACGAGCTTGCGGGGTTCATAGCGGGCACGAGGAAGGAATGTCCGTACTACCGGGACGGAGACGAATACAAAGTCGTGAGGAAGCAGGGGTAGTCCCGCAGAAAAGAAAAGCCCCAAACGCGAAGGTCCTCGGCGCGGACGGCGCATTTCCGCCTTTGGAAATGGAGTGCAGGAAATCATTTCGGTTTGACGGCGGGCTGAACAAAGCTACGGCTCCAAACGCGAAGCGAAAGAGGGGTCAAGGGGACTCGGTCCCCTTGCGGAGTCAAGAGGCAGCGCCTCTTGTGGGGTACGGGGCAGCGCCCCGACGGCTCCGCAGGCACTAAAACCTCAATACAAAACAAGGCGCTGCGCCCCAAGATGCAAAGGGCACAGCGCTTTCTGTATCTGTATGCAGTTATAGGGACAATCATTCGCAGCGCCGTCAACTCCGTTCGGCGCCCGCAGGCACAGGAATAGCAGGGTGCAAAGCACCCGAGCGAATTCCGT
>JAFXVY010000129.1 GCA_017534595.1 Ruminococcus sp.
CCTGTGCCTGCGGGCGACGGACTGCCTTGACGGCGCTGCGAATGATAGTCCCTATAACTGCAAACAGATACAGAAAGCGCTGTGCCCTTTGATTTATGGGCGCAGCGCCTTGTTTGTTTTGAATTATCAGTGCCTGCGGAGCCTTCAAGGGGCTCTGCCCCTTGACCCCGCGAGGAGGGCTCTGCCCCCTCGACCCCTGCAAGGGAGCAAAGCCCCCTTGACCCCATTTCGCTTCGCGTTTGGGTCTTGCACTTTGTTTAGCCCGCCGTCAAACCGAAGTGCTTTCCTGCACTCTATTTCCAAAGGCGGAAATACGCCGTCCGCGTTAGGACCGCTGTCGCGTTTGGAGCCGCAGCTTTTGCTTAATCCTCAAATGCCGGCGCAGCCGTCAGCGCATCCGCTAACTTCGCAAGCGCAGCCTCACTCTCACTGTTCAAAGCCGACTTGATAGTGACCATCGGTTCGATCATAGTAATATTCTTCAGCTGCTCTGTATAGCCCTTGATAACTCGCCCTGCTGACGGAGCCCAGCTGCCGTTCTCTACTATCGCGATCTTCCGGTTCTGATAGTTCTTGGCTCTCAGATGACACAGCAGGTCTTCCATTATCGGGAATACCCCGCCGTCATAAGACGCGCTCATCAGTACAAGCCTGTCATAACGGAATGCGTCCTCTATCGCCTCAGCAAGATCGTCTCTCGTCAGGTCGGAAAGCGATACCTTCTCGGCACCCCTTGCCTCAAGCATCTCCTTGAGCTTCTCAGCCGCCGCAAGCGTGTTGCCGTGTATCGAAGCACAGGCTATAAAGATGCCCTTGTTCTCCGGCTCGTATAACGACCAGGTATTGTAAAGCTTAACGTAGTACCCGAGGCTCTCCTTGAGCAGCGGACCGTGCAGCGGCAGGATCATATCTATGTCCAGCGCCGCTATCTTCTTGAGCACCGCCTGTACCTGTGCGCCGTATTTCCCGCAGATGTTGAAATAGTAGCGCCTTGCCTCGCAGGCCCAGTCCTCCTCGGTGTCGAGCGTGCCGAACTTTCCGAAGGCGTCAGCCGAGAAGAGCAGCCTCTCGCTCGATTCGTAGGTCATCATTACCTCCGGCCAGTGTACCATCGGCGCCATTATGAAGCTCAGCGTATGCGTGCCGAGAGAAAGGGTGTCCCCCTCCTTGACGGTCAGCTTCTCGCACTTGAGCCCCGGATAGAACTGCTCGAGGAATACAAAGCTCTTGGCGTTGCCCACAAGCACAATGTCCGGGTATTTTTCAAGGAGCATGGCTATCGCTCCCGAATGGTCGGGCTCAACATGGTCTACTACAAGGTAGTCGGGCTTTCTGCCCTGTAAAGCGAACTCGAGGTTGCCGAGCCAGATCTCGGCTACTCGGCTGTCAGAAGTGTCCATTACGCAGACCTTCTCGTCGATGATGACGAAGGAGTTATAGGCCATGCCGTTGGGCACGTCGTACTGGCTCTCGAACAGGTCGAGCTCGTTGTCGTCCACTCCGATATAGATAACGCTCGGGGAAACTATGATGTCTTTCATTTCAACATCCCTCCAGACTTAATAAGATGTTTATATTATACCATATATGACCGGATTTGTCACCTGGTTTTTATAAATTTTTTCTAAAAGCCCCCCGCGCGGGGGAGTTTTTTGTCTAAAAAGGCTATTTTTGCAATTTGTGTGCCGTGCGCTTGCATTTTGAGGGATATTGTGCTAAAATATTATTTGGCTGAATATCAAAATATCTGAACGGAGTGTTACAGTTGAAAACTTATGCTAAATCGACAAAGCTTGATAATGTCTGTTATGATATAAGGGGGCCCGTAATGGATGCCGCCGACAGGATGATCGCCGCCGGCGAGAAGATACTGAAGCTCAACATCGGCAATCCTGCACCCTTCGGCTTCCGCACCCCCGACAATATCCTCAGAGCCATGAGCGACAACCTCGTCAACGCCGAGGGCTACTCCGACTCCAAGGGTATCGCGGAGGCAAGGGAGGCTATCATCAAGTACCACACTTCAAAGGGTATCGAGGGCGTCGGTATGAACGATATCTACACCGGCAACGGAGTCTCCGAGCTGATCGTTATGGTCATGCAGGGGCTTCTCAACAACGGCGACGAGGTGCTCGTCCCGGCTCCCGACTATCCCCTGTGGACGGCTTCGGTAACTCTTGCGGGCGGCAGCGCCGTGCATTATATCTGTGACGAGCGCAGCGAGTGGAACCCCGATATCGAGGATATGCGCTCCAAGGTCACCGATAAGACCAAGGCGATAGTCCTGATAAACCCCAACAACCCCACAGGTGCGGTCTACCCCAAGGAGCTGCTTATGCAGATCGCAGACCTTGCCCGCGAGCATGAGCTCATCATCTTCTCGGACGAGATCTATGACCGCCTGCTGATGGACGGCGTCGAGCATACCTCTATCGCATCCCTCTGCCCCGACCTGTTCTGCATCACCTTCAACGGGCTTTCCAAGTCCCACATGGTAGCGGGCTACCGCTGCGGCTGGATGGTGCTCAGCGGCGACAAGAGCCGCGTAAAGGGCTATATCGAGGGGCTCAATATGCTTTCCTCCATGCGTCTTTGCTCGAACGTTCAGGCGCAGTACATAATCAAGGCCGCACTCGAGACCTCTGCCTCCGCCGACCCGCTGCTCAAACCGGGCGGAAGGGTATACGAGCAGAGAGAGTGCATCTGGAGAGCCATGAATTCCATCGACGGTATGTCTGCCGTCAAGCCCAAGGCCGCGTTCTACATCTTCCCGAAGATCGACGCCGCCAGGTTCAATATCACCGATGACGAGAAATTCGTCCTCGACCTGCTCGAAAGCAAGAAGATACTGCTCGTCCACGGCGGCGGCTTCCACTGGGAGCAGCCCGACCATTTCAGGATCGTTTATCTGCCCGATACCGCGGTGCTCACCGAGGCGGCGGACAAAATGGCGGCGTTCCTCGCCGATTACAAGCAGAGATAAGGAGGCAGCATGAAAGCTTCATTCAGAATACTGATACTGCTGCTGGCAGCGGTTACAAGCGTTTTCGCACTTGCCGGCTGTGAGCACAGATTAAGTTCATCAACGCCGGAATCCTCCGAGGAGGAGATCATAAGCTATGAGATCGACAAATCCCAGAGCTTTCTTATAGCGCTCTATCCCGAGTATGCCCCGATAGCCTGCGAGAACTTCGAGAAGCTGGTTTCCGAGGGCTTCTATGACGGGCTCTACTTCCACCGCATCTATGAGGACTTTATGGCTCAGGGCGGCAATGGTGCCTATGCCGGAAAGACCGCCGATACGATAAAGGGCGAGTTCGCTGCAAACGGCATCGAGAACAAGCTCGGGCATAAGCGCGGCACCGTTTCCATGGCAAGACGCGGCAACGACTACGACAGCGCTTCGAGCCAGTTCTTCATCGTTTACAGCGAAACGCATAAAAGCTCGCTTGACGGGTACTATGCGGCCTTCGGCGAGGTGATAGAGGGCATGGAGGTCGTTGACAGCTTCCTGACCGTTCCCCTGACGCAGGGCTCCGACACGATACCCACCGTTCCCACCGAGCCTATCACGATAATCAAGGCCGAGATCGAGGGCAAGGATGCCGACGGACACACTCTCTGCCGCTTCTATGTCCATGTAGGGTACTGATAATATGCCGCAGTGCTTTAGCCGGCGCTGCGGCTCTTTTATACACCGAAACAAGGAGGCATCGTCATGTCCGAAAGACCGGAGCTCAGCCGTGAGCTTGATGCGGAGACCTTCCGCGAATACTACTATCTCAAGGAGGAGCTTGTGAGCTTCTGCCGCGAAAACGGCCTGCCGGCGTCCGGCGGGAAGCGTGAGCTGACCGATCGCATAGCCTGCTTCCTCGAAACGGGCAGGGTACCCGAAACGCCTGCGGCACCGAAGCGCAGGAAGACAGCCGTGACCGGCGAGCTTACGCCGGAGACCGTCATCGAGGAGGGCTTTGTCTGCTCCGAGAAGCACAGGGCGTTTTTCAAGTCCCAGCTCGGAGACGGCTTTTCTTTCAATGTGAAGTTCCAGAAATGGCTCAAGAGCAGCGCCGGAAAGACCTACGCTGATGCCGTGACCGCCTACCGTGAGATCATGGCCGAGAAGAAAAAGGGCGGCGGAGAGATTGGCAGGCAGTTTGAATACAACACCTATATCCGGGATTTTTTCGCGGACAATCCCGGACGCAGCCTCGACGAAGCGATACGCTGCTGGAAGTACAAAAAGAGCCGGAGAGGTCATAACCGCTATGAGCGGGAAGACCTGAAGCGCTCGGATAACTGACTGTCAAAAGACCGGGTATCCGTACCCGGCCTTTTTTTGCGGCTACCCTCTGACCCTCCCGCAGCGCAGGGCGAGCAGATATATCCCGCCGCCGGCGGTGCAGGAGAGCATGAACACCGCTCTGCCGCCCGTGGTCAGGGGAAGTATGCGCGGCAGGAGATCGGCGCAGAGCCTTGCCGCGGCAGCGCACAGAGCGGCGGGCAGCAGCGGCGCGAATACCGTTGAAAGCGGCAGCTTCGACGATGTCCGCCTTGCGAGCAGGATACAGGCGGGTATCGCTGTGGCGGCCTGCGCTGCAAGTGCGGAGAGGGCGGCTCCGGTCAGCCCGAGAGCGGGCACGGGTATGAGTATAAGGTTGAGGGTGAGCTTTACGGCCGCTGCGCCCAGCATCAGCAGTACCGGTGCAAGCCGGCAGCCGAGGGTCTGGAGCGCCGAAAGGCAGGGCAGCGAGAACGCTGTGAATATCCCGGCTATCGAGAGTACGGCGAGCGGGACGACGGTACAGGATATCTCATCGGTGCGGCCTGCGAACAGGAAGGAAAGCGTCTCCCGGGGAAGTACGGAGACGGTCAGCCCCGCAGGGAAGGCGATCACCGCGGTTATCCGGAGCAGCCGCCTGATATGCAGCGCGAGGGAGCGGCTGTCCCCGGCGGAGACCGAGCCGGTCAGCGCGGGGAGGGAGCTCTTGCCGAACATCGCCGTAAAGGTCGGGATTATCCCGGTGACGGTCAGCGCGAGGCCGGTATAGGAGCCGTACATGAATTCCGGCAGGCGCTCCGCGGCTATCGGCACTCTCACCGCCAGCCCCGCAGCTATGGCCTTTTTCAGCCCGCTGCTGACGGTGATAAGGTCGATCATCCCGGAGAGCGTTGTGATAACAGCCGCAGCCGCCACCGGCAGCGAGAACGCGAAAAGCCGCTTGGCTATCAGCGCCGTGCTGTCTGTGAGGCGGTCGGAGTCAAGCTGTTCGGCGGTAACGCCGTCGCCTTTGAGCTTCAGCGAGAGGGCGGTGCCGAGGGCGGCTATGCCGGTGGCTGCCGAGCCCGCAAGTATGGCTGCCGCCGCCGCGAACGGCAGCGCATAGGTCCGGGCCTCATCGGCGGTGCTGAAATACTGCCCGAAGCAGCTGTGGGTCTCCGAAAAGGATGAGTCCGAATACGCGAGGACGGCGTAGGCTCCGGCTATGCCGAAAAGGGCGCGTATCAGCGTTTCGGCGATCTCCGAGACAGCTGTCGGCAGCATATTGCTCATCCCCTCGCAGTATCCGCGCAGTGAGGACAGCAGCGCCGCCAGCAGAGGCAGGGGCGCCAGTGCCAGCAGAGCGGCTGCGGAGCTGCGCCCGCCGAGGAACCTTTCCGCCAGCGGCACGCAGAGCAGTGCGGAGAGTATCGAAGCAAGAGCGCCCTCGGCGCAGTAAACGGCGCAGCTCACCCGGCGTATCCTGCGGAGGTTTGCATACCGCCCGAAGGCACAGCTCTCGGCAGTCAGGCGGGCAGTGGAGGCACTTATCCCCGAGACGACGGCGGCAAGCAGCGGGGCGTACACGGCAAAGGCTCCGGAATAGGTCGCCATACCTGTCCCGCCGAGCATGGAGGTCAGCGGGATCTTGTATACGAGCCCCACCGCCTTTGTCACCGCGACCGTCGCTATCAGTATCGCAGAACCTTTCAGAAATCCCTGTTTTCTCACTCGGTGCCCCGCCTTTCGGTAAGGACGCTGCCGGTCATCGGACAGTGTGCAGCGCCGTTTTGTATAATCTTTATGCCGCTCACAGGACGGGTATTACTGCCGCAGCTCCCGAAAACCGCCTTTTAACGGCATAATTATCCAAAACCTCGGTAAAAGATGTTGTATTTTTGTCAGTTTTACAGTTGTAATTCGGCGCAGTTTGTTATATAATAAAAGAGTATAATGCATGATCGGAAGATCGTAAAGTGTATAAGAGAGGTATAATATGGCAGACAGCAATAAAGACGAGATAGACAAGATCATCTCGGAAGCTATCTCCGGTAAGAAAAGCGCCGATGACGCTTCGGATAATACAGATAAGATAACCTCCGAAGCCGAGGGCGCCGGCGATATAGCATTTGACAGATCCGAGCGGGAGAGGCCGGAGCGCAGGCCGCAGCCCGGTGACGCCGAGGCTCCGCGCAGGAGCAGCGGTGACAGACCCGTTCGCAGAAAGCGTCCCGAGGGGGATGAGCGGCGTGCGAGCGCCGACGGCGAGAGACCTGTCCGCAGGAAGCGCCCCGAGGGCGAGGGTCAGCGCAGGAGCGCAGAGGGCGACAGGCCTGTGCGCAGAAAGCGCCCCGAAGGTGATGAGCGCCGCAGGAGCGCCGACGGTGAGAGACCCGTCCGCAAAAAGCGTCCCGAGGAGGACGGCGCAGTGACCCGCAAAAAGAAAAGCCCCGACGGCAAGGGCTCGTCTGCGGGCAAAAAGAAGAAAAAGAAGAAGTGGACGAAGAAGCAGCTCATCATACTGATCTCGGGGGCGATATTCCTCGGGCTCTGTCTGATAGGGTTTATCATCTTCCTGATCTTCCACTACTACTACAATCTGCTGGGCGGCGAATGGAAGGAAAGCACCACCTCCGAGCGAATGGTGGTCAGCATCGACGACTCGACGCAGTCGGACACCTTTGATTCCCGTACCGCCGAGGAGATACTCAAGGAGCAGCTCGAGAGCATCAAGATCGACCTGATGCGGGATTCCGAAGTGTTCAATATCCTGCTCGTCGGGCAAGATCTGAGATCTACCGCCGATGCCGGCGAGCAGACCAACACCGACGTTATGCTGCTGATCTCACTCAACAGCAAGAACAAGACCATCACCATGACCTCGTTCATGAGAGATATGTGGATGTATATCCCCGACTGCGGGTATTCCGAGAGGATCAACGCGGCGTTCTTCGCAGGCGGCCCGACCTATCTCCAGAATGCGCTTGAAGCCTACTTCGGCGTGAAGATCGACAGGTATGTGGTCGTAAACTTCAACCAGTTCATCGACATAGTTGACACGCTGGGCGGCCTCGACCTTTACGTCACCCCCGACGAGGCCAACGGCTATGAGGGTGCCGACCCATACGGCGACAACACCCGCGGTATGCAGAACCCCCTCGACGAGCAGAACCGCATACTCGGCAATCCCAAGGGCACCGACTATATAGAGATGAGCTACGACATCGACGGTCAGGTAGTCCACATGAACGGCAACCAGGCGCTGGCTTATTCGAGAATAAGGCACGTTGACTATGTCAGCGCTGACGGCAACGATGTGGGGTACAGCGACTTCGGGCGGACAAAGCGCCAGAGGATCGTTATCTCCAAGATCATCGAGAAGGCAAAGGGAGCCTCGCTGCTGCAGCTCAACGACCTTGCCCATAAGATCTTCGGGGACATCTACACCGATATAGAGGAAGGCGAGGCGGCTTCGCTGCTGCTGAACATCTTTGACTACACCAACTACAAGGTGCAGGAGATGCGTATCCCCGAGGAGGGGACCTATTCCGGCCACTGGATACAGGGCAGGAGCGTTATTCTCTGCAATACCGTAAAGAACGCTCAGGATCTCCAGATGCTCATTTACGGCGAGACTAATATCGACGAGGAGAAGCTCAAGGAGTTCGCCGAGCAGAACAAGTACTACGATGACAACGGCAACCTTGTTGACTACTTCAATACCGGAGTGACCTGGAGAGGCTGGTAGCCGTCCGGGGACACCGGGACAATACAGAAAAAAAAGGCGCTGCGCCCCTCTTTCGACGGGACGCGGCGCTTGCTTTTCATGCAAGCAGCAAGGAGTCGGGGGAAACTTCGGGAATTAGCAAAAAAAGTGTTGAAATATCGCCGCGGATATGGTATAATTATTCTGACCATAATTCTTCGGTAAAAAAGAGGTAGGCTGATATGAATAATTATGATGTTATAATCGCAGGCTGCGGTGCGGCAGGGCTTTACGGGGCGCTCAACCTCGATCCCTCGCTGAAGGTGCTCGTGCTGTCCAAACGGGAGCTGACGCTCTGCAATTCGTCCCTTGCACAGGGCGGTATAGCGGGCGTTTACAACAGTCCCGACGACTCGCCCGAGTATCATCTGCACGATACCTTTATCGCCGGCGGCTACGAGAACGACCCGGTGTCCACCGACGTGCTCGTAAACGAAGCGAAGATAGACATAGCCCGCATCATCGAGCTGGGCTGCGATTTCGATAAGCTCCCCAACGGCGACTATCACCGCACCCTCGAGGGCGGTCACGGCAAGCACCGCATCTTCCACCATAAGGATGCCACCGGCTTCGAGATCGAGACCACGCTGCTGAGAAACGTCCAGCAGAAGGAGAACGTGACCATACTCGAGAACGCGCTGATGGTAAGGGTGAGAAGGACTAAGACCGGTTTCTCCTTCCTTGTGCTCAAGGACGGGGAGTATTCGACCTTCAACTGCCACTATGCGATCTTTGCCACAGGCGGCATCGGCAGAGTGTATGAGTTCACAACCAACTCCGCCATTGCCACCGGCGACGGTATCGCCATCGCCTACCGCATGGGCGCCGAGATCAAAAATCTCAGCTATATACAGTTCCACCCGACAGCCTTCAACAACCGCACGACAAGGGAATGCTTCCTGATCTCCGAGGCCGTGAGAGGCGAGGGCGCGTATCTCAAGAACTGTCACCTCGAGCGCTTCATGCAGAACTACGACAAGCGCCTCGAGCTCGCTCCGCGTGACGTAGTTTCCCATTCGATAATCTTCGAGGCCAAGAAGACCGGCTCGGATGAGTTCTATCTCGATATCTCCCATAAGGATCCCGAGTTCGTTCGCAACCGCTTCCCGATGATCTACAAGAACCTGCTCGAAGCAGGCTACGATATGACCAAGGAGCCTGTGCCGATCTTCCCCTGCCAGCACTACCTCATGGGAGGCATAAAGGTGGATATCTACTCACGCACTACCATCGACGGGCTCTATGCCTGCGGCGAGTGCTCCTGCACCGGTGTCCACGGCAACAACAGGCTCGCATCCAATTCGCTGCTCGAGGCTCTGGTCTTCTCGAGAAGGGCAGCCTCGGATATCAGCGAGAGAGCCAAGAGCGATACACGCGGCTTCGTCGATTACAGCTTCACCCTCAACGACGGCGCCGAGCATATCCCCGCAGGTCTGCGCACCGAGATCAGGCATATCATGCAGAAGGCTTATTTCGTTATGCCGGATATCTCAGCGCTTGCGGCAGGCTATGAGCGGATAATCGAGATCAAGCAGCTGCTCGATAACGGCCGCTTCAAGCTCGACCGCGATTACGTCGAGGCAAGGAGCCTTGCGACGGTGGCGTTCATCGTCCTCGGTGAGGCTTATCAGATCGCCTTCGGCAGCGTCGAGCTGGATATAGACTACGAGGCGGGCTTCTGATATGAAGCCTCAGAGCATAAAAAGAGCCACGCTGTTTCTGTTCGGTGTCAGCTTCTATATGCTGTACACGATACTGCTCGTGGTGGTCGAGCCGGCGGTCTGGCTGAGGATAGTGCTGATGATAGTCTTCGCATTTCTCGCCTACGGCCTCGAGTGCTTCTTCTCGATAGGCTCGGAGAAGAAGCCGGCGGCGTTTTCCTCGGTGGAGTTCGCGGAGTTCTGGATGTTCCTGCCCTCGGTGATCTACCTGATCTTCGGGCTGGCGAATTTTGCAGACCTGCGCGGCGAGCTGCTGCGGACGTCCTTGACCGCCTTCCTTTCGATGTTCTTCGGGGGGATATTCGAGGTCATGCTGGGCAGGGGACGTACCTCCGACAAGCATGACGGCGACGACGGCGACGGAAACGGAGAATGAGCAAAGATAAGGAGAGATGAAAAGATGCTGATGCAGTTTCAGATCGACGATATCATAAAGACCGCGCTGGCGGAGGATATCAACTATATAGACGTTACCACCGATTATCTCGTTGACAGTGACGCCGTGGCGACCGCAAGGTACGTCGCAAAGGATTCGGGCGTGCTCTGCGGGATAGATATAGCCCTGCGGGTGTTCACGCTGCTTGACGATACGGCAAGCTTCGAGGTGTATATCCGCGACGGCGAGAAGGTGAACAAGGGAGATATAATCGCCCGCATCACCTGCCATACCCGGGCTCTGTTAAAGGGCGAGAGAACTGCGCTCAATCTCATACAGCACCTCTCGGGCATAGCAACGGCTACTAACAAGTGCGTCGAGCTCGTCAGGGGAACAAAGGCGTCGGTCGCCGATACCCGCAAGACGCTGCCGGGTCTGCGTGCTTTGCAGAAGTATGCAGTTACGGTAGGCGGGGGCAGGAACCACCGCTATAACCTCTCCGACTGCGCCATGCTCAAGGATACCCACCTTGACGCCTACGGCTCCATGAGCGGCGCCGTGAACGCGCTGCGCTCGAAGATGGGGCATACCGTGAAGATAGAGGTCGAGGTTGCCGACCTCAGGGAGCTTGAGGAGGCGCTTTCTCTCGGAGTCGAGATAATCATGCTGGACAATATGTCCTGCGAGGATATGGCAAAGGCCGTTGAGATCACCGCCGGCAGAGCAAAGCTCGAGGCATCGGGCAACGTTACTCACGAGACTATCAGGGCTATCGCCGAGACGGGGGTAGACATAATCTCCCTCGGTGCTCTGACCCACTCGGTCAAGGCGTTTGACATCTCGATGAAGATAGACAAATGAGAACCGGGTTTTCCGCAAGGATCTCTGCACGGAAGCTCAAGACCGTGCTTATCGTCGCTGCGCTGATCGTCGGTGCAGCGTTCGCGGCCTTCGGGACGGTGATCCTGACCGACCTCTCCACCCTCAAAAGGCTCTGCACCGCCGAGACCAAGGGCGTCGTAACCGAGCTCAGGGAGGAGACCAAGGCGCTCCACAGGGGCAGCACCACCAGTTATTATCCGACCTTCAGCTATGAGTACGGCGGTAAGCAGTATACTTACAGCAGCAGGATAGGCTCGAGCTCTCCCGCCTTTACGGAGGGGGAGGAGCTTGTTATAATGGTGGATCCCGATTCGCCGGAGAGGATATATGTCCCGAAGGAGGATTCGGGCTGGACGCTCGGGATAGTCCTCTGCGTGATAGGTGCGGGCTTTCTGGCGGCAGGCCTGATACCGACGGTAATAGGCATCCGCAGCCGCCGTAAGGCTCACGCCGATGAGACCGGGCCCGACCGGTAGATACGATAACGGTGAGAGCGGCCGGAGAGACGAATAACTATACAGGAGGGAATGCCATGGCGGGTATACTTGACGGTGAGAGACAGTTTCATTTGCAGATAACTCCCGAAGATATCGGGAAGTATATCATCCTTGCCGGCGACCCCGGCAGGATACCTCTTATCGCGGAGAAGCTTGAGGATATCAGGCACGTCGCTTCAAACCGCGAATACAACATCTATACCGGCAAGCTTGACGGTGTCGAGATAACGGCCTGTTCGACGGGCATCGGCGGCCCCTCGTCGGCGATAGCGGTGGAGGAGCTCGTCAAGTGCGGGGCTCATACCTTTATCCGCGTCGGGACGACGGGCGGCATAGCCGATAAAGTCCGCGGCGGAGACCTTGTTATCGCCTCGGCTGCGATCTGCGCCGAGGGTACGAGCAGGGAATACCTGCCCTCGGGATACCCCGCAGCAGCGGATTTCGAGGTCACAAGGGCTTTGGCAGATGCGGCGGCGGAGCTTTCGGAGGATGTCAACGGCAGGAGATACCATGTCGGAGTAGTCCACTCGAAGGACAGCTTCTACGGGCAGACCGAGCCGGAGAATTCGCCGGTGTTCTATACCCTCAAGAACCGCTGGGAGAGCTATAAGCGCCTCGGCTGCCTTGCCTCGGAGATGGAGTGCGCGGCGATAAACGCCGTCGGGCTCGCAAGGGGAGTGCGCTGCGGAGCGGTGCTGCTTGCGATCTGGAACATGGAGCGCACCTATTCCGGCGAGGACGACACCAAGATCCTCGATGTGAGCAGGGCGATAGACTGCGCCGTGCTCGCAACGAAAAAGCTCATAGAGCAGGACAGAAAAGCATAAATCAAAGCCCCGGGGCAGTGCCTCGGGGCTTATTTTTTTATTTAAGCAGAAACGCCGCAGCAGTTGTGAAAGGCGTTTCAGAACTGCTGCGGCGGTGAGTATCGCGTTTTATCAGGAATAATCCACAACATCTATCCAGCGCATAAGGAAATCCTTCTCGGAGGGTATGCCCTTGTCGAGCTGAGCCGCTGCGACTATCGGCAGCCACGCCTGGATGTAGCGCTTGGAGGTGCCGCTGGCACGGCAGTAACGCTCGAGGTAGATGTCCGCAAGCTCGGGAAGGTGGAGCTTGAGCAGCAGATAGGTCTTGCCCACGTCGGCGGAGGCGTTGCCCTGCCTTGCGTGACCCCAGTTGACCACATAGGTGCCCTCGTCGTTGATGATGACGTTCTTGGGCTCAAAGCTGTTGTGGCAGAGCTTGATGTGCTTGGGCATCGAGTCAAGGCGGGTCAGCAGCTCGTATTTCTTGATCTCGTCGATCTGACCGAGGCTCTTGATCTGCCTTGCCATCTTGTCCTTGAGCTTTGAAAGCAGAGGCATATACTGCTCGTGGATCTCGCACTGCACCTCGATGAGCTTGTCGATGTAGATCTCGGCCTTGTCGGGGTTCTTCTTGATGAGCTGCTCAAGGGTCTCGCCCTCGATCCAGTCCATGACGTTGCACCATTTTCCGTCGATCACGCAGACCTCGTGCAGCACGGGCATCCTGATCGAGGAGTAGCTGCAGAGTGTAGTCTCAACTCTGGCATGGGTAAGGGCGGCGTAAAGGCACTTCTCCTTGTACTCCGGCTTCTTGTAGACGGATACGGCCCTCCCGTCGGAGGATTTGTAGACGTCGTAAAAATCGTTCTGGGCTATGAGTTCTTTCAGTTCCATAGATACACACTCCTTTGACAGTTATTATCTTTATTTATATTGTAGCACATTAGTCTGAAAAGTCAAGAGTTATTTGTGAAAAAGCGATAGTGTTTATTATACGGCAACAGTTTGTTTACTATTGAGCAATATTCAAGGCCGTACCTTGCAGGAATAAGCCGGATGTCAGCGGTCTGCGGGATATGATAATATTCACCGCTCCTTAATTTTTTGTTCAAATATAGAGGGAGCAGCTGTGATAGAATATATATTGAGATATTATAAACATCGAGGGGAGTGATCGTTTTGACAGACCTTAAACTGACGGTCATAAAAGCGCTTGAAAAGCATCGGCTCGATACCTCTCTCAGCGAGGAGGAAAGGCCGGATCACCTGCTGCTCCTGAGCGCTGAATACAGAGGGAGCATCGAGCTGCCGGAGGGTGTGAGCGCACTGTTCATCACCGATAATCCGCTGATAGCAAAAGAGGTGCTCGCCGACGCCGCAGATTGGCTCAGCGTCGTGCTCATCGGCGTGCCGGAGGATGCAGAGACCCTTGACGGCCTCTGCGAGCTGTGGCGCTCGGATGAGCCGTCCGACTACCTCCATAAGAGATACGTCAGGCTCGTGAAAGCGCTCAAGACCGCTTTTGACGCCGATTTCTATGCCCGTGCGCTCACCGTCGCGGCGGATACCGTGCCGGATATGCTCTGGTTCAAGCGCTCCGACGGGATACACACGCTCGTGAATAAGCAGTTCTGCGAGATCGTCCATAAGAGCAGGGAGGACGTTGTCGGCAAGGATCATTTCTATATCTGGGACGTTCCGCGGCCTGCTGCCGGCAGCGCCGACAATTCCTGCGAGGAGTCGGAGGAGGCTGCAATAAGCTCCGGCTCAACGGTAGTCTTTGACGAGCCCGTAAAGACCAAGGACGGCATGAAGCAGTTCACCACTTACAAGACCCCGCTCTATGACAGATTCGGCAACCTCTTCGGCACCGTGGGTGTCGGGCATGACGTCACCAATTTCAGCAATATGGGTCTCGAGCTCTCGATACTCGTCGAGAACCTGCCCTATCCAATGACGATATTCACCTCCGACTGGAAAGCCATGAAGATGAATCGGGGCTTCGTGGAGCTTGCCGGTACCTATTCCGAAGCTCAGATCGCCGCCTTCGATTACCGTGCATGGAAGGAGTCGGCGCTGACACCCGTAGAGGGTGAGGGTACCGAGAACGAGTACGAGTACCGCAGCGGAGACGAGGTCAGGAGGATAATACTCTCCGAGCTGGAGATCCTCGACCACTTCGATAACGTCTCGGGGTACTTCGTCACAGTGCAGGATATAACCTATCAGCGCGCTTATGAGAGCTCGATAATCGAGGCCGCCAATACCGATATACTGACCGGGATACATAACCGCCGATTCTTTTACAGCGCACTTACAGGGCTGCAGGGCAAGAGATTCACACTGCTTTACATGGACATCGACAGGTTCAAGGCCGTCAACGACAGCTTCGGGCACGACGCCGGAGACGATGTGCTGATAGTGACGTCGAGACTGATAAAAGAGATGTTCCCCGGCTCGATCTGCTGCCGGTTGGGCGGCGACGAGTTTGCCGTTATAGACGATCAGATACCGCTTGAGGAGCTGACCGGGAGGTGCCGGGTGCTTGAAGAAAAGGTGCTGAAGGCATTTGAGAAGTACGGTCTGGGGACGGCGATCAGTATAGGCATATATGAGACCGACGGGAGTGCGGCGGACATTGATGCTGTTATCCGGCAGGGTGACAGGAAGATGTACGAGATCAAGAAGCTGCATCATGACAGATTGGAACATAAGTGAGAGCAAAAGCCGCGGTTCCGCAGGCACAGGTAATTCAATACAAACAAGGCGCTGCGCCCGAGATCCAAAGGGCACAGCGCTTTCTGTATCTCTGCGCAGTAACGGGGACAAATGATCGCAGCGCCGTCCTGCTTCGCACAACAGAGCAGTACAAGCGAAAACCCGCGAAACTGCGCGCTTTGACAAACATGTAAAGCGCGCAGGCTTAACAACCTGCATAATCCGTCAAGAAAACGCCTTTACACCAATAGATCCCTTCCGATTAATGCAAGAAAATGCTGAGATTGTAAAATTTTATATACAGTTTGTGAATAATAGACAAATAGCTCTTTAAATTTTCTATTAAGAATTCTAAATTTTATATTGCAATCCCCGCTTTATATATGGTATAATGTATACATATTATTATGGCTTGCTGTAATCTGACAAAGCGGTTGGCACACTTTTGTCAGAAATGTTGCAAAGCTAAATCTGATGATAATATGGAAGGGTGAAAAACATGAGAAAAGCATTAGCAAAGCAGGTAAGCAGGTTACTCAGCGGTATTACGGCTTTATTTATGACCCTCAGCTGCTTTGGGGGAGCATTGCTCGAGCCGTTGTATGCTAATGCAGCAGACGTGATCAAGGTTACCGTCGAGGGCATCGATATGGAAGGTAATAAGATCGAAGGCGGTCTGCCCGAGGAAACTCTTCAGGACGGCACTAAGGTCGGAAGAGTCTATATCCTCGCATGGTATGAGGAGCTTCCCGCTCCCGAGACTCCCACTGTTTCCGGCCCCGTTGTAGGCTGGAAGCTTGTGGAGATAACCGATACCAAGCCCGGTCCGCAGCAGTATTACTTCAAGCTGCCTGCTTCCGCGGACTTCGATCCCGATACGTTCTTTGCCTACGGCACCGGCAATAATGCCGGCAGAACAAAGGATCCGATAAGTCCGGAGGATAAGTATGACCCCGAAAAGCACGTTTTCAAGTTCAGGGTCTACAGAACTAACGGCAAATATGATACGGCTGATCAGCCTGCGAATTTTGCCGAGTGTTCAAGCAAATGTTCTGACAGCTTCCCGGGCTACATTCCCTCTGTCGAGGGAACGACCTTGACACTGACGAGGCAGGACATTTCGTTCAACCTCGACTACACCTTTGAGTCTCCTACGACTGTCTCGGCAAGCGACAACTACTATGTTGTTGTCGATGTTCTCCACCAGAGCTGGCAGAGGACATACTACTACGAGAAAGTATCGTTCAATAACCAGACTGCGGACAAGTCTGTGTCTGTCCAGACCGACAAGACCTCCAAGTGGTATAACGATCAGGGTCAGCAGATCGGCAGCGAGAGATTCAACGGCGGCGAGCAGAGCGTAGAGGTCTATTTGGTCAAGGCTTCGGCCGACGCTACCGTAAACGACATCCTTACCAGAAGAGAAGGTAAGGTCGAGGTCGTAAACAACGGCTGCGTTGCCAACAACCAGGTCATCAACTACACAGACCTCAGCTGTAAGCAGAACAAGAACCATTATGTATATTCAGTGGGCGTAAACTTCGGAAAGCAGACGAGTGAGCCCGTTGAAGGTCATAACTATCAGTCGATCCTCGGTGACGGCCTCTATTACGGTTTTGTTGCCAACGTTTACCGTAAGGCCAGCCATACCGAGACCAACCTCGCCGTAAATTACTACGGCGGCAAAGGAAATGCTGACGGAGACCTCTCCGGTAATTTCGGCGGACATTTCTACATCCCCAATTACGTCACCTTTACAGGTGAGGATCCCCTCGATTTCACTTATATCCCCGAGACCGAGGAACAGAAGAATGACCCCGATAAAAGGCTGAAAATCGATATCGGCACAGCCTGCTGCCCCGAGGGCGTGGTCCTTCATACCGATATGTACGGCAGACTCCTTTATGAGGGTGATCCGAAATATTCGCACGTTGCGATAGTTGTCGAGAATCCTGCCGTGGATATGACCAATAATGTCATCAATCCGATCATAAAGAGTATGCAGAATATGTCTGCTCAGCTGGCCAAGCAGCCTGTGAACTTCAGCTATCAGCTCAAGAATCAGGGCAAGACGGTAGTCATTGATACAAGAGACCTTGCAGACAATGCCACCGTTTACATTGACGGCGACGCGATCACAAAGCAGCTCGCCATGACCGGCAGCGAAGGCGATAACGGCGACGGCCTCAAGATCAAGATCAAGAAGGGTCAGACCGTTGTCTTCAACTTCGACAAGGAGAAGGACATAACTCTTGCCAAGTACGGCATCGAGATCTACGAGAGCGACGGAGTTACTCCGATCCCCGAGAAAGCCTATGCTACCAAGGGCTGCTCCACCGAGCCCGAGAGCTATAAGAACTCCAACGACAACAACCAGAATACCTGGCTCGATCAGGTATCCAGAAGCATAGTCTGGAACCTCAGGTCGGCCGAGAAGGTAACTATCGAGAGCTCGGCCGGTATATTCCTGGTTCCCAGCAGCACTTCCAAGACCGAAGTCGCTACCAGTTCAACAGGCTGGATCGTTACCGCAGGCTATATCACCAATACCGGCGGTGAGTGGCACTTCGTATATAACGGCGTTCCCGGAACTACCTCCAAGGTAAGCTTCGAGAAGACCGATATGGAAGGCGAGCGTATAAACGGCGCGATGTTCGAGGTTCGCGACGCGAACAACGCTATCGTCCGCAAGTGGACTGTGGGCAAGGACGAGATCACAAATCCCACGACCTTCGCATTCGCTCCCGGCGAGTATACTCTCAACGAGGTCGGCATCGACACCGAGCTGACCGGCGGCGTTGATTATGCGATCATCCCGACCTCCTTCAAGTTCAAGGTAGTTCAGGACGAGGAGAAGGATGAGAACGGCGTTATGACCTCTCACGTTGAGGTCGATGCAAGCCAGGAGGCCTGCGAGCAGAATCAGCAGGGCTACTATAAGTACAATGCAAATTCCGCTACCGCTGTAGCGCTCAACGGTGAGAAGTCCAAAGGCGCAAAGATCACCATTGAAAAGTTCGATTACAGCGGCAATAAGCTCGACGGCGCCGAGTTCAAGATCTACGAAGTCTCGGGCACGACAGAGCAGCTCGTCGCTATACTCAAGCCCACCGATAAGGCTGCGGCAGAGTACGAGCTCCCCGAAGGCAGCTACAAGCTCGTTGAGACCAAGGCTCCCGAGGGCTGCCAGGTAATAGCCGATCCCGTGAACTTCACGGTGGTCAAGAACACCTTCCCGAATTTCAACTGGGGGGCTTATTACACTGTAACGGGTGACGACAACAGCCTTGGACTGGTTGATAACAATAAGGGCTATTACAAGGCCGAAGTTGCCAATGAGCCTTATTCATTCAATCAGAAGCTTACCGTTTCGGCCTACGATGCCGAGGAGCAGGAAGAGCGCTTTGACGTTACCTTCTCCAAGACAGATCTCGGCGGGAACGAGATCGAAGGCGCAGAAGTCAAGGTCAGCGTCAAGGACGGCGACCTTATCGACAGCTGGACCTCCGGCGAAGACGGCCGCGACAACAGCGGTAAGATCAAGCCCCATACCATCGAAGGCACATTCGTTCCCGGCGTTGTATATGTATATGAGGAGACTACCGCTCCTGCCGGCTATGCAGTGACCGAAAAGGTATACTTCAAGCTCGACGATGAAGGCAGCGTCCTAGTATCGAGCGACGGCAGCAGCTTCTCGGCAGTCAATACTCCCGGAACAGTCGTCCTCGTGGACGCTCCTATCGAGTTCACAGTTGTCAAGACCGATCTTGACGGCACTCAGATAGGCGACGGAGTTGTATTCTCTATCCGCAGGACCGACGGTACTCCCGTAAGAGAGAACCTTACGGTCAACGGCTCCAGGACCTTCTCCTGCGTAGAGGAGGGCATCGAGCCCGGGACCTATATCCTCAGAGAGGAAATGGCTCCCGCCAACTACAATACCGCAGACGATATCGAGTTCACGATCAACGAAGACGGCACCGTTTCCGATGCAGACGGCAACAAGCTTGCTGACAACACCATCGTTGTCAAGGATTCGATGTACACCACAGTATCCGTGAGCAAGAAGGATGTCGCAGGCACCGAGGAGATCGCGGGTGCTCACTTGCAGATCCTCGACAGCAACAGGAAAGAAGTTTACGACGCTCTGGACAGCGACGTTCTCCTTTCGTGGGATTCCTCTGCTGACGGCGCCAAGAACTTCGTTCTCAAGGACGGCGTTTATATCCTCGTTGAGACTCCCGATACCGGCGCTGACGGCTTCTTCACCAACAGCGACGGCAGGAAGTTCAAGGTAACTGCTTCCGAGCTCACCTTTGAGGTTAAGAACGGCCAGATCGTCGAGACCGACGGTGCAAAGACCGAATTCGACGACAAGTCTGAGGACAGCTACTATGTCGTAAAGGGCAATACCGTTTATGTAAGCGACGCTGAGATCTTTGCTCCCGCAGAGATCACCTTCACCAAGACCGACATCACAGGCAAGAATGAAGTCTCCGGCGCATCGCTGGCAGTTTACACCGACAGCAGCTGCACCAAGCTTGCCAAGGACACCGGCGGCAACAACGTAAGCTGGACTTCCGACGAAGATGAGCACAGCTTCGTTCTCAAAGACGGTACATACTATCTTAAAGAGACAGGTACAAATGAGTTCTACGATGAGCTGACTCAGAAGTGGTACACCGTTATCGAGTCCACTATGCAGTTCGTTATCGAGAAAGGCAAGGTCAAGTCTGTAACAGGCGCAGAGGAAGCAGTAAAGACCGATACCGCCTCTGAGACCGCAGGTTACTTCGTAGGCAAGGCCGGCAGCAGCACATTCATCATCTGTGATGCCGAGGCTCCCGAGAAGACCGTTGAAGTAAGCTTCTCCAAGAAGAACATCACCGGTCTGGAGGAAGTTCACGGCGCAAAGCTGGCAGTCTATACCGACAGCGAGTGCAAGACTCTTGCTAAGGATGTCCAGGGCAATACATTAAGCTGGACCTCCGACGGCAATGCCAAGAAGTTCACTCTCAAGAACGGCACATACTATCTTAAAGAGACAGGCGATGCCGAGTTCTACGACGAGGTAACTGACAAGTATTACACGATCGTTGAGTCCGTGATGACATTCGTTGTCAAGGACGGCGCGGTTTATTCCGTTACCGGCGCGGAGAGAAGCATCATAGCAGATGCAACACCCGATATGGCCGGCTACTTCGTAGGCCAGGCTAAGAGCAGCGAGTTCATCATCTGCGACGCAGAGGCTCCTGCCAAGACTCTTGAAGTAAGCATATCCAAGAAGGATATCGCAAACGAAAAAGAGGTCAAGGGCGCAAGCCTGAAGATCTACACCGATGCGGGCTTCTCCGAGCTTGCAAAGGATGTCACCGGCGCTGATGCCGTATGGACATCCAACGGCGAAGAGTGGAAGCTCACTCTCAGCGACGGTACCTATTACCTCGTTGAGGAAGCTGCTGAGGGCAGCGACGGCACATTCGTTGCCGAGGACGGCATCACCTATAAGATCACTCCTTCCTTCCTCAAGTTCGTTATCAAGAACGGTCAGGTAGACGAGGTCAGCGGCGCAGCGGCATCGGTCAACAAGCAGTCCGCCGAGAGCTACTTCCTCGCAGACAAGGAAAACGCCAAGTTCACAGTTTGCGACGCGGTTCGTCCCGACATCGCAGCAACAGTCAAGCTCGAGAAGATCCGCAGCACCGACGGCGCTCACCTCGTAGGCGGCCTGTTCGTATTCCGCAACGAGGAAGGCCAGGAGGTAGCGTCCTGGGTGCCGAACGAGAACGACAATCCTTTTAAGGAATTAACTCTCACCAAGGGTACCTACACCATCACCGAGGAAAAAGCTCCTTCCGGCTATGAGAAGATCAGCGGCTCCGTTACCTTCACCGTTGACGCGGACGGCAACGTTACAGTTGATCCCGAGCAGGAGGTACTCACCACAAATGCAGCGTCGAAGTTCATCTACGACAGCGAGAACATCAAGTTCACCGCAGTTGACGACTTTGACAGATATTCCGTGACCGTCTGCAAGACCGACGGCAACAACCTGCTCGCAGGCGCAGAGCTCAAGATCACCAAGTCCAACGGCGACGTTATCGAGAGCTCCTACACCACTTCGGCAGCGGCAGCATGGAACATCACCGAGAAGTTCATCATGAACGAGGTCTATACCCTGACCGAGGTAAATGCTCCTTCGGGTTATGTCCTCGCAGATCCCATCCACTTCAAGTTCGATTTCGACGGCGTGCTTTATGTAAAGGCTGCGGGCAGCAGTGAGTTCGTGGCTCAGCGCGGCACAACGATCGAAATGATCGACACCGAAACGCTTGTAACGATCTCCAAGACCGACATGGCCGGCGAAGAGATCGCAGGCGCCGAGCTCGAGGTAGTATCCGTTGCCGCAGACGGCACGGAGACCTCTGTTGACAGCTGGACCTCCGTAAAGGGCGAGTCCCACGAGATCATCGGCCTTGAGGCAGGCGCAGTTTACAAGCTGACCGAGGAGCAGGCTCCCGCTAAGTACGATATCGCAGAGAGCATTTACTTCAAGGTCGATGAAAACAACAACGTTACCGTTTCTTCCAGCGCGACAGGCAGCTTCACCGCAGTTGAGAATGCAACTGTTGTAATGAAGGACGCTATGTTCACCGACGTAACGATCTCCAAGAAGAGCATCACTACCGAGCAGGAACTCGGCGGCGCTCAGCTCGTGATCTACGAGGAGAACGGTACGACCGTTGCCAAGGATACCGAAGGCCATGAGCTCAGCTGGACATCCGATAAGGACGGCGCAAAGACGTTCACCCTCAAGAACGGCACCTATATCCTTGAAGAGACCGGCGACGAGTTCACCGGCAGCGACGGCAAGACCTATAAGGTAGTAACGTCCAAGACCAAGTTCACAGTTGAAAACGGCAAGATCACAAGCAGCGAGATCATCAAGGATGCAACCTCCGACGATGATAACG
>JAFXVY010000130.1 GCA_017534595.1 Ruminococcus sp.
CGGATTATATACTTTCCAAACTGAAACAAGCTTTGTCTCACGCTCTCAACTTCATAGTGACCTAAAGTTTGGAGCCCGCCCTGTCTCGGGGGCTTTCCGGTCGCCCCCGAACCCCTTCGGGTGATCTGCCTCCGAACCCCTTCGGGTGATCTGCCTCCGAACCCCTTCGGGTGCGGAGCCTTCTGTACCGCTGACTTTCAGCGGAGCCGGACGAAAAACGTTCGCTCGCGGTGCTCGCTCTCTGTTTCTGGGAGTGCGGGCGCCGGACTTCCATGACGGCGCTGCGAATGATTGTCCCTATAACTGAATACAGATACAGAAAGCGCTGTGCCCTTTGATTTGTGGGCGCAGCGCCTTGTTTGTATTGTTTTATTGCTTTGTGCGGAGCCGTGGTCGGAGCTTACGCTCCGAACGAGAGCTCTGTAATTTTTCCGTCCCGGAAAAATGCGCTCTGCAAGGGGCGCCGCCCCTTGACCCCGCGAGCCTCTGGCGCGAGGCTCGACCGCGCGCTTTATTTTGCTTCGCGTTAGGACCGCCGCTTCCTGCGGATGCCTACGGCAAGTCAAACTCCCTGTCAATGTTGTTCTTTACCGTCTCCATGAACTTCTCATTGTACGGCAGCTCCTTGTTGTCAAACATTATCGAAGCCCCGTAGATCAGAGAACGTACTACAAACAGCTTCCGTAACCGCGTCTCTTCATCCATGCCTACTTCATCACAGTATTTGTGTACAAAGTCTAACGTCAGCTGCGTCGTGCCCCGCCCCACAGAATGCTGATTGTCAAGATCATCGTCCTTGAGCATGAGTATCGAGCGGAAATGCGGGTTCTCCACAAGGAACCGGATGTACCCTACACTGAATGCCACAAGCTGCTCCCGCGTCGTGCTGCCGCAGGTCTCAAGGATGCGCAGCTGCTCTTCGTGCCACTGCGCATTGACGTATTCCAGTATCGCCGCAAGAAAGCCCTGCTTGTCACCGAAATGCCTCGCAGGCGCCGCACAGGATACCCCCGCACGCTGCGCTACCCGGCGCATGGAAAAGTTTGCGATGCCGCAGCGGTTGAGCTCCGCTATACCCGCAAGTATAAGCTCGTCACGCTTGTTGTGCCGCTTTACTTCATTTGACATCCTGCGCCTCCTCAGCCCTTGCGCTGCTCGGTCTTCATGACCTTGCCGCTTATCGTCTTGGGCATCTCACTTACGAATTCTATCAGCCTGATCCATTTGTAATCGGAAAGCTTTGAATTGGCGAAATCCTTGATCTGCTTTTCCAGCGCGTGCTCGGGCTCGACGCCCTTTCTCAGCACGATTATCGCCTTTATCGCCTGACCTCTTCTGTCATCGGGTACGCCGACAACGCTGCATTCCAATACATCCGGGTGCTCCATGAGCACATTCTCTATCTCGTAGGGACCTACGCGGTACCCGCCCGTTTTGATTATATCGTCAAATCTGCCGTTGAACCAGTACCGCCCCGCCTCGTCCATTGTTGCGGAGTCGCCGGTGTGGTAGACGCCGCCTCTCCAGACCTCCTCGAACAGCTCGCTGTTGTCAAGGTACGAGGAGAAGATGCCGGCAGGGTATTCGCCCTCTTTCTTGGGTATCACGCAGACCTCGCCGATCTCGCCGGCCTTGACAGGCTTGCATTCCCTGTCGAGCAGAGCGATCCTATACTGCGGCGAGGGTACGCCCATCGAGCCGGGCGCCGGGTTCTCCTCGGTGAATACGCCGGTCAGCAGGGTAGTCTCGGTCTGACCGTAGCCCTCGCAGAGCGAAAGACCGGTCTTTTCCTTGAACTTTCTGAAGACCTCCGGGTTGAGCAGCTCGCCGGCAGTTGTGGCGTGCCTGAGGGTCGGCAGCTCACGCAGCCCCGAGCGCACCAGATAGCGGTACACCGTGGGGGGAGCGCAGAAGGTCGTTACCTTGTATTTATTGATGACCTGTATCATCATCTTGGGGTCGAAATTATCGAAGTCGAAGACCATTACCGCCGAGCCCGCCAGCCACTGACCGTAGAGCTTGCCCCAGGAGGACTTCGCCCACCCCGTCTCCGCGACGGTGAAGTGCAGACCGTTCTCAACGACGCGGTGCCAGTACTTCGCGGTGACTATATGTGCCAGGGGATAGGTGTGGTCGTGGATGACGCCCTTGGGCAGCCCGGTAGTCCCGGAAGTGAAGTAGAGCGCCATGGGATCGTGAGCGTTTGTCTCGATACGCTCCAGCTTATCCGAAGCCTTCTCTATCGCTTCCGAGAGGTTCTCAAAGCCCTCGTGCTCCTGCCTGATCGTCCACAGCCGGCAGCTGATGCCGGTCTGCCTTACGGCCTCGAGCACTCTGTCGCAGACATCTCCCTGATGAGTGCAGATAAAGCCCTTGATGTCGGCGCACTCGATGCGGTAGACGTAGTCCTTTGCGGTGAGCATATGCGTTACCGGGATTATCACCGCGCCGATCTTGTGCAGCGCGATCACGACGATCCAGTATTCATAGTGCTTCTTGAGCGCCGCGAGCACCTTGTCTCCGCGCCCGATGCCGGCCTCGAGCAGCACATTCGCGCACTTGTTGCTGAGACGGCTTATATCCGCGAAGCTGAACTGCTTTTCGCTGCCCTCGGTGTCGCACCAGACCAGCGCACGCTTATCCGGCTCCTCGGCAGCATAGACATCGACCACATCGTATCCGAAGTTGAAGTTTTCGGGATAGGTTATGCCGAAGTCGATGAGCCTGCCGTCGGCGTCAAAGGTCTCGCGTGAATATTTCCTGTCTATTGTCATTTCTGCTGCTCCGTTCTGCCTATCCTTCGGAAGCGCTGATATCTGTGCTCGAGCATCTCGGGATCCTTTCTCAGGGCAGCTATCTCGGCGATGAGCTTGTCCCTGACCCCGGCGAAGAACTCGGGCTGATCTATATTCGACTCGCTGATGACCTCCTCGATTATACCGAGAGACAGAGCGTCCTTGGCGGTGAGCTTTAGGCACGCTGCTGCATCTGCGGCCTTGGAGCTGTCCTTCCAGAGTATAGAGGCGCAGCCCTCGGGGGAGATCACGGAATATACGGCGTTTTCAAGCATATAAACTCTGTCGGCCACCGAGAGCGCGAGCGCTCCGCCGCTGCCGCCCTCGCCGATGAGAATGGAGATAACGGGGGTGTTCAGAGTCATCATCTCGCAGAGGTTCTCTGCGATGGCAAGGCCCTGCCCTCTCTCCTCGGCACCTATCCCGCAGTAAGCTCCGGAGGTGTCCACAAAGCAGATGACCGGTCTTTTGAACTTCTCGGCCTGCTTCATAAGTCTCAGTGCCTTGCGGTAGCCCTCGGGGTTGGGAGCGCCGAAAAGCCTCTGCATACGCTCTCTCGCATTATGCCCCTTTTCGATGGCTATAACGGTCACAGGCTCCTCCTCGAGGTATGCGAGCCCGCCGATTATCGCGCTGTCGTCGGCAAAGCGTCTGTCGCCGTGCAGCTCGAAGAAATGGTTGAATATACCCTTTATGAAGTCGATGCCGGTGTAGCGGCCCGAGCTTCTTGCGATCCTGACTATGTCGTAAGCCTCAACGGTCTCGCCGTTCACCTTGCATCACCTCCGCTGTGCATTTTAAGAAGCATGGAGACCAGCGACTTCTGATAGCGTCTCGGAGAGATCGCGTCTACGAAGCCGTGCTCAAGCAGAAACTCCGCCTTCTGAAACCCCTTGGGAAGGGTCTTTCTCGTGGTCTGCTCGATGACCCTCGCCCCCGCGAAGCCCACTGTGGCTCCCGGCTCGGCGAGTATCACATCGCCCTCCATGGCGAAGCTGGCGGTAACGCCGCCGGTGGTCGGGTCGGTCAGGACGGTCAGGTAGAACAGTCCCGCGTCGCTGTGACGCTTGACCGCTCCGCTGGTCTTGGCCATCTGCATCAGGGACACAAGCCCCTCCTGCATCCTTGCGCCGCCCGAAACGGTGTATCCCACCACGGGCATACGCTTTTCCGTGGCGTACTCAAAGAGGCTCGTTATCCTCTCGCCCACGGCGGAGCCCATCGAGCCCATCATGAAGTTCGGCTCCATGATGAACAGGCAGCACTTGTTCCCGCCTATCTTAGCGGTGCCGCAGATGACCGCCTCCACCTCATTCGAGGCAGCGCGGACGGTCTCGAGCTTTTCGGCGTACCCCTCGAACTCAAGGGGGTCGGAGGACACGATATCGGTGAACATCTCCTCAAAGCTGCCCTTGTCGGTGATGAAGCTCAGCCTCTGCCTTGCGCTCATCCTGAAATGATAGCCGCAGGAGCAGGTATTGGCATTCGCCCAGATACGCGAAAGCGGTATCGCTTTATGGCAGTTCGGGCAGGTCTTCTCGGGCTCGTTGGCATCCGCCTGAACGGGTGATGCAGCGCGCCCGCCGGATTCCAGCTCGTTCTTGGGCTTGTATAAGAATTTCAGAAACGCCACCGCGCCTTACCTGCCTTCCATAAATGTGAGATCGTATTCGCCGCTTTTGAATTTCTCATCGTTGATGAGCCGCAGCTGCTGATGGATATTCGTTCTTATCCCGTCGATGACCAGCTCGCAGAGAGCGGCCTTCATTTTTCTCATAGCTTCCTCACGGGTACCCGCCCTGACGATCATCTTGCCGATCAGCGAATCGTAGAACGGCGAGATCTTCACGCCCTGAACGAGGTAGGTGTCGAACCTTACCGAAGGTCCGCCCGCTACATGGAGCATACCTATCCTGCCCGTGGAAAGTGCGTTTATGCGGCATTCCACCGCCGAGCCCATAAGCGTTACATCCTTTTGGGTAAAGTTCAGAGGCACTCCGGCGGCAGTTCTTATCTGCCACTTGACAAGGTCTATGTTGGTCAGCATCTCGGTGACGCTGTGCTCCACCTGGAGCCTTATGTTCATTTCCATGAACCAGAACCTGTTCTGCTTGTCGAGCAGGAATTCAAGTGTACCCACGCCGGTATAGCCCACCTGCTTAACGGCCTTTGTGACCTTCTCGATCAGCTCGGCTCTCATAGCGGGCGTTACCGCCGGTGAGGGGGACTCCTCGATCAGCTTCTGATGCCTGCGCTGTACGGAGCAGTCTCTTTCTCCGAGGCAGACCACATTACCCTGCTCGTCGGCGATTATCTGCATCTCGATATGCCTTGCGGGGTAGACGTATTTTTCCATATATACGGCGCCGTCGCCGAAGGCAGCCTCCGCCTCTGAGACAGCGAGCTCATAACTGCTCTTGAGCTCGTCGGCATTCTCGACGAGCCTTATGCCTCTTCCGCCGCCGCCCGAACGCGCCTTGAGCATAACGGGGTAGCCGATCTGCTCTGCGGCCCTGGCAGCATCCTCGACATTTGCAAGCACATCCGTGCCCCTGATGACGTCGAGGCCGGCGTCGGCCATGAGATTTTTAATGGTAGTCTTGTCGCTGAGACGCTCCATGGTCTCGGCAGCGGGGCCGATGAACACGATACCGTTCTTAGCGCACAGCTGCGAGAAGTGAGCGTTCTCGGAAAGGAAGCCGTAGCCGGCGTGGATGGCCTGAGCCTTGGATACCAGCGCTGCCGCGATGATACGCTCCTCGTTGAGGTAGCTCTCCGCAGCGGAGGCTCCGCCGATGCAGTAGCTCTCGTCGGCGAGGGCGACGTGCAGTGCGTCCTCATCCGCCTCGGAATACACCGCAACGGTGCTTATACCCATCTCCTTGCAGGCACGGATTATTCTGACCGCGATCTCGCCGCGGTTAGCTATCAGGACTTTTGAAAACATGACTCACGCTCCTTGAGTGCAAACGAAAACTCGGCCTTGATGCAGAGCTTTCCGTCAACGTAGCCCTCGCCGCTGGCAAAGAAGAAGGGCGGCTTGGCCTTGGTGATGCGGCATACGGTCTCGAAGGTGTCTCCGGGTCTTACGGGGTTGCGGAACTTTACGTTGTTGAGCCCCGTATAGAGCGGGAGCATACCCTCTCTCATCTTATCGGCGAGCAGAGCGCAGGCAGACTGCGCAAGTATCTCGCACTGAATGACTCCGGGAACGATGGGGTACCCGGGGAAATGCCCCTGCAAAAACCACTCGTCTCCGCGGACATGGTATTTTCCGTGAGCCTCCTCACCGACCATCTCAGCCTCGTCAACGAGCAGCATATTGTCGCGGTGGGGGAGTATCTCCATTATTTCTTCCTTGTTCATGAATGATCTGTCCTTCCTCCTGTATCGGAAAACGGGCGCTCACGCAGAGCGCCCCGTTTGATCTTCTGCTCTTACGCCTTGCTGAGCCTGAAAAGCTCGCAGCCGTAATCAACGACCTGGCCGTTCTCGACGCAGATCTCGGTAACGATACCGTCCTGATCGGCGGGCAGCTCGTTCATAAGCTTCATAGCCTCGATGATGCAGAGGGTCTGCCCCTTGGTGACCTTGTCTCCGATCTTTACAAAGGGGTCGGCGTTCTCTGCGGGAGCAGTATAGAACACTCCCACCATCGGCGACTTCACGGAGATATAATCGGCCTGCTCGGGTGCTGCCGCGGGAGCCTTATTGACGGGTGCTGCGGCGGCTGCGGGAGCCGGCTGCATGGCCTGAGGCGGCATCATCATCATGGGAGGCGCCATTCTTTCAAGACGCACATTACCCGTGGTCTCATTGATCTCGAGTGCGGTGAGCTCCAGCTCCTTCATGAGCTCGGCGTACTTTCTGATGCTTTGTTCGTTCATTTAAAACCATTCCTTCCGGGATCAGATCTTTCGGAACGCTACACAGGCGTTGTGTCCTCCGAAGCCTAACGAGTTGGAGAGTGCGAGGTCGATATCAGCCTTTACCGCCTTATTGGGGCAGTAGTTGAGGTCGCAGTCGGGGTCGGGCTCGTTTAAGTTTATCGTCGGGGGGATGATCCCCTCCTCGAGCACCTTCACGCACACGATAGCCTCGAGCGCACCTGCCGCGCCGAGCATATGCCCGGTCATCGACTTGGTCGAGCTTATGAGCGCGTCCCCTGCCTTGTCGCCGAGGGAGAGCTTTACAGCCTTGGTCTCGGATTTGTCATTGAGGGGAGTACCCGTACCGTGAGCATTTATGTATACCCTGTCCGAGGGGGCATATCCCGCCTCCTCAAGCGCCTGCTTCATGGCTCTCGAAGCGCCGTCCGCCTCGGGGTCGGGAGCGGTGATGTGGTGAGCGTCGCAGGTGGAGCCGTAGCCCACAGCCTCGGCGTAGATCTTAGCGCCTCTGGCCTTTGCGTGCTCATACTCCTCGAGTATCAGCGCCGCGCCGCCCTCGCCGATCACGAAGCCTCCGCGCCTCTTGTCAAAGGGCAGGGAAGCCGCATCGGGATCCTCGGAAACCGAGAGCGCCTGCATATTTATAAATCCGGCAACGCCTATCGGGCTTATCGCCGCCTCGCAGCCGCCTGTGATCGCCAGATCGCAGTAGCCGTGGCGGATAGCTCTTATCGCCTCGCCTATGGCATTGGAGCCGGAGGCGCAGGCAGTCACCGAAGGCATAGCCGCGTTTTTGCAGTTGAAGCGTATGGCGATCATTCCCGCCGCCATATTGGCTATCATCATCGGCACGAAGTAAGGGGATACCCTCTTGGGTCCGCGCTGCATGAGCTTGTTCTGCTCTGCGCCGAAGGTCGTTATCCCTCCGATGCCGGAGCCGAAATAAACTGCGGCTCTTTCGGGCTCGACCGTGCCGAGGAAGCCGCTGTCGTCAACAGCCTCCTGCGCTGCGGCGATGCCGAGCATGGCATAGCGGTCGGTCTTGATGATGTCGTTCTTTTCGAGTATCGTGTGGGGGTCAAAGCCCTTGACCTCTGCGGCGAGCTTGGCCTTGTAGTCGGCAGTATCGAACTGCGTTATCGGAGCGATGCCGTTTTTGCCCTCGGTCATAGCCTTCCAGCTCTCACCTGCGGTGAGTCCGACGGGCGTAACGGCTCCGATGCCCGTTACCACGACTCTGCGGATCCTGTTCTCCATAAAATAGTCCTTCCTTGGTTCTTTTCCTGACTTGTGCGTGGGGCTTTACATCCCCAGGCCGCCGTCCACTCTGAGCACCACGCCGGTGATGTAGGGCGAGCTTACGAGGAACTCTGCGGCGCCTGCGATATCCTCCGGCGTACCGGGACGCCCGAGAGGTATCTGTGCCGCGAGGGGATTGTTCTCGGCGGTGATCTCGGCGGTCATATCCGTTGCGATGAAACCGGGAGCTATGGCGTTGCAGGTGACGTTCTTGGAGGCGAACTCCCTCGCCACCGTCTTGGTCAGCCCCACGAGCCCCGCCTTGGAGGCGCTGTAATTAGCCTGACCCGCATTTCCGCTGAGCCCCGATACTGACGAGATATTCACTATCCTGCCGCACTTGTTCTTTATGAACAGGCGTGAGCAGTGCTTTATCATATTGAACGCGCCCTTGAGGTTCACGCTGATGACCGCATCGAACTGCTCCTCGTTCATCATCATGATGAGCCCGTCGCGGGTGATGCCCGCATTGTTTATGAGTATCGTGACATTCCCGAAGTCCTTGCCGATCTGTGTCACGACAGCCTTTGTCTGGTTGAAATCCGCCACGTTGCATTCATAGAACTTCGCCGTGACGCCGCTTTCTTCGCAGGCCGCTATGACCTCCGCCGCCTGCTCGCTGTTGCCTATATCGAGCAGGGCGATGTCCGCGCCCGCAGCGGCGAGCTTTTTGGCTATCGCAGCACCTATGCCGCGCGAGCCGCCCGTGATTATCGCTGTATTGCCTTTAAGCATGGTATGTCTCCTCTCAGCCGAGCTCTGCCTTTACCTTTTCGAGCCCTTCAAGGTTCGTAACGCAGTAGGTCTTCACGTCTTTGTCTATGCGCCCTATCAGCCCGACGAGGGTGTTCCCCGCACCGAGCTCGATAAACGTGTCAACGCCCTCGGCTATCATATTCTTTACAAGCGCCTCCCACCTTACCGGCGAGCAGATCTGGCGCGAGAGCGTCTCTCTGATATCTTCGCCGTAGGGCAGAGCGGTCAGATTGGAGTAGAGCGGTATCGCCGGAGCGCTGAGCTCAAAGCCCTTGAGAGCCTCTGCGAAGCCCTCTGCGGCACTCTCCATGAACGGCGAGTGGAACCCGCCCGATACTTTCAGAGTAACGGCGCGTCCGCCCGCTGCCTTGACCGCCAGCGTGAGCGCGGGGATGGTGTCCTTCGCTGCAGCGATAGTCACCTGACCCGTGCAGTTGTAGTTTACGGGGTATGCCTGATCGAGCCCCGAGCAGATCGTCTCGACCTCTTCGTTCGGGAGCTTGAGCACCGCTGCCATAGCTGCGGGGTTCTGCTCCGCGGCCTCCTGCATCAGCTCGGCTCTCCTGCAAACGATCCTAAACCCGTCCTCGAGGGACGCTGCGCCCGAGTAGGTCAGCGCCGCCACCTCTCCGAGAGAGAAGCCCGCGGTAACGTCGGCCTTGATGCCCGCCTCGGTAAGCGCTGCGGCTGCCGCAAGCTCCACCGCGAACAGGCAGGGCTGAGTGTTCACTGTCTGCATAAGCTCCTCGGAGGAACCCTCGAAGCACATGGCCGAGGTACCCTCCCTGAGAGCGTCAAGCTGCTCAAAGACGGCCTTTGCCGCCTCCGAAGCGTCATATATCTCTTTTCCCATGCCGGAGTACTGTGCCCCCTGACCCGAGAAAACGAAAGCTATCTTACCCATTTTGCGGCTCCTTTCAGCAGGGGCTCGGCCTCCTCACACAGCTCGCGGACTATATCCGCCGCAGGCTGCACGGCCTTTACCATCGCCGCGGACTGTCCCGCAAGGAAGCAGCCCTCGTCGGTGTTGCCGTCAACGACGGCCTTGCGCAGAGCTCCGGCGCCCATAGCTTCAAGCTCCTCGTCGGTGATCTGCGTATACTCTGCCTTGAGATATTCCCTCTGGAAATTCGTTCTCAGCGCTCTGACCGGGTGCCCGAGCCTTCTGCCGGTGACCATGGTGCAGAGATCCTTCGCCTTGACGATCTTCTCCTTGTATGTCGGGTGGATATTGCACTCCTCGGCGGCAAGGAACCTGGTTCCGACCTGCACTCCGCAGGCGCCGAGCATGAATGCCGCCGCCACGCCTCTGCCGTCGGCGATGCCGCCCGCCGCGATGACGGGTATCTTCACCGCGTCCGCTATCTGCGGCACGAGCACGATGGTGGCCAGCTCACCGATATGTCCGCCGCTCTCGCCGCCCTCTGCGATGACCGCAGCGGCCCCGAGCCTTTCCATGAGCTTTGCCAGCGCAGTCGAAGCCACCACGGGGATGACCTTTATCCCGGCGCTCTTCCAGAGCTCCATGTGCTTGGAGGGGTTGCCCGCACCGGTGGTAACGACGCTCACCCGCTCCTCCGCGACCACCTTCGCCACTTCATCGGCGTAAGGGGAGAGCAGCATTATATTCACGCCGAATGGCTTATCGGTAAGCTCCTTGGCGATCCTGATCTGAGATCTTACGTAGTCGGCGTCGGCATTTCCTGCTGCAATAATACCAAGACCGCCGCCGTTGGAAACGGCAGCGGCAAGCTTTCCGTCAGCGATCCATGCCATGCCGCCCTGAAATACGGGATACTCAATACCGAGCATCTCGCAGAGACAGCTGTTTATCATCTGCTCAGTCCTGCTTGTTCTCGATGAACTCAACGAGATCACCGACAGTCTCGAGCTTCTGGTCGAGTTCCAGCTCGATGCCGAGCTCATCCTCGAGGTTCATAACGAGGTCAACGGTGTCGAGGGAATCGATACCGAGGTCTCTGAAAGTGGAATCGTTCTTGATCTCGGAAGGATCGCACTCGATCCTTTCGGCTATTATTCTGGCAACAGTTTCAAATACCATTTTAATTTCCTCCGTTTATATAAATAATAGTATAGGTTATCAATGTTAACCTAAACTTAGTATATCTATATATCCCCCTCTTGTCAATGAATAGGGGGCTGATTTTACAATTTATTCATATCATTTGACGACCTGTTCCGACACTCTTTGCCGGGTGGTCGGGAGCCTTGTAAAATCTGTCAAAAAGCGTTGACAGCGCGTGTTTTTTTTGTTATAATTTAAGCGGTATACATAGCATCCTCCGAAAGCGTGCCGCGGCGGGCGGGGAGCCCTCACGGCGGGGGTATTCGGGGTGTCAGCGATTTTGAAAGGAGCTTTTCGGATATGAACAAACGAATGGCGGTCGGGGTGATAGTACTGGTGCTCGGGCTTGTGATGCTCGGGCTTATAGCGACGGATGTTTACACCATGGCCTTTGACCGCGAGAGCATAGAGGACAAGGAATTTTACAGCTATGAAAAGGGTCAGGCGGCCGAGGCGGATCTGCGGTACATCACCGACAGGATCGGCACGGTCAAGTACAAGAAGAGGCTTTTCGGCATACCGATAAGCACGCTTGACGCCTCGCTTTATCTCATAGTAGACAACGGCGGATATGTTATCATCGAGGCAGCGGAGGGCAAAGAAGATTTTGACCGCATAGTTGAGCGGACGAAGGAATACATAAACGGCAGTATTTCCGAGCAGACGGAGACGGTAGCCTTTGTCGGCCGTGCGGAGGAGATCACCGACGAGCAGCTTGCGGTCGCGGGGGAATACTTTGCGGGCAAGGGCATAGCTGACGAGGTATGGCAGAACAGCACCTCATCTTATGTACTTGTACAGATCAACAAGAGTTTTCTGATCATACAGCTTTGCATAGCCTTCGGGTTCATTTTCATAGGTATCGTACTGCTGATCATAGCGCGGCGGTACACCTTCGGGCGGCCTGTATATGTAGGAGAGAAGCCGCCGGAGGAGGAGAAGGCGGAAGAGGCAGCAGATCAGGAGAAAGAAGCGGTCCTCGGCGCGGACGGCGCAGTTCCGCCTTTGGAAAACGTAGTGCAGAACCGCACTGTGATTTGACGGCGGGCAGAACAAGCGTAGAGACCCAAACGCGAAGCGAAATGGGGTCAAGGGGGACTCTTCCCCCTTGCGGGGGTCGAGGGGGCGGAGCCCTCCTCGTCGCCGTCCGCAGACGGCGAAACTCCCCTTACCGCAGGGCGCTCCGAGAAGGGTGAATTTAAAAACAGTCCGGTGGACTGTTTTTAAAGAGGGGAGGCCCTGCAAGAGAGGGCCTCCCCTTGTTCGTCGCCCGCACAAGGC
>JAFXVY010000131.1 GCA_017534595.1 Ruminococcus sp.
CAACACCGGCGATGAAGTCGAGATCATCGGCCTCACCGAGGAGAGAGCTAAGACCGTTGTTACCGGTATCGAGATGTTCAGAAAGATCCTTGACTACGCTGAGGCAGGCGACAACATCGGCGCACTGCTCAGAGGTGTTCAGAGATCCGACATCGAGAGAGGTCAGGTTCTTTGCAAGCCCGGCAGCATTCACCCCTACACCAAGTTCTCCGGTCAGGTTTACGTTCTGAAGAAGGAAGAGGGCGGCCGTCATACTCCTTTCTTCAACAACTACAGACCTCAGTTCTACTTCAGAACTACCGACGTTACCGGCGTTATCACCCTTCCTGCTGACAAGGAAATGTGCATGCCCGGCGACAACGTAGCTATGGACGTTGAGCTCATCACCCCGATCGCTATCGAAGAGGGTCTCCGCTTCGCTATCCGTGAGGGCGGCAGAACCGTTGGTTCCGGCGTTGTTACCGCTGTCAGAGACTAATCTTTAGCCAAATTCAGGACGGCTGCGTTTATTCGCGGCCGTTCTTTTTTGCGTCACAGGCACTTTCGCCGGCACTCCGGCGGGAGTGCTTTTCTGCGTCCTGGCGCCGGGATAATTGTATTGTCGGGCAGGAAATAAATGTATGTGTTAAATTTACAAACTATTTCCTATTATGCACAGTGCTATTTGTGCAGATTTGTCAAAAATGCTAATTGAAATAACAGTGTTTTAATGTTATAATATAACTGAGCAAGTATACCTATTAGGGGGATATTATACCCTGACGAAGGTCAAATAAAAAAGTGAGGTGAGAACGATGAGTGCTGCACAGAAAATACTTGAAGAGTCCGGCGACATCATGGCGCAGGCCGAGCAGTATGCCGAGTCCAAGGCCGAGGAGGCCAAGGAGGAGCAGCGCAGGCGCAAAAAGCTCCTGATAAAGCTCGGTATAATGATGACACTCACCGTGCTCATACTCGTGCTGACCACGATCGCCTGGTTCGCGTCGAACGTTTCAACTACGGCGGGAGGCATGGCGGTAACGGCAGGGGGTGCTACCTTCAGCCTTGCCACCAAGGAGCAGTATATCAGCTATGAGGATGTCCTCAAGTCGGCTGACAGCACCTATGACTCCGGCACGGAAAAGACCCTGACCGATGAGAACGGCGATGACGGCACATTCTATATCTCCGGCGGGAGCCTGATACTGCACTGCGTCGATCAGTCCGATGAAGACGAGCAGGCTCACGGCAACAAGGACATCCAGCCCGGAGAGTGGGATAAGTTCAATCTCTACATCGTTCCCGCAGAGGCCGGCGACCTTACAGCGAACATTACCCTTGAGGTCATCCCCTTCGCAACGCTTGAGGTCTACAACTCAGACGGAACTCCGAAATATGTTCTGGGTGAGAACGGTGAACCTGTCACCGTAAACGGAAAGTATGTACATGAGACCGAGCTCGTAAGGATCACGACGAGAGCAGAGTTCGTCGCTAAGGCCCAGGAGCTTCACAATACGAAGGCTGAGAACGATGCCGACGAATATTTGGCTTCGGCGGAATACATAAAGGGACACATAATGTTCTTCGGCGGCGCCAACAACAACCTCGATGAAGAGGATCCCGAAAGCTTCTATTTCACTGATCCCTATACGGACGGTACGCTTACCTTCACGGGTACGGCTCTTGAGACCGATCACGCTTATGAGATCCCGCTTTACTGGATGTGGCCGAACACCCTCGGTCAGATCGCTCTGCCCTCCGCGGACGGCAGAAAGGGTCCCGCGGTAGTATCGGACAGCGACAGCACGGAAAAGGCTGCGCTGGTAGATTATCTCAAGGACAACAAATCAAAGGTATTCGCAAACCTCGGCACGCTTTACGAGGGCAAGACGGATTCGGAGATCAACGATGCGATAGACTCCGTTGCGGCAACTCCTTCGGACTCGGCTAACTTCAAGAAGCTCAGCGAGGGCTATAACAAAGCAGATTTCCATATCGGAACATATATCAGCTATTTTGCTGTCGAGATAAACGTCGATAAGCAAGCCTAAAGGAAGGGAGGGACGGCTGCTGTGAGTAAAATAAAACAGGTATTTGAAAGGATCGGCCGTCTGCCCAGGAAGACGAAGATCAAGACGATGCTGATCTTGGCCTTCGTTGTATGCCTCACGGTATCGGCCGGAGTATATGCGTGGTTCAACGCGCAGAAGAAGGCCGCGGAAATGTTCAAGGTAGAGTTCCCGAATGCACTGTATATCAATGCGGGGCACAGGGAGGACAGAGTCAATTTCGAGCTCGGCGCGATAGATGTCGAGCAGCTCGACGGATACGAAACGGACGAGTACGGAAACATAATCTACTTTGCGCCGAACACCTATGACACACCGCTTTATCTGTTTGACAACGGTGTGCAGCAGTTCAATGAAGACGACTCTCCGAAGTACGATACTGAAAACGGCGTACCGCATAAGGTGAAGAGCAAGCAGTATGCTTTCTCGGTATCCGGGGCGGGTATGGACAGCTTTATTCTACAGCTCGGGCATACCACCAACAACAAGCTCAATTACAGGATTTACAACGCAGAGCAGTTTACGACCATCGGGGCTGCAATAACGGCAGCGACGTGGGATGAGGTAAATCCCGGTACGGGAGAGGAAGAACCCGTAGTACATTATGAGAGTATCGTTAAGTACGATACCAGCGCAAACAGCCATACCGAGGGTCAGCCGGTCGTTGCTTACGATCCGTTCGATGACAGCGAAGAGGCAAATCCGACCACTCTTTACTATGTAAAGAAGGGCGCTGCGCTGACTGACCTGAGCACGGGCAAGGGTTATCTCAATCAGGACGGAAGCAGCAAGCTTGCAAAGAAACAGACCTCCGACACTTACTATAAGGAGACCTACAAGACCTATACGAACGTTCAGGACAATGCAGTCCCGCTGTACTGTCAGGCGGTGATCCCCGATCCCGCCGATGAAGATGATCTGATCGAGATCGACGAGAACAAGGGCTTCAGCAGATATTTCATCCTCGAGGTGACATGGCAGACAAACGAACTGGGTCAGTCACTTGCCAACCAGTCCGAGGATAAGGAGACGGATATGCTTTATCTGTCGGCAAAGAGAAACTGACACAGCAGACCGTAAATCTAAAGGAAAGGAGCTGCTTATATGAAAAAGAAAATACTGTCCTTCATCAGAACAAAGTGGCTCCTTGCCATGACCGTTGCGGCTCTGATCGGAACGATGACCATGATCGGTTATGCGGAATACGATTTTGAGAGCAACTATATGAAGAGAGTAGTCGTGGCCTCCTCCGATCACGGAATGATGTTCTCCTCGAACATACTGATAGAGGGCGGCTCGAAGACCTATCAGGCCAAGTCGGATTCCGGCAGCGCACCTTATAACGTAAAGGTGTATCTCTGGAACTACAGCCTGAAAAACACCTCGCAGTGCTATCCCGGAAAGATAGATTACAGCATCGCCTTTACGCTTACCGACAACAGAGGCAATCCTATAACCGATACCTCCGTCCTGACGGCGCCGGATCCCGAAAATCCCGGGCAGTATATCTACAAGACGATAGATGTCAAGGACGATCAGGGCGCTACGGTGCATACCTTCAACAGCAGCAATCTGACCCAGCCGTTCACAATGGGCAGCGAGAGTATTCCCGACGGCAGCGGAGATGCCCGGCAGAAGCTCTATACTCTTGTGTTCAACAACTGGGATCTCAAAAACGATAAGGACGTCTGCGTTCAGGTCGTTGCGACACCCGCAGCGGCTCACAGGGATCTCCACACCCTCGCGGCGGTCATCGGTCTTAAAGAGACCGTCGAAGAGGAGCCTAACGTATGGCAGGCCAAGATCTCCGAGATCGAGGACGAGATAAACGATGCCGACGGCTACAACCTCGTGCTTTCCGGTTCCGGCAAGGCCGATATCGAGATCACCTGGGACACCTCCAAGATCGATCTCAACAAGTATTTCAGGTCGGGCAACACCTATAACCTGTTCGCAGGCGAGATCGAGCCTGCACCGAACGGAACTCCGGTCATTGACGCCAACGGCTGGCAGACAGTGACGATTCACGCAGATGCGAGTGCATACAGAAACAGATACAATATCCAGCTTTATCTCTGCGCGGGCGTAAGACCCGCGGCAGGCTTCTTTGCCGAGGCATCCTCCGCAGGCGCGGCTTCTGCATGGATAAAATACAGCATAACAGCTACGACTTGATAAGACGATAAGATATAAAAGAGAGCAGACACAGACCTATCGGGAGTATGATGACTATGAATAAAAGGCTATATAAAATATTACACAGCAATAAAGCAAAGCGCATAGTCAGTGCGGCAGCCGCATTAGCTATGTTCTTTGAAGTGCTGCCTATGCCCGAGATCGGCACAAAGATCAACGAGTGGGGCAGTACGATATTTGCTTCGGCTGCTGTGGAACAGGACCCTGATTTCCCCAGGGGAACTATAACGGTCGAGCTTAAGAATCTGCAAAGATATTCTCAGGCATACAGGGATTATCCGGCATATCATCAGAACGATATTATTACTATCGCTCCTGCAGCTGGAGATAGACCTGAATTGGATATCAATTCCTTTAAGTCTCTCGGCACCGAAGAATATCCATTTAACGGGCAGATAAAGCTCTCGAGCACGTTTTCTACAATGGTACTCAACATTGATGCCCCGCTTTTTGATTATGTATATGATTCAGTGCTCCTCAATGAAAACACCTCGTCAAGACCTTTCAAGCTGTCAAGGCTCTATAAGACCAGTAATCAGAATGAGCCTTTGTTAGCGAGAAATATTGTTCATAACGAGGACAAGGAGGATGTTACTTCATATTCAAAAACGTGGTATGTTGAAGTGCTGGCACCATCTACCGGCAGCAGTCCGAATCTCACAAGCTTTGGCGGCTTTATTGGTACGATGTATAAGGACTTTGATGGTATTGATCCTGAGATCTCGCCTTCCTGCACCGGCGGTGCTTCGCTCAGCGTAAATGCAAGCCTGTACGGCGCCAGCGGTTCGACCTCTGAACTGAAAAGCACCGGGAATCTTGGCCTCCTCTGCGGCAGAATGGAAGACGATACTGTACTTAACTTCACCTTGACATCCGACAGAAAAATAACCGGCTTTGCAACAAGCAGCGGAGATGTCGGCGGACTTGCAGGATATGTCGGGAAGGGTGCGAGCCTGACTTATTCGGGGCCTTCGGATATCATTCAGGGATCTGCAACAATATCTACCAAGGCTTCCGGTTATGCCGGCGGCATCGTTGGACGCAACTGTGATGCAGAGATCAGTCTTCCGTCAGGAGTTTGGCCGATAACCCAGACTATCAAGGGCGCTTTAGGCGCAGGCGGTGTTTACGGCTATTTTGCAAATGAAACAAAAGCTCTTGTAAATGATACGTTGGATGATTCGTTCAGAGCTTCCAAATACACGATCAACTGCACACTCCAGGGTACCGGATATGTGGGTGGTCTTTTCGGCACACTTAAAAGCAAACAGGATATAGAAATAAATGTCGATAATGATGTTATTTCCTCTCATTCCGTGTCCAAGGCTACAGCCTACGGCGGACTTATAGGAAAATATACCGTTGACAGTTTGGATCATGCGCTGACGATAAACGGCACTGCTAATAAATCTGTAAGCACCGCTAATGCCGGAACTTCGGACTATTACGGCGGCGGTATCGGCGAGATAGACAGCTCCGCAACTTCGTATGTTAGGTTTAAAGACTTCACACTCAGTTCTGCTGACAATACCGGTACCTTGACATTCGGCGGCTTGGTTGCTTCGGCTGACAATGCATTCGTTGAGTCGATAGATTCTACCATAGCTCTTAAAGCAAATGAAAAGTTCAAGGGCGGCGGACTCGTAGGTCATCTTGATCATGGCGTTCTTAAAATGAGCGGTGTGACAGATCTGAGTCAGGCTCAGGCCGCTCAGCCCAGTGCCAAGGAAAGCGATGGCGAACTGAACAATGTGGGCCAGCTTGTCGGCTACCGTGACGATGCTCTTATATACGGTACATCCGACTGGCAATTCCACAGGAGTACCACCGCTGCTCAGGTCGATGACATCGGCGGCTGGGGCGAGGTTATACGTCTTTCCGGCAGCGGGCTTTCCGGTCTGCTGACGGAGGACGCGGATACTCATATCATAACTGTTGCTCAGCCCAAGACCACAATTTTATCCCTGCTCGATTTTGCTGCGGCTGCGCTCTGCTTCCAGATCGATGGGAGCAAAAACCCCTATGTTTCTTTCAGCGGCGTTACTTATGCCGATCCGGATGATTCCGATTCTGTCGGCAGCGGTTTGACATGGGATACTATCAGAGAAGCGACGATAACTCTCGGATGCAATATCGACCTCACAGGTACTGGCTTTACCGGCCTGACCAGAGACAACGATGTCGGCACGGTGGATAAAAAGCATATTTTTTCGGGTACTCTTACTTCGGATTCCACAAAGAGGACTGTGACCCTTGCTGTCGGCGAATATTACGGCTACAGGAATGGTGCGGCGTTGGCGGCTCATGCCGAAGGTGACGGAACTATCTACCGCCACTCCTACAACGGATTTGTCGGAGAACTTAAGGGTACCAAGAACGACGATACTGATGCCCCGGCAGTTATAAATAATATCATTTTCAACGGAAGTGTTTATCTCAAGGCACAGAAAGGTATGTATGCCGGTTCGGCTGCCGCTTATGCGAGCGGATCGATCACTATGACTCATATTGAGTCTTCTGCAGCTTTCCATCATGGAAGCGGAGGAAATCTTAGCATTGGAGGCCTTCTTGGTGAGGCTTCAAACAATATTGGCAATATGACCTTCTCGGACTGCGATGTTGAATGCCATATTTCAGGAAACGGATCAAACGGCACTTCACTGTTTCTCGGCGGAGTGGTCGGAAGGATCAATGATATTGCAAACAATACCAAGACATGGAATTTTAGCGATATAAATATCAGCGGAAGCATCGCAAGCTCGTTTGGCGTTTCCTACAACCGTATGGGCGGCCTGATAGCTGCTATCTCTCCCTGCAGCGTCGGAGAGGATGTTGAGACCAACCGCACCCTGAATCTGAACGGCATAACCGTAGACGGACTAATTCTTTCAGCTTCTAAGGGTTCTAATGAAAATGCTGTAGCTCCCATCACCCTCGGAGGTCTGCTTGGATACTCATGGGATAATGTCAATGCTGATTTCAACGAGATCGATGTTAAGAATAGCACGTTAACGCTTTCAAATGCCGCTTCCGGTACCGGAGATACAGCAGGCCTCGTTTATGAGGGTACAGGCCACTGGACAGTGGATGCCTCTGAAGACATCAAGATCACCGATATAACCGTTACCAATGGCGGAAGATCCTTCGGTATGTTCGTAAACAAGGCGTTTCACGGATACAAGACGGATTCAGACAGCTCGGCTTTGTTCCTTGAGATCAAGGATACCGGCGCCTATGTGATAAACATAAATGAGACCTCACATCCACTGCCGACCTTCACGACCTTTGATGAATTTGCTGCATACAGCGCATATTACCGCGATAAGGATGGTGTCAGATACGATTATCCCGACGGCGATACAAATAATAAGTATGTGCTCCAGAACGGCGCGGCGGTCATCTCCATAAAGACCGATGTGACACCGAAGGGTCTTTATATGGATAACGGAGAAAACCCCAGTCATTCGTATACGGCTCAGACGAGCAAAGGCAATACCGCTAATCCTTACACAAGATATTATTATAATCTTGATGATCTGACAACTGATGACGAACCCGGCGCCCTGCTTATGAGGTGGGGTGTACGTCGGTATGCCCATAACAGCATAAAGGCGTGCTTTGATAACGGCGGCGCCTTTACCGATTCAACTATACCGAACGGTACCTACGATATGCAGGGCTACAGTTGGTATCCCGTAGATATCGACTCGAGCGTTACAGTCAATGGCACGTTCAAATTCTACAATAAAGAATTTGAGGTAAGCGAGACTGAGGCTTATGAAAGAGCGACCGATACCTTGAATGATAATTACGATTCCGAGAGCAATCACAAATACAATCGTTCGTCGCTCTCTCCCATGACACAGCATCATCTGCTTCAGAACGGTCTTTTCCGCAATGTTAATCCCAATATCACCCTTACTGTAGGCACCGTAACGCTCCAGGGCAACGTGGGCAAGACCTCCTACGGCTCGGGTGCGCTCATCTGCGGCAGAGTTCAGGGTGCACAGGATAAGAAGGCCAAGGTCAATGTTACGGGAAGCATCGTGCTTGAGCAGGTTTATGTTCATGATATTTCTACTGCTTTCTCTGAATATGCTCCTTTGGCGATCAACAAGGTAGGAGATCATACAGAGCTGAATATTTCAGCGAACACCTCAACAGAGATTTTTTATAGTGAGATCGATTCTTCAAATGAATCGGATTATCCCGGCATAGTTCTGTCTGGTGGATATCCAAAAGCCGCCACAAGCTTGATAGGTGATGTTGGCTTGTCCCCAGCTCCGATTGGTATCACACTTAACTTTAGTAAAATGGTTCTTGACGGAAGAACAGCCGGTATCAAGAACAATAGCGGAAATGTTGATTCGTCGATGAATTCTATTTATGATTCTGTATATGGTTCTGAAAAATCTGTATTTACTAAATCGACTTTCTTAAACTCATTTAAGTATGATTCAGGCTCATTTGGTAAGTATGATTTTACCTGGGATGAAGACTGGAAAACAAAAAAGGTAGTAATACCAGGAGTCGGAACATTCTATGTAGCTCCTCATGCTGTAACCTATGGTAAAGAACTCGGTTATACCAAGCCATATTATGAAACGACTGTTGTAACTGAGTATCCCGACGAAGAACTGTGGTATTCCGGACAGGATCATGCAACAGGCAAATATACCAACCCCGATAACGATAACGATACCACGGGCTGGTATTCGGAAAACTTTGTAAATGATTTTCTGCCTTATGTCGCAACAGACTATAATGAGGAGAACAAAACACATCAGATACAGGTTAACCACACCTCTGCGGCGTTCAGCGGATGTGGAACATACAACGATCCGTATATAATAACGACCGAAGCTCAGCTCGTTTCTATCTCTAAGATCCTGCGCGGATCTCATTCAAGCTTTAAGGTAGCTATCCCGCTGAATAACAGCAGTAAGCCGGACATTACTGTAACATGGCATAATAACTCAAAGACCTTCAATGGCGAAAAAGGTCATGCGACTTTTGAATATAAGGAGCCTAAATCCTATTCAGGGACCAGCACGACCCAAAAAGTTGACGAAAATAATGAACCTGTATTTGACGGGAACGGAGATCCCGTATACGAAACATACACGATCACCTATCCAAAAGGTTATTACAGAGTTGGTTATACCCTTCCGACTGCAGAAGGAACAACCATTACCGAAGGGGATAACTATAAATCTGTAACAACAATTGAGAAATACTTAGCAGGTGCTTATTACAAGATCGGTGCTGTTGACAAGATAGAGATCACCTCCGGCGATTTCAAAGGCCTCGGATATATTGGAAGCGAGGGAAACAGCTATAAACACGCAATGTTCAGAGGAGTGTTTATCGGCGATAACAAGGAGATCGTCAACAAAACAAAGTATCCGTTCATATCTGCAAGCAACGGCTGCGTTGTGAAGGACCTTACGCTTAAAGTCGCGAGCACAACTGCCGAGAGCAAATATGATATACCGATCACGGGAAAAACAGATACATATAACGCTCAGAGCCAGATCGCTTACGGCGGACTAATCGGTCAGGTGCTCGGCGGAGATACGATCATAGACAATGTGCTTGTTGACTACTCAGGGTTTACTGCAAAGATAAAAGCAAACGGCACAAAGGCTCAGCTTGCGCCTATCGGCGGATATGTGGGCGTTGTTGCCAACGGCGGTATTATTTTCCGTAATATGTCCGTGCGTGCGGCAACCTATGAAACAAAGGGCCTTAAAAACTCAATGTTAACTGCGACCGGCTTGGAAAGCACCAGCACGGTCGGTTACACCAAGATGCTTGACGATGTAGCCAAGTACGACAGCACTGCAGGAAGCGGCGGATGGCTCTATGTCAATCCGGTAATCGGGCGCGTTATCAACGGCTATGCCGTAACCGAGTCGGATATTTACCGTCCGTTTGAGAACGGATACAGAGAGTACGGCGACGGTGCGCTTGACGTTATGGATACGAACGGAGTCATAAAACATTACACCGCCGAGACTCTCGCCGAAATGACTAATGTACAGAAGACGGCACTCAGGGTCATGGCAAACGGTGTGACCGTGAAAAACGGCTGCAAGAACTATTCTATTACGGATATCAAGTCTGTATGGGGTAAGGATACAAGCGGCAATATCGTGCAGTCATACATTTACACGGAACCGGGTGCATCCGAACCTACAACTGTAACATTCCTGCCGGATTCTGAAAAGCTTGATACAAGCACTGCAAGTGATATCAAGATCCCGAATGCGCAGTCGTTCTTCCTGATGTCTGTGATGATCAACAGCGGTATGGCAAAGGGAAAAGTTGGATATAATCAGAATTTCCAAGTTTCTCGTTCTGCTAATTATTCCGGAGTTGCAACAAATCCTACACTTGCTGTTGGCTCGGCTCCAACGGACTATTCTTCTTATGCAGTATATGATAAGCTGGAGAAAGCTTCGGGTAATAACAGATATACTGAAAGAGTAGGTTATATTGGATTAAACTATACTACTGATACAACAGCCAGGAGAGCAGACAGAAAAAATATGATAAGCGGTACATTCACTTTAACCGGAGCCGAAACATATTATCTGCCTGACGGTTACAAGGGATTGGGAAATCTCTATCAGAATGATAGCGACTGCCGGATCAGCGTTTCAACTTTTGAAGGCAGCGGTAAGACTATATCGCAAAACACCACATATTATTATTATGATAATGACGCAACGTCATATAGTCCATATAGTGCTGTTACAAACGGCTTTGGACTGATAAACTATAGCGGCAGTGCAGGAACCTATCAGAACTTCTATCTTACTGGAAATGTTAAAACTGATCTGCTCAATTATCTGACCGGAAGCTTTTATACCACAAAAACAGCCTCGGAATTGGATCCCATTAGCAACAATACTGCAGGAAATAGTAAATATCTGAGTGCAGGAATGCTTATAGGAACAGTAAATAATGATGTAACTGTTAATAATGTTGCACTTGAAAACATTAATGTTTTTGGTCTTCGTAATACCGGAGGCATGATAGGCTATATTACCGGCGGAAAAACACTAAATTATTCTGTTGCTACAGATCAGAATAAGGATGCCTATAACTCGGATAAGATCATTGTTCACGGCAGAGCAAGCACCGGAGGCTTGGTTGGTAAGATAAATACCGGATATGTTAAGGTCAATATGAATAATCATACTTTTAATCTGACCGAAGTTGTTGGCGAATGCTCGGACCGAGGCGGTAACTATTACGATTTTGGTGTCGGCGGTTTCATTGGAATGATTAGAGCAGGACAGTCATCAGCTGATTTAAATGCAAACTCATTTAAAAACATTATAATCGGAACACCGGATAAAGAGCAAACAGTTAAGTGTGAAAATGCTGACATCTTTACAGCCGGCGTTGTTGGCATAATGAATAAAGCGAAAGGTATTACTATAGAAAACTGCACTTTCTATAATCTTTCGGTTAAAGCAAAATTCGGAGCTGCAGGCTTGGTTGCTTTTCCGACTACCTGGACACCGGCGCGTGTAAAAAATACACATTTGTACAGCCCGTTGGGTTCAACTATTGAGAGCACAGATGATTTCGCCGGCGGTTTGATCGGAAGCTCGGATCCGCGAAGCGGAGACGCTAATGGAAGCCAGGAATTCAGGTTTGAAAACTGTTCTGTTGAAGGGTATACTATATCGGGCAAAAGAGGTGCAGGCGGCGTTATTGGATTTAGAGGATCGTCAGTTGATAGTAGAAGACTGATCCTGAATAATGTTAAAGTTGCTGACTGCACTATTAAGTCGGGAAGAACTGCAGAAATAAGAAACAATAAAACTGTTTATGTCGGTTCTGCCGGCGGATTGATAGGCGAAATGAACTCGCCGGTCATCGGCTATAATATCCTCATGAAAAATGTGAGAATAGAGCCTATTGTATCCGGTCAGGAAATACCCAACAAAGGATATATCTGCGGATATATTACTACAAAGAGTGAAGATGTGACATATTCAGTCGGTACAAATCAGAACAACAATACTAACGCAAGAACAGGAACCAACCCTACTGTCAAAATAGCCGGCTTAAGCAGACAGGCACAGAATGTTTCGCAGATGGAAGATGATCTTGTCGGCACCTGCAACAACGGCACAGACAATATATACGGCACCGGCGGCTATGTCATCTTCGCCGACTACAATGACACCGCAAGCGCGGATGATGCTAACAAGCGGTTCTCTAACGTAACGACTTCGGGTACGAATGTCAAGACAATGCGAAGCGTTACGACCTATACCGAGAACGGAGTACAGAAGACTGTTTACGGTGACTATTACGCTCCTGACGCAACCAAGGAAGCTGCGGCGAATTCGGAGAACGGATATACCTACACCGAAAGCGGTATCTCCAAGAACGTTCACAACGAAAACTACCCCTTCGTTACCTCAAATCCGATGGAGTATATCGACGGGAAATATTATCTGACCGGTGATGCGGTAGGATTCAGTCAGCCGGATTATGCCCACTCGGTATTCAAGACCATCGTTACGGATACTACCAACAAGAAGTACACAGGTTACAGCGTTTCGCCGGAGGTCAGGAGCTATATTGAAGAGCACTTCTCTTCGTCTCACAAAGAGTTTATTAAGCTCGAAGACGGGATCGAGGACTTCCCGCTGCTCGTGATCGAGGATACCGAGACCGATAAGGTGTCCTCTATGATCAACGGTTATATCAACGCACTGACCAATACGTCTTACAATTTTGCGGACAATGAGTCAAATTCGGCTGTTTACAAAACTGATATCTGCAAGATGCAGTATGCAGACGGAAAATTCAGCAGAGTCGATGATTCGAATGAACCCGACGATGCTAACCTCATTATCTCGGATAAGAAATTTCAGATGGCAGGCAACACCTTTGATACCGGCGAGACTCCTACCTTTACGCTCATCGACGTTCAGTTTTTTGATCCGTCCTCGACAAGCATAGCGTATCATCTGTATGTTCCCGTATATGTAAAGAAACTGCTGGAATATAACTTCTATGCGTCCATTGCCTCAAATACCGATTACTTCAAGACAGGCGCCGGTTATCAGCTCAAGACTGATACGGGATATTTCGCAGCCAACAAGTTCTTTGAGAATCTCGGCAACCCCTTGACCCTCGGCTTTGAGTACGTCTATACAAGGACTTCGGGTGAATGGGCAGTCGCTCTGAACAGCGGTGAGAGCATTCTCGTGGATTCCAACTTCTACAAGGTCCTTATGGTCACATTTAATAATACTAAGGAGTGGCCGTCGGATCTTCAGCTTGTTCTGGTGGATTCGTCAAATAACGGCAAGAACTATTATCTTGATCATTCAAACCTTCCGACTCCGCCTTCGGGCAGTGCGGTAACGGTTCAGTTGCAGCTCAACAAGTTCACGGCGGCAGACGGTTCAGGCACATACAAGCCGGTACCTTTCAACAGCCTTGTTGAAAGCATGACTTTCGATACTTCATCTACTGAAGGAGCACTTATCCGCACGGAAACCCAAACTGTAAGATCCACATTTGAGTATGGCGGGTATTACTATGAGCCCAAGGGTAATCAGACAGCAAATACATATTATAATGTAACAGGAGTGACGCTGAAGCCCGAACGCTATTACCTCAGCTTCTTCACCAAGAAGATGCCGGGTCCCGGCGAGACCGGCTATAACGAAACAGATTACAATAAGATCTACTACTATGCGATAGGCTCAAAGGGCAAGTTTGAGAAAAATGATAACAGTGGTGACGGAAACAGCTCTATTACTGATGAAAACTGGCATCCTAACAAGCTCGTAAACAATGCATTCCCTTATCTGATGCTCGGAAACCTCTACGATACCACACTCGATGTCGATGTTGATTCCGCCAAGAGCGACAAGCTCATGACCAACATCAACAACTACATGAAGATCACCATGACCTCTACCGTTCAGCTGACACAGTCTGCACGGAGCAACGAAGCCGTTACCAGTGCATTCAAGCTGCTGCCGGGTGAGATCGCGAACATCTCCCAGTGCTTCCTTATGGCATACAGTATGCTTGATGAGATCGGCGCAGATGAACAGGTAGGTATCGTCAAGGGCGCAGGTACCGTGGCCGGAACTACCTATTACGCAGCAGGCGGCGTGTACGATTTCAGTAATGCGGATGAACAAGTGGTTTTGGCTGAGGCTGCGAGGTTCGATGCGGCCAAGGAGGACATCTACAATGCCGACAACGTCAAGGAGACCAACAACTACCTCCAGCTCGGCAACGATGTCAACCTGCTCGACTATCTCTGGAATGAAAACAACAACTATGCAGTAACGCTGCAGACCTACTTTGAGTATCTGTACGGACCTACGGGTCTGGCGTCTCAGTTCCCGAACTGGGACAGCACAGACACAGAGCATCCTCTCGGCTCCAAGGTCATAGGCTACTCCAACATCTCGTCCACGAGCGAGAGTGCGGCGTACAGTGCCACATCTATCAAGTGGGATCCCGAGGGCAACGAACGTTACTATACCGAGGGTACCTCCAAGTCGGCTGTTCTCACATATAATATGGTAGAGAAGCTGGCTGTCGATACCGACGGCATGACGGAGGCTGAGGCCGCAGAGGCGGAGGAGGCCTTCAAGAAGGAAAAGGCCGACGGCAAATACCGTTCGCTCGGCGTGAACGCGCTGACGGACACCAAGGGTCATATAACAGCGAGAGCGGACTACGACGTTTCGGTGCTGCCTTCACAGGGAGATTACATCGAGCTGACGATGACCCTCTCGAGAAAGCAGAGCTATGTACGGCCTGCGGAGGATGACCCCGCCAACGAGGGCACGGTGCTGGAGATAGACGACTATATCTCCGGGCTCAAGATCTACGGCAAGAACAACAGCGTGCTCTTCGATCAGGATAAGATCCTTGACGGCACGGCTGTCCCGCAGGAGGGCGTGACCGCCTCGATATCCAAGGTCGTAAGCGAAAGCAAGACGATCGCTGCGGGCTATATCTACGTGCTCAGAGTGCGCAAGGATCTCGTTGAGATGCTTACCGAGGACAGCACCGACCGCTACGTCTTCAGGATGGATTACGACATCCTGACCGGCGACGGCACAGATAAGTGGAACGAGCAGTACTCCAACTACAAGGTATCGCTCACCGCGGTGATGTTCAGAGAAGGGGAGTCCGCTCACCTCAAGAATTCCTACGACAGCGACCACCTGATCTATACAAATGCGAAGGTGCAGTCGAAGGTAATTGACTGACAGGCGGCCTGATCCATACGGTCAAAGACCTGCCCCGGAGACCCTTTCCGGGGCGGGGAAAAGGCCGAAATAATTGTTAAATATGTACACTTTAACACAATTAAACAGCGTGGAATGGCAATGTTAGGTAAAATAGCACATAAACGTATACCCTTCTTGTGCATTTAACTGATTTTGCGGTTAAATAAATGAACAAATCGCGAAACGCTTGACATTCATAACAAAATCCGTTATAATTAAATCAAGATAATTGATAGATAACTACTATCGGCAAGCAATTTAAGAATTATGAAAGGGTGCTCGGCGATCCAAAGCAGCCGAAATCTACGAAAGAGAAAGGAAAATGATTATGAAAACTACAAAGAAAAGCAAGGCTTCAAGGAAGCTCCTGCCGGCTATCGCAATGCTGGCTATGTCCGCAACAATGCTTGCGACATCAACATACGCATGGTTCACAATGAACACTACGGTTACCGTAGATGGCTTTAAGCTTACTGCAAAGGCAGACTCCACCTATCTTATCATAGGACCTGAGAGTACTGTTACAGGCTTACAGGCAGAAAATAGGAAAGAGTACACCTATGCTGCTTCGGCTGCTGAACTGGAAGTGTTCCCGTCTGCACATACTAATGCTGTAACTAACACTACTACTGCAGGTGCCACTGCAGATGACAAGGTTACTAACTGGTATTATAAGTATGCAGATGTGCCCACTGCCTCCGCATCTACATCGGCTGCAAGAGACATAGCCGATGATGTATTTGAGACAGACTACGTTCTTCACAGGACAATTTATGTAACTCTCGCCAAGGGCTCTGAGGATGCTTCAAATCTCAGATGTACAAATGCAGAGTTTACTACCACTAATGTTAAGACTGGTGAGGCCGAAACATTTGACGCTGTTACAGTTCTTGTAACTTCTGCAACTGCTCTCGATGAGGAAGATGCCGGCAGCAATTTTACTCTTGGAAACACTGTACTTGCTGCTACTGTTACTGACCAGGCAGTAATTCCTCTTGATGTGTGGATTTACTACAATGGTAATGATGCAAGCGTATTTACTAACAATGTTGCAAATCTCGAAGGTGCAACCCTTGCGCTCGAGTTCCAGGTTGATTACACTCCTGCAATGAATTCATAATCCTAAGACCGTGATTTGAACTGACTATAACCCCTAAAACACAAAATCCCCCCTCCCCACGGAGGGGGTTTTTCTTTTTGCCGGCTTTTTTGCCGTTCTGAGAACGAACTTCCAATAAATAGTTAATATATTTGTTTTGCAGAAGAAAAATATTCAAAAAATACGGCCCGTTTCATCGACAAATTGTGCAGTTTGGTGTATAATAAACTTGACTAACTATGTATCGAATTTGCGCTGTTTTGTGCTTGAAAGGGGGCGTTCGCATTGGCAGACGAAATACAGACCCTGGTGGGCGGTCTGCGGGCCATTGAGCTTTATTACCGGCCGATCAGGGAGATCGCAAGCGGTAATACCGTGTTCTTTCAGTCTCAGACAAGGCTGAATACCCCCGGCCTCGGCGTGCTGACCCCCGAAAACTTCCGGGACGTCGCCGAGATCACAAACCAGTGCATAACCCTCTTTGAGCTCGAATTCGGGCAGCTGCTCGAGGCGGCCAAGAAATTCACCGACCGCGACGTAAGCTTCAACTGGCTCTCGGTCTATATGCCCGCCGACTATCTGCGGGATATACGTGCCGAAAAGAACGTCGTTGAGTTCTGCCAGAAGGCCGAGGTGCATACCAATAGGGTGTGCTTCGCGGTCTCCGGAAAGCTCCTCGAGGAGCAGGACGGGCGCGCCGCTATGGTCATCAAGAACCTCAGAAACCGAGGCTTCCACTTCATGCTCACCGGCTTCGGCGCAGATTCCTGCCCCATGATGAAGCTCTCTGAGTTCCCCGTCGATTACGTCATGCTCTCGCCGGAGGTAGCCGATTTCCTCGGCAAGACCCCGAGATCCGAGGGCGCGGTCAAGTCGATAGTCGAGTTCGTCGGCGAGCTCGACGCCACCGCTATCGCCGACGGCGTCAGAAACGCCCCCGCCGCAGAGGCGCTGTTCAGCTTCGGCTGCAATTACGTCTGCGGCTCCCTCGCCGGTAAATACGTCGGCGAGCGATATGTCAGAAAGAAAAACGACGACGAGAAGTCCTGATATGCCGGCTCGCAGACCCCGGGCGCAGATTTGAACGCCCTCCGGCAGTAAACAGAAAACAGCTTCCGGCGGGAAAATGTTATCCCCGCCGCAGGTGTGGAGAGTATCTTTTACGCACCACCCCGAGCTGCCGCGGGCAGCGTATTGAAACAGCTTCCGGCGGGAAAATGTTATCCCCCCCGCCGCAGGCGGGGAGGATATCTTTTCCCGCATACCGCCGAGCTGCCGCAGGCAGCGAGGTATAAAACTTGACAAATAAAGGAGAAATGCGCTTTGAACGAGAAAACAGTAAACGTTCTTGAGCTCCGGCGAAAGTCCAAGGAGGTCAAGCGCTATGCCATAGTCACAAGGGTGCTCGGGCTGCTTGTCATCATCCTTGTGGCGATAATCGCAATAGCCTATGCGATATCCTATTTCTATGACAAGTTCGGCAGCTTTACCGTTAAGGTGAACAAGTACGATATGATGCGTCAGGGTCTGACGCTGTCCGAAACGCCCGAGTTTGAGCAGACCGTCTCGGTGCTCAACGCGGATATAGTCTACGATATGACGAATATCTCCGGCAGCGACCTGCCCGCGAACCTCGATATGGTCAACGGCTCACATAACGGCGAAAGCTATATCGCCTATACCTTCTACCTTATAAATTCCGGCTCGGATACCCTCTCCTATGAAGGGGAGATGCTTATAGACAACGTCACCAAAGGCGTGGACGAGGCCATAAGGATCGCTCTCCATGAGAACGGCGAAAAGACCGTCTACGGCAAGACCAAGTCCGACGGCTCGGGTAAGGAGTCCGACTGCGATAAGGAATTCCTCGCCTCCACAATGGTGATGAAGAACAGCCACACCGAGTTCAAGCCCAAGGAAAAGCATAAGTACACAGTAGTCATCTGGCTCGAGGGCAACGATCCCGACTGTGTCGATGCGATAATCGGCGGCACCATGAAGCTGTCGATGAACTTCAGCATAAAGGAATCCACGTAATATAAGGGAGAAGTAGATATGAAAAAAGCTTTAAAGATCGTAGGTAATGTCCTGCTGTGGGTGCTTCTGATATTTGCACTGCTCATTACCATACTCGTTTTCTCATCGAACAGCAACAACGGTGTCTCGAGCCTGTTCGGGCTCATGCCCATGACCGTCGAGTCGGACTCCATGAAGCCCACCTTCAAGGAGAACGATATGATCATGGTCAAGGAGATAGACGATATCAACGACCTCAAGGTCGATGACGTCATCACCTTCTGGACAAGAAGCATAGTCGAGGGTCAGCGCGTTAAGAATACGCACCGTATCGTCGAGATCAAGGAGACGAGCAGCGGCAGCCGCACCTTCATAACACGAGGTGATAACAACGCCGCAGACGACGAGGTCCCCGTATATGCAGCCGATATAATCGGTAAGTGGACGGGCTTCAAGCTCCCGGGCTTCGGCAAGGTGATGCACTTCCTCCAGACGAAGACAGGATTCTTCCTCTGCATAGTGCTCCCGATGGCTCTGTTCTTCCTCTTTGAGCTTTACAGGTTCATCACAACGCTCATAGAGGTCAAGAAGGCCGATACCATCACCGAGACCGATGAGGAGGAGATCAAGCGGAGGGCTATCGAGGAATACCTCGCCAGCCAGAAGCAGGCCGCAGAGGCAGCAGGTGCCGGGGGGGATACAAAGACAGAAGCTCCCGAGGCTCCTGCACAGGAAACTCTGGCAGAGAACGCCGAAGCAGAAACTACGGAAGATAATACATCCGCTGCGGAGCCCGCTCCGGACGGAGAGAAAACAGAAGAATAACAATACTGATCGGAGAGAAGTATGAACAGTTTTCTTAAATGGTTTTTTGTATTTATTTCCGAGATGCTCAAAGGATTCGGAATGATCTTCAAGGGCATCGGCACCGGAATAGTACAGATCTTCAATATCAAGAATTATATAGAGATATTCAAACAGTATTCGACGGATTTCAGTGTGCTCAGCTGGATACTCGCCATACTCTCGATCATCATAGTGATCGCGATCTATGTGCTGATAGCCTTTATCATCCTGCTGCTGATAAGAAAGTATGTCCGTTTCAGGCATTCGCTCGTCAGCAACGAGGACCTGCTCGAGGAGATCTCCAATCTCCAGAGACAGGTGCTCAAGATGACCAAGGAAAAGGACGAGATCATGGCTATGAAGGTCGCCCAGATGGGTCTGCCCGTGTCGGGCGGAGTCTCCTTCGGCGACGGCACCGTCCCCTACCAGGCCGGAGAGGGCGGCGAGGGTGCGCAGGCAGTCGAGGACGGTATCGTTCAGACGGCAGACAGGCGCTTCTCGCGTCTGCTTGAGGTGGACAGCTTCTACAAGAACTACACCCCGCCGGAGTACGACAACGCCATTACCCTCGAAGGCATCTGCGAGGCCTACCGCAATTTCGCCTGCTCGAAGATGCACCTTTACTATGAGATCAAGACTATACGCCTGTTTATAGCGGGTATGGCTTCAACGAAGCTCATCATCCTCCAGGGTATATCCGGTACAGGTAAAACTTCGCTGCCGTATTCGTTCGGTAAGTTCCTGCAGAACGATACCACGATAGCTTCGGTACAGCCTTCGTGGCGTGACCGAACCGAGCTTTTCGGATACTTCAACGAATTCACCAAGAACTTCAACGAGACCGAAGTGCTCAAGAGGATCTATGCATCGGGCTATAACAACGACGTCAACCTGATACTCCTCGATGAGATGAACATCGCCCGTATCGAGTATTACTTCGCGGAGATGCTCTCCATACTCGAAATGCCCAACGCCGACGAGTGGGAGCTCGATATCGTGCCCAACGCCTGGAGCACCGACCCGCTCAAGCTCGATAAGGGCAAGCTGAGGATCCCGCAGAACGTATGGTATATCGGTACGGCGAATAACGACGACTCGACCTATGCCATTTCCGATAAAGTATACGACCGTGCTCAGCCGATAAACCTCGATGCAAAGGGTATCGCGTTCAACGCGCCCGAGCAGGGGCCCATAAACCTCGGCTACGACCACCTCCAGCAGCTGTTTGACGAGGCCTTCGAGAAGTACCCGATCTCTCAGGAGAACCTGAGAAAGATCCAGCAGCTCGACCTGTGGGTAATCGAGAAGCTCAGAGTTGCGTTCGGTAACCGTATCTTAAAGCAGATGGGTCTGTTCGTTCCCGTTTACGTCGCCTGCGGCGGCGAGGAGCTGGACGGTATAGACTACGTTCTCGCTACCAAGATCTTCAGAAAGTTTGAGTCTCTCAACCTTGCAATGCTCAGAGAGGAGCTCAGAGAGCTCGTTATCTATATCAACAAGTCCTTCGGTAAGAACAAGATGAATGAGTCCGTCGCTTACCTCGAAAGACTCCAGAAGCTGTTCTGACAGCCCGACCCAAAATAAAGAAAAATACATAAAGAGGGCAGGTGAGAAATGATTGAACGGCTTATACAATGACTGGTATGAGGATTTCAAGGAATCGGTCAAGGCCTTCGGCGATGACGAGCTGTTCGATCAGCTCGACGCTCTGCTCAGGGCAAGCCAGAGCACCTTCGCCTTTAACCGCAAGCTCATGGAAAAGGCCATTGACGTCTCGTGGGTGGAGACGATCGAGAACGGCCTGATCCATGTGGATAACGTGCTGAGAAACCCGAGCCGGACGATAGAGGATGTCGAGGAGATAGTCCCCATCGAGAGGTCGAGGAAGATCACCGTCGAATCGGTGAAGCACCTCGCTCAGCATACCGACTTTATCCAGAGCATAGATAAGCGCACGGGGAAGATAACCCCCTCGAAGATACTCAACGTCCATAAAGAGGAGAGCTTCCTCACTTATGAGAACAAGTTCGTAAATACGCTTATCGACCGACTGTATATCTTCATAAACACCAGATACGAAAAGCTCGCCCAGGTCGCCAGGGATGAGGAGGTCTATACCTTAGGCTACGATACCTCGATCGACGACGGCTCCGGCGGAAGAATGAAGATCGAGCTCAAGCTCGAGACCTCTGACAGCCTCGAATCCACCGACTCAAACGGCGTGACGATCTGGCAGAGAGTAGAAAAGCTCAAAAAGATCATCGAGGGGTATAAGGGCAGCGAGCTCTGTATGACCCTCGGAAACAACTATATCAGGCCGCCTGTAATGAGAACGAACGCGATCATGAAGAACGTCGAGCTCAAGGCGTGTCTGGCACTGTGGCAGTTCATCGAAAGCTACGATAAGGTAGGCTACGAGATCAACGTCGAGAATACCGCCGTAAAGCCGCAGAATAATTACGTCGAGGATTTCTACAAGCTCGTGGTCATGAACCTGCTGCTGTTCAGGGCGTATACCTCAAGCGGCACCGGCGAGATGACCGAGCTCAAGACTCAGAAGTCCAAGGCAATAGCCCCGAGATTTGTCAAGCACTTCGATAAGGAGATCGCCGCAGACTACGGCATACAGACAGAGGCTGCGGTCGGATATATCTCGGCAGACGGCGACTTCAAGATGACCAAGAAGCTCCCGAAGAATATGAACCTCGTCTTTACGCAGATAAATGAGGCGATAAGGATCGAGAAGGCGTTTTTGGCAGAGCGTGAGCGCGAGAGACTTGCTCAGCTCGCCGCCGAGGAGGAGGCCGAGAGGCTCCGCATCGAGGAGGAACGCCGTCAGGAGGAGCTGCGGCGTATCGAGGAGGCCAAGCGCGAGGAGCGCGAGCGTATCCAGCGCGAGCAGGAAGAAGAGCAGCGAAGGATACAGGAGCTGCTCGAACAGAAACGCCGCGAGCAGGAAGAGGAAGAGCGCGAACGTGCCCGCCTCGAGGCCGAGCGGCAGGCTAAGCTCGAGGAGCAGAGACGTCTCGAGGAAGAAGCCCGCCTGAGGCGCGAGGAAGAAGAACGTGTCGCCGCGGAGCGTGAGCGTGTGCTTCTCAATAAGATGAAGATGCGCTCCGAGCTCGGTGAGGCCGAGGGCGTTGACGCCGATAAGCTCGATGAGACCGAGAAGGAGGCCGAGCTCGAAAAGCAGGCTTACGAGCAGGTCACCACAGAGGAGATCGAGCAGATCAAGGAGGAGCTCGAGGAGAACGAGGAGGAAAACGCCGAGTTCGAGGATCCGAGAGCTATCGCCGCCCGAAAGAAGCTCGAGCAGCAGAAGAAGGAAAAGGAGCGGCGTGAGGCAGAGAGAGCCCAGAGGCTCAAGGCTGACCGCAAACGCTTCGAGAGCAAATCCTTTGAGGAGATCAGGTGGGAGTATTCCCACAATCCGATCAGGCTGCTGCAGAAGCTCATACAGTACATCCTCGTTTACTGGTTCCATATCATACCGGCAGATACAGACAACCCCGATCACAAGAAGCTGCGTGAGGAGCTCAACGAGCGCAAGCGCATAAGGGAGAAGGAGGCCGCCGAGCGCGACGCTATGGAGGTCTACTACCGCAAGTACGCGCTTACCTTCAAGTACCGCTTCAGAAGATATCTGGCTGACCGGAAGTTCAAGAAAAAGAAGAGGCTCGAGGCGAAGAACAGGCCGAAGCCGACCTATACTCCGCCCAAGCGTACTCCCGAGGAACAGCGTGAGATCGACCTCGAGATGAAGCGCCTGTACAGAGAATACCATGTAAGCTGGATACACAGAGTTATCCGGGATTATAAGGAACGCAACCGTGCAGGTGAGGAGGAAGAGGCTCAAAAAAAAACTGAATCCGAGGGAAAGACCTTAGCAAGAAGGATCGTTGACATACTGCTGACAGTGCTGCTTGCGTTGTCCATACTGTTCTGCGGCTATGTGCTGATACAGACAGCAAGAGGCAAGGCTGTGAACCTGTTCGGCAGGAGCGTGCTCAAGGTCGTTACGGGAAGCATGGAGCCCTCGATCCATGTGGGGGACTACATAGTAGTCGAGAAGACCGACCCCGATACCCTTGAAAAGGGCGATATTATCTCGTTCTATTCGGATCAGAGCGATGTCGCGGGGAAGATCGTTACCCACAGGATCGTGGACATCAATGAGGACGGCTCCTTCGTTACGAAGGGCGATACCGCCTCGGACGGCTCTCCCAATGAGATAAACGACACGGCACCCGCAGTCAGGGAAAAGCTCATCGGAAAGTATACCGGGAAATCAAGATTCTTTATCTGGCTCGGATCCTTCGGTGAGACCAAGAAGCTCCTGATGGTGCTTGTGATACTGCCGATAGCCGTTATGGCAGTGCTCGAGCTGAGAAATGTGTTCAAGCTCGGCAGGAAGGTCCGTGAGGAAAGACGGCAGCAGGCAGAGGAAAACAAGCAGAAGCTCATCAGAGCGGAGATCGAAAAGGAAAAGCAAAGGCTCGCGGAGCAGGGCTTCACGGGCGAGGAGGTGAAGGACGATGAATCAGGATAAGGTCATGAAGCGCAGGATGATAACCGCGATAGTGCTCATGCTGGTAAGCTTCATTGCTCTTGCCATATTCATCGGACTTTATCTCGACGAGACCACTCATGTGCAGGACACCTACAAAAAGCAGTACCGCACCGAGATCGGTCATGTGCTTACGGAAATAGATATCTATCTTGAGCCCGAGGGAGACCATGAGCTCATATACAGGCGGGTAACGAACTATATGAGCAACGCCGGCGCCTTCGCCTTCCTGATCGACGATTTTACCGAGAAGCAGATAATCGTAAACGAGGTAAGCACAGCGCTTATCAGGTACCCCGATCAGATGAAGGAAAAAATGGAAGAGCTCAAGACCGCGCTGAGCGATATCAATTCCGAACTTGACAAGGGATATGACGAACTCAAGGAGCTTTATGAGTCTCTTGATCTTAAAGGAAACTAAGTCTTAAAGAGGTGAAGCATAATGGGCGAAAAAAGAAAGCTCAAAAAGGAAATAAAGATCTGCCGGCAGACCATTGAGGAGATCGAGCGTAAGCGTTCGAGATCACAGTCGGCGCTCGTTCAGGCCGTTCTGCTGCAGGAGGAGCCCGATGAAATGGACGTTGAATGGTTCAATAAATATACCGGAGAGATCACAGCCTGCAGAAACCACATGATCGAGCTGCAAAAGAAGCTGAATTCACTGTAAAATGCTATAAGACCCGCGCTTTCAATGGCCCGGGTCTTTGCTTTGGAGGAAATGCCATGAAGGGAATGGATACCGCCGGGATGATGCGGTTCGTCAAAAAGCAGTACGGCACCGAGCCCGAGTACCTCTGGATGAGAGACCCCGACAGCTTTGTGCTCCGGCATAAGAGCGGCAAGTGGTACGCCGTGGTGATGAAGGTAAAGAGAAGCAGGCTCGGCTTGAAGGGCGAGGGCTTCACCGAGATCATGAGCGTGAAGTGCGACCCGCTGCTGCGGGAGGGTCTGCTCGGAGAGCCGGGGGTGCTGCCTGCGTACCACATGAACAGGCAGGGCTGGATAAGCGTGCTGCTGGACGGGTCTGCCGAGGAGGATATCGTCTGCGGGAGCATAAAGATGAGCTATGAGCTCACCAAGCCCAAGGGCGGCAGGAACAGGACAGAGCCGAAGAAGTGGATCATCCCCTCCAACCCGAAGATCTGCGACCTTGAGGATATCTTCGACGAGAACGGCGAGATCATGTGGACGTTCTCGGCGCACTTCATAAAGGGTGACACCGTCTATATCTATATCTGCGCCCCTGAGTCGGAGATAAGATACGAGTGCAGGGTCATAGAAACGGGTATCGACTTCGATTTCGGCACCGATCTGATCTCAACGAACAGCGCCGTGAGGCTCAAGCTCATCCGCCGCTTCCCAAGGGGAGAGTTCACGGTCGCGCTGCTGCGGGAGCTGGGCGTTACCGGTATCCGCGGTCCGAGGGGCATACCGCCGCAGCTTGCGGCTCTGCTCGAGGCCGCAGAGTGACGTCACGGATTTTTTTGTGCTCCCCCTCTTGACAAGCCGGATAAGATGTGCTAAAATATATTCCAGTTAAATGCGATGACGGAGAGAAGTACCGAAGCAGTTCTGTCAAAGAGAGCGCGGGCAGGTGAGAGCCGCGTACAAGAGGCTTCGTGAATAACACTTCCGAGCAGCAAGCCGAAAGGTCAGCCGAGTAGGGGAGACGTTTTACGCGCGTTACTGCGTATGAGAGATCGCGGGTCTTGATAAAACAATGCACCTGCGGTAATTCAGGTGGCACCACGGAAGTCATGGCTTTCGTCCTGTATTCGGGACGGAAGCCTTTTTTAGTTGATATTTATTTGAAAGGAAAGATACACTATGAAACACACCGACATCAAGGCGATCTTTGAGGACAAAAGCTTTATCGGGCAGAGCGTTACCGTCTGCGGCTGGGTGAGAACGTCGAGAGACTCCAAAAACGTGGCGTTCATCGAGCTCAACGACGGCACCACCTTAAAGCACATCCAGGTCGTTATCGACAAGAGCTCTGATATCGCGCTCGACGAAGCCCTCAAGCTCGGCACCTCCCTCAGAGTTACCGGCAAGGTAGTCGAGGGCAGGAACGAGACCTCCGAGATCAACGCCGAGAGCATCGAGGTGCTCGGAGTATGCCCGGCGGAGTACCCGCTGCAGAAGAAAAGGCACACCCTTGAGTTCCTGCGCACCATGCCCCACCTCAGAGGCAGGACAAACACCTTCAACGCAGTGTTCCGCGTAAGATCCACCGCCGCTGCCGCCCTGCATGAGTATTTCCAGAGCAGGAACTATGTATATGTAAACACCCCGCTCATCACCGGCTCCGACTGCGAGGGCGCAGGCGAGATGTTCCAGGTGACTACTGTCGGCTTCGACCCCTCGATCAAGAGCGAGGAGGAGTATTTCGCCAACGACTTCTTCGGTCAGAGAGCAGGCCTCTCGGTATCCGGTCAGCTCGAGGGCGAGATGGCAGCTATGGCCTTCGGCAAGATCTACACCTTCGGACCCTCGTTCAGAGCCGAGAAGTCCAACACCCCGAGGCACGTTGCCGAGTTCTGGCATATCGAGCCGGAGATCGCATTTGCCGAGCTCCCCGATGTTATCGAGGAAGCTGAGGGCATGATAAAGTTCGTTGTGAAGAAGGTGCTCGACACCTGCCGCACCGAGATCGAGTTCTTCGATCAGCACTTCGAGAGGGGTCTTATCGCCAAGCTCGAGGAGCTCATCTCCCACGATTTTGCGGTCTGCACCTATACCGAGGCTATCGAGCTGCTCAAGAAGTCCGGCAGAGACTTCCAGTACCCCGTTGAGTGGGGCTGCGACCTTGCCACCGAGCACGAGCGCTATATCTCCGAGGAGGTATTCGGCAAGGCGGTATTCGTTACCAACTATCCCAAGGAGATCAAGTCCTTCTATATGAAGCAGAACCCCGACGGCAAGACCGTTGCGGCAGTGGACCTGCTGGTTCCCGGCGTCGGCGAGATCATCGGCGGCAGCGAGAGAGAGGCTGACTACGACAAGCTCCTTGCCGCTATGCAGGAGAGAAAGATGTCCCTCGAGCCCTACGCCGACTACCTCGATCTGAGAAAGTTCGGTTCGGTGCCTCACGGCGGCTTCGGCCTCGGCTTTGAGAGACTTATCATGTATGTGACCGGCATCGGCAACATCAGAGATGTTATCTTCTTCCCGAGAACTGTCGGAAACATCAGATAAAAAAACAGGAGATAACAAAATGAAAGAGACAACAGAAAAGAGATCGCTCCTGCCGCCGCTGCTGCCCTCGCGCAGCATCCTGTTCCTGCTGATATTCCTTATCGGCTCGGCAGTGACCGGCAAGGAGCTCGCAGATATAAGCAACTGGTGGTCGGTTGCCGCAACGCTCGTGAATATAGTTACGGTGGCGGCGATAGTGCTGCTGGCAAGAAAGTCGGGTCAGAGCTATAAGGAGCTCATAAACTACAAAAAAGGCGGGCGGAGCGTCAAGAAGACGATACTTCTGGTGTACGGCTTCGTCTGCGTCGGAATGGGCGGGATGTATGCCGCGGGCTTCATGTTCTACGGCAAGTTTATGCCCAAGGTCTCGGTGGATATCGTGGCTCCCATACCCGCAGCGCTGGCGGTGATAAACCTGATCCTGCTGCCCTTGACCGTTCCTTTCGCGGAGGACGGCCTCTATCTCGGCTGCGGCGTCGGGAAGATCAGGAACAGCTATGCCGCGGTCATTATATCCGCATTCTTCTACGCGCTCCAGCATTGCTTTATCCCCACGATGTTCGACGCTAAGTATATGCTTTACAGGTTCGTTTCGTTCCTGCCGGCGGCGGTGCTCTTCTGCGTGTATTTCCGCAAGAAGAAAGACCCGTTCGCTATCATGATAAGCCACGCGATACTCGACCTTGCCACCGGCGTGATGATAATGCTCACCTCGGTAGTGCCCGGGCTTTATGACAGCTGGCAGAGCATGGTGTAAGAGGTGAACAGTATGAGAGTGATCGCACCGGAGGAAGTATACAAGCTCGGGGAGTGCCTTGAAAAGCTGGCCGAGCATCACAATGAGGTCTCGGTGAATTTCAAGGGAGCCTTCCCGAAGAAGCCCGTTTCCGAGTCGCTGGCGATATTCGAGGAAGCCGTGCGCAGTGGGAAGTCAAGGATTGCCGTCATCGAGGACGGCGGCAGAATGGTCGGCTTCTGCAAGACCGACCTTATCGGGATCGACGGCCATATAGATATCCTGATTGTGCTCAAGGAATACCGCGGCAGCGGATACGGAAAGCTCCTTATGGACTGGGCTGTCGATGATCTGAAACAGCGCGGCGCCGGGCGCATAGAGATAAGAGTCGTTGACGGCAACGACGCAGTGAGCTTCTACGAAAAATACGGCTTCAAGACCGTTTCGCAGATATTGAGGGCAGACCTCTGAATACATACGAAAGGAATGATAATATGTCAAAAGGACTGGTGATCCCCGAGGGCTACAAGTCGGCTCTCACGCTGAGAGAAACTCAGCACGCTATCAAATACATCAAGGATGTTTTCCAGCAGAACCTCTCCTTCGCGCTCACACTTGACCGCGTCACCGCGCCGCTGATCGTAACCAAGGCGAGCGGCATCAACGACGACTTGAACGGCGTCGAGCGCAAGGTCGATTTCACCATCAAGGAGTTCGACACCAGCGCCGAGGTCGTGCAGTCGCTGGCGAAGTGGAAGAGAATGGCGCTCTACCGCTACGGCTACGCTCCCAAGGAGGGTATCTATACCGATATGAACGCTATCAGGCGCGACGACAGCGTCGATAACATCCACTCGATCTTCGTCGATCAGTGGGACTGGGAAAAGGTCATCGAGCGCAGCAACAGAAACGTCGCCTTCCTCAAGGAGACCGTCCGCTCGATAGTCAAGGCCATAGCCTACGCCAAGCGCAAGGTCAGCATAAGGTATCCCGTGCTCAAGGGCAAGATCTGCGACGAGCCCTTCTTCATCACCACCGAGGAGCTGCTGAAAATGTACCCCGGCACCACCGCCAAGGAGCGTGAGCACCTGATCGCCAAGGAGCACAAGACCGTGTTCCTCATGCAGATCGGCGGAGCCCTCTCGGACGGCAAGCCCCATGACGGCCGCGCCCCCGACTATGACGACTGGCAGCTCAACGGCGACCTGATCTTCTGGAATGACGTGCTGCAGGATTCGTTCGAGGTCTCGTCAATGGGCATCAGAGTGGACGAGAAGTCCCTCGCCTCGCAGCTCGAGATCGCCGGCGCACAGGACAGGATGCGCTTCGACTATCATAAAATGATCGCCGACGGCACCCTCCCGCTGACCATCGGCGGCGGCATCGGCCAGTCAAGGCTGTGTATGCTGCTGCTCGAGAAAGCGCATATCGGCGAGGTACAGGTCTCCGTATGGCCCGAGGATATGGCACAGGAGTGCAGGGAAAAGGGGATAGTACTGCTGTAATACCGCATAACAAAGAAGGCACCCGTTCGGGTGCCTTTATTTGTTTGTTTCTTTTTTGTCTGTCCTGCCAAGGAGATAATCGACAGAGACATTGTGGAAATCAGCGAGTTTAATGAGTATCTCGGTGGGGATATCTATATCTCCGCGTTCATAGTTGCTGTATACCCTCTGGCTGCAATGAAGGATAGCCGCAATTTGTGTCTGTGTCATATCGGCATCCTCGCGCAGGTCGCGAATCCGTCTGTATATCATGATGTTCTCCTTTGGCATTATAAACAAATCTATATTTGTATTTTTGTCATAATCATTATAGATTATTTTGACAAAACCTATTGACATTTAGCGACGTTTTCGCTAAAATATAATTAAGGATGTTAGCGAATTTTTCGCTAAATGCACAAAGGAGGGATAATTATGAAGAAAATTGGAACTTTGTTACTTACTGGCTTGCTTTGTATTACGCTGGTATCTTGCGGTGATGCAGATAGTAAAAATGACATTTCATTTGCTACTGAACCTGCTACAACTACTACAATTACAAAAATAGAAACCACAACTACAACAACTACAACAACTACTACAACTGCTTGTGCCCATGAATGGAAAGCTGCAAATTGCTTGGAGCCTGAAACTTGCAGCAAATGTGGGGAGAAAAGAGGCGAAAAAGGAGACCACATTTGGGAAGAGGCAACGTGTACTGAACCCAAAACTTGTTCTTTATGTGGAAAAACTGACGGAGAGGCTTTAGGTCATAAATGGAAAGAAGCAACTTGTACTGAACCAAAAATCTGTGCAGTATGCGGGAACAAAGAAGGTGAGCCTAGTGGACATAAGTGGATAGAGGCAACTTGTCAAGCGCCTAAAACCTGTTCTGTTTGCGGAATAACTACAGGTGTGTCATTATCACATGATTGGAAAAAAGCAACTTGTACTGAACCAATGACTTGCAAATTATGTGGAACTACCATTGGAGAACCAAATGGACATAAATGGAGCGACGCAACATATGACAAACCAAAAACCTGTTATATTTGCGGTGCTACGGAAGGAAAACCTCTTGATAGAACCATTCTAAGAGAAATAGCTATTGAAACCGTTGATAATTCAGTTAAAAGAATAGATGCTTCATTAAGATCTGGTATAGGTTTAGCGAGGGTTGATAAATACGGAATAAATGAAGCAGATGGTAAGAATTATGATATTTACATCTCTTTTGATAGAGCTAGAGAAATGTATCAAAGCTATAGATCTAGTTTCTTAGATTTTATAAATGAATTGAAAGGTTGTTGTAGTCAATACAAAAAAGTTTTTGAAGAAGTTGGGGACTATGAAACAAATGTCTATATTAGAGTCGGCGCAATGTATCTAGGACAAAGTGTGCTTATATATACAATAAAAAATGGAGAAATAACATATGATGCAATAGATACAATAATTTGAATGTATATGTGCTTATAATAGAAAAACAGAATTATTAGGAGTGTGATTGTAATGGCGTTAATCAAATGTCCTGAATGCGGAACATCGGTATCGAGCGAAGCTCCCACCTGTGTACGGTGTGGGTATCCACTAAAACAAAATACAGTTGTTTCAATCAATACAACTGTTCAGAATCCTCCACCAGGTGGAGTTCCAAGAACTAAAGTAACGGTAAAGCGTTCTAATGATGGAGAATTGATATGGCAAGGAAAAGTTGGAGATATTATAACCATAAATTGTAAATCCGGAGCAATGGTTGTAGACATAAAAATCCATGGCTTTTTCTCATCGGCTCAAAAAGGTCTTATGCAGGTTACTATTCAACCAGGTAAAAAATACCAAATTATTAATACACCGGGTGTCTTTTTTCCAACGCATTTTAGTTTAGCTGAAACAGATATCCTGTATTAGTTAGCAAAAAACGCCGCCCCTTTCGGGACGGCGTTCGTTTTGTTTTGTGTTGCGATCAAGCGGTCTGCTTAGCCAAGCTCAGCGAAGTACTTGATAGTTCTTACCATCTGGCTGGTGTAGCTGTTCTCGTTGTCATACCAGGAAACAACCTGTACCTGATAGCAGGTATCGGAGATCTTGGAAACCATGGTCTGAGTAGCATCGAACAGCGAACCGTATCTCATGCCGATTACGTCAGAGGAAACGATAGGATCCTCGTTGTAGCCGAAGCTCTCGGAAGCAGCAGCCTTCATAGCAGCGTTGATAGCTTCCTTGGTAACTTCCTTGTCGCTCGAGATAACAGCGGTGAGGATAGTGGTGGAACCGGTCGGAACGGGAACTCTCTGAGCAGAGCCGATCAGCTTGCCGTTGAGCTCGGGGATAACGAGACCGATAGCCTTTGCAGCACCGGTGCTGTTGGGAACGATGTTGGCAGCGCCTGCACGGGCTCTTCTCATGTCGCCCTTTCTGTGGGGACCGTCAAGGATCATCTGGTCGCCGGTGTAAGCATGGATAGTGCTCATGATACCGCTCTTGATCTCAGCGAAATCGTTGAGAGCCTTAGCCATGGGAGCGAGGCAGTTGGTGGTGCAGGAAGCAGCAGAGATAATGGTGTCTTCCTTGGTAAGGGTCTTCTCGTTTACGGAATAAACGATGGTAGGCAGATCGTTGCCTGCGGGAGCAGAAATAACGACCTTCTTGGCGCCTGCGTCAATATGAGCCTGGCTCTTAGCCTTCGAGCAGTAGAAACCGGTGCACTCGAGGACTACGTCAACGCCCAGCTCACCCCAGGGAAGCTCAGCAGCGTTAGCCATTGCATAGATCTTAAGAGTCTTGCCGTCAACAGTGATAGTGCCGGCCTCGTCGTCGGACTCTACAGTGTGAAGATTCTCGCCGATGATACCGCAGTAACCCTTCTGAGCGGTGTCGTACTTGAGCAGGTTAGCGAGCATAGAGGGCTTGGTCAGGTCGTTGATAGCAACAACATCATAACCCTCAGCACCGAACATCTGTCTGAAAGCCAGACGGCCGATACGACCGAAACCGTTGATTGCAACTTTTACATTAGCCATGGGATTGTACCTCCTAATAATTATTATACATTTATTATACTACATTCCGAGTGATTTTGCAAGTCCTTTTCATAGAATATTACTCAAAATTTTCACGTTTTTTAATACATTACGACAGCTGTCAAGACTCCGGACTTTATGAAATTCTCTGCCCGCAGACCCATAACATCCCTTGACTTTTCTTCATACATGAGTTATAATTTATTCATAAAGGAACACCACATCGGGAGGTGATGAACTTGGATATTCTTGAAAGCGTAAAGGCCGTATTTGCGCGGTCTGCGGAGAAGATAGCAGTCTGCGACGAGAAGCTGAGACCTCTCTGGAGGAATACCGACGAGATCCCGGAGATCCTCCGGCTTGACGATTTCGATACCAAGCCGCTGAACGAGCCCGTCCTGCCAATTCTGACGGAGACGGTGCTCAGGCACCGCAGCGGCTGCGCGGCGGTCATCTCGCCTCTATACGACGGCGAGGAGCTTGCCGGCTATATGCTGCGCTTCGTCGATCCGGAAACGCTCGAGGTCATGGTCTGCCGGTCGGACAAGCGCAAGGAGCTCCCGGGTCTTGCGGGACGCATCCGCGAGACGATGTCGGAGCTGCTTCTGAGTTTCGGCTCGAACAACGGTGAGCCCGGGGGGGCTGACAAAGAGCAGACCGTTGACATCGCAACGGTCAAGCGGGTCATGATGGGGGTCTACTCGGCGCTCGTGAACTACGAGGAGAGTGCCCGGCTTTACGGCGGAACGGCGAGGGCTGAGGTCATAGACGGTTCCGACACGCTGAAGATCATGCTCGGCAGTTATGAGCGCTTCACCGACAATCCCGGCCTTCGGATAGTCAAGCGTATCGAGGACGGCATCTGCATAAAAACGGTGAGGGATATGCTCGAGCTGATCGTGCTCAATCTGATCGTGAATGTCAGCCTGTACGCCGACGCCGAGGATAAGGAGGCTGTGATCGGTCTCCGCCGCGAGGACGGATACGCTGTCCTGTGGGTATCGGATAACGGCAGGTCGGCGGATCTTGAACGTATCGAGAGGCTCTCGCATTACAACAACCGCTATCCCGACAGCAGCGAGAGCATGGCGCTGGCGCTGGCAAGGAAGTTCGCGGAGGACTCCGGCGGAAGCATAGCATTTGAACGCTCCGAAACGGGCGGACTGTGCGTGAGCCTGCGTTTCCCTGAGGATGAAGTCCAGTTCGGGACGATGCGCTCGACAGCTGTCCCAAGGATGATAATGGAGTTTGACCGCGGGTTCAGCGTGCTTGCGAAGGCATTTGACCCGTCTTTGACGGAAGACAGGCTGGGAAAATAGGACAAGCAAAAAAACAGGGAGTCGGGAGGGTTTACCCTCCTTGACTCCCTTTGTGTTTATTCATCGGACTGCTGCTCCTGCTGGCTGTCCTCTTTGAGGATGCTGTCCAGCTCCTCATCATCTCTCGCGGGATGCTGCTCGCGGTATGTCTCGACTGCGGTCTCGTCGGCCAGACCCTCCGTCGCCTCCGGCGCGAAGACCGTCTTGACCGTCATCATCAGGATCTTCATATCGAGCAGGAAGGACTGTTTCTCAATGTACATCAGGTCGAGCTTGAGCTTGTCGTAAGCCGTCGTGTTGTATTTGCCCATTACCTGCGCGTAGCCCGTCAGACCTGCCTTTACCTTGAGCCTGAACCTGAACTCGGGCATGGTCTTTTCGTATTTCTCGGTGAACTCCGGCCTCTCGGGTCTCGGCCCCACGAAGGACATATCCCCCCGCAGGATGTTGAACAGCTGCGGCAGCTCGTCGAACCTTATCGCCCTGATGACCCTGCCTACCGGTGTGATGCGGTCATCGTGCTTTTCTGCCAGCTGGGCGCCGTTTGCCTCAGCATCCACTACCATCGAGCGGAACTTGTAAACGTCGAACTCCTTGCCGTCCTTGGTGAGCCTCTTCTGCCTGTAAAGCACAGGCCCCCTGTCGCAGAGCTTTATCGCAAGCGCAGTGAGCAGCATGAACGGCGAGGCTATCAGCAGCGCTATGATGACAAGGATTATATCGAACGTCCGCTTGATGAACCTCTGCTCCGGCGAAAGCCCCGCGCAGCGGTTGAGGAGCAGGGGAGTGTCGAACAGATTGAAGTCCTCCGACCCGCGGATGATGATATCCGAGAGCTTTGGGGTTATATATGTTCTGATAGACTTGTCAAGAGTAAATTTCAGCAGCTTGTTACGCAGCTGGCTCGGCACGTCAGAGATTATGACCGCCTCATACTTGAGGATCTCCTCCTTGATGAGGTCTATGTTCTCGTCGCAGCTGACCGAGGCGCAGATCAGATACTTGTCGTTTCTCACGCTCATCTTGCGGATAAGCGTCTCCGAGTTTTTGTTGCCGTAGACTATCAGCATTTTACGCGGCGGGTAGATGCACCGGAAAAGCTGAACTGAAATTATGCTCCATACAAGGGCGATACCGATCTCGATACCGGTGAGCTTGACCATAGGCATAACGTTCAGACGGCCTCGTCCGATAAGGCTTATCTGCACGAAGGTCACGACGTTCGTCGTCAGCAGGCTCAGAAGCTGCGAGCCGAAGATCGCCGGCGTCCGCAGATATGTGACCTTGAAGCCGTTTAAGCTCCTTGCGGTGAACACATAGATGAAGACGTAGATCATCGTCATCAGTATATTACCGTTTTTCCAGAACGGATCGCGCATCTCGCTGTTGTAGCTGTTGTACCACGTTCTTGCGTAAAGGGCGGCGAATGCGGCGACAATTATCAGCGAGACTATAAAGACCAGCAGCCTTTTGAACTGCTCTCTGTTTTTGTTCATAGTATTCCTCTTTGTTCCGTATCGGGACGAAAGCCCGTCTCTCTACCAATAATATAACACATTCCGACGCTATAATCAAGCTTTTTTGCAAAAAAAGCCCTCTCCTGTAATACCCGGGGCTATGCGGGAATAAGAATATACAGGCGCGGATATCCGTCCGTGACAAAAAAACGACACCCCCGCCGTATCCGGCGAAGGTGTCAGCGATATGCTTTAAACAGCTCAGACCGGGGCTCAGTCTGCCTTTTTCAGCCCCTCAAGACACTCGGCGCAAACGCTTCTGCCCTTGAACTCGGTGATGAACTCGGGATTTCCGCAGAACACGCAGCTCCTCTGGAACTTTTTAAGTATGATAGAATCATTATCCGTATAGATCTCAACGGAATCCTTGACATTAAGATCAAAGGTCCTTCTGAGCTCTATCGGGAGAACGATCCTGCCAAGCTCGTCGATCTTTCTGACAATACCGGTAGATTTCATAGCAAGTCCTCTTTTCCTAAAAAATTTAAATATCTGTATATATTATACATTTTGTGAAAACTGTTGTCAATAGTTCAAGGTCAGAAAACAGGCAATTTTCGATAATTAACGAATTGTTAACAAAATACGTGACAAAATTCTGCGAGGAAAAATATGGGTACGCTTATAGCTGTAATGTTTGCCGCTGCGATCGCCGGCTCGCTGATACTCGGCACCGAGAATGAGATGTCTGCGGCGTTTTCGCAGTCCGCACTGGATACCGCCGAGCTTGCGGTCACGCTTGCGGCATCAATGGCGTTCTGGAGCGGGATGATGCGGCTGGCAAAGAAATGCGGGCTCGTTGACACCGTCTGCCGGGCGGTCAGGCCGCTGCTGCGGCGCCTGATGCCGGATATCTCCCCGGGCGGGGAGGCGCAGGGGCTCGTTTCGATGAACGCTGCCGCCAATCTGCTCGGACTCGGCAACGCAGCGGCTCCCATAGGCATCGCGGCGATGAGGGCTCTCTGCCGGGAGGAAGCCTCCCGCCGGACGCTGGCGGCCTTCCTGCTGCTCAACACCGCTTCTGTCCAGCTCATTCCCATGACGCTCATAACTCTGCGCACCAAGGCGGGAAGCGCCTCTCCGGCGGATATCGTGCTGCCGGTGATCTGCTGTTCGGCACTTGCTCTCGCGGCGGGACTTATCTCGGTCTTTCTACTTTACGGAGGTGAAGGATGCAGCTGTCACTGCTTGCAGCGCCCGCAGTCTGTGCGCTGATACTTATTGCCGCCGCCGTAAAGCGGGTGGACATCATAGGCGAGTTCACACTCGGCGCAAGAGAGGGTCTCCAAGCCGCAGTGGAGCTTATGCCCACGCTGCTGCTCACCGTTTCGGCGATAACCATGCTCTACCGCTCGGGTACTCTCGGCGCGTTCGCAGAGCTTATCTCTCCTGCGGCGGCACATCTCGGCTTCCCGGCGGAGGCGGTGCCGCTTGCCATGATAAGACCCCTCTCGGGCAGCGGAGCGCTGGCGGTCTTTGAGAACATCATCTCCGCCGACCCCGACAGCTTTGCCTCGCGTACCGCGGCGGTGCTCATGGGCTCAACCGAGACCACCTTCTATACCATAGCCGTCTACTTCGCGGCGGTAAGGCTCCGCGCCGACGCGAGGGTTTTCATCTCATCCCTCACCGCAGACTTTGCCGGCTTTGTCTTCTCGGCGCTGATCGTAAGGCTCTTCTATTGAGGAGGTCTGCTTACCCGGTAAAATTCCGCTCTTGACTAAACCTCCGTTTTGTGATATAATATATCAGTTAGTACTGTTTATCATAAAAATTCAAGGAGAGTGTGTCAAATGTCCGGACATTCAAAGTGGGCAAATATCAAGCGCAAGAAGGAGGCTACCGACTCCGCCAAGGCCAAGATCTTCACCAAGATCGGCAGAGAGATGGCAGTCGTAGTCAAGGAGGGCGGACCCGATCCCGCCAATAACGCCAAGCTCCGCGACCTTATCGCAAAGGCTAAGGCGAACAACGTTCCCAACGACAACATCGACAGGATCATCAAGAAGGCAGCCGGCGACGGCGAGAAGAACGATTACGTCGAGATGGTATACGAGGGCTACGGCCCCAGCGGCGTTGCGGTCATCGTTGAGTGCCTGACCGATAACAAGAACCGTACCGCGGGGGATATCCGCCACTACTTCGACAAGTTCGGAGGCAACCTCGGAACCAGCGGCTGCGTATCCTTTATGTTCAGCGATAAGGGTACCGTTATCCTTGAGGCGGGCAGCGCCGATGAGGACAAGCTCATGGAGGACTGCATGGAGGCAGGCGCCGACGATTTCAGCATCGAGGACGGCGTCGTTGAGGTCAGCTGCGATCCCAATTCGGTTGGCTCGGTAAGAGAAGCTCTCGAGGCCATGGGCTACGCAGTGCTTTCCGCAGAGGCCGAGAAGGTGCCCTCCACCTACACCAATCTTGAGGATGAGGATGCTATCCGCAAAATGGGTCTCCTGCTTGAGCACCTTGAGGACAACGACGATGTCCAGAACGTCTTCCACAACTGGGGCAATATGCCTGAGGACGAGGAAGAGTAAGCTAATAAAGAATAACAGGCGAAAAAAGGTATATCCCCGCTGTCGGGAGATATACCTTTTTTGCATTATTCAAAGCTTTAACAGCCCCATGTGAGGGTTAGCTCATTTATCGTTTTTTTACTGTTTTTAGCGATGCTATAAGGATACGCTTTATTTCAAGGCAGTCTTCAAGCATCGACTCGCCGTGAGCGGTTTCTATATATCCCGAGAGGATCAACAGCCTGAGCCAATACTCTGTTTCGGCAGTCTCTTTTAAAGCTATTTGCATCTTAGCGATGAAATCTGCATTTGAAACACCGTAAGCAGCCTCATTTGCGTTGGCTCCTATGGAAGTTCCGCTCCTTATTATCTGCTTTGCTATTATGCTTTCCTTTTTCTCTTTTACAAGATATTGATACAGCCTGACTATCCTTGCGGCAAATTTCAAAGACTTATCGAGCAGGGGATTGTATTCTGTCATGTCAGCGGCCTCCGATCTAATGAATAATGAATAATGAATATTGAATAATACAGAAACGCCCCGCCGGTTTCGCCTTATCACAATGTTCAGACCCGCCGTCAAACAAAAAATCCGCCTTCTGCATTACTGCAAAAGGCGGAAATGGTGCAGGGTTTACCCTGCCTGGCTGGGGTAAAAGGATTTGAACCTTTGAAATGCCGGAATCAGAATCCGGTGCCTTACCGCTTGGCTATACCCCAATATATTCGGGAAAGTGATTGGCTGGGATAGCTGGACTCGAACCAGCGGAATGGAGGGATCAAAACCCTCTGCCTTACCACTTGGCTATATCCCAATGCTTTCCCGATATCACTGCTGTACCATACAGCTTTATTATTATACCACCCGAACAGAAAAAATGCAAGCGCAGGAGGCGCATTTTTACAATTTGTTTACATATCCTCCTGCGGATGCTTTCTTATGTAATGGAAAAGATACTGCTGCGCTATGCCCTCGTACCCGCGGACATATTCCGGCATACCGTTCGGGTACCACCGCTCGAGAGCACGCTTCATCCAGACGTCCACGGGGAAGGCGTCGAGCCGGTGCATACCGAACAGCAGCGCACACATCGCCACCTTAGGCCCCACGCCTTTTATCGTCATCAGGCGCTTTTCGGCCTCCGCAAGAGGCAGCGCGGCGACCTCTGAGAGCACCAGCTCGCCGGAGTTTATCTTTGATACCGCGTCCACGAGATACTTTGCCCGGAAGCCCGAGCGCAGGAAGGCCAAGCTCTCCGCCGTCTCGGAGGAAAGCTCCGCCGCCGAGGGGTAACCGCCGTAATGCTCGGTGAGACGCCCGATTATCCCCTTTATCCGCGGGATGTTGTTGTTCTGCGAGATTATGAAGCTCGAAAGCGCCTCCCAGCTGTCCTGCCGGAGGATGCGTATGCCGCCCGCGAAGCCGCAGGCCTTTTTGAGCATCTTATCCTCCGAGAAGCGGCGCTTTAGCTCGCCGTAGTCGTTGTTAAGGTCAAAGTAGCTGTACCATATTTTCAGGAACTCCTGCTCGGAGGTGTTCTCAAAGCGGAATATCCTGTCGCGCCCGTCAACACAGCTTATCCGCAGGGGAGTGTTGAGATAAAAGCCCTCGTAGGTGTCGGCGGCGGTCTTCGTCCAGCGGAAGGCCTGACCGCAGTCAAGGGTCTCGTCAAGGTCAAAGTCGGGCTGATGCAGGAACAGATCATTTCCCCGGATACTGTAATCCATACTGTACCTCCTCAGCGCGTTATGGCTTCAAGCTCGCGGAGTTTCGCGGTCTCCGCGATCAGCGCGATGCTCATTTCCCCGCGGCAGATCAGCTCCGCCACCGACAGCCCGAATGGGAACAGCAGGCTCTCCGCGCAGGAAAGGATATAGTACCGGACGTCCACGCCGCCGCTGAGGCGGTTCAGGACCCACTGGTCGGCGCCGGAAAGTATCACCGCCCGCCAGTCCGACGGGGAGATCATAACGCCGTAGCCGAGGTTGTAGAGCATACCGTTTATTGCCCGCAGATACACAGGCTCGGTCTGTTCGGCGAGCTCCTCGAGCGACCCCGCCGTTACCGTGTGTACCTGTGCCGCCATACCCATCTGGAGCAGCATCAGCGAGGGCACCGACCCGCCGGTGCATACCGGCACCCTACCGTGAGAGGCTATGTCTATCCGCCGGTTGGTACTTGCGTCATAGCGGTCAAAGATATCACATATCAGCTTGAGATGGGTACCCTCACCGCTGCCGAAGGCCTGGCGGAAGCTTTCGGGCACAAATCCGCCGCTGCGGCGCTCTGCGGAGCGCTTGCCGAAGAACATGATACCCATCGGCACCGCGATGAATCCCGCGAACAGCCAGATGACAAGCATCGCCACCGATGCCGCCTGGTACCGATCCGAGCTGAAATGGTTTATGAAAATGAGGGCGGTCAGGAAGCTGCTCCACGCCATCCTCGAGATCACATAGGCAGCCAGACCTAACGATGCCGTGGGCTTGCAGGCCCCGAAGAAATCCCCGGTCCTGATGTACTTGGACACGTTCTTGACGAACGCTATGAGCATCAGCAGTAGGATCGTGCCGAAAGCAGCGTCGAGGGAGATCTTGACAGCGATATCGGTATCCGAGCCTATCGAAAAGAACAGCGCAAAGGACGTCGCCCCAACGATGAGGATTATCGCCAACCGTTCTAAAAGAAGCGAAACTGTCTTTTTCATTTTTTTCCTTCTTCCTCTTGCAAAATCCGTCAGTTTTCATTATACTATATAAAGAGGAAAAATTCAAGTGCCCGCATACATTTCCCGAAAGGAGCCCGTAAAGCATGAGAGAAAGCATACTTACCATACCCGTCAACGAGATCTTCGAGCCCCGCGAGGGCTGCCCTATCTGCCGGATGAGGGACTCCCTCGAGCAGCGTGCCATAGAATATATCATGGGGGCTGCCATGATGGAGCCGGATGTCCGCATAGAGACCAACCGTCAGGGCTTCTGCAAGACACATTTCGAGCAGATGTGCGCCTGCAAGAACCGCCTCTCGCTGGCGCTGATGCTCCAGACCCACCTCCAGCAGCTCCAGAAGGACGTCTTCCCCAAGGCCAAGACAGGTCTGCTCGAGAAGAAGAACGCCAAGCAGCAGAAGCTTGCCGTCATAAACAACGACTGCTTTGTATGCTCGAAGGTGGAGTGGGGCATGACAAGGCTCATGGTGACGCTGTTCGAGCTCTATCAGAAGGAGAAGGAGTTCCGGCAGATCTTCACCGAGCAGGAGCAGCTCTGCGTGCCGCATTACGATATGCTGGTGGCGCTTGCTTCCGAGAAGCTGGACAAGAAATGGCTCGGCCAGTTTGTGAACGACTGCTCCGAGCTGACAAAGAAATACCTCGATCTGCTTGAAGCTGACGTTTCGCACTTCTGCAAGATGTATGACTACCGAAACACCGTCAAAAATGCGGACTGGGGCAACTCTAAGGATTCTATCGAGCGTGCGATAAAATTCCTCACCACGAGGTAAGTCTATGACCCTTACACCCCCTTGCAGACAACTGTCATCTTGTTATCTGTCTGCTGCACGTTCACAAAATGTTAATTATATTTTCCCGATTTTTAGCCAAAATTACAAGATTTATTCACAATCATTCAAAACTGCCCGCGGAGCCCGATTTATCAACAAAAAGTTGAAAGTTGATGTTGAAAAACGGTTTTCGATGCTCAAAACTGTTGATAAGTCTGTTGAAACCGTTGAAAACTATACTGAAAATACGCACTTTGCGGGTTGTTGAAAAAAATCGCTGTCTGAAAAATCGTACAAAAACCGAAAAACTTGCCGAAAATCGGATTACACAAATGAACATTCTGTTAACGAAACTCCTCCGAAACTGTTTCGATATGCGCTCTCCCCCGAAACTTCGGAGGTTCACGACGCTCGGGATTTTGTTAAGCTCCCCGGGCCTGCAAGTTTCGGCAAAAGTCCAAAAATTCTCCCTCATTCCCTGCTTTCCCCGAGGTCTCGGGGCTGGGAGGATATCTGTCCGATATTTAGTACAATTACACCGTCTGCGGTACCTGCGGACGGTGTAATTGTTTGTAACCGTTTTGTAATTTGTCTTCCGGCAGCAGTTGACGAATGACAGCTGTCCGCCGCCTGATGACTGTGTGTGCCTGCCGGATGTAAATTCACGGTTCGGGCAGGGAAGTTGTATTCTCCGCAGCGGCGGCTGCCGCTTGCTGATATCAATTCATAAAATCGCCCGCAAACGGTTGATTTTTTGGAAGATGTGTGTTATAATGTAGTATATATGTGCCGATCAAAGGTAAAGGAATGTTTTGATGGACAAGAAATTCAACAGGGAACGCCGCCGTCCCGACGACAGCGGCGAGGCCTCGGAGCAGCTGATAATCGGAAGGAACCCCGTTATCGAAGCGCTCAAGGCCGGCATGAAAATAGATACCGTCTACATCGACCCCAACGCGGGCGGCTCCGCCTCGCATATCTCGGCTCTCGCAAGGGAGCGGGGGATAGTCGTCAAGGACGCGAGCGAGCAGAAGCTCTCGAAAATGTGCGGCGGCGCATCCCATCAGGGGGTTATCGCGGTGGGAGCCTGCGCCGAGTATGTCAGCATCGACGAGATATTCGCCGCAGCCGAGAGCAGGGGAGAGGATCCGTTCATCATCATCTGTGACGAGATCGAGGATCCGCATAACCTCGGCGCCATTATCAGGACTGCCGAGACCGCCGGCGCTCACGGAGTCATTATCCCGAAGCGAAGGAGCGCGTCGCTGAACTTCACGGTATTCAAGACCTCGGCGGGGGCGGCAAGCTATGTGCCGGTGGCGAGGGTACCCAACCTCGTCTCGGCTGTCGAGGAGCTCAAGGAGCGCGGCGTCTGGATCTACGGTACCGACGGCTCCGGCGAGGATTACTCGCAGGCTAAGCTCACAGGGCCGATAGCGCTGGTCATAGGGTCGGAGGGCAACGGCATGGGCAGGCTCATGAAGGAGCACTGCGACTGCCTGCTGAGGCTCCCCATGGCGGGGAGGATAACCTCGCTCAACGCATCCGTGGCCGCAGGCATATTCATGTATGAGATAGTAAGGCAGCGCAGAGCTGCATCACAGGGAGGTGACACCGTTGGCTGATGAGAAGATACCCTTTTCCGATATCCCGCAGGACGATACCGATATCGGCACCGATCTTCCCGCCGATGAGGTAAGACCCGCAGCTCCCGACAACGAGGCGCGTGCAAGGGAGAATGCCGAGCTGATCGAGAGCATAATGAAGCTCAGGCGCGAGCAGGGCGGGGTCAGCCGCGAAAGCGAGGAGGCTCCCGTTAAAAGACCGAACGTCAGCGATATAGATATGGAGCTGACCGATAAGATAATCCCCAAGACCGAGGAAATGGAGCGTGTACCAGATATCCCCAGCGATCTCGGCTATGAGGAGCGTTCCCAGATGCTCCGCGACCGCAGGCGCAGGAAGGTGGATAACTTCCGCTTAAAGCGCGGCGCCGACGAGGACACCGAGGATGAAGACGGGGAGGAGGACGAGACCACGACCTCCAGCCGCACCGCAAAACGCGAGTTCGAGCAGTTCGAGGACGAGGACAAGATCCTCAGGGATATCCTCCAGGTCAAGCAGAACCTTACCGTCAGGATGGTGGTGCTGCTGTTCGCGGGAGTGTTCACGCTGCTGATAACGCTGGCCAACGACCTGTCGCTGCCGCTGGTAAAGGTCTTCGACAAGGTCATGAACCCCTCGACCTACCTGTTCACCAACACGATACTCGGGCTTGCCGCCATAGCCGTCAGCTATACGGTGGTACTCGAGGGCTTTAAGAACATCTTCCGCCGGCGTGCCGACTGCGACAGCCTTGCGGCGGTAGGCATACTGGTCTGCGTGATCTCGGGCGTGGCGACGCTGTTCGAGCCCTCGATAGTCATGCGCGAGTTCTATCACATCTACACCTCGATAGCGATCTTCGGGCTGATATTCAACACTCTCGGCAAGCTGATGATCGTTAAGCGCACAGAGCGCAACTTCCGCTTTGTCGCCGAGGATTTTGAGAGATATGCTCTCGTCACCGTTGACGACGAGGATACCGCAGGCAAGTTCACCAGCGGCGTGCTCGACGATTTCCCCGAGCTTTCCGCCATGCGCAAGACCGAGTTCGTCAAGGACTTCATGAAGAACTCCTACTCCGCCGATGTTGCGGACACCTATGCAAGAAAGATAACTCCTCTTGTGCTGCTCGTTTCGGCAGCGATAGGTCTGCTTTCGATGATCTTCGAGAAGAACACTGCGGGCATGACCGAAAAGATATTCAACCTCTTTGCCGTAATGTCCGGCACGCTGACGATCTGCTCGTCCTTCTCGCTGATGCTGATAGTCAACATACCCATGGGGCGTGCTCAGAACAAGTATCTCCAGTATTCGGGCGTGATACTCGGCTATTCGGCGGTGGACAGGTTCTCCGACACCAACTCTGTGCTCATTGATGCAGAGCAGCTGTTCCCCAAGGGAATGGTGGATTTCAAGAGCCTGAAGCTTCTGGGCTCCACCCGCATCGAGGACTGCATCCTCTACGCGGCGTCACTGGCCTGCGGAGCGGGGAGCATACTGAGCCCCACCTTCTACAAGATGCTCCGCGGCAAGACCGAGCTGCTCTATCCTGTTGAGAGCTACATTTACGAGGACGGCCTCGGGCTCTCGGGCTGGATCGAGAACAAGCGCGTGCTGCTGGGCTCCCGCGAGCTCATGGAGAACCACTCGATAGAGGGTCTGCCGACTCTGAACAAGGAGGCTGAGTACTCCAAGGGCAACACGGTGCTTTACCTGTCGGTATCGGGAGTTGTATCCATGCTGTTCGTGGTACAGGCCAAGGCAAGCCTTTCGGTATCCCGCTGGCTGCGTGAGCTGGGCGACAACGGCGTTGTTGCGGTAGTCAGGACGGTGGACGGCTTCATCAATCTTGATTACCTTTCCGAGCTGTTCGACGCTGACAAGTCGATGCTCAAGCTGCTGCCTTTCCGTTTCCACAAGGAATACGCCCGCGAGACCGATTACACTCCGGAGGTCTCCTCGCCGATGCTCTGCTCGGGGCATTTCCCGTCCTTTGCGATGCTGCTGATAGGCACCAAGCGCTTGAAGCAGATCACAGCTCTCGGTGTAGCGGTACAGGCGGGAGCGTGCGTGCTCGGAGCGGGCATCTCGCTGATAATGACTCTGCTCGGCACCTTCGGTCAGCTGAGCCCGTCGTTCATACTGCTTTACAACACGGTCTTCCTGTTTGTGACCCTTGCGGCGCAGCACAGGAAGGTATGACCGTAAAACATCATAACACAGGCATCCCGTGTCTCGGCGCGGGATGCTTTTTTGCAGTATAAAGCAGGCTCATAAAAAGCCGGCAGATTTTTGACATAAAGATCTAAGGCAACACCGCACGACCCGCGGCTAACGCCTCTGCACATCATCTGCTTGCCAGCTCTCCGTCATATTACCCAAATTCTCCTTGACGTTGCGTAAAGCGAAGTGAACTTCGCTTGCAAGCCTGCGTCGAATTTAGGCAA
>JAFXVY010000132.1 GCA_017534595.1 Ruminococcus sp.
GCACGTCATCTGCTTGCCAGCTTTCCGTCATATTACCCAAATTCTCCTTGACTTGCGCCAGCAAGCCTGCGTCGAATTTAGGCAATCTGACGAAAATCTCAGCTCAACTTTATTGAGCTTGCGCGCGATCTGACGCACAGGGGTTGTGCGGTATTGCCTGAACTTCTTGTGCCTGCGGGACCGTGCGGGGCGGTTCAAGGGGGAAGCGTCCCCCAATTCCTTCCGGGTTTATTCGAGAAAGAGATCTCCCCTATTTCGCTGCCGCGTTTGGGTCTTTACTGCCTGCGGGTTCCGCCTTCTGCTCCCCGCCGTTTATCGGTATCTCAAACCAGAACGTCGAGCCCTTGCCTTCTTCGGACTGTACCCCGAATGCAAAGTTGTGCTTCTTTAAGATCTCCTTGCAGATCGAAAGCCCTAATCCCGTTCCCACTACCTCGCGCTGTACTTTATCACCGCGGTAGTACCGGTCAAATACCTTCGGCAGCAGCTCTTTGGAAATGCCCTTGCCGTTGTCCGCGACCTCGACCCGCGTGCAGTACTCTTTGTTGATCTGCCTTATGCGGATACGCTTGTTCTCGCCGCTGTAATTGATCGCGTTGTTGATGAAGTTGTAAAGCACCTGATCCAGCTTGTCCGCATCGGCGGTCACGATCCTGTCCTCGTCCGGCTCAAAGGCTATGTCGTAGCCCTGTTCCTCGATGAGCAGGGTGTACCTTGTCAGGACGTCCTTGATCTTGTCGTGCAGGGAGAAGCTGGTGCGCGAGAGCTCAAGGTTGCCGCTCTCAAGCTTCGACAGCTCGAGGATGTTGCTCACAAGGTTCGACAGTCTGTCTGCCTCGTCTATGATGATCTGGATGTGCTCGTTGCGCTTTTCGGGATTGTCTCCCGAAAGGTCGCGTATCATCTCGGCGTAGGCCTTGACCATGGTGAGGGGAGTGCGCAGATCGTGGGAGATGTTGGCTATAAGGTCGGCTCTGAGCTTGTTGACCTTGCCTATCTCGGTCTTGGCGTTGTCAAGCACCTCCGAAAGCTCGGAGACCTCACGGTAGCCCTTCTGGTCGAACTCGACGCTGAAATCTCCGCTTCCGAACTTCTTGGCGGTCTCGGTTATCCCCACGATCGGACTTGACAGCCGCTTCGAGATGAACAGCGTTATGATGAACGCGAGCTCGAAGAGTATCACGGTGATGTATATGAGCTGTTCGCGTATCGTGCTGACCGTTGAGTCTATGGGCTCGAGCGAGGATTCTATATAGATATAGTAGGGGTTCTCGCTGCGCTCGGTCTTAAAGGAGCTGACATATATTATCTCCTCCGAGCTGATAGAGTCGTTCTTGACGATCTTGGAGATATAATCCTTGCCGCTTTCGGTAAGCTCTCCCTTGAGCTGGTGCATATAGTAGCCGGTGTTGTTGAAAGAGTCGAGCATCAGCTTGGAGAAGTAGCCGAGATTGTTGGCGCCCGTCTGCAGCTTGCCCGACGAGTCTGTGATGATGATACACATACTGTTGTCGAAGGCCATGCGGCGTATCTCGTTCTCAAAGCTGTCGGAGCCGTATGCCTCCGTGAGCTCGCCGGAGACCTTTTCCACCGACCTGAGCCTTGCGGAGCGGTAGTAGCTTGCCAGCAGGAAATACTGGAACACCCACAGAAGCAGCAGCACGAGCACTGCAAAGAGCATGAAATACCACCAGACGTAGAAGCGCAGCGTCCGCTTGCTGCCGGCGGTCTTCTGCTTCGGCTTATCTGATCTTTTCAAATTTATAACCCATTCCTCTCAAGGTGACGATAAGGTTGCGGTAGGGGCCGAGGCTGTTTCGCAGCATCTTGATGTGGGTATCCACGGTCCTGTCGTCACCGTAGAAATCAAAGCCCCAGACCTCCTCGAGCAGCTTCTCTCTCGAGAGGGCGATATTCATGTTCTTTACAAGATAGAACAGCAGGTCATACTCCTTGGGGGTCATGGCGACGCGCTGGCCGTCGATGGTGACCTCTCTTGCGGTGAAGTTGATGCAGAGCCCCTCGTAGGTAACGACATCCTCCGACACCGTTGCGGGCTTGGCGCGGTTCATTACCGCCTTTACTCTTGCCATGAGCTCCTTGGGCGAGAAGGGCTTGACCACATAGTCGTCCACGCCGATCTCGAAGCCGAAGAGCTTGTCATACTCCTCGCCTCTGGCAGAGAGCATGATAACGGGTATCGGCTTGAGCTTCTTTATCTCCTTGCAGGCGGAAAAACCGTCGAGCTTGGGCATCATGATATCCATGATGATGATATCGAAGTCCTGTGTCTTGACCTTGGAAACGGCATCCATACCGTCCTCGGCCTCAACGACTTCAAAGCCGTCCCACTCGGCGTACTCCTTGATAATCATCCTGATTCTCATTTCATCGTCAACGATCAGCATTTTCGGCATAGCAGAACCCTCCTGTCAGTATAATGCTATCACGCCATTGTGTCAGCGGCGTGACAGACAGATAATGCTCTGATAATATTTTATCACCAAAAAGGCTGTTTCGTCAAGAGGATAAGAGGAAAAATTGCATATAGGGCATCTCTAAAAACCCGTTTGGTCAAGGAAAAACAGATAGGTGCGTCAGCTGCAAGGAAAGACCTCGAAGGCGTACTTTCGTACTCCAAGAGGACTTGACGCAGCAGATGACGTGCATAGCTGTTTTTCCTTAAAAGGGTTTTCAGAGGTGCCCTATAGTCAGGCTTTTCAGCAGAGCGCCTCCCGCATAAGGGCAAGCAGCTTCTTCTCCCGGCGGGAGACCTGCACCTGAGTCATTCCCAGCTCGGAGGCCACCTCGGTCTGGGTCTTCTCCTTGAAGTAGCGCAGGTATATCAGCCGGCGGTCTCTGGCCTCGAGGGAGGCGAGGGTGCTGTAAAGGGAGAGGCGGTCGTTGATCTCGCCGTCGGGCGAGGCCACGGGGATATCCGTTTCGGAGCCTTCGCTGTCGTCGAGGTCGGAGGTAAGGCTGACCGGCGGCAGGGAAGCGCCCAGCGCCTCGGCGACAAGCTCCTCGCTCTCGCCGGAGATAAGGCTCAGCTCGCTGACCGTCGGCTCCCGTCCCTCGGAGATGAGAAAGCGCTCCCTCTCGCGGGTGAGCCGCAGAGAGAGCTCCTTTAGGCTCCGGCTGACCTTTACGGTGCCGCCGTCGCGGAAGAGCCGCTTGATCTCCCCGAGTATCACCGGCACGGCGTAGGTCGAGAAGCGCACTCCGCGCTCGGTGTCGAAGGCGCGGGCGGCCTTCATGAGCCCGATACAGCCGGCGCCGTAGAGATCGTCGTATTCGATGCCCTTGCCGCGGAACCTGTTTGCACAGAGGTGGACGAGCCCGAGATTGTTCTCTGCGAGGGCGTCAGACTTTTTTGTTTCTGTCTTCATTTGCTGCCTTTCGTGTTCTGAGGGTGCGGAGCATGGTGACTGTGGTGCCGCCGCCCGGCCTGCTGCGGACAGAGAGCCTGTCCGTGAAGCTTTCCATGATGGCGAAGCCGAGCCCTGCACGCTCCTCGTCGGGAGCGGAGGTCCAGAGCGGGGTTCGGGCGGCCGCGATGTCGCTGATGCCGCAGCCTGTGTCCTTGATGCGTATGTAGATCCGCTGACCCTCAAGTATCCTGACCTGCATCGTTATGATGCCCACCGTGTCGCGGTAGGCGTGGACGATGCAGTTCGTGACCCCCTCGGAGACGGCAGTCTTTATCTCCGAGAGCTCGTCGAGCGCCGGGTCGAGCGAGGATACGAAGCCCGAGACGGCAAGCCTTGCGAAGCGCTCATTCTCTGCCAGCGACGGGAACCTGAGCGTCATTTCGTTGAGTATTCTGTCTTTCATATTTTCATTCCTCCGATAAAGCTTGCGTCCCGGGCGGTGGCGACGATCCGGCAGATGCGGTTTATCCCTCCGAGCTCCAGGAGCTTTGCGGTCTCCGGGGAGGGGCAGACGGCGGTGATGCTCCCGCCGAGATCGTTCATCAGCTTGTACCGTCCTATGATAAGGCCTATGCCTGAGCTGTCCATGAAGCTGACCCCGGTGAGGTCGAGTATCAGCCGGAGGGGTATCCGGGCGAGTATCTCGGCATCTATCGGCTCGCGCAGCGACTTCGAGGTGAAGTGGTCGATATCCCCCGACAGCTCTGCAAGCACTGTCCTGCTCCCGGGATCGTAAAAGAGCTTTACTCCCATTTTTATCCTTCCTTCCGTTGCGGGTGTTCCTTGGATATTGTACCTCCGGCGGGGCGAAAAAGCTGTCGAAACCGCACAGCACCGCAAAAAACAGCCCTCTGACGGCGCTTGAAAGAATTTGATCAAACCTATTGACAATTACAGCAACTTGATTTATAATAGTATAGTGAATGTGTATGCTCACAGGATGAGCTTTTGCATAAGACTTTTTTAGGAGGAAATAAAGTGCGTAGGACTAAAAAACCGGTATTCTTTATCGTCGTACTGTTTATTCTGGCACTCGGGTATCTTACCTTCTTCGGTATCCATACCTATTTCGGCGATACAAGAAAGACCTATATCAAGGGTGCGGACGAGATCCGCTGGGGAATCGATATCCAGGGCGGCGTAAACGCCACCTTCGAGCCTGCCGACGGCTATGAGGCATCCGAGAAGGAAATGGATGCGGCCAAGGCAGTTATCGAGCAGAGACTCGTAAGCCTCAACATTACCGACAGCGATGTCTATGTTGACTACGGCAAGGGGCGCGTTATCGTGTCGTTCCCGTGGCAGGCCGATGAGACCGACTTCGACCCCGAAGCCGCCGTCACCGAGCTGGGCGAGACCGCGATACTTCGCTTCGTTAAGGGTACCACCGCCGCTACCGGCGACAACGATCCCAACCTCGTGCTGACGGGTACCGATGTCGATGAGGCTGAGGCTGTTCCCTATCAGGATAAGGACACCAACCAGACCACCTACGTTGTAAACCTCAAGCTCGGCTCAGAGGGTACCACAAAGTTCGCTTCCGCCACCTCCGAGCTCTATTCCTCTAAGGGTCAGATCTCGATCTGGATGGACGATGATATGATCTCGGCTCCTACCGTTCAGGCGGTCATCACCGACGGTTCGGCTCAGATCTCCGGCAACTTCACCTACGACAGCGCAAAAGCTCTCGCAGACAAGATCAACGCCGGCGCACTTCCTTTCAAGCTTGAGACCACCAGCACCAACATCATCTCCGCGACCCTCGGCTCCGGCGCAAGAGACGCTATGCTCATCGCGGGCGTCATCGCCTTCGTCGTTATCGCGATCTATATGTGCATCATTTACAGGCTCCCCGGCTTCGTTGCCTCGATCGCTCTGATCGGTCAGGTAGTCGGCTCTGTGGCCTGCATCTCCGGCTTCTTCAACAACATCGAGAGCTTCACGCTGACCATCCCCGGTATCGCGGGTATCATACTTGCGGTAGGTATGGGCGTTGACGCCAACGTTATCACCGCAGAGCGTATCAAGGAAGAAATGCTCTCCGGCAAGAGCCTGACCAGCTCGATCGAGACCGGTTACAAGCGTGCCTGGAGCGCCGTATTCGACGGAAACATCACCGTTGTGTTCGTTGCCGTTATCCTTATGGGCGCCTTCGGCCCCACCGACAGCCTCTTCGGAAAGCTGCTTTCGCCGCTCTTCAAGATGTTCGGTGCCGCCACTGCGGGTACCATCTACTCCCTCGGCTATACGCTGCTCGTCGGCATCATCCTGAACTTCGTGTTCGGTGTGTTCTGTTCGAGACTTATGCTCACCTCGCTGTCCCGCTTCAAGGCGTTCCGCAAGCGCAGCTGGTACGGCGTGCCCGAGAATGACGAGAAGAAGGCCGCTCTTATCGAGAAGAGAAAGAAGGTCCTCAAGCCCAACAGCCACAGAAAGCTGTTCTACAGCCTCTCCTGCGCACTGGTTGCAGCTTTTGCCGCAGTTACCATAATCGTCGGGCTCAATGTTGCCATTGAGTTCAAGGGCGGTACGATCATCACCTACTCCTATGAGGGTTCGATAGCTACCGCAGACGTAGAGAAGCTGGTCGGCGACACGATCGGCGAGAGCGTAATAGTTACCGAGGGTGAGGACTTCGCCTCCGGCAAGCAGACGCTCAAGCTCTCCTTCTCCTCCGACGAAGGCATCAGCAACGAAAAGCAGACAAACCTTGCGAACGCCATGAACGAGAAGTTCCCCGACAACAAGATCGAGGTGCTCGAATCCATGGACGTAGCGGCCTCCAACGGCTCCGAGTTCTTCTTCAAGTGTCTCGTAGCCTGCGGATTTGCGATCATCGTGACCGTTATCTATATCGGCTTCCGTTTCAGGAAGATCGGCGGTCTCTCGGCGGGCTGCTTCGCGGTACTGGCGCTGATACACGATATGTGCATGGTATACGGGTGCTTCGTGCTTTGCAGATTTGACATCAACGCCAACTTCATGGCAGTACTGCTGACGATCCTTGGCTACTCGATCAACGCGACGATCATCGTATATGACCGTATCCGTGAGAACAGAAGGCTTTACGGCAGGAAGTACAGCATCGAAGAGCTTGTCAATATGTCCATCACCCAGACCCTCGGCAGGTCGATCCACACGACAGTTACCACAGTTCTTGCGATGACCACGGTATGCGTAGTCTGCGCGATCTGGGGTGTTACCTCGATCATGACCTTTGCACTGCCGCTGATCGTGGGCATGGTAGCGGGTGTATACTCCTCGAACTGCATAGCACCTACGCTGTGGGTACTGTGGCAGAAGCACGTTGAGAAGAAGAACGAAAAGAACGGCAAGCGTCCCGGACTCAAGTCGGACAACAAGCCGAAGGCACCGAGACCGAACAACGGCGCGGTGGTATAAAAAGCAAAATAAGACCCGGAGCGAGAGCCCCGGGTCTTTTCATATAATGCTGCGGTTCCAAACGCGAAGAAAAAATGGGGTCAAGGGGACTTGGTCCCCTTGACCCTGCGGTTATTTTACGCTCTCTCATCTATCGGAACGTATACCTTGTCACCCTTTATCGCCTTGTATGCCGGACGTATGATCCTCTTGCCTGTCACAAGCTCTTCAAAACGGTGCGCACTCCAGCCCGCCATCCTCGAGACAGCAAACAAAGGCGTGCAAAGGTCGAGCGGGATGCCCAGCATCCTGTATACAAGCCCCGAGTACATATCTACGTTCGCACACATCACCTTGTCGTCACCCTTCACTTCTTTGAAAAGGATCGGCGTCAGCTTCTCAATGGACTCGAGCAGCCTGAACTCTTTCTCGAATTCAGTCCCCTCGGCAAGCTTCTTGGCGTTGGCTTTAAGTATCACCGCTCTCGGGTCGGATAAGGTGTACACCGCGTGACCCATACCGTAGATGAGCCCCGAGTGATCGTTCTCTTCTTTGAGCAGTATCTTTTTCAGGAAGTCCGCGACCTCGTTTTCATCGTCCCAGTTGTGGACGCCCTTCTTTACGCATTCGTGCATCTGCATCACCTTGGCGTTCGCACCGCCGTGACGCGGCCCCTTGAGGGCGCCGATAGCCGCCGAGTACGCAGAGAAAGGATCCGTACCCGAGGAGGTCAGCACACGGCAGGCAAAGGTCGAGTTGTTGCCGCCGCCGTGCTCGGCATGAAGTATGAGCATGAGGTCCAGAAGCTTGGCCTCGTCGTCGGTGAACTCGCGGTTGGGTCTCAGCGCCGAAAGTATCATCTCGGCGGTGGAGTGAGACGGTATCAGCGGGTGCATTATCATCGACTTGTTCTCGTATACCCTCTGCTTAACCTGATAGGCCGAGACCATGATGTTCGGCAGGCGGGAGATTATCGAGATCGCCGTAGCCATCTCCTTGGCGGGGGAGCGATCCTCCGGCGCATCGTCGTAGGAGTACAGTGCCAGCACCGAGCGAGCCATCTCGTTCATGATGTCCGGCGAGGGAGCCTTGAGGATCATGTCCTCGAAGAAGTTCGGGGGCAGCTCGCGGTTCTCGGCCATGATCTCGGAGAATGCCGCCAGCTCGGCTCTGCTGGGCAGAGCGCCCATCAGCAGGAGATACACCGTCTCCTCATAGGCGAAGCGGTTTTCCTTTCTTGCGGCGGCAACGATATCGTTGATGTTGTAGCCGCGGTAGATCAGCTGACCCTCGATAGGCGACTTCTCACCCTCGTTGATAACGTAGCCGTGAACGTTGCATATATTGGTAAGACCCGCGATAACGCCGGTGCCGTCAGAGTTTCTGAGTCCGCGCTTGACGACGTATTTGTCATAGAGCTTGGGGTCTATGGAGTTGTTTGCTACGAACTGCTTGTAAAGGATGTCTCTCGCAGTATTGTTCATGAGTTTTCACCGTACCTTCTGCGGCGGGTAGCCGCGTATTTTTCGGATAGTTTTGATATTATATCATATTTTGTCAAAGGTGTCAAGCTTACGCCTTCTGCCGCAGGGTCATGGCCTTGGCGCAGGCCTCCTCGAGCAGCAGCATATCCGAGCCCTTGCCGCCCGAACGGGTCTTGAGCCGGAAGTCGAGGGCGGCGAACACCGAAACGGTGCGCCGTATCCTGTCCTCGGGGATGTTCTGACACTCGTTAAAGGCGTTCTTGACCGCGAATTCCCGGTTCCGGGGATACTTGAAATCTGCGGCGCAGGCCGCGACGCCCCGTCCCGACGACATTGCCAGCCTTGCGCGGTAGAGGTCGGTCAGGGACATTGCTATGGTCGAGAGGATCTCGATGGGCTCATAGTTCTGGTCGGCGAGCTCCTTGAGCCTGCCGAAGACGAATGCAGCGTTGCCTCGAAGTATGTTTATCGCCAGCGAGAAGCCGTCCGACTCGACCCGCCTTATGCAAAGAGCGTCTATATCGGCGCGTGTGACCTGCCTGCCGCGGGCGTAGGAGGTGAGCTTGGTGATCTCCTGCGCTATCGAGGCCGAGTCGCAGAGGCAGACCTCCGCAAGATATTCCGCGTCGAACTTAGTGATCTGGCAGCCTGCCTTGGTGAATGCGGCTGCGATATCCTTTCCGAGGTCGGAGACCCGTTTGAACCCGAACTCGCAGGAGACTCCGTGCTTAGCGCAGAAGTCCGCGAAGCGGGAGTTCTTGTCGCTGAGGCTGCGCTTGTTCTTGTAGAGGTCGGCGCCCGGCGAGCAGATGACCACGGTGGTGGTCGGCGGGAGGTCTGAAAAGATCTTCCGCAGATCGTCGGCGTCCTGCTTGGCGGTCTTGTCTATGTTGAGGTCGCTGACCGTTACCGTTACCCGCTGCGCGAACATGGGCAGCATCTCGCAGGCGTCGGCTATCGCAGGGATATCCGGGGTCTTGCCGTCGAAGCGGTGGAGGTTCATTGTCCGGTCGTCGCGGGGGCAGAGCTTGTTGATCAGCGATCTTGCGAAGGCTTCGAGCGCACCCGTATCCTGCCCGTAGAGGAAATACAGGCGTTCGGGTCCTTCGCTTTTGAGCTTCTTCAACAGCTCCTGACTTGTGAGCTGCGGCATCGGTCATCCCTCCTTTGCTTGGTCTATCGGTCTGCGCCGAGGAGGATCTCGGGGCAGGCTTTGAGGTCGTCCCCGCCGAGCTCGCCCTGCGGGGCATAAACTTTATTCTTCGTAAGCGATACCGTCCCGCCGGCGGCGGTGATATCATAGCCCTCCGCGGTTACGGTGACTGTGAAGCCGTCAAGCTCCGCCGAGGCGTTTTCGTCAAAGGGCTCGCTGTAATACCCGCCGCCGGTGATGAGCTGTTCGGCGGGCGGGAAGATCTCCGTGCGGTAGGCAGAGGCGCCGAGGTCGCCGTGAACGAATGCGGCGCGGCAGCGCGTTATGCCGTTTCGGGATATATCCTGCTGAACGTTGTAGGTATCGGAGCCCTTGGCTCCGATATCGAGCACGGCGCACTCCCTGCCCCTGCTGACCACGGCGCAGAGCGTCCTGCCGTCAGAGAGGATATGTATGCGCACCCGCCCGTCGAGGGCTGCAAAAATGCTGCTCACCGCCCAGAGCGACACGAAAGCCGCCGCTGTGCCGAGGGCGAATATCCGTGCTTTCCCGAACCTCACGGCGAGGTACAGTGCAGCGGCCATGACCGCCGCAGCCGCGATCACCGCGCCTGCAAACCTGCTGCCGACAGCTGCGAACCGCAGCGAGGCGAAGCCCTCCGCAAGCTTGAGCACAGCCTTGATGAGCAGGTCTGCGAGCCGGAAGATCAGCTTCGCGGGAAGTATGCTCCCGCCGAAAAGCATCGCCGCCGCGCAGAGCATAAGCGCTCCCGAGCATAGCGGGACTATCAGCAGGTTGGATACCGGTGCCGCTGCCGAGACCTCCGAGAAGAAATATACCGAAAACGGCAGCGAGACCGTGAGTATCACAGCAGTCTCCGCCATGGGTATCAGCGCAAAAGCGAACCGCCTGCCCTTGAGCAGGGAGGTCAGCGGCGGAGCAAGAGAGCCTATCGCAAAGCAGGCCGCAAAGGAGCATACAAACGACGCCGACAAAACTATCGGAGGCTCGATGCCGCACATTATCACTGCGCAGATCCCGAGAGAGCTCAGCGGATCCGTCCGCCTGCCGGCAAGGGTCGAGCAGAAGGTCAGCACCGACATTATCCCCGCCCTTACAAGGGGCGCCGAGAACCCGCCGAAGGCCGTGAACATCATTACCACGACGCAGAGCAGCACCGTCCTCACCCGCTTGCGGCGTATGAACAGCCCGAGCAGAGCATTTGAGAATGCCGCGATGACGGTCAGGTGAGTTCCGCTCATGGCGAAAAGATGCCCGACGCCGCTGCGGTAGAACTGCGTCTTGGTCACATCCGAAAGCTCGGATCTGTCGCCGCAGAGTATGGCCTGCGCGAAGGCGGCGCTCTCCTTGTCCATGGCGGCGGTGATGCACTGCGAAACATAGTCCCGCAGCCCGCACAGCCACCTGCCGAGGCGGTTGCCGCACTCGCCCGAGTATTCTATCTCATCGGCGTTCCCGCTGAGATATATCCCCTTGGGCAGCCGATAGCTCTTTGACGGAAAGGACGGCGTGTCCTCGAGAGCCTCGAGCTTTGCGGTCACGTTGACCTTTTCATAGGGCTCGCAGCTCCCGTCCGCATAGATAAGCACTTTTACGCTCACGCCGTCGGCCTTGCCGTCAACGGTGAGCATTGACCTGTCCCCGCTGAGCACCTTGATATCGGTAACGGTACCCTCAACGGTGACTGTCCTGCCGCTTAGCTCAAGTGCGGGGTCGATATGAAGCATATAATAGGTCTTGGCTGCGGTCAGCCCGCAGAGCAGGGATATCCCCGCCGCTGCGATACCGAGCCTGTATCTTTTCAGCAGCAGCGCCGCCAGCACCGATGCCGAGCTCGCTGCCGCCGCGAGAGCGATAAAGCTCCCGCCGGTCACACAGAAGAGAGCGGTCCCGAAGAGGAACGAAAGCCCGCACCAGGCAGCTTTGCGTGTCATGGGATCATCTCCTGTGTGATATCATAGTCGGGTTATCAGCCTGCCGGCCAGCCGAAGGGTCTGCCCGCGAGCAGGTGGAAGTGGATGTGGAACACGCTCTGACCTGCGCTCTCGCCGCAGTTGGTGACAACGCGGAAGCCGTCTTTGAGATCGAGCTCTTTGGCGAGCTTTGCGATGACCTCATAGATATGCGCGATAACGGCGCTGTTCTCGGGAGTTATCTCGTCGAGCTTGGAGATATGCTTCTTGGGGATGACGAGGATATGGGTGGGAGCAGTGGGAGCTATGTCTTTGAAGGCATAGCAGAGCTCGTCCTCATAGACCTTGTCCGAGGGGATCTCTCCCTTGATTATCCTGCAGAATAAGCAATCGTTCATTTGAATGACCTCCTTGTATATATTTTCGATAAAGGGTGCCTTGTGCCGGATGTACCCGTCGATATCTTCGGGGTAAAGCCCGGCGGCCTCCGTTTTTATACGGCTGTATCCGCTCACGGCTGCGGGGTGCGTCCGGAGATAGTCCCTGAACGCAAGGTGCCGCCCGAGCTCTTCGCTGTCTTCGGCGCAGACATACAGATGATGCTCCGGGAGGGGTACTCTGCTGTCGTAAGCAAAGGCCTCGCGCCCCGGGATGCCGAGGTCGCCTTCGTGGCGGTAGCCGAGCTGCCCGAGGGTGGATATTACCTCCCCCAGCGCCGAGCGGTCGGGGATCACGACGTCTATGTCGATGATCGGCTTGGCCGAAAGCCCGGGGACGGCCGTGCTCCCGACGTGCTCTATGCTTGTGCAGAGAGAGCCGAGGGCTGTCAGCAGCCGGGCCTTTATGTCCTCAAAGGACCGTACCCACGCCGGGTCGTAGGGCAGGACGGTTATTCGCCTTGCCATTTGTTACTTGATGAATTCCGCTGCGATCTCCTCGACCTGATCGAGGGCTTCGTCGATCTTGAAGCGGTCGCCGACGCCTGCCATAGCGCTGTCGGGACGTCCGCCGCCCTTGCCGCCGGTGAGCGCAGCTACCTTGCCGGCGATCTTTCCGGCGTGAGCGCCTCTTGAGAGAGCGTCCTTGCCGACGCCTACCGCGAAGTTGCCCTTTTCGCCGTCAACGCCTGCCAGCACGATGATGATATCGTCGTGGTTGGCCTTGATCTCGTCAGCCATCTTGCGCAGCACATCCGCCTTGATGTTTGTCAGCATAGCCGAAGCTACCTTGATGCCCTTGACGTCTGCGGCAGCATCCATAATGGTCTTGGAGCGGAGGTTGGCGATCTCCGACTGGAGGGTGTCGCGCTCTCTTTCAAGCTCCTTGACCTCCTGCATAACAGCCTTGCAGCGATTGGCAAGCTCTATGGGATTGGAGGCCTTGAGTGCGGCGGCAGCCTCTCTGATCTGCTCGGAGTGCTGCTCGATAAGTGCGAGCACGCCTCTGCCGGTAACGCCCTCGATACGTCTTACGCCCGAGGCTACCGAGCTCTCGGAGAGTATCTTGAACAGGCCGATATGGGAAGTGTTCTCGACGTGAGTACCGCCGCAGAACTCGATAGAAACGGTCTCGTCGCCTTCGCCCATGGTAACAACGCGGACGGTGGCGCCGTACTTCTCGCCGAACAGAGCCATAGCGCCGAGCTGCTTGGCCTCCTCTATCGGCATCTCGCGGACAGTGACCTCGAGCGCCTTGAGGATGTTGGCGTTTACGATCTGCTCTACGCGCATCTTCTCCTGCTTGGTCATAGCGCTGAAATGGCTGAAATCGAAGCGGACTCTGTCAGCGTCCACGAGCTGACCTGCCTGATGAACATGGTCGCCCAGCACTTCTCTGAGCGCAGCCTGTAAGAGGTGGGCAGCCGAGTGATTTCTCATGATGCTGCGGCGGTTCTGCCTGTCAACGGAGAAATGAGCCTCCTGACCCACGGCGATGCCGCCCTCAACGACTCTGATCTTGTGGGCGAACTTGCCGGCAGCAGCCTTTATGGTGTCGAGGACCTCGGCCTTGCCGCTGGCGGTGGTTATGAAGCCCTTGTCGCCCACCTGTCCGCCGCTCTCAGCGTAGAAGGGGGTCTTTGCGGAAACGATGTAGTAGATCTCGCCGTCGCAGCCTGCGTTGTCAACGAGCTCTTCCTCGGTGGCGATGTAGGCAACCGTGCTGTCGTCCTCGAACCTGCCGTAGCCGGTGAACTCGGTGTGGAAGGTCTTGTCCATTTTCAGGAACACGGTATCCTCGGCGCCCATGTACTTTGAGCCGCCGCGTGCGATACGGGCGGTCTCGCGCTGCTTTTCGTAGGCGGCGCGGTAGCCCTCCTCGTCGCAGGAGAAGCCCTTTTCTTCGAGTATCTCGCGGGTGAGGTCGATCGGGAAGCCGTGGGTATCCGAAAGCTTGAAGCAGCTCTCGCCGTCGAGGACGGTCTTGCCCTCGGCCTGCATCTGAGCCACATACTCATCGAGCAGCTTCATGCCCTTGTCTATGGTGTTGTTGAAGTTCTGCTCCTCGGTGGCAAGGAGCTTAACGATGTAGTCGTACTTCTCCTCGAGCTCGGTGTACTCGCTCTTGGAGTTGTCAACGACGGTCTTTACGATATCCTTGAGGAAGGTGCCGTTGATGCCCAGCAGCTTGCCGTGGCGGACGGCTCTTCTGATAAGGCGGCGCATTACATAGCCTCTGCCCTCGTTGGAGGGGAGTATGCCGTCGGAGGCCATGAAAGTAACGGAGCGGATATGGTCGGTGATAACGCGGATGGAAACATCCTTCTTGTGTTCCTTGCCGTACTCGACGCCCGCGATCTTGCAGACATGGTCGCGGATAGCCTTGATCGTGTCAACGTCGAAGATCGAGTCAACGCCCTGCATCATGGCAGCGATACGCTCGAGACCCATGCCGGTGTCGATATTCTTCTGCTTGAGCTCGGTATAGGTGCCGTCCTCATGACGGTCGAACTGGGTGAATACCAGGTTCCAGAACTCCATGTATCTGTCGCAGTCGCAGCCGACGGTGCAGTCGGGCTTGCCGCAGCCGTACTGCTCGCCGCGGTCGTAGTAGATCTCGGAGCAGGGGCCGCAGGGACCGTCGATACCGGCCTCCCAGAAATTGTCCTCCTTGCCCATGCGGAAGATCTTCTCCATGGGCAGACCCTCCTGCTCGTGCCAGATCTTCACGGCCTCGTCGTCATCCTGATATACCGAGACATAGAGCCTGTCCTCGGGGATCTCCAGCACCTTGGTCACATACTCCCACGCCCAGGCGATAGCCTCCTTCTTGAAGTATTCGCCGAAGCTCCAGTTGCCCAGCATCTCGAAAAAGGTGCCGTGGCGGGCGGTGATGCCCACGTTCTCGATGTCTCCCGTTCTGATACACTTCTGGCAGTCACAGACGCGCACAGAGGGCGGCACGTCCTGACCCGTGAAGAAGCGCTTGAGAGGCGCCATACCTGCGTTTATGAGCAGCAGGCTGTTGTCGTTCTGGGGTACCAGCGGGAAGCTCTTGATCCTGAGATGCCCTTTGCTCTCAAAGAATTTGAGATAAGACTCTCTCAGCTCGTTAAGACCCATCCATTTCATTTTACATTCCTCCGGTTTATTTTGATTATTGTTTATCAATTCAAGATACTGCTCCGTGACCTCATCGGGTCCGGGCTTTCTTGTATTGTCCCTGTATTTCTCCGAGAACGCCCCGAACCGCGGGAAGCTCTCTCTCGCCTGACGTATCGTCAGGCCGTCGTTGGCGCCGTTCTCACTGTCGGGATCGAGGTCTCCGTCATCCTCCCACCAGCAGACGGGGCAGATCTCATAGCCGCCCTTTTCCTCAAGCGTCAGGCATCCGCAGACGGGGCAGGCGTAAAGATTTTCTTTCATTGTGTTTTCTCCGATATGTGTGTTGTATAATGAAGAATGAATAATTGCGGTGTCCGCTGAGCGGACGGTTTCAAATCATCGCCGCAGGCGAAAAAACGCTTCGTCCCGAAATACCGGGACGAAGCGCGTTGCTCCGTGTTACCACCCAGCTTGCGGACGCAAAAGCGCCGCCGCTCGAACCCTTTAACGCAGGGGATACGCCGCTGTTTTCACAGCGATGCTCGGGTAAGCCACCGCGACCTCCGTCAGGGGCTTTCACCGGCCGCCCCCTCTCTGCGGACTTCTTTCGCGGATAATTCCGTCACAGCGTTTGAGATATACATCTATTATAATACGCTTCGTCGAGCTTGTCAAGCCCCGAAATGCTGATTTAACGGCGAATTCACAATCTTTGCGCTATACGATGTCCCGCTTCTCGAGGGAGAGCATACTCAGCGCTATCGAGATCACAGCCGTGACCCCGCATACGATCAGCGGTTTGGTCACGTCCGTTGTGTGGAAACGCACCTCCGTGATGTTGTCCATTATCAGATAATGCCTGAGATCAACGGTCTTCTCAAAGGCCGCGCGTATGGCGTTCTGGAGCAGCAGAGCTATCACCGAGAAGAAGCCCAGCACGTTTATCAGCGAGATCACCATTCCGAGCATATTGCTGCGGGAGACTGTCGTCACCATAACGGAGAAGCAGATCACGGCATAGTACATCACGAACTGCACGCACATGAACCGCATAAAATCGGGCACATTCGCGAAATTCAGCTTGTCGAAGAAGATCGCCTCCGAGATCACATGGCCGGCAAAGGTCACGGCGAAGAACAGGATCTCGTACAGGAACAGGGATATCAGCTTTGACCACAGCAGCATCGACCGCCGCTTGATCTGTCCGCCTATCGTCTTGATGAAGCCGGATGAGAAGTCGGCGTTGGCAAAGAGCACGACGAAGATCACAAGGAACAGCGGCAGTATGTTTGCCGAGACTGCGCTTGCGTACTCCCGCAGGGGGTTGACCGTCGATCCGCCCATAGACTCGAGCAGGCTTTTGAGGGTGGCGCTGTCCGCACCCTCGAGCTCGACGTCGAGACTGTCCGCGAGCTCCTGCACATTCGTGGCGTAGGAGTAGGTCTTGTGGGTGGCGTAGGCCGTGATGAAAAGTATCACTATAACTATCAGCGGGAGGATCCACAAGGTCTTCATCTTGCGCATACGCACAAGATCCATGCGAAGTATATCAAGCATTGGATCCACCTCCCGTCAGGCTGAGGTAGTAGTCCTCGAGGGCGGCCTTGTGTACCGTCAGCTCGGAGACCGCAAAGCCGTTCTGCACGAGAGCGGTGTTGATCTCGGCGCTGCGCTCGATGCCCTGCGTCACGCTGATGCGGTCGCCGTCAACTATGCGGAACTCCACGCCGAGGCGGTGCAGGACATCCGCCGCGTGGGTGGATGCGTTCTTCACGGTGATCTCGAGGGAGCTGCTGCATTCTGCGACCAGCTGCTCGCTCGAAAGCTCGCGGATGAGCTCGCCGTTGTTGATGATGCCGTAGTGGGTGGCGATCTTGGAGAGCTCGTCGAGGATGTGGCTCGAGATCAGCACGGTTATCCCGCGCTCTGACGAAAGGCGGTGTATCGTGTCCCTGACCTCGACGATCCCCTGGGGATCGAGGCCGTTGATAGGCTCGTCGAGCACCATCATCTCCGGCTCGGCGACGAGCGCAAGGGCTATGCCGAGGCGCTGGCGCATACCGAGGGAGAAGTGCCCGGACTTCTTCTTCCCGGTGTTTGCAAGCCCCACAAGGTTCAGTAGCTCGTATACATATTCCTTGCTGTATCTGTGCAGGGCGAGGCATTTGAGCTGCATATTCTCAAAGGCCGTAAGCTTGGGATAGATGCCCGGAGCCTCGATCAGGCAGCCGAGCTTGGATCTTACCTCCGCGAGCTCGGAGCCTGTCCTGCCGAACAGGGCTATGCTGCCGGAGGTGGGGTTCGCGAGCCCCGCTATCATTTTCATGAATGTGGTCTTGCCGGCTCCGTTCTTGCCGATAAAGCCGTAAACGGCTCCTCTTTCGACGTGCATGGAAACGGCGTTGACAGCCTTGTGCTTTTTGTATATCTTTGTGAGGCTGTCCGTTTTGAGCAGAAGCTCCGCCATGTTATCTCCTCCTTAAACGTTTAACGTTATCAGTAATTATACAACGGTTTTTGGCTTGTGTCAAGCCGGACAGTGACGGCATTAACAGAACAGGTGCCTGAAAATTGTAACATCTTACAGTTTTTATAGTATTTTTCAAAAAGCAGATGACAAATCTCCCATAATGTGTTATAATATACTGTGTATATCCCCCGATGCGCTCAGCTGCGCCCGGGGGAGCGGAAATAATGCTATGAGGTGATCTTATGAGCACTCCCGGCTATATAGAGGATAATGTATACAATAACGATAACGCGCTGACCTTTGAGCGGCTCGCCGTCGCCCTTGCCGACGACTATGAGACTCTCTATGTCATCAACTGCGAGGACGACAGCTATGTCGAATACGGCTTCAACGGTCAGAACAAGGAACTCGAGGTGCGTTCCGCCGGCGCGGATTTCTATGCCGACACCGTGACGAACTGCCGCAGGCTCGTATATCCCGAGGATCAGGAAAAGTTCCTCGATTCCTTCAAAAAGGAAAAGGTCTTCAATGTCCTGAACGTGGGGCGTTCCTTCCTGCTCGGATACCGTCTGGTCTTCCCGGACGGCCCCAAGTACTATTCACTCAAGGTCATCCGCACCAAGAGCACCGACAAGAGCTATATCGTGGTCGGCGTGCAGAACGTTGACGAGGCCGTGCGCCTCAAGACCGAGACCGAAAAGAAGGCGGAATATTTCTCCGAGATCGCGAGCACGCTGGCAACGCTGTTCGAGGTCATCTACCATATCGATGTAAATACCGGCAAGTTCGCGATCTACAGCTTCAGCGAGGGCTTCGCAAGGCTCGGGCTTATCAAAGAGGGAGATAACTTCTTCGAGGCCGTTCAGAAGGATATGGTAAAGGTCATCGCACCGGAGGATCTGCCGGTGGTATCGAAGGCGCTCCGGCGCGAGGAGCTGCTCTCGGCGCTTGCGGACAAGGGTTCGATCATCCTCAATTACAGCCAGATGCTCGAGGGCAGACAGCAGCACGTCCGCCTCGTGGTTTCGCAGGACAAGTCGGATTCCGAGCATATCGTCATCGGCGTGAGGAACGTAGATGAGCAGATCAGGCACGAGAATTCCCTCAAGCAGGAGAACGAGACCTTCGGCGAGATCGTGAAAGCCCTTGCCGTCAGATATGAGGTCATCTATCATGTGAATATAGATACGGGAGCCTATAAGGTCTACTGCTCCAACAACAAGGCTTATGTCCTCGGCACCGACAGCGACGGCAAGGATTTCTTCATCGAGACCCAGAGGAATATGCTTGACCACATCCACCCCGATGACTACCCGATGATGGCCAATGCCATGAGAAAGGAAATGCTCCTCGACAGGCTCTCCGAGCTCGGCACCACTACCCTCAACTACCGGCTGATCGTCAACGGGATGGCGCAGTATATGACGCTGTTCGCTATCCGCCCGATGCAGGATTCGGATTATGTCATCATAGCGGTGGAGAACGTGGACGCTGTCAAGAGGCGGGAGCTGCGGTACAGAGAGGCGCTCGGAAGCGCCATGGATATGGCAAACCGCGACGCGCTCACGGGTGTGAAGAACAAGCACGCCTATGTTCAGGTCGAGATAGAGTACGACGAGATGATCGCCGGCAGGACAGCCGAGGATTTCGCGGTCGTCGTTGCGGATATCAACGGGCTCAAGAGGGTCAACGATACCCAGGGCCACAACGCCGGCGACGATTACATAAAGGCGGCCTGCCACCTGATCTGCACCACCTTCAAGCACAGCCCGGTGTACAGGATAGGCGGCGACGAGTTCGTGATCCTGCTCAAGGGTCAGGATTACGATCACCGCGAGGTGCTGACCGAGCAGTTCATCGAGGTCATGAAGGGCAATCACGGCAGAGGTCTCGTGACCGTTGCGATAGGTCTTGCCGACTTCGACCGGGATGAGGACAACAGGCTGCAGGACGTCTTTGAGCGTGCCGACAGCGAGATGTATTTAAACAAAAAGCAGTTCAGATAGGAAACCGATGAAAATACAGAGAAACAAGAAAACCATGAAAGGAGGCGGGGCCTGTGGATGATATCTTAGCGGGACGGCTGGCGGAGTTCCTTGCCGCCGCAAGAAAGCTCGAGAACAGCGAAGGACTCGGTGCGCTTGCGGATATGTATGCCGATCTGTTTGCCGAAAGCGGCTCGGAGCCGCAGGAAAGGCTCAAGTCCGAAGTTCGCGCCGCAGCGGCGGAGCTTGCGGAGTCAGCTGAGGACAGGCGCCGCAAAGCCCTCTCCGAGAGCGAGAAATCCGAGAGCGTGAAGGTCTGCGAGCTGCTCGACGGCAACCTCTTCACCTATCATTTCCAGCCGATAATCCGTGCCGACAGCGGCATGGTCTACGCCTACGAGGCGCTTATGCGCGCCGGCAATATGCAGGGGATAACCCCCTTCCATATCCTGAAATACGCGGCTATGACCGACAGGCTCAAGGAGGTCGAGGCGTTCACCTTCTTAAACGTCCTGCACTTCATCTCCGAAAACAAGGATAAGCTCGGCGGCAGACCGGTATTCATTAACTCGATGCCGAACATCCGCCTCGATGAGGATACCGAGAAGGAGGTCGAGCGGCTGCTCATCGAGAACTCCGATCAGGTCGTCGTCGAGATGACCGAGAACTACGAGTATGCCGACAGCGAGGCCGCGCGTATCAAGGAGAAGTATCACAGGCTCAATATCCCCATAGCCATCGACGATTTCGGCTCGGGCTATTCAAATATCACCAACCTGCTGCACTATACTCCGAACGTCGTTAAGATCGACCGCTCGCTGATAAGCGGCATCGAATCCGACCAGAACAAAAAGCATTTCGTCCGCGAGATCGTTGACTTCTGCGCGGAGAACAAGATAATGACCCTCGCCGAGGGCGTCGAGACCCAGGCGGAGCTGCAGACGGTAGTGCGGCTGGGCATCGACCTGATACAGGGGTTCTATACCGCAAGGCCGTCGCCCGAGCTCATCACCTCGATACCCTACGAGCTGCGCAACGAGATCCGTGTGTGCCACGACGAGCGGGAGGACGGCAGGCGGCTGCGCCTGCACTACGCCGAGAACGGCGAAAGGCTCTCTCTCGAGAAGCTGGCAAGGAGCGGCATAAGCCGCATAATCGTCGGCAGGGGCTTCAGCGTCGGCACCGTTACCGTTTCGGGTATGCCGTTCATAGACACGGATATCCATATCGAGACCGCGGAGGGCTACTGCGGCAGGATAGTCCTTGAGTACGCTCACCTCTCGAACCTGACCGAAAAGCCCTGCATAGATATCGGCGAGAACAGCAAGCCTGTCATAACCCTTGTGGGCGAGAGCAAGCTGAAAAACAGCGGCATCAGAGTGCCGGAGAGCTCCACCGTCACCCTCGAGGGCAAGGGAAGCCTGTCGATAGAGCTCGGCAGCGCCGATTACTACGGCATCGGCAACGACCTCTATTCAAGGCACGGCGAGCTTATCTTCGAGCAGGACGGTACCGTCAATATCACGGCTGAGAGCCATTCGGGAGTCTGCATAGGCTCCGGCCTCGGCGGAAAGATAAGCATAAGGCGGGGAAGATACGTCCTCAGAGCGTCGGGCGGCATGAGCCTCTGTATCGGTGCATACAGCGGCAGCGCGGAGATCGAGATGATCGGCTGCGACCTCTACGCCTACGCGGCGGGAGCGCTCAGCGCCTCGATCGGCTCGGTCAGCGGCGACGCTAAGATAAGGATAATGTATTCGAACATCAAGTGCAGCACCGAGGGGCAGATGTCCGCTGCGATCGGAACGGTGCAGGGCGAATCCTCGGAGATAGTCACCGAGAGCGCCAGCTTTACGATCTCCATGACGGCGAACACACTGACGTCCGTGGGCTCGCTGTTCGGCAGCTCGGATATAAGCATACGCAAATGCGGCTTCAAGATCAATGCCGACGGCGCCTATGCTCTGGCTTTCGGCGGCATAAACGGTCAGACCAAGCTCTTCCTCACCGACGTCGATCTCTCGGCGGAGATCGCAACGGAGTTCAAGGTCTGTGCGGCAGCTGTCCCGGAGGATATCGAGATCGTCGGGGGCAAGTGCAGCATAAAAATGGGCGATACCGTCCTCGATACCCTGCCCGTTGCCGACTCCCTCGATATGCCGATGGGGCCCTATGTGCTGTAACGAAAAGTGAATAATGAATAATGAACAGTGAATAATTAAGGCTTCACCTGCGGCGATGATAAAAAAATCGTCCGCAAAACGGACTCCTTAATTATTCATTTTTCATTATTCGTTATTCATTATTCATTTAGCAGGCGCTTCACAAAGAAAGGAAAAGGCACCCCCGTCAGTTCTCTGACAAAAGTGCCTTAAAAATCATTTTTATCGCGCCTGCGCTTCCGTTCCTGCTCTGTTTCCTGCATCAGCCGCTCCGCGCCGGATCTGCGCAGCCTCCTTATGACGAGATATGCGCACAGCCCCGTGAAGGCTCCGGCAATACAGCCCGCGAAGCAGAGATAGGGCAGGTATGCGAGGACGGCGGTCGTCTTCATGACGAATACCGCCGCTGCGGTCTGACCGAGATTGTGGAGTACGGCTCCCGCTATGCTTGCTAAGACTATCGAGCCGATATCGGTGAAGCGGCGGATGAGCAGCATACCGATAAGGCAGAGCAGCCCTCCGCAGGCGCTGAACAGCAGCGTCACCGGGGTGCCGGCGAATACCGCGCCGAGTATTATCCTTGCCGCGAATACCGAGGCCGCCTCTCCCGCCTTGCAGGTGTAGACCGCGAACACCGTCACGATATTCGCAAGCCCGAGCTTTATGCCGGGTATCGGCACCGGGGAGGGTATCTGCAGCTCTATGACGAACATGATAAGCGACACTGCCGTGAGCAGAGCGAGCAGCGTCAGGCGGCGGGTGCGGCTGCTATGCGGCTGCGTCAATGTCACCGCCCCCTTTGTATCTTATTATCAGCTTGTTCGGCATACACACGATCGGCACGCCGTTATCGGAGAGCTTGCCCATTTTCATGCAGGTATGGTCGGGGCACTCCGCCTCTCGGACATAGATCTCTCCGTTCTCTATGACGATTATGTTCTTCCTGCCCTCGTACTCTACCGTGATCTCGCGGTCGGGCTCGCGGGAGAGATCTATCTCGCAGACGACCTCGCCGTTGCTGATTATCTCAACGGTGCTGCCCCTGGGGCGGTTCCACATATATATGCTGACTGCTCCGCTTATCAGGAACACGGCGGCGCAGCAGATGATAAGCAGCTTGTTCTTCATGGCATCCTCCTTGACCGGGATAGGAACAGTATAGCATATTTCCGCGCAGATGTAAAGCGTACACAGGCCGCGCTCCTTGACAAAAGCCCTGCGGGGTGCTATAATTCTGTCAATCGGGAACGGAGGTGAGGTCATGGCGGGTATACTGCGGAGGGCGGCGGCAGCGCTTGCGGCTGCGGTCATGCTTTCGGGCTGCTCGGGTACGCAGGAGCTCAGAAGCGTCAGCCTGTTCGCCATGGACACCTATATGACGGTGACCGCCTCGGGCGGGGATGCCGAAAAGGCGCTGTCTGCGGCAAAGACCGAGGCCGAGCGCCTCGACGCGCTGTGGAGCACGACCTCCCCCGACAGCGAGATAAGCCGCATAAACGGCAGCGGGGGAGCCCCGGTAACGGTCAGTGCCGAGACCGCCGAACTGATAGCCTTTGCCGCCGATATGGGCCGAAAGACCTCCGGGGCGCTGGATATCACTCTTTACGCCCTCCAGCGGGAATGGGGCTTCACCACCGGAGAATACAAGATCCCCTCGGATGAGAGGATAGCCGCGCTGCTCGCCGATACCGGCTGCGGCAGGCTCACCGTTGACGGCAATACCGTCACCGTCCCGGCGGGGATGAGCATAGACCTCGGCTCTGTGGGCAAGGGTGCTGCGGGCGACCGCCTGATCTCGGTGCTGAAAGAGCAGGGCGTAACCTCGGCGCTGCTCGACCTCGGCGGCAACATCCAGACCCTCGGAAGAAAGCCCGACGGCAGCCTGTGGCGCATCGGCATCAAGGATCCGGAGGGCGAGGGCATCCTCGGGAGCATCGAGGTCTCCGACTGCGCTGTCGTGACCTCCGGCTGCTATGAGAGATACTTCACCGAGGGCGGCAAGCGTTATCATCACATCCTCGACCCCGCCACCGGGCGTCCCGCCGAGAGCGGACTCCTGAGCGCGACGGCGATAGGCAGCAGCGGCCGCCTCTGCGACGCCGTCTCCACGGCGGCATTCGTCCTCGGCGCCGACAAGGCTCTCGAGCTTGCCGAGCAGCTCGGAGATATCGAGCTCATCCTCGTGACCGAAAGCAGGGAGCTCGTCATGACAGAAGGGATAAAGGGGAAGTTCAGCAAGAGCTGATACAATGCACAAAACCGCTTCCGCCGGGAAACAGGCGGAAGCGGTTTAACTTTTATTTCTTCTTTGCCGTGCGTTTCTTTGCCTTGGGCTTTTTGAGCGGCTCTGCCTTGCAGCATTTGTTCCTGCCGCTGTTCTTGGCCTTGTAGAGCGCATCGTCAAGTGAGGTGTAGATCGAGGTCAGATCCTCGGAGCCGTCGAAGCTTATCGAACCGAGGCTTACGGTGATATGCCCCGCCGCGCCGTAGTCGCTCTGCTCGACGGTAGTGCGTATCTGCTCGCTGAGCTCGAAGGCCTTGTCGGCGTCATACCCGGGAACGAGCAGCATGAATTCCTCGCCGCCCCAGCGCCCGACATAAGCGCCCTCGATGTCCTTGACGGAGTCGGACATGATCTTTGCCGTGAGAGTGAGCGTATCGTCGCCGACCTTGTGGCCGTAGGTGTCGTTGACCTTCTTGAAGAAGTCGATATCGAGCATCAGCAGGCCGTTGGGGGTCTTATCCTCACTGTTGAAGGCCGCCGTGAGCTTTTCCTCTATCGAGCGGCGGTTGAGGACACCCGTCAGGCCGTCGTGCTCCGCCATTTCCTTGAGCTTGTCGTTCATCTCGCTGAGATCGGTATAGGCGCGGTGAAGCTCGGTGGTGGTGGCGTAAACGAGCTTGGTGAGCCTCTTTATCAGCGAAGCCTGACCCTTGAGCACCGAATCGTCAACGTGGACGTGCTTGACATCGCCCTCCGCGGGGCCCTCGCGCATGGCTATCGAAAGCAGCGTGATGTTATACTCGAGGACGTTGCCCTTTGCGTCGCGGTTGATCTCGCCCCAGGTGTGGAAGCCGGCGGTCTCTGCGATCTTCTGGAACGGCATCATCTCGACGTTCACGAAATCCTCCCAGAAGGATTTTCTTACCGAGCAGGAGTAGAGCAGTATCGCCTGCGGACGGAACTCGCAGATCTCAAGGAGCCTTGCATCGACTCTCTTGACGATCTCGGCGGGAGCGCCGTAGCAGAGATAGATCTTCATGCCCTCGGTGACATAGCCCGCCAGTATCAGCGAACCGTCATCATCCACGGATATGGTATGCCGCAGCAGCTCTTCGTCCCCGAGCTCCGCCATGAGCGGGAACTCAAAGGTGGCCTCGGCAAAATTCTCGTCGGTCTCGATCTGCATATATTTCTGATAGAGCTCCGCCGCGGGTCTGCCGTCAACGGTTATAAGGCGGTTCTCGTCGGCCTTCGTTACGCTGAACGGTACGCCGAGAGTCTGCCAGCCGACGCTCTTGTCAACGGAAACGTGCAGCTCTGCGCCAGCATAGGTGATAAGGAAGATCAGGTCGCCGTAAAGGCCGGTGCGGTCGAACACGAAATGCTCGGAGGACTCCATCGAATGACCGCCGGCATATCCGCCGAAGACCTGTATGCCGCGGCGGCACCTGCTGACTTCCTCAAAGAGCAGACGGGTATGCAGATTTGTTCCGGGGAGCATGAGCTCGAGAGCCTTGCAGTCGGTGGTGCTGGCGGCGATAGAACGGATCTGCTTGCCGATATCCTGTTCCGAGCCCGAAGCGTTCTCAAAGCGGAAGACCTTGATCTCCGCCGACTCGAACATCATAACGGACACGAGCACGCCTCTGTCCATGAGCCTGCCGTTCTTGATCTCACCGGCGGAGATAGAGCCGACTATATTATCTGTCTCAAACAGATCGCCTATCTTCCCCGAAATGCTCATGAGCAGCTTTTCGTCGTTGACGCCGCTGTATATGTGGAACAGTATGCTGCTGTACTGCCCGCTCTTATACTCGCTGAGTATCTTGTCGAGCTTAACCCTGAAATCGACGTCGCTTATGTAGCGGATTGACAAATGCTTCATATTCTTACCCCCGTTCTTTGACCGTAACACAGCACAAACCGAAAATTTGTGTGCTGTACTTTTGTTATTATAACATACATTTATCAAAATTTCAAGCACTTGTGAAAAAAATATGTTGAAAATGCAGATTTTTTGTTAGCCAAAACAAAGAACTCCGGAAAAAATTGGGGATATTATCAGTATATCCTTTACAATTTATGAAATATGTGATATAATAAACTAAATAGAGCTTTTTTCAAGGAAGTGCTTCAATATGAAGAAAAGCAGACGAACCGGGTTGATCATACTCATCGTTGTGCTTATAGTTCTTGCGGCCACGGCTGCACAGATAATACTTGTGTTCAGGCTGACCTCAAGGCAGGCTAACGAAGCCGGCATGAACCGGCTCGAGGCGGTCTGCGGGGAGCTTGAGGAGACCATAAACGACGCCAAGATAAATACCGTCCGGTTTTCCTCCGAGGTGCAGCGGTATCTCTCCGACAAGGAAAAACTCAAAAGCTACATATATGAGAGGAAGGCACGCGAGCTCGCAGACCCCGCCGGCGGTGCCTACAATGTCTATATCGCGGGCAAGGACTGGTTCATCATCCCCGATTTCGACGCCCCCGAGGATTATCAGCCCTCCAAGCGCAGCTGGTATACCGGCGCCGCAAAGACCCCCGGTGAGCCCTTTGTTGCCGACCCCTACGTCGATGCCCTGACAGGCAATATCTGCTATACAGTCTCGGTGATGCTCACCGACAACGCTACCGTCGTTGCCACCGACTACACCATGAGCAGCATCCAGCAGCATATCACGCAGATGGCCCTCGGCTCGGAGCGTGTGGCCTTCATAGTCACCGATGAGGGCATCATCGCCGGCAGCACCGACGAAACGCTCATCGGAAAGAACCTTGTTTCCGAGATGCCGGATTATTCCAGCATCTTCTCGCTGATACGCTCGAGTGACAAGTCGGTGTCCACCAGCAGGCAGGGCGAGAACCTCTTTGCCGCCCGTTCCGACTTCGGTTGGTACCTGATCGTCGGCGAGAACAACTGGTCGCTTTACTACAACTCCTACATCCAGGTCATAGCCATGGTCATAGTTTCGCTGCTGATGATCGGCTTCCTGATATTCATGTACAATGCAAGCTCCCGCAAGGCAAGGCGTGCGGAGGAGGCTCTTGAAGAGAACGCCGAGTATATCTCGGACATGACCGCCCGCATACAGGAGCCGCTGCAGCGCATAACCCGGGGCTCGAGCCTTGAGAACGTCAGACACTCCGCCGACTATGAGCAGGAGTTCGAGAGCATCCGCGAGGCTGGCGGAAAGCTCAGCTATGCCGTGGGCGAGCTGGCACAGTACAACAGCGGCATCCGCGAGAAGCAAAAGGAAAAGATCGCCAAGCTCAGGCAGCGCAACGAGATCAAGGTCAGCCGCCACTACCGCTTCATCATACTTGCGGCGCTCATGCTGGTGCTCGCGGTGAGCCTTTACATCAGCATCACCGCCGCTGCCCGATACGGCAAGAGCCGTATGCAGAGAACGGTCTCCCAGTACGATCAGAAGCTCTCGAGCTGGATCTCGAACCAGAGAAGCGTGCTCGAAATGTTCTCCTCGCTCTTTGCGGCATATCCCGAGCTGCTCGTCGATTATGAGGGCGCCGTTGAGCTGCTCAGCGGGCTCTCGGATGAATATCCGGAGATCTCGGCCTGCTATATGGCCAACCCCGACGCCTCGCATACCGTCGTCATGAACACCGGCTGGGAGCCGGACGAGGATTGGCACGTAGAGGACAGAGACTGGTACAAGGAGCTCATGAGCTCCGACCGCGGCTGGGCCGTCAGCTCGCCCTACTACGACGAGCAGACGAACTACTACTGCGTTACGATAGCGCAGGTGGTGCGCAGCAACCGCACCGGCGAGTTCATCGGCTGCTTCGGCATCGACTTCTATATGGATAAGCTCGTGGACATCCTCGGCAGCAGCTATACCGACGACGGCTATGCCTTCCTTACCGATTCCAAGGGCGTGATCCTCAACCACCCCTACGGCTCCTATCAGATGTCCGTGAACAGCTCGAAGAATATCCTCGAGCTGCCCTATAAGTCGGCGGCCGTGGACGGCGAGGATGTCTCGCTGATAAAGGACTACGACGATTCCTTCAAGACCTTGATCGCCATGCGCAACGAGGACTCGAAATTCTTAGTCTACTATGTGAGCCCCGTCTGGACGAATTACGGCTCTGTTTTCATCTATGCCATCGTCTGCATAGTGGTGCTGGGCTCCTGCATAGTGCTCGTTTATAAGATCATGACCAGCCTCATAAGGCTCCAGGAGGCGGCAAATGCCAAGCTCAAGGAGTCTGCGGACGCTGCCATCGCCGCCGACGGCGCCAAGAGCAGCTTCCTCGCGCAGATGTCCCACGAGATACGAACGCCTATAAACGCCGTGCTCGGAATGAACGAGATGATAATGCGCGAGAGCACCGATAAGGATATCAGAGAGTATTCGCTCAATATCCGCAGCGCCGGGCGCAGCCTGCTGACCCTTGTAAACAGCATCCTCGACTTCTCCAAGATCGAGGACGGCAAAATGGAGATCATCCCCGCGGAGTACAGCACCTCAGTGCTGATAAACGATATCGACGCTTCAATAAGAACGAGAGCCGAGGAAAAGAAGCTCACCTTCACCGTCATCGCCGACAGCTCGCTGCCGTCGGTGCTCAGGGGCGACGATGTGCGTATCAAGCAGGTGGTGTCGAACCTGCTCACCAACGCCGTCAAGTATACCGAGAAGGGCTCGGTCAAGCTGGTGTTCAGGGGCGAGGACCGCACCGAGGACAGCATCGGCCTCTATGTCGAGGTCACCGATACCGGCATAGGCATCAAAGAGGAGGATATGGGTGCGCTGTTCGAGTCCTTCAGGAGGCTCGAGGAAAAGCGCAACCGCAATATCGAGGGAACCGGCCTCGGTATGTCGATAGTCACCCGCCTGCTTGACATGATGGGCTCCAAGCTCGAGGTCAAGAGCGTCTACGGTGAGGGCTCGACCTTCAGCTTCCGGCTGCGGCAGGAGATAGTCAGCGCAGAGCCTATCGGCGAGGATCTCAGGAGCGCTCTGCCGGAGGAGGATCTCTTCGGCGGCAAGCATCTCTTTGCCCCCGACGCCGGGATCCTTGTCGTTGACGACAACGATATGAACCTCAAGGTGGCTTCGAGCCTTATGAAGATCTACGGGATCGTTCCCGTGAGCGCGGGCTCCGGCTATCAGGCCATAGAGATACTCAGGGAGCAGCATTTCGACATCGTCTTCCTCGACCACATGATGCCCAAGATGGACGGTATCGAGACGCTTGCGAAGATCAGGGAGGAAAACCTCACCGACGAGCATACCACCGTCATCGCACTGACCGCCAACGCCATAGTCGGCGCTAAGGAGACCTACCTCGCAGCGGGCTTCGCGGATTACCTCACCAAGCCTATCGAGGTCGGGGCGCTGGAAAAGTGCCTGATGAAATACATCCCGGAGGAAAAGCAGCAGTTCACGGAGAATACGGCTCCCGCCGCAAAGCACGAGGAGGCCGCCCCGGAGGACGAGGACAGCTTCACTCAGGAGGAGCTCGTCCGCATCAGGAGCATCTGCCCCGAGCTCAACGTCCTCGAGGGTCTGGGCTACTGCATGGATTCAAAGGAATTTTATCTCGAGACCCTTGCCGATTTCGCAGAGGCTGACAAGCTCCCGCTGCTGGATGAGGCCTTTGAGAAGCAGGATCTCGACAGCTACCGCATAAATGTACACAGCGTAAAGAGCGCAGCCAAGACCGTCGGAGCGGACGTTGTCTCCGACAGGGCAAGGGAGCTCGAGTTTGCAGCCCGCGACGGCGATGCGGAGCTCGTCCGCAGGAAGCATCCCGAGTTCCGCGAGCTTTACACCAAGCTGACAGAGAATATCAGAGGAGTGTTGAACAATGAGTAGGGTGCTTATCATAGACGACGATTCGATGATCCGCAGGATGGCGGGGATGATCTGCAAGAAGCTGGGCGCGGAGTCCGCGGCGGCGGAGTCGGGGGAGGCAGGCGTAGCCGAGCTCGCTTCCGGCAGCTACGACCTCGTGCTGCTCGATGTGGAGATGCCCGTAATGGACGGTTTTGAGACACTCGCAAAAATACGGGAGCTGCCCTCTGCCGGGGATACCCCGGTCTGCCTGATGACAGGCACGCTGACCGATGAGGTCAGACAGCGTGCAGAGCAGCTCGGAGCGGTCTGCTGCATACCCAAGCCGCTCCGTCCCGCAGACGTATCGGAGGCGCTCGCAAAGGCGGGCAGATAAGGAGAAGATAATGGCTTACCGCATTACCGTTGTTGACGACGACCGCTCTGTGCTCAAGTCCGCCGAACGGATACTGACGGCAAACAATTATGAGGTGGACTGCCTTTCCTCGGGAGAGGAGCTGCTTGACTATGTCAAGACCGTAAGGCCCGATCTGATACTGCTCGACCTGCACATGGAGGGCATCGACGGCTTTGAGACGATAAGAAGGCTCAAGGCGGCGCGGGATACCCGCGACCTGCCGGTCATATTCCTCACTGCCGACACCGATGCCGACAGCGAGGTCAAGGCGCTGCTCGAGGGAGCCATGGATTTCGTGCTCAAGCCCTTCGTGGCAAGCGTGCTGCTGATGAGAGCCCGCAATACCATAGAGCTCGTCAGGCTCCAGACAGACCTCAAAAGCGAGGTCAAGCGCATGACCTCCGAGATGATGAAGGAGCACGAGAAGAACGAGCGCCTTTCCATGCAGATAGTCAAGACCCTCGCGGGCACTATCGACGCGAAGGACAGCTATACCAACGGCCACTCCAACCGCGTGGCGGAGTATTCAAGGATGATCGCCGCAAGAGCCGGCTATTCCGAGCAGGCTCAGGAGGAGATCTATATGATGGGTCTGCTGCACGACGTCGGCAAGATCGGCATACCCGACGCGGTCATCAACAAGCCCACCAAGCTGACCGACGAGGAGTTCGATATCATCAAGACCCATCCGATGAAGGGCTTTGACATACTCAAGAACATCACCGAGATGCCCAAGCTGGCGGTCGGGGCAAGGTGGCATCACGAACGATTTGACGGCACCGGCTATCCCGACGGGCTCTCGGGCTATAATATCCCCGAGGAGGCGCGTATAATCGCCGTTGCCGATGCCTACGACGCCATGAGCTCCCGCAGGAGCTATCACGGCATCTTCGGGCAGGCGTATATAGCCCGTGAGCTCGAGCGCTGCAAGGGCACGCAGTTCGACGAGCGCTTCGCAGAGATAATGCTCGGCATACTCAGGGAGGATACCGAATACAAGCTCTGTGAGCATACCGAGGACAAGCGCCCGGAGGGTCAGGAGCTCACCGAGGACGAGAAGAAGGACAAGATGTTCGGCTTCCTCGCGATGGTAGAGGTCGGCGGGCTCGATACGGCGATAGGCATGAAGTACTGCATGAACGATACCGGCTTCTATGCCGAGATGCTCAGCGACTTCGCCGCCGGTGCCGACGAGCGGGAGCTGGGCCTCGAGCGCAGCCTCGCCCAGCACAATCTCGAGAAATACAGGGTGTATGTCCACTCGCTCAAGAGCGCTTCAAAGACTATCGGAGCGCAGCGCCTCTCGGACAAGGCAAGGGAGCTTGAGGAGGCGGCCAAGAACGGCGACGCCGAGTTTGTCACCGAGAATCACCCCGACCTCATCGCAGACCTGCACGGCATCGTCGGAGGCATTCTGATGGCGATGTCGATGTACGATATCGGATAAACAAGGATATACGGCTGCCCGCATTTGTTGAGAGTGCGGGCGGCTGTCATAAAAAATTAACGATTTTTCGTTTGACAAAATCCCGGCGCTGTGATATAATAAAACCTGCCGATAGATTTACTTTAAAGCGTTAAAACTTAAAAGCGCGAAACAGAAAGGAAATGATGATATGAAGGAAATCTCCAAGCTCCTCAATTACAGACCCGATATCAAGGTCGTTGACGCGACCCTGCGCGACGGCGGACTGGTCAATGACTTCTATTTCAGCGAGGAGTTCGTGAAGGCACTTTATCTTGCAAACCTGCGCGCAGGCGTTGATTATATGGAGTTCGGCTATAAGGCTGACAGAGAGCTGTTCGACGAGAACAAGTTCGGCAAGTGCAAGTTCTGCGACGACGAGTTTATCCGCTCGGTAGTCGGCGAGAACAACACCGATCTCAAGATCGCCATAATGGCCGACGTCGGGCGCTGCCGCTACAAGCAGGATATCATCGAGCGCTCGGAGAGCCCGATAGACCTTATCCGCGTGGCGACCTACCTGCACACCATACCCACGGCGGTGGATATGATCGAGGACTCCAAGAAGAAGGGCTACGAGGTCAGCTGCAACATCATGGCTATCTCCAATGCCAGAGAGGGCGATCTCCAGGCTGCACTCGATATCCTCGGGCAGTCGCCGGTGGATGTGTTCTATATCGTGGACAGCTTCGGCTCGCTCTACCCCGAGCAGATACAGCGTCTTGCGGAGATGTTCTGCGAGTTCGCCGAGAAGTACGGCAAGAAGGTGGGCATCCACGCTCACAACAATCAGCAGCTTGCCTTTGCCAATACCATCGAGGCTGTCGGCGACGGCGTTGACTGGCTCGACGCAACCTACTGCGGGATGGGCAGGGGAGCCGGCAACTGCGCCATGGAGCTGCTGCTTTCCTTCTTAAAGAACCCGAAGTACAACGTATACCCCGTTATCAAGTTCATCGAGGATCAGATGCTCCCCCTCAAGGAGCAGGGCGTTGTCTGGGGCTATGACCTGCAGTACATGATGACCGGGATCCTCAACCGCCATCCGAGGAGCGCTATCGCCTTCACTCAGGAGAAGCGCTCGGACTACACCGAGTTTTACAAAGAGATAATCGCGCTGGACTGATATGGGATACTGTTCGGCGCAGAAAAACTTCAAGGGTGCCGCACCCCCGGATATCAGGGGGGTGCCGGCGCCTTTTTTGCAGTTCGGAGACCGGCTTTTCCGGCGGATCTGCACTCATTGATTAAATTTTTGAATTTTTCTTTGTAAATGTCACACTTTTTTATTGACATAGCCGTTTTGATTATGTTATAATATAAAATGGACTAAGTATATAATATCAGACAAGGAGGAAATATATGGCAATCATCAGACTCAGACCTGCTTTCAAGGATTATATCTGGGGCGGCACCCGCCTGCGGGATGATTTCGGCAAGGACTGTGACTTCGACAAGATCGCCGAAAGCTGGGAGCTTTCCTGCCATAAGGACGGAGACAGCGTCGTCGCCGACGGCGAGGATGTGGGGCTCACGCTCAGGCAGTATATCGAAAGGCACGGCAGAGCTGTCCTCGGGACAAACTGCGAAAGGTTTGAGGATTTCCCCATACTCATCAAGCTCATAGACGCCAAGGACAATCTCTCGGTGCAGGTACACCCCGATAACGAGTACGCTCAGCGCGTCGAGGGGGAGTACGGCAAGACCGAGATGTGGTACGTCGTTGACTGCGATCCGGGCGCCGAGCTGCTCTACGGCTTCAAGCACGAGATCTCCAAGGAGGAGTTCGCCGAGAGGATCGGGAACAACACCCTGCTCGAGGTTACGAACAACGTCCCCGTGCATAAGGGAGATGTGTTCTTCATCGAGGCCGGTACGCTCCACGCTATCGGCAAGGGTATACTGATCGCGGAGATCCAGCAGAATTCAAACACCACCTACCGCATCTACGACTACGGGCGGGTCGGCAAGGACGGCAAGCCCCGGGAGCTGCACGTCGAAAAGGCGCAGGACGTCACCGTGCTCGCTCCGGCAAAGCAGTATCCCGATACCCCCGCGGAGCAGCATGAGGGCTGGACCTCAAAGCTCCTTGCACGCTGCGAGTACTTCACCGTCTATGCGCTGGATATCGGCGGCATGGCAGAGCTCGAAGCGGACGGGACGAGTTTTCTCGATCTGCTCATCCTCGAGGGTGAGGGGACAGCGGGAGATACGCCGTTCAAAAAGGGCGACAGCATCTTCGTGACAGCCGGTACGGGCAGATTTGCCGTGAACGGCAAGTGCAAAGCGGTCCTCACAAGAATAGACAAATTTTAAGCAAAGGAAGAAAAGCTATGAAATACTACATAGGCATAGACCTCGGCGGCACCAATATCAAGGCGGGAGTAGTCAGCGAGGATTTCGAGATCGTCGCAAAGACCTCCTGCAAGACCAATCTGCCGAGACCCGCGGAGGAGATCTGCGCAGATATGGCAAAGGTCGCTCTTGAAGCTGTCGAGAAGGCAGGCCTGACCCTCAGTCAGATTGAGTCTGTCGGCATCGGCACCCCCGGCACCGCCAACAGCGAGACCGGTATCATCGAATATTCCAACAACCTCGGCTTCCTCAACTTCCCCGTTGTGAAGCTGATGCAGACCCATATCGACAAGCCCTGCTATGTCGAGAACGACGCCAACGCAGCCGCCTACGGTGAGTTCGTGGCAGGTGCCGCGAAGGGCGCCAACGACGCTGTCTGCATCACCCTCGGCACCGGCGTGGGCGGAGGCATCATCATCAACAAGAAGATCTACTCGGGCTTCAATTTCGCGGGCGCCGAGATCGGTCATACCGTCATCGACCCCAACGGCCCCGAGTGTACCTGCGGGCGCAAGGGCTGCTTTGAGGTGTTCTCCTCGGCTACCGGCCTTATCAGGATGACCCGCGAGGCTATGCTCGCCGACAAGGGCTCGGTAATGTGGAAGATGAACGACGAGGACGGCAAGGTATCCGCAAGAACGGCATTCAACGCCATGCGCGCCGGCGACAAGTCGGGCAAGGAGGTAGTTGACAAGTACATCCGCTATCTCGCCTGCGGCATCGCCAATACCATAAACATCTTCCAGCCGGATGTGCTCTGCATCGGCGGAGGCGTGTGCAACGAGGGAGATCCTCTGCTGCTGCCCCTCAAGGAGCTGGTGGCCAAGGAGATCTACACCAAGAACTCGAGCAAGAACACCGAGATCGTCATCGCCAAGCTCGGCAACGATGCCGGCATAATCGGCGCTGCGTTCCTCGGGCTGTCCCATAAATGATTATTCGGAGGTAGGACGGATATGGAAAATAAAAACTATTTCTGTGACGGAGTAGACAAGGCTCCGCAGAGATCGCTGTTCAACGCACTGGGTCTGACCGCAGAGGAAATGAAGAGACCGCTGGTAGGTATCGTTTCCTCCTATAACGAGATCGTCCCCGGGCACATGAATATCGACAAGCTGGTCGATGCCGTAAAGCTCGGCGTGGCCATGGCGGGCGGCACCCCGATAATGTTCCCCGCTATCGCGGTCTGCGACGGTATCGCTATGGGTCATCAGGGCATGAAGTATTCCCTCGTTACCCGCGACCTCATCGCCGACTCTACCGAGTGCATGGCGCTGGCTCACCACTTCGATGCGCTCGTTATGATCCCCAACTGCGATAAGAACGTTCCCGGCCTGCTTATGGCAGCCGCAAGAGTGAACGTGCCCACCGTGTTCGTGTCTGGCGGCCCGATGCTCGCAGGCCATGTCAAGGGCGAGAAGAGATCCCTCTCGAGTATGTTCGAGGCTGTGGGCTCCTACGATGCCGGCAAGTTCACCGCCGAGGACGTCGAGGAGTTCGAGAACAAGGTCTGCCCGACCTGCGGCTCCTGCTCGGGTATGTATACCGCCAACTCCATGAACTGCCTGACCGAGGTGCTCGGTATGGGTCTGAGAGGCAACGGCACCATCCCCGCCGTTTACTCCGAAAGGATCAAGCTCGCAAAGCTTGCAGGTATGCAGGTAATGGAGCTTTACAGAAAGAATATCCGTCCCCGCGACATCATGACGGAAAAGGCGTTCATGAACGCCCTCACCGTTGATATGGCTCTCGGCTGCTCCACCAACTCGATGCTCCACCTTCCCGCTATCGCTCATGAGTGCGGGATCGAGCTCAACCTCGATGTGGCAAACGAGATCTCGTCGAGGACGCCGAATGTATGCCACCTCGCTCCTGCGGGTCATACCTATATGGAGGATCTCAACGAGGCCGGCGGAGTTTACGCCGTAATGAACGAGCTCGCCGAGGCCGGGCTGCTCAATACCGACTGCCTGACCGCTACCGGCAAGACCGTCGGCGAGAACATCAAGGGCGCTGTGAATAAGGATCCCGAGGTCATCAGGCCGCTCGACAATCCCTATTCCAAGACCGGCGGCATCGCAGTGCTCAGAGGCAACATCGCCCCCGACAGCTGCGTGGTAAAGCGTTCGGCTGTGGCTCCCGAGATGCTCGTGCATGAGGGTCCCGCAAGAGTCTTCGACTCCGAGGAGGACGCTATCGCAGCTATCAGAGGCGGCAAGATAAATGCCGGCGACGTTGTGGTCATCCGCTATGAGGGTCCCAAGGGCGGCCCCGGTATGAGAGAGATGCTCAACCCGACTTCCGCCATCGCGGGAATGGGTCTCGGCTCATCGGTAGCTCTCATCACCGACGGACGCTTCAGCGGCGCTACGAGGGGCGCCTCCATAGGCCACGTTTCACCCGAGGCTGCGGTGGGCGGACCTATCGCCCTGATCGAGGAGGGAGATATCATCTCGATAGATATACCCGCCAACAAGATCAACGTGAAGGTCTCCGACGAGGAGCTTGCCGCAAGGAAAGCCAAGTGGCAGCCGCGTGAGCCGAGGATCACCACAGGCTATCTCGCAAGATATGCTTCTCTCGTCACATCCGCCAACACCGGCGCTATACTCAAGCAGGGCTGAGCTTTCGCTCTGACATAGATTATCGTAAAAGAGGTAAATTGAAATGGCTAAAAGAATTCTTCAGATCTTTCTTGTTCTTCTCTTCATCGTCCTTGTCGTATGCGGTATCATAATCGGAAGCTATGTGTTCAGCTCCCCCAATACCGAGCTCGGCAGCGAGAGCCGTCTGCTCATCACAGGCGCCTGGGAGGATCCCGACAGCGATACCAAGCTTGAGTTCGACGAGAACGGCAAGTTCAAGGTCAGCATTCTTTCCAGCGATACCGTTGAGGCCGAGGGCTTCTACAGGATCAATGAGGACAGAGACCTTATCAAGCTGTTCATGTTCCCCGGTCAGCATGAGGAGTCCTTCAATGATTATGTAAGACTTTTCTGCTTCGCTCAGATCACCTATTCCAATCTCAAGGATAACAATATCGACTACAAGAAGAAGTATGAGCTCAAGGATGCTCCTGTCTGCACCTTCCTTATCAAGAAGGCCGGAAGCAATACCGAGGGCAAGATCGTGAACGCCAAGATGCCTGAGAAGACCCTTGACCTCTACTCGAAGGGCAAGAAGTTCGAGGCAAAGAATAAGTAAGCGAGAGCGGAGCTTGTAATGAAGATACTGCTTAAGGATATCCGCGCGGTCGATCCCGGCTGCGGGCTCGACTGCGTCACGGATATACTCATGACCGACGGCGTTATCAGCCGCATCGGAAGCTGCGAGGGCTACTTCGACCGCGTCATAGACGGCAGGGGAAGGCTCACCGCAGTACCCGGATTGTTCGATATGCACGTCCATTTCCGCGATCCCGGGCTCACCCATAAAGAGGATATCATCACCGGTGCTGCGGCCGCTAAGGCCGGCGGCTTTACCGGCGTTGCCTGTATGCCCAACACAAAGCCCCCGATCGACAGTTTCGACGCTGTGAGATATGTCATCGAGAAGGGCCGCCAGACGGGTATCAGGGTACATCCCTATGCCTGCGTGACAAAGGGTATGGACGGTAAGGAGCTCTGCGACTATGAGTCCCTCAAGGCCGCCGGGATCACCGCGATCTCCGACGACGGCAAGCCGGTGCCGAGCGCCGAGCTCATGCGTCAGGCGCTTGAAAGATCGGTGGAGAACGGCCTGCTCATAGCATCCCACTGTGAGGATCTCGAGATCATCAACGGCGGGATAATCAATAAGGGCGAGATCTCCCGAAGGCTCGGTGTCAGAGGCATGGACAGAGCCAGCGAGGACTATATCACCGCAAGAGAGATAGCGCTTGCCGCATCCTGCGGCGCAAGGATCCATATCTGCCACGTTTCCACCTACGGCTCGGTGAACATCATCAGAGCCGCGAAGCGCGACGGCGTCAAGGTCACCTGCGAGACCGCGCCCCATTACTTCACCTATACCGATGAGAAGCTGCTCACCCGCGACGCGGACTACCGTATGTCCCCGCCGCTGCGTACCGAGAAGGACAGAGCCGCGGTGGAGGAGGCTGTGCTCGACGGCACGATCGACTGCATCATCACCGACCACGCTCCCCATACCGCCGATGAAAAGGCCAACTTTGAAAAGGCTCCCAACGGAGTGGTCGGGCTCGAGACCTCGCTGGCAGTAACGCTGACCAAGCTTTACCATACCGGCAAGCTGAGCCTTTCAAGGCTCGCGGAGCTGATGTCGGTGAACCCGAGGCGTATCCTCGGGCTGCCCGAGGTCAGGATACAGGAGGGCGCCGAAGCAGACCTCTGCATCTTCGACCCGGAGCTCGAGTGGGAGGTCATCCCCGCGGAGCTCCACTCAAAGAGCAAGAATACCGTGTTCAAGGGCGAACGCCTCAAGGGCAGGAACGTCTGCACGATCTGCGGCGGAAAGATAGTCTATGAGCTGTGAGCTGTCCGGGAGGAATAAATAAAATAGGAGGACTACCATGTCATTCGACAGACTGATAGAAAACATAGTTAAGACACAGAACCCCTCTGTGGTCGGCCTCGACCCGAGGCTCGAGTATGTGCCCGGGTATATCGTTGAGAAGAAGGTCAAGAAGTACGGCAAGAACCTCAAGGCCGCAGCCAAGGCGATACTTGAGTTCAACAAGGAGATCATCGACGAGATACACGATATCTGTCCCGCGATCAAGCCCCAGGCTGCATATTACGAGATGTACGGCTACGAGGGCGTCAAGACCCTTTACAAGACCATAGAATACGCCCAGAGCAAGGGTATGTTCGTCATGACCGACGGCAAGAGAAACGACATCGGCGCCACCATGGACGCCTATGCCACCGCGCACCTCGGCTTTACGGACGTCTGCGGGGAGCTTATACCCGCATTCGGAGCGGATGCTCTGACCGTCAACGGCTATCTCGGAACTGACGGCATCTCGCCGCTGATCGAGAAGTGCAAGGAGTATGACAAGGGTATCTTTGTGCTGGTGAAGACCTCTAACAAGAGCTCGGGCGAGCTGCAGGATCTCTCGATCGAAGAGGGCAAGACTGTATATGCCACGATGGGCGATATGTGTGAGAAATGGGGCGCCGAGGTACCGGGCAAATACGGTTACAGCGGCGTAGGAGCAGTCGTAGGCGCGACCTATCCGGAGCAGCTGGGCGAAATGCGCAAGGCGCTGCCTCACACCTTTTTCCTTGTCCCGGGCTACGGTGCGCAGGGCGGCGGAGCCGAGGGAGTAGCGAAGGGCTTTGACGCGAACGGCCTCGGAGCGATAGTAAACTCCTCAAGGGCGGTAATGTGTGCATACAAGAAAGAGGAATGTGATCCTCATGATTTTGCGAAGGCGGCGAGGCGGGAAGTCATCCGCATGAAGGAAGACATCATATCGCATCTGCCGAAGATAGCGCTGCCGTAAGGCGCGCGCAGAAAAGAAAAGACCAAAACGCGAAGCAAAAGAGGGGAAATTTCTTCCTCGAATAAACTCGGAAGAAATTGGGGGAAGCTTCCCCCTTAATCCCATTTTGCTTCGCGTTTTGGTCTTATTGCTGCTCGAGTACCTTCTTTATCGCCGCGATCTCCCATGCCGCCCGGCTCGGATCGTTCACCGGCGGATCGTATAAACTGTCGTACCGGAATAACGCTATCCCCGCGCCGCTGGCAAAACAGTTGTTGATCTGATATGCCGTGATCCCGTTCATCGAGTAGAAATCTTCACGCTCCCAGATGAACGCCGGCGCAAGCCCTATCACAAGCGATACGCTCTTGTCCCGCGGAAGGCTCGCCCACATCGTCATCGTCTCGGCAAACGGCTTCTGCGCCTGCTCGTAACTGAAATAACACTGCGGTGCCAGATAGTCGCAGTACCCCGGCTGCGAAAGCCAGAGCGCTACGTCTGCGTACATATAGTTGTAGTTGTTCTCGTAGTTGCCCTGCGGCGCTATGCCGAAGACAAGGTCAGGGTCCACATCCTTGACGGCATTGTATATCGCCTTTACCGTCAGCGTGCAGTTGCGAAGCCGCCACTGCGAAAGGCTTAGCCCGCCGCCGTACTTCGCGTAGGTCTCATCGTCAAAGCCGGTCTCCGTCGTCGGGTAGAAGTAGTCGTCTATGTGTATCCCGTCTACCTCGTAGTTCTTCACGATCTCCGCGGCGCTCATGGCTATGACCGTCCTGACATCCGGGATGCCCGGGTTCATCCAGCACCATCTCGTGCTCTCGACGTATGTCACATACTCGGGATACTTCGCCGGGTCGCTGTACCATTTCTTTACTATGCTCGTGTTCGGGGACGCCTTGATCTCTGCGGGCGTCGGGGCACGGTAGGGGTTTATCCACGCATGGATCGAAAGCCCGTAGCCGTGAGCGAGCTCGACGGCTATGCTCAGCGGGTCAAAGGCCGGTCTCGCGCCGAGGGTGCCTGTGATGTCCGCCGACCACGGGAACAGCGAGGAATCGTAGAAGGTCACGCCTGTCGGCCTTGCATGGACATAAAGGGTGTTGATGCCGATATCCCGGCAGTTGGCGCAGAGCTCGGAGAATGCCGTGCGGAAGGAGTATTCCGTTCTGCCGGCAAGCATACGCTCAAGCTCAAAGAGCGATACCCACATGGCTTTCTGCTGGGTGTAGTTGATGATCTCACGCTCCGGCTCGGGAGGCGCGGTCGTGGTGGCAGTCGTTGTGGTCTGCGGGGGAGCGGTCGTGGTGGCCGAAGTCTCCGTTTCGGAGGATGTCTCCGGCGGGGTGTCGGGCACGGGTTCTTCCGCCTCGGAGACAGATTCAGCCGTCTCCGAAACCGACTTCACCGTGGTCTTTGCGGTCGTGGTCTTTGCGGATGCAGCAGAGGACGCCGAAGTCGCGGCAGTCGGTACTGTTGTGGTGACGGTCTGCGCGGTGGTGACGGTCACGGCTGCCGAAGCCGAAGCTGCCGCAGCTGCCGGGAATACCGCCGCCTGCGACGAGGATGAGATATCCTCAGCCATGCTCCTGATCTGATGCTCGTCGCCGAACATCCTGCCGGCGGAAAGAGCGGTGAACATCATCGCCGCAGCAGCGAGCACAGTGGTTATTCGGTTGACATTCACGGGCTCTCACCTCCGTCCTGCCGTTTTACTTCTATGATGCGGTAGGGATCTCCCTCGTTGATCTTAGCGAGGCAGAACTCCCAGTTGGTATTCTTTTCGGGTATGGTCCCGTCACCGAAGCCGAAGCTCTTTTCGTAGGTGAAGTCCACCGACACCACGGCGCTCTCATAGCAGCCCTCGTAGCCCTCGGCTTTCTCATGAAGCTCCTCGCAGCGGTCGAGGCTTATATCACAGAACCAGCAAAGTCCGGCGACAAAGGCACCTGTGCCCTCGCGGGGTATGTTGACGTCCGGCAGGGCGGCGAGCTTCATGCCTGTGTTGTTGCCGGCGTTCCAGTATTCAAAGTATTTTCTCACGGTACCCTCGGCGGTGAGACCTTCGGGGAGAACGGTAGCCTCGCAGCTCTTCTCCTTATCCCGCAGCACGCTGACGGCGTAAGCCGAAACGCCTGCCCCCGCAGCAAAAATGAGCGTGACAGCCCAGAGCACTGCAAGAAAGATGCGGTGCTTTTTCTTAGGCTTTTTGGCGGCGGGCTGTTCCTCTGCGGGTTGCTCCGGCTGCGTTTGCTCTGCGGGCTCTGCCGCTTCTGCTGTGATGATCTCTTCTTCCATGGTACCTCTTTGTGTTTTACTCTATAAACGACTTCATCCCGCGCTCACGTCTGAACTCGAGATATTCCTCGTATGTGCCCTCGCGGCAGATGCAGCCGTCGGGGGTGATCTCGATTATCTTGTTGGCCACAGTCTGCATGATCTCATGGTCGTGGGATGCGAAGATCACCACTCCCTTGAAGTCTCTGAGGCCGTTGTTGACAGCGGTGATGGACTCAAGGTCGAGGTGGTTGGTCGGCCTGTCGAGCAGCAGCACGTTCGAGCCGAACAGCATCATCCGCGAGAACATACATCTCACCTTTTCTCCGCCCGAGAGGACCTCTACCTTCTTGTAGATCTCGTCGCCCGAGAAGAGCATCTTCCCGAGGAAGCCCCGCAGGAAGGTGTCCGTCACCTCGCCTGTGGAATACTGCCTGATCCAGTCAACGATCGTCATATCGCAGCCGTTGAAGAAAGCGGAGTTGTCCTTGGGGAAGTAGGAGCGGGAGGTGGTGGAGCCCCACTTTATGTTGCCCTCGTAGTCCTCGTCCTGCTCGGCAAGGATCTCGAACAGCGCCGTTATCGCCTGCTCGCTCTCGCCTATGAAGGCTACCTTATCGGTGCGGGCAAGGGTGAAGGTGATGTTGTTGAGCAGCTTCTCGCCGTCAACGGTTTTGGTGAGCCCCTCAACGCGGAGGATCTCCTTGCCGGGCTCTCTGTCCATCTCAAAGCCGATGTAGGGGTATTTCCTCGAAGACGCCGGCATCTCCTCGACGGTGAGCTTGTCCAGCAGCTTGCGGCGGGAGGTCGCCTGACGCGACTTCGACTTGTTCGCCGAGAAGCGGTTGATGAACTCCTGCAGCTCCTTGATCTTTTCCTCGGCCTTGCGGTTCTGCTGCTTGATGAGCCTCTGCATCAGCTGCGAGGACTCATACCAGAACTCGTAGTTGCCGACATACATCTTGATCTTGGTGTAGTCGATATCGACGATGTGGGTGCAGACGTTGTTGAGGAAGTGTCTGTCGTGGGACACTACCAGCACCGTTCCGAAATACTCCGAGAGAAAATCCTCCAGCCAGCGGATAGCGTCGATATCGAGGTGGTTGGTAGGCTCGTCCAGCAGGATGACGTCAGGGTTGCCGAACAGCGCCTGAGCCAGCAGGACCTTTACCTTCTCGTTGCCCGACAGGGTGGACATCTGCGCATATAGCAGCTCCTCGGGCAGCCCGAGACCCTGTATGAGCTTGGAGGCATCCGACTCGGCCTCCCACCCGTTGAGCTCGGCGAACTCGCTTTCAAGCACGCCGGCACGCTCGCCGTCCTCCTCGGAGAAATCCTCCTTGGCATAGAGGGCGTCCTTTTCCTTCATGATGTCATAGAGCCGCTTGTTGCCCATGATGACCGTGTCGAGCACGTTGTACTCGTCGAATGCGAAGTGATCCTGCCGCAGCACGGACATCCTCACGCCCTTGTCGATGACCACCTCGCCCTTGGTGGGTTCGATCTCACCGGTCAGGATACGCAGAAAGGTGGATTTTCCCGCGCCGTTGGCGCCGATGATGCCGTAGCAGTTGCCCGCAGTGAATTTGAGATCCGCGTCCTTGAAAAGCAGCTGGCCGCCGAAGGACAGCGTAAGCTCGGATACTGTTATCATTTCATACTCTCCTTGAATTTTAATCAGTATTTTATTATAGCATATCCTGTCGGAAAATGCAAGCATTTTCGGCCTTCGGGACGGTTTTTACGAAAAATTTCGTATCTTTCCGGCAGTATGAGGTCACGGCGTCGGATAAAGTAAATTTTTTGTGAACCCACGGTTTCAAGAAAATAAAATTATCGCCTCCGAAAAAGACGTCAAAAATCGAACTGTGTAATTATTCACCCATAAACTTCGGATACCCCCGAATAATCGGGAACAAAATTACGGGGAAAATGTAAGACACGTTACGTCCTGCGGACAAAAGAGAAATTTTTTGTACTCAAAACATTACGGCTCGCTTAAAATGGTTACTGAGTGGTTACAGCAGTCCAATCCTTCGGACTGCAAAGGTTAAAAATAGGTTACGAAAATGTCAAAAAACGGAGAAAGTTTGCACTTTATGCGAAAAATGCTTTTTTTACTATTGATTTTTTCAATCGTTTGTGATAAACTATTACTATCGTGTGATGTATCATATCGGCAGAACTGCCGGTGACTATAAATTCCCGAAGGCGCGTTTGGAAGTGCGTGCCCACTACGTGGCAGTGTCGCCGCGAATCAAGGAGAGTGTTCACTTTGGAAAAGTTTGTGATAAACGGCGGCAAGCCGCTGCACGGCGAAGTAACTATAAGCGGTGCCAAGAATGCAGCCGTCGCTATCGTCGCTGCCACCATCCTCTGCGATGAGCCCTGTATCCTCGAGAACGTACCCGAGATCAGCGATATCACTATCTGTCTCAAGATCCTTTCCTCCATGGGAGCAAAGGTTAAGCTTGAGAGGCGAAATGTATTTTCCATCGATACCCGCAGCATCAAGGTGCCCGAAGTGCCCTACGAGCTTGCACGCTCGATGAGAGCCTCCACCTATTTCCTCGGCACCCTGCTCGGAAGGTTCCATAACGCCTACGTCGCCATGCCCGGCGGCTGCGACCTCGGCGACAGACCCATCGACCAGCACCTCAAAGCGTTCTCGGCGCTCGGCGCAAAGAACGAGCTCGAGAGCGGTCAGGTACACGTTTATGCCGACGATCTCATCGGCTCGCAGATCTACTTCGATTTCAACACCGTGGGCGGCACGATCAATGCGATCATGGCTGCCGTTAAAGCAAAGGGCATGACCTATATCGAGAACGCCGCAAGAGAGCCGCATATCGTCGATCTTGCGAACTTCCTCAACTCCATGGGCGCGGACATCCGCGGCGCGGGTACCGACTCCATAAAGATCAAGGGCGTCGATCATCTCAAGGGCATAACCTACGGCATCATCCCCGACCAGATCGAGGCGGGAACTTATATGGTCGCCGCAGCTGCCACGAAGGGCGACGTTATCATCAAGAACGTCATCCCCAAGCATCTTGAGTCAATAACCGCAAAGCTGAGAAAGGTCGGAGTTACGGTTATTGAGAACGACGAGAGCGTTGAGGTAAAGGTAGAGGGTCCGCTGATAAAGACCTCTGTCAAGGCGATGCCGCATCCCGGCTTCCCGACCGATATGCAGCCTCAGTTCTCGACTCTGCTCACTCTTGCAGAGGGCACGAGCATTGTTACCGATGATATTTTCGTAAACCGCTTCAAGTATGTTTCCGAGCTTCGGAGAATGGGAGCGGATATCTCCGTGGACGGTACCGTTGCCGTAATACAGGGCACCGGCTCGCTCCAGGGAGCCCCCGTAGTCGCCACAGACCTCCGTGCGGGTGCTGCGCTGATAATCGCAGGCCTTGCCGCACAGGGCACTACCGAGGTGGAGAACATCCATTTCATAGAGCGCGGCTATGAGCTCATCGACAGGAAGCTCCAGGGTCTCGGCGCTGATATAAAGCGCGTCATCGTCCCCGAGCTTGACCACGTCAGAATGAGCGGCTGAATAGGGACAGAAAAAAGCACTTCCGTAAGGGAAGTGCTTTTTTAGTCCAATAAATTATTTCGCTGTGCGGGGTTTGGCGTTGAGGCTTTCGGCGTAGGCCTTGAAGGCTCTGCACATCAGCGGATGCTCGAAGATAAAGCTCAGATGCTTCGGGTCGCTGAATTTGTTGATGACTACCGAGCTCCTGCCGATGCAGAAGCGCAGACCGTCCTGCATTATTACGGTGCAGCCGGGCTCCGGCTCGACAGTTCCTTTCCGGATGGTGAACAGCGGGCGGCTGTCGCTGAGCAGCTTGTCGAAGTCCGCCTTGCAGCACTCGAGCTGTTCTTCGGAGTCAAAGTAGTGGTAGCGTATCTCCCGGTCGGAGTCTCTTGCGCAGAAGCTCGAGATCCCCTCGTGCCCCTCGTTGAGATACAGCGAGCAGCAGAACCTCTCGCCCTGACGCTTGGTGCAGTAATAGGAGTCGATCAGCCCGGATAGGTAAAGCGGGATCCAGCGGCTTATGCCCTCTATCATCTCGCTTATGCTGCGGTCTATGTTGTGGATGATGGTAAAGTGTACGTTGTGCTTCACACATTCCTGCATCAGCGACGACCACTTGGGAGTGAAATCGTCAAGCATCCATTCAAGATCCTGATCGGTGTAGAAATACATCCGGCAGCTGCCGAGCCTGGCGGCTCTGCCGAGCAGACGCACGGTGCTTCTCCTTACGCCCTCGATGCCTATATACAGCTCGGAATCCTCGTTCAGTATCTCGTCGGAAGCGACCTCGTCAAAGGACGGGAGCTTCGGCGACGGGGGCTCGGGCACCGAGTTGATAGCGTCCACCAGCCGCCTCACCGCAACGATAGAGGTAGGGCTGCTCCGGCTTATTAGCCACGAGCAGAGCTTTCTCGAGAGCTCGGGCTCGGTGCAGTCGGGGTCGCAGCCGATCTGTATGCGCAGCTCGGGGAGCTTGTCCTGCTCCTCCGCGCGGGCAACGATCACCGAGCAGATAGTGCCTATCAGATGCGGATTGTTCTTCGGCAGACGGCTGCCGCTGCGCATCCTGCTGATATAGGAGGGGTCAACGTTCGCCGAGCGGCTCAGGCGGGAGTTGTTCAGCCTGACCATGGACATCACCGAGTCGAGCTTCTCGCCGAACATTACCGAATCGGAGTAGTGGGAGCCGATCTCCGGCGGCGGGATGGTGTCATCGAAGAGCCAGCCGGTTATGGCATTCTGGAGCTCATCGGCCTGTGTACCCGAGCCGATGCCCGAAGCGAGAGTCTCGGTGAGACCCTTCTCCTCGGCCAGCTCGCATACCGCAGCGGCGAACTTCTTTATTGTCGGGCTGGTGCGGCGGGGCCTGCGTGAGCCGGAGCGCAGCCGGCTGAAATTCGATTCCGAGCAGCCTGCATATCCGGCGAGGCGGGTATTGTCGGTGCCGAGGAACCAGATAAGGAATTCGATCTTGCGTTTAATCATTTATCCTCCAGTATGCTGAATGCACGGTATTATCAGGGCCTCATAAGAACAAACAAGACCTTTGAGCCCTCGCCGACATAGATGTCACCGGAGCCGTACTGACCGTCCTTGAACTCATCGCTCTGCCAGAAATCGTTGATAGTAAGGGTGGCTACGCCGTTTGCGACGAGCTTGCCGTTATTGAGCTTGCCGACAAAGTCCTCGTCGTCCATATCCGTTTCGTCGATGTACTCGTCGCCCTCATAGGCTTTGTACCAGTCGATAGTGAGGGTGATCGTTTCGTCATCCGCAACGGCTATATTGACGCTGTTGAGTTCGCGCATCTGGATGCCCGACGAGAGATCGTAGTAGATAAAGCACTTCCAGCCGCCCGAAAGCTCATAGGGATCGGTTATGCGCTTTGCACCTTCGGGCATTTCGGCGATATAGTCATACTGACCCACCGTCCATACAAAATCCTCAAGGGTAGGTCTTTCGGTGGTGCTGTACTTGGCGGCAACGGCGAGAGCTTCGTCATGCTTGCCGGCGGGAGGCTCGGGCTTCTGTGTGGGCTCGGTCTCGGTATCGGTGTCGATGACCGACTCGGGGGGCTCGGTGACGGTCTCCGTCTCGGTAACGGTCTCGGGAGGCTCGGTCACATCGGGAACGGAGGAGCTTACGGGCGCCGCTGTCTCGGTGGATCTGGCGGTCACGGACTCTTCCTTGGAGCTGTCGTCATCGTCGTCGTCAGCCTTTGAGGACTTGGACTTCGAGCTCTGAGAGGAGCTGTCCTCGTCCTTGTTCACAAGAAATCCGGGCTTCCAGAAGAGCATCACCGAAGCGACGATCGAGCCGAGCAGGACAAAGGTCAGTATGAACACCAGCACCGGGTTCGGACCCGTCTTCACCGCTGCGGGAGCCTGATATCCGGGCTGCTGAGCGGGGACATCGGGTGCCGGCCTCACCGGCGGGACATAGGCTGCGGGCTGCTCATACTGCTGAGGCTGTGGCTGCTCGTACTGAGGCTGTTCAAACTGCTGGGGCTGCTCGGGCTCCGGGGCAGCCTCCTCGGCGGCAAAGTTATAGCCGCAGAAGCCGCAGAACTTGGACTCGTCTTCGATCTGATTTCCGCAATTCGGACAAAACATATAGATCACTCCTTTGTATCAGTGTGCCGCCGGACGGCCTGCGGCTTGTTTAAGGCAATACCGCACAACCCCTGTGCGTCAGATGCGCAGTCAGATTTTTCGTCAGAGTGCATAAATTTGACGCAGGCGGGCTGACGCCCGGCAAGGAAAATTTGTGTGCTATGACGGAAAATATGCAAGCAGATGACGTGCA
>JAFXVY010000133.1 GCA_017534595.1 Ruminococcus sp.
GTTTTGTGTTGAGGTTTTAGTGCCTGCGGAGCCGTGGGCGGAGCTTACGCTCCGAGTGAGACTCTGTCTCACACTCTGCAAGGGACTCTGTCCCTTGACCCTGCGGGGCTCTGCCCTCGACCCGCAAGGGAGCAAAGCCCCCTTGACCCCATTTCGCTTCGCGTTTGGGTCTTGCACTCTGTTCAGCCCGCCGTCAAACCGAAGTGCTTTTCTGCACTCCATTTCCAAAGGCGGAAATACGCCGTCCGCGTTAGGACCTGTACTCTAAATCGAATGCCGTGAACTCACCCTGGCACTCACCGATAGCGTAAAGTCCCAGCATTACTCCCGTGTAGCCTCCCGATACCTCGCTCGTCAGATACTTAGTGTATCCGTATCCGAGCTGCGTGGGTACCGCATCGTCTTCGTTGCGGAAGGAGAATGTGTAGCTGAAATTGTCCGACGATACTGTCAGCCTTACCTTGTCGCTCTTCGCCGGAAGAACTTTCTGTATGTGCTTGATGCCGCCGATGTTCAGCTTGAGTACTGCCTCATAGCCTTCACCGTCTTCACTCTTTCTCAGCGAGACATCGTAATGCTCGTTCTCGCACATATATACGGTGAAACCCGCTTCGCCGGTGCCCTCGAGCTTGACGTCCGCAGACATCGAGAAGTTGAACTCCTTCTGTCTGAGGGCTACAAAGGTCGGGGAATCGGTATCCTCAAGGGTGATATCCGTGCCGGTCAGTACGGCCTTGCTGTCGGTAAGCTCATACTTCTTCGGGTCGGGACGGCGCATGAAGCACCAGTCAACGTTCCACTTGGTGTTCTCGAAGGAGTATTTCTTCTTCTCGGTCTGTCTGAAATCGCCGTCGATCTCAAAGGTCTCCTCCGTAGTGCCGTCTGCGCCGGCGGTGAACCAGCCGTCCTCGCCGAACTTGACGGGTGTGAGGAACACCTCTCTGCCGAGGTTATGGAAAGGCATCCACAGGTGGATCTGTCTGAATCCGAGGCTGAGGATGAACCAGTTGCCGTTGGGATCCTGAATGAGGTCGCCGTGGCCTATGCCCTGGATGATATACGGTGACTTATTGCGGTTCGAGAGCACGGGGTTATTGGGGTTGCGCGAATACCTGCCCCACAGCGAGCGCGAACGTGCGCAGGTTATCATGTGGCCGTACTCGGTGCCGCCCTCTGCGGCCATGAGGTAATACCACTTTCCGATCTTATAGAGGTGGGGGCCTTCAAGGAAGCGTCCGCCGCTGCCCTGCCAGATGCACTTGCTCTCGGAGAGCTTCTTGCCGGTCTTGACGTCGATCTCGCACTGAACTGCTCCGCCGACGCCGTTATCGTCCTCGCCGTTGGACATGAAGTAGCAGCGTCCCTTCTCGAAGTAGAGGGAGGGATCGACACCGCCCTGATCCACATAAACGGGATCGCTCCACTCGCCGTAGATATCGTCCGTCCAGACAAAGAAGTTCTGACCGGTGGTATCGTTTGTCGTGGTGACATAGAAACGGCCTGCGTTATATCTGATCGTGGGAGCGAAAACGCCGCCCGAGCTTACGATCTTATCGAGCATTACCTGCTCGGGGCGGGTCAGCACATAGCCGATCTGGTTCCAGTTTACGAGATCCTCGCTCTCGAACAGCGGAACGCCCGGGAAATACTGGAACGACGAGCATACCATATAGTATTTTCCGTTGGCGAAGCATACGCTCGGGTCGGGATAAAAGCCCTTGACTACGGGGTTCTTGAATATCATACCTTTTCCTCCTTGCCGATCTGTCCGTAATAGGCATTGGCGCCGTGTTTTCTGAGATAGTGCTTATCGAGAAGCTCCTGCTGCATACGACCCGCCTCGGGGTTGAGCATCAGAGCGTGGAAGTTCATGAATGCTGCCTCCTCGAGAACGACTGCGTTATGAACGGATTCCGCAGCGTCCTTGCCCCAGGTAAAGGGGCCGTGGCTGTTGACGAGGACTGCGGGTATCGTCATCGGGTCGATGCCCTCGAAGGCTTCGATGATGACCGTCGCGGTCTCCTTCTCGTACTCGCCCGCGATCTCCTCGGGAGTCATGCGGCGTGTACAGGGGATCTCGCCGTAGAAGTAATCGCCGTGGGTGGTGCCCATGGGTACCACGCCTCTGCCTGCCTGAGCGAAGGATACCGCCCAGCGGCTGTGAGTATGGCAGATACCGCCGAGGCCCTCGAATTTACGGTAGAGCTCGAGGTGGGTCGGAGTATCCGAGGAAGGACGGTACCTTCCCTCTCTGACCTCGCCTGTCTTGAGACTGACGACGACCATATCCTCGGGCTTCATCCCGTCATATTCAACGCCCGAAGGCTTTATGACCATCATACCGCTTGCGCGGTCGACCGCTGAGACGTTGCCCCAGGTAAAAGTGACAAGGCCGTATTTCGGAAGCATGAGATTAGCCTCGCAGACCTTTCTTTTCAGTTCTTCAAGCATAAGCTCTCTCCTTCTCGACCGGCATTCCCGGTATGACGGCAGGGCAGACCTGCCCCGCGCCGATCAGAAATTCATACACTACAATTATACACTCTGCGCCGCAAGATTTCAAGAGGATTTTAAACATTTCAGTTATTTAACCAATACAAAGATTAAAAAATAGACATTTTGCCGAAACCACCGGCTGTTGTACGGTCAAAAGCCCTTGACATTCTCGGCTTTTTGTTATAAAATATAAGAGTATCTATGCAAATACCGCAAAGGAGAATGAACAATGAACAATTCCGAAAAAACAATGGATAAGCTCGTCGCGCTGTGCAAGGGCAGAGGCTTTGTATACCCCGGCTCCGAGATCTACGGCGGCCTCGCAAACACGTGGGATTACGGCCCCCTCGGCGTTGAGCTCAAGAACAACATCAAGAACGCATGGAGAAAGAAATTCATCCAGGAGAACAAGTATAACGTCGGCCTCGACTCCGCTATCCTCATGAACCCCCAGACCTGGGTCGCCTCCGGACATCTCGGCGGCTTCTCCGACCCCCTTATGGACTGCAAGGAGTGCAAGACCCGTCACCGTGCGGACAACCTCATCGAGGACTTCGACGGCACCAACGTTGCGGGCTGGTCCAATCAGCAGATGATGGACTACATCAAGGAGAAGAACATCCCCTGCCCCGACTGCGGCAAGCATAACTTCACCGATATCCGTCAGTTCAACCTGATGTTCAAGACCTTCCAGGGCGTTACCGAGGACTCCAAGGCGGAGCTCTATCTGCGTCCCGAGACGGCGCAGGGCATCTTCGTGAACTTCGCCAACATCCAGCGCACCACCAGAAAGAAGATCCCCTTCGGTGTGGCTCAGGTGGGCAAGAGCTTCAGAAACGAGATCACTCCCGGAAACTTCATCTTCCGCGTGCGTGAGTTCGAGCAGATGGAGCTTGAGTTCTTCTGCAAGCCCGGCACCGACCTCGAGTGGTTCGAGTACTGGAGAAGCTACTGCAAGAACTTCCTGCTCTCCCTCGGCATCAAGGAGGAGAACCTCCGCCTGAGAGACCATTCTCCCGAGGAGCTCTGCTTCTACTCCAAGGCTACCACCGACTTCGAGTATCTTTTCCCCTTCGGCTGGGGCGAGCTCTGGGGCGTGGCAGACCGTACCGACTACGACCTCACACAGCACATCAACACCTCGGGCAAGAGCCTCGACTACTTCGATCCCGAGACCAACGAGAGATATATCCCCTACGTTATCGAGCCCTCGCTGGGCGTTGAGAGACTGTTCCTCACCGTTATCACCGAGGCCTACGACGAGGAGAATATCGGCACCGAGGACAAGCCCGATGTCAGAACAGTTATGCGCTTCCACCCGGCACTCGCACCCTTCAAGGCCTGCGTACTGCCGCTGTCCAAGAAGCTCTCCGAGCAGGCTACCGCTCTGTTCGACGAGCTCAGCGCAGACTTCCTCTGCGACTACGACGAGGCGGGATCCATCGGTAAGAGATACCGCCGTCAGGACGAGATCGGCACACCTCTTTGCGTTACCTACGACTTCGATTCCGTTGAGGACGGCTGCGTGACCGTCCGCGACAGAGACACCATGGAGCAGGAGCGCATCAGGATCGAAGACCTCAAGGCTTATATCGCGGAGAAGATCAGGTTCTGAGAGGAAGATCCTTATGGGGTTTTTTGACCGTTTCAAGAAAAAAGAAGATACCCCGCCTCCCGCCGACAGGCCTTATGTGAGGCAGGTCAGCCATTTACAGATGGGCGTATGGCATCAGTACGATGTGCTGCTGGACGCCGCCCCTTACGGGTGGCAGCAGATGCTCGACTGGGCGGTCTATATGTCGGAAGCCGATATTTGCAATATCGAGCAGGTGCTCAGCGGCGACAGCCACGACTATGACCTGACAGCTGAATACAAGCGCTGCGGCAGCCTGGGCGCTATGCCCTCGCTGAAAACGGAGCGCGGATATATGAGCATCGCCGGCACCAGCAGGCATCTGAATATACCCATGAAGATGATCTGGTTCAACCAGACCAATGCACTCAGGCTCTTCTCAACGGCAGATGTCGGAGAGGCTGTTGTCGGGTATGTGGAAACGGCTGTCCGCAGGACATTCGATTCACCCGGTCAGATGAGAGCGGTGGGGGCTTATATGAAAGCCGCGCCGGCTCCTGTCAGACCTCAGGTGCAGCTGCCCGAGGAAAACACCCCGGAGTACGATGCCTATCTGAAAGAAGCGGCATCCCGTATCCCGGATACCCAAAAGCAAAGGCTGATCTCCCTGACAGAGAGCGGTCATAAGCTCGACGCGATAAAGGAATGCCGCGAGATCACCGGGGTAGGCCTGAAATATGCAAGAGATATCATCGAGAACTATCAGAAGTATCTTCTGCCTTGACGCCGGGATATCAAAGTTCACATGACTGTGAGCACGTCCCCGCGCCGAGACCGGATCAAGAAAAGCACGTTGTCCCCCGTCCCTATGTTGAAAGGATAGGTTACTATGGCACAGAAGATATGCAGATCGTGCGGACAGTATTACAAGGGCGAATACTGCGACAAGTGCGGGTACGGCAAGCCCGAGGTCAAGTCCAAGGAGCTCGAGAAGCTCAAGAAAAAGACCCCGAAGAAGCCCGTCCGCTTCATGACCCCCGAGGAGATACAGGCTGCCGGCAAGGAAAAGAAACAGGCCGCCGTCAGGAAGCAGGATCCCAACGCAAGGCGCAATTTCCTGATCGTCATAGCGCTGGTGTCGGTGGGTATCATAATCTGGGTGCTGATAAGCAAGGGACTGCTCTTTACCAATAACCGGGACGACGTCATCAAGCAGTATTTCACAGCCCTCGATACCAACAACTTCGATAAGTTCGTGGACACCCTCCCGAGCGAGATCAAGGACGCCTACAAGGACGAAAAGAAGCAGATGGGTCTCGGCGGCGAGGACTATATGCTCAGCTTCAAGAAGGATCTCACCGAGGTCTACGGCGCAGGGCTCTCCATTAAGGTTGAGCTGGGCTCCGAGGAGCAGATCGACAAGGGCGAGATCACCGAGGATCTTTCCGGCTACAAGGCCGCCTACGGCTCCGCGCCCTCGGTCTCGGAGGCGTATATCGTCAACTGCGAGGTCACCTATTCGGGTCAGAACAAGTCCGAAACGGTCGAGTACGACTGCTATATCGGCAAGGTCGGCTGGAAGTGGAAGATCTTTAACATGGAGTTCAAGCCGGGAATAGCCCAGGCGTAAGAATGTATAAAATAAAGGTATCGGTGCGCAGCCGATACCTTTTTTATTATCCTGTCTTTTCTTTACAGCCCCGCGAAAGGGAAGCTCGCGCCTCCGTCCGACCGCGGGTGCCGAAGTTTGTCGCCCTCACACGGTGAGCACAAACGGGGACGGTAACGAGAAAAAAATAACCGCCCCCGATATTTCAGAGACGGTACTGTGTGGAGCGGATTACGAGGCTCGAACTCGCTACCTCCACCTTGGCAAGGTGGCGCTCTACCAGATGAGCTAAATCCGCATATA
>JAFXVY010000134.1 GCA_017534595.1 Ruminococcus sp.
ACCGATACCACGGTAACGATCTCCAAGAAGAGCATCACTACCGAGCAGGAGCTCGGCGGCGCTCAGCTCGTGATCTACGAGGAGAACGGTACGACCGTTGCCAAGGATTCCGAAGGCCATGAGCTCAGCTGGACATCCGATAAGGACGGCGCCAAGACCTTCACCCTCAAGAACGGCACCTATATCCTTGAAGAGACCGGCGACGAGTTCACCGGCAGCGACGGCAAGACCTACAAGGTAGTAACGTCCAAGACCAAGTTCACAGTTGAAAACGGCAAGATCACAAGCAGCGAGATCATCAAGGATGCAACCTCCGACGATGACAACGGCACGATCGAAGTCGATAAGGACAACAACAAGATCACGATCTCCGATGCAGAGGCAGAGTCCGGCGAGACCGGCGGCGACGACGAGGGCGGCGACGATAAGCCCCACGACGGCGGCGACGACGAGCAGGGCGACGACAAGCCTCACGGCGGCGACGACGGCCAGCCCTCCGGCGGCGACGATGACAGCAACACCGGCGACGACGAAGAAGGCGGAAACGGCGGCAGACAGACCGGCGGCGAGGATGAAGACGGCGAAGACGGCGAAGGCGGCGGCAAGAAGGCCGGCGGCGATGACGAAGACGGCGACGGCGGGAACACCCCGAATACCGGCGCAGGTGCAGGCTTCGCAGCAGCATTCATGATCGTCGGAGCAGCAGTTGTGATCTTCGGAAAGAAGAAAAACGGATAAGCTTTAACTCCGGGACCGGCGCAGAAATGCGCCGGTCTTTTCGCGTTCAGAGGCGGGGAGCATACTGTATATATGTACAAAAAAACGGATACTTTCCAAAAGTTGCGCGAAAACGTTTAAAACCGCAATCTATAATCAAAATATGACATTTGATTGGTAATATTATACCATTTGTCTGCACTTTTTTTGGATAAATGCTATCAAATAGTATATTTGTCCGCAGGCCGGATCCCGCAATAATACAAGTTGGCGGAGGCACACAGAAAGCCGGTTTCGTGAGTGTAAAGCGTTGAAATGGTTACAAAACGGTTACAACGAGGTCTGATTTATAAGCAATCTGTACAAATGCTAACCAAAATAGTTGTGCAATACTCCATATTTTATTACATAGAACATAAAAAACGTGAAAAGTGCTTGAAATTTAAAAGGAAATATTGTATATTCATATTAACGGAAACGTTTGAGATGCACCAGTTATTTGAGCGTATAAGGCTAACTTAAACGTTTAAATCAACGGAAAGGCGGAAGATCAAATGGTATCACTGAAAGACATCTCCGCCAGATGCAACGTATCCGTTGCAACAGTGAGCAAGGCGCTCAACGGTCATAAGGACGTCAGCGAAGCGACGCGCGAGAGACTTGTCAGAACGGCCAGAGAGATGGGCTATTTCCCCAACGCTCAGGCAAGAGCCCTCAAGACGAACAGGACCTTCAACCTCGGAGTAATGTTCCTCGAAGAGGCGGGCAGGGGTCTGACGCACGAGTTCTTCGCAAAGGTGCTCAACAGCTTCAAGACCGAGGCTGAGCTTGCAGGCTACGATATCACGTTCATAAGCAACAAGGATATCGGCGGCAGGCGGATGTCAACGTATGAACACTGCAAGTACCGGAGTGTTGATGGGATCGTTATTGCATGCACCGATTTCACAACGCCTGATGTCTTTGAGGTGATTAACGGCGATATACCCGTCGTTACGATCGATCACATCTTTGACTGCCGTACCGCGATCGTATCCAATAACGAGAACGGTATGGAAAAGCTGCTCAACTATGCCGCGGACTGCGGTCATACGAAGATCGCTTACATTCAGGGCAAGAAATCGGCCGTTGCCGAGAAACGCCTCGCCGGGTTCTATAAGGCCTGCGTAAACAGAGGCATCGAAGTAAAGCCCGAATGGCTGCCGGTCGGAGATTACTGCAATCCCGATGTGACATACCAGCTCACCAAAAAGCTGCTCAAGGGCAGGGAGATACCGACCTGTATCTTTATGCCGGACGATTACGCCGCGATCGGCGGCCTCAATGCCATCAAGGACTGCGGGCTGTCTGTTCCGGACGATATCTCGGCAATAGGCTACGACGGCATCGCCTATTCGCAGCTGCTCTCTCCCAAGCTCACCACCTACGCGCAGGATACCCCGCTCATAGGTGCAACAGCCGCGAGAAAGCTCATTTCCCTGATTGAAAATCCCCAGACGACCTTTACCGAGGTCATCACTGTTGACGGACAGTTCCTCGAAGGAGGATCCGTTAAAAAGCTTTAGGCATTAAGTTTCGCGGATTGGCCGCGGAACAAACAAATATAATGCGAAATTTAAGGAGGAAATTTACTATGGCACAGTTAAAGAAAGTACTTGCAGGTTCTTTCGCTGTTATGATGACTGCTACTATGATGGCAGGCTGCGGCAACAGCGATTCGAGCTCCAAGAGCGATGCTGCTTCCAACGGCGGCAACACAGACAGCAAGGCACCTGATTCCCAGGTTGAGTCTCAGGAGCCCGCTAAGACCGAGGATCTCGTAAACACCGGCAAGAAGTACAACATCTATGTATGGAACACCGAGTTCAAGGAGAGATTCGAGCAGTTCTACTGGGATAAGAGAGATACCGCTCTTTGGGACGGCGTTGAGGTTAACTGGATCACCAACACCAATGAAGGCGGCGTTTACCAGACCAAGCTCGATGAGGCTATCGCTTCTCAGAACAGCGCTGCTGCTGATGACAAGATGGATATGTTCCTCGTTGAGATCGACTACGCTAAGAAGTACGTTGAGGCTGATATCACCCTCGATGTAATCGGTGAGTGCGGCGTTTCCAACGACGATATGGCTAATCAGTATGCTTACACCCGTCAGGCTATGACTGACAAGGCCGGCAAGCTGAAGGGCGTTTCCTGGCAGGCTTGCTCAGGTCTGTTCCTGTACAATGCAAACTATGCTAAGGAAGTTCTCGGCACCGACGATCCCGAGCAGGTTCAGGCTATGATCTCTGACTGGACCAAGTTCGAGGAAGTTGCTGCTAAGATGAAGGAAAAAGGCATCGCTATGGTATCCGGTTTCGACGATACTTACAGATGCTTCTCCAACAACGTTTCTGCTCCTTGGGTTACCGACGGCAAGATCACTGTTGATCCTCAGATCAAGGCTTGGGTTGACCAGACCAAGGATTGGACCGATAAGGGCTACAACAACAAGACAGTTCTGTGGGATAAGGCTTGGGATGCCGGCCAGAAGATCGACGGTAAGACCTTCGGTTACTTCTATCCTTCTTGGGGTATTCCTTTCTGCCTCCTGCCTCGTACTCTTGACACTCCTACCGACAAGGGCGGTAAGGAAGAGGTCGGCAACGGCGGTTACGGTCTGTGGAGAGCTTGCGCCGGTCCTCAGAGCTACTTCTGGGGCGGCACATGGATCTGCGGCGCTTACGGTTCCGATAACATCGCTATCACCCGTGATATCATGCTCAAGCTTACCTGCGACACCGACATCATGGCTGCTATCTGCGACAAGACTCAGGACTGCGTAAACAACAAGGCTTCCCTCAAGAAGCTGAGCGACGGCGGTTACAAGAACCCGTTCCTCGGCGGTCAGAACGTTCTTAACGAGCTCGCCGCTGCTGCTGAGAAGGTTGACCTGACCAACAAGCTGTCCGCTTATGACCAGGGCTGCAACGAGGAGTTCCAGGCTGCAATGCACGACTACTTCCTCGGCAACACTGCTACTTATGAGGACGCTCTCAAGGCATTCAAGTCTAAGATCGAGACCAGATACGGCGACGTTAAGTTTGATGTCTGATTTAAGGCAAACGATGAAGCTTTAAAACTTATTGTGTAAATTATAAGGGGGTCGGGCATGCCTTGCCCCCTTATTTTTTGCAAACCTTATGAATATTTGATGTAGGTGAATGATTTTATGAAAAGAAAGAGTATCAGCTACGCAAAATGGGGTTACATATTCCTGATCCCGTTCTTCGTAGTATATGTAATATTCTCTCTGGTCCCTCTCGTCCAGACATTCTATTACAGCTTCATTGATTATACCGTCAGCCAGGGCCAGGCTCAGAGCGTAAGACAGGCTACTGATGTAGCGTCTAACGTTATAGATAACGGCTTCTGCGGACTTGCTAACTATAAGGAAGTAATCGTCGGCGACACTCCGATCTTTTTAAGCTCTCTGAAGAATACTATGATCCTTTGGATCATCGGCTTCATTCCTCAGATCGCTGTATCGCTCCTGCTCGCCGTTTGGTTTACTGATATCCGCCTAAAGCTTAAAGCAACAGGCTTCTTCAAGACAGTTATTTATCTGCCTAATGTAATCATGGCTTCAGCGTTCTCGCTTCTGTTCTATAACATCTTTACACGAAGCGGACCCTTTGATTCCCTGTTCAATATGCAGATCCTTGAAACAGCCAGCGGTTCACGAGTTGTTGTCGGTCTGATCAACTTTATCATGTGGTACGGAAATACCACCATCCTTCTTATGGCTTCGATCATGGGTATCGATACCTCGCTCTATGAGTCAGCTCAGATCGACGGTGCGAACCCGACTCAGACGTTCTGGAGCATCACCATCCCGCTTATCAAACCGATCTTTGCTTACGTTGTCGTAACGTCTATGATCGGCGGTCTGCAGATGTACGATGTACCTTACCTCGTCGGCGGTACAGGCGGCGGCCCGAAGACCGTGCTGCTCACCCTTGTATTCCAGATCCAGAAGGGTAAGAATTCCAATGTCAGTCTCGTCGCGGCTCTTTCGGTACTCATATTCATAGTATCTGCGATCCTCGGATTTATCACCCTCAAGATAATGAAGGATGATTCCGTTAAGACCAGATACGGCAAGAAGAAGAAAAAGAAAGCTTAATTCAGGAGGTCGTGCTTTATGGCAAGAATTGAAGGCGTTGCCGGTCAGACTGATGACCGTACAAGGCTTACTATAAGAAGAGTCATAGCGTACACCGTTCTGATACTGTTTACGGTTATCTCTCTTCTTCCGTTCTATCTTTTGATAATCAATGCAACCCGTGGTAAGGTGCAGACAGGTCTTCAGCTTGTTCCCAGCGGAAATCTCGGCGTTAACTTCAAGTATCTGCTCGGCGATACGTTCAAGGAGAACTACGGAAACTTCTTCCGTTCGTTCTTTAACTCGATCATTATTTCCGCTTCGGTCACAGTTCTTTGCGTATACTTCTCTGCTCTTACTGCGTATGCGATCCATGTTTATGATTTCCGACTCAAGAAGGCTGCCCATACCTTCATTCTGATAGTAATGATGGTTCCCGGCCAGGCTTCCGCGATCGGTTTCTACAGAATGCTCAAGGGCATGACCATCTTCGGAAACAACGGTCTGCTCGACAGCTACATCCCCCTTATCATACCCGCTATCGCAGCTCCCGGCGTATACTTCTTCATGATACAGTATATGTCCTCGTCGCTGCCGCTTGAGATCGTCGAAGCAGCCCGTATCGACGGCTGCGGAGAGTTCAGAACCTTCAATTCGATCGTTCTGCCCGTACTCAAGCCTGCGTTCGCTGTACAGGGTATCTTTTGCTTCGTTGGTGCATGGAATAACCTGTTCATGCCTCAGATGTTGTTGGATTCTCCCGAGAAGAAGACAATACCTCTGATCCTGCAGATAATGCGTGCTAACATCAACTCCAATCCTTCGGCGTCTGATGCCGGCGCAATGAACCTTTACATGGTACTGGCTATCCTGCCTGTTATCGTTGTATACCTCATTCTGTCGAAGTACATTATCCGCGGTATCGCACTCGGAGCCGTAAAGGGCTAAGAAAAACACGAAAAGCTGCATCCAAAAGGTGCAGCTTTTTTTCTGTAAAAACGCATGGTGATTTACAGCAACACAACACAAAACAAGGCGCTGTGCCCCAAAACCCAAAGGGCAACAGCGCCTTATAATTTTGCAAAAGTAACGTGGACAAATGACCGCAGCGCCGACAATTCCGTCCGGCTCCGCAGACAGCACGGGTATCACCGGGGAACGATCAATAAACACAGCCCCGTCAGATCGACTGATATAGTTTCTTGTCTATCACAAAATACGTCCAGACCCCGATCAGAGCAAGCCCGAGAACAGTAGAGAGAATGTTCAGTATCTTGTAAGCGCGGCGCGGCATCAGAGGCTCACCCTTCTGCGGGATCATCAGCTGACCGAAAAAGGTCGAGAACCAGTAAGCACCGATAAATAAAGGCACAAAGGTCAAAAGCCCCTGCTCGTAGGAGATCTTCTGGCTCATCGCCCTGTATGTGAAAATGCCCGCAGCACCGTATGCCCCGAGCATAGCGGCGTAGCAGATGTATCCGAGGATCCTGCGCATCGAAGCCCTCCCTTCGCGTTTCTACTGTTACAGTTTAGCACTTCTTGCAGTAGATGTCAAGCACGGAGCAGAGCTGTTCAGAAAAGATCAAAAAATTCTGCGAAATATGTTAAAAAAGATAATTTTAGTCTTGACATTTCAGCGGTTTTGTTATACAATAATATTATGCATTATGTTTTTATATATCGTTTCATCCGTACAGTTTTTTGGACTTGATGAAGCTTCATATAGAATATATTTGCTTATCTGTATCTTTACAATTTAATATTATGTCTGTCTCGTCAGTGACAGGGATGAGGCGGACGAACTAAACGAGAAGGAGGAAACTATACTATGATAAGTATAGGAATCGCTATTGCGATAGCAATAGGGACACTTGTCGTTGGTTCTTTGGCAGGAGGCTTTATCTTCTATAAGAAGGGCTGGGCTGACAGGCAGAAAAATGCCGAGGCAGCTATAGGCTCTGCCGAGAAGGAAGCCGAACGCATCGTTGATGAAGCCAAGAAGAATGCTGAGACCTTGAAAAAAGAAGCTCTCGTCGAGGCGAAGGACGAAATACATAAGTCCCGCCAGGAAACGGAAAAAGAGCTCAAGGAAAGACGTATCGAGGTCTCAAGACAGGAACGCAGGATCAACCAGAAGGAAGAAACCATCGACAAAAAGCTCGATAACCTCGAGAAGAAAGAAGAAGCCCTTCAGGCTAAACTCAAGACCGCCGACGAAAAGGTCGCCGAGGCAGAGCGTATCAAAGCCTCTCAGCTCGATATGCTCGAAAAGATCAGCGAGCTCTCTAAGGAGCAGGCTAAGGAATACCTGCTTTCTAACCTCGAGGGCGAGCTCGTCCACGAGAAAGCAGTCAAGATCGCTGCCTATGAGTCGCAGATCAAGGATGAGTGCGACGCCAAGGCAAGACAGTATATCTCGCTGGCTATCGCAAGATGTGCCGCAGATCAGGTGTCCGAGACCGCTGTTTCCGTAGTGCCGCTGCCTAACGATGAAATGAAGGGCAGGATCATCGGCCGTGAGGGTCGTAACATCAGAACGATCGAGACTCTTACCGGCGTAGACCTTATCATCGACGATACCCCCGAGGCGATCACCCTCTCCTGCTTCGATCAGGTAAGGCGTGAGGTCGCCAGGATAGCCCTCGAAAAGCTTATCCAGGACGGACGTATCCACCCCACCAAGATCGAGGAAATGGTCGATAAGGCAAGAAGAGAAGTCGAGTATAAGATCAAGCAGGAGGGCGAAAGAGCAGTCCTTGAATGTAATGTCCACGGTCTCAACCATGAGCTCGTAAAGCTGCTCGGCCGTCTGAGATACCGTACCAGCTATCGCCAGAATGTTCTCGACCATTCCATCGAGGTTTCTCACCTCGCAGGAATGATGGCATCCGAGCTCGGAATAGACGCAAGCCTTGCAAGGCGTGCAGGTCTGCTGCATGATATCGGTAAGGCTCTGAGCTATGAGATCGAGGGCTCCCATGTCCAGATCGGCGTAGACGTCTGCAAGAAGTATAAGGAGAATGCAGAGGTCATCCACGCGATCGAGGCTCACCACGGCGACGTAGAAACAAGAACCGTCGTTGCCGCACTCGTTCAGGCAGCCGACGCTATCTCAGCTGCAAGACCGGGCGCAAGAGCAGAGAACTACGAAAACTATATCAAACGTCTCCAGAAGCTTGAGGAGATATGTACCTCCTATGACGGAGTAGAAAAGTCCTTCGCTATTCAGGCAGGGCGTGAGGTCAGGATCATGATCCAGCCCGAAAAGATCAACGATGAGCAGATGGTGCTCGTCGCAAGAGAGATCGCCAAGGGGATCGAGGACGAAATGGATTATCCCGGTCAGATCAAGGTCAACCTGATAAGGGAGAGCCGTGTAGTTGAATACGCTAAGTAAGCTCTCGGGAATTCCAACGCAAAATCAACGGAGCGTAGCAGTACGCTCCGTTTTCTTTTTAAAGATATCCCGCTTCCTGCGGATATCAAGGGAGTGATAAAAATGGCAGAAAGAAAGCATCTGTTCGGTACGAGCGATAAGTCGGATTTCATTGTCAATATGACCGACGCTGGAGCAAAGAAGCTCTGCGCTATGTACTGTATAATCGCTATGGCTATAATCGAGCTGATAGCGATACCCTATTATTTTACAAAGAACGTCGTGGATTACTACGACACTTTCGGCGAGCTGCAAATGCCGCATTACCTCAGCGATAAGGTCATCTATTGGGCCGCCGTGGTGATGTTCGGCCTCGGCATACTCGGTTTCAGCATATTCATCATCGGCAGGATGAAGAAGCAGATCTCGCTCAAGGATAACAAAGCCCTGCTCTGGATGGCCGGCATCATCGTCATGAGCCTGATCTCAGCCCTTGCATCCTCCGAGATCAATAACGCCATGACCGGCTATCAGGACAGAGCCGAGGGCTTTCTTACCCTTATCGGCTACTACGGCTTCTTCGCCGCAGCCTTCACCGTCGTGGCGGAGGACTGGAAAAAGAGAGTCTGCGCCGCGATCATTACGATCGGCGCGGTAAATGCCGTCATCGGCATTCTCCAGGTGATACCCGCCCTCGAGGATATCGTCCCCAACTGGTTCACAATGCTTAACGTGACCTTCACCCAGGGCATCAAGGTGCCTGCGGCCAACGGCCTCGCCATGACGCCTCACGCCCTCGCCGCCATACTCACCGTGTCCTTCGCGGCAGCCCTCACAGCAGTGTGCTTTGCAAGGAGCCTGCCCGCAAGGCTGCTCTCCGGTGCCGCCGCAGTGCTCATGGTCGCTGCCGGCGTGTTCACAAGAACTGTTACCGCTTATATCGGCCTCGGCTGCTCGGCACTGTTCGTGCTCATCATCGCCGTGTGCTATGCCGCAAAGGACAGCAGCTCCGAGCCGGAGGAAGCAGAGGAGGATACCGAGCCCTCCGTACCCAGGAAGTCTGTTCTCGCCGGCCTGCTCTGCGGTCTTGCCGCAGCAGCCTGTGCGGTAGCCGTGCTCGCTGTTACGGATAATGTCGAGCTCCACGATGAGGAAGTCATCCGCACCGACTCCATCAGGATGCTCATGCTCCTTGACCGTGAGGACAGCGATACCTGGATCTATCCCTATCTCTGGGACGACGGCCTCTATGTCACCGAGCAGAACCCGCTGCTTGGTACAGGCCCCGATAACTGGGCAACGATCTATTCCCACGGCCTCACCATAGACCGAACCTATAACGAGTATATCGACACCGCCATGCAGCGCGGCGTCATCACCGCAGGACTCTATCTGATATTCCTGCTCATAACACTTTATAAGGCTGTAAAGGCCGTTGCCGGCTTCGTAAAGGGCAGGCTCGGCTGGGGTACGGCTGCGGCATCCGCTGCGGCTGCAGCATATATGGTACAGGCGTTCTTCAACATCTCCGCGCTCACCAGCACACCCTTCTTCTTCATCTGCGCGGGACTTGTCTGGAGCACGACTGCAAAGAAAAAGTCAAGAGTCAAGAAACAAGGGGGTAAATAATGGGTAAGAACTGTACACTCGTAATTATGGCGGCAGGCATCGGCAGCAGATACGGCGGCGGCATCAAGCAGCTCGAGCCGGTGGGCCCCGATAACGAGATCATCATGGATTATTCGGTCTTCGACGCCGTTGAGGCCGGGTTCAACAAGGTCGTGTTCATCATCAGGCACGATATCGAAAAGGAGTTCATCGAGCGTATCGGTGAGCGTATCTCAAGGAATGTCAACGTTAAGTATGTCTTCCAGGAGACCTCGGACATCCCCGAGAGCCACAGGAAGATAGTCCGCAAAAAGCCCTGGGGCACCTGCCACGCTGTCCTCAGCGCAAAGGACGAGATCAGCGAGCCCTTCGCCGTCATCAATGCCGACGACTACTACGGCAAGCAGGCATACACCGAGCTCTATAACTACCTCACCTCAGACCGTGAGCCCCTGCCCGACGGCAAGCTCGACCTCTGCATGGCGGGCTTCATACTGAAAAACACCCTCTCGGATAACGGCGCAGTTACCCGCGGCGTCTGCAAGGTGGACGACAACGGCAAGCTCGTCGGCATCACCGAGACCTATAACATCCGCCGCGAGGACGGCAAGGTACTCAGCGGCAAGCAGGAGACCTCCGAGCTCGACGAGGACAGCCGCGTATCAATGAATATGTGGGGCTGCCCCCCGGAGTTCATGGAAAAGCTCGAGGAGGAGTTCGAGAGCTTCCTCTGTCAGAACGACGAGAGCGAGACCGCCGAGTCGCTGCTGCCTATCATGATAGACGGTCTTCTCAAGCGGGGAGAGGCCGAGTGCAAGATGCTCGAGAGCCACGACCGCTGGTTCGGCGTGACCTATAAGGAGGATAAGCAGGCCGTAGCCGACGCTATCGCCGAGCTCATCCGCAGCGGAGCCTATCCCGAAAAGCTCTGGAAGAACTGATACCCGGCGCTGTAAAACTGCTTCAGAAAAAACGGTATCTCACCCACCGGGGTGAGATACCGTTTTTCGCACTTTGCTTGTGAAATTATCAGTCGATCGTCTCGTACTTGAGTCCGTTTTTGGGTTGACTGTAATTATCCTTGAAACACAGGTGCTGTTATATCACATCCAATGATCTGTGTCAATAGCTGTGTTTCACAAAAATCAGCGCTTCCCGGCGCGGCTTCGTTAAGGGAGCAAATGAAGAAAGAATAATAAAAGTGTTCGCTTTTCACGGGTATTTTTTATATCTGCTGTATATTGACAGTATCTTCCTGCGGTGATATAATCAAAGAGAAGTTCGCGCCCGAGCCGGGCGCTTTTAAGGAGAGTAAATTATGAAAACCAAAACACCGCCTATGGGCTGGAACAGCTGGGATTGCTGGGGCGCTGCCGTCTCGGAGGAGACGGTGAGGAAGAACGCCGAGTTCATAGCACAACACCTCAAGCCGTTCGGCTGGGAGTATGTGGTCGTCGATATCCAGTGGTATGAGCCGACCGCAGTCAACCATGAGTACCACCCCTTCACCGAGCTCTGTATGGATGAGTATTCAAGACTCATCCCGTCGGAGAAGCGCTTCCCCTCATCAGCAGGAGGCAAGGGCTTCGCACCACTCGCAGAGTATGTCCACTCGCTCGGCCTCAAGTTCGGCATCCATATCATGCGCGGCATCCCGAGACAGGCCGTCCACCAAAATACCCCCCTGCTCGGCACCGGTAAGACCGCCCGCAGTATAGCCAAGACCGATTCCATCTGCCGTTGGAACACCGATATGTACGGCGTCGATCCCGGCAAGGAGGGCGCAAAGGAGTACTACGAGAGCATCTTCAGGCTCTATGCCGATTGGGGCGTGGACTTCGTCAAGTGCGACGATATCTGCCGCGAGCTGCCCCATGAGGAAACCGAGCTCAGACTCATAAGCGAGTGTATCAGAAACTGCGGCAGGGATATGATCCTCAGTCTGTCCCCGGGACCCGCGCAGCTCGAGCGTGCCGAGCTCTATAAAGACACCGCCGATATGTGGCGCATCACCGACGACTTCTGGGATGACTGGAAGCTCCTCTATAATATGTTCGAGCGCTGCGAGAAGTGGGCGCAGCACGTCGGAGCCGGCGGCTGGCCGGACGCCGATATGCTCCCCGTGGGCGCACTCAGACAGGACTATGATCCCGATGACCGTACCAGGTTCACCGAGGACGAGCAAAAGACCATGCTCACCCTCTGGAGCATATTCCGTTCCCCGCTGATAATAGGCGGAGACCTTACCAAGTGCGACGAGTTCACGCTCTCACTGCTCACGAATAAGAACATCCTCGATATGAATAAGCTGTCGAGAAGAGCGCACCAGGTGTTCAGAAGAGAGCAGGACGGAAGCGAGCTTTGCCTGTGGACAGCAGTCCGTTCAACGGGCGGGCAGTATGCAGCGCTGTTCAATATCGGCGAGAAGGAGCTCACAGCAGAGCTGCCGCTGGCGAGACTTGAACTGAGCGGGTGTGAGCTTATAACCGACCTGTGGACAGGCAGGAGCACAGATCTTGCGGATACACTCACGGCGACATTGAGACCGCACGCCGCAGCAGCGTTTCTGATCGGAGCAGAGCTCTGAACAAAAGCCGCGGCTCCAAACGCAAAGCGGTCCTCGGCGCGGACGGCGGTCCTCGGCGCGGACGGCGCAGTTCCGCCTTTAGTTTATGGAGTGCAGGAAAGCACTGTGATTTGACGGCGGGCTGAACAAAGCAGTGTGACCCAAACGCGAAGCGAAATGGGGTCAAGGGGGCTTTGCTCCCTTGCGGGGGTCGAGGGGGCGGAGCCCTCCTCGCGGG
>JAFXVY010000135.1 GCA_017534595.1 Ruminococcus sp.
CCCGCCGTCAAACCGAAGTGCTTTTCTGCACTCCATAAATCAAAGGCGGAAATACGCCGTCCGCGTTAGGACCGCCGAGGACCTGTGCTTGACAAAACACGGATTTTGTAGTATAGTTTATATTGGCGGTCAATGTGCCCCGTCGGCTTAAACGATCATTAAGGAGGTGCCCGATATGAATAGTGAGCTCGTTACCCTGCTGCTTAAACTCGTCGCAGGAAGCGCCGTTATTATGGCCTTTATCGCCCTCGCCTGTATCGTCACCCCAAGGATCGCAAAAGCGATCTCCAAACGGCACCCCGAATGGAACAGTCCCGCAAGGGTGGACGGTGATGATGAGTCTGGGACAGCACCCTCGGTCAAAGGTGCTTACGACGCCCAGCATGAGGAATATGACCTGAATTATAAGATCTATCATAAAGATATATATGGAGTTGATTTTAAACATGGCAAAGAAAAACGAAAAAAAGGTAGAAGCGATAACCTCAATGGATGAGGACTTCGCAAAGTGGTACACCGATATCTGCAAGAAGGCTGAGCTCGTCGAGTATACCAGCGTCAAGGGCTGTATGGTCATCAGACCCTACGGCTATGCGATCTGGGAGAATATCCAGCGCATACTCGACACCGAGTTCAAAGCACTCGGCCACGAGAATGTGTGTATGCCGATGTTCATCCCCGAGAGCCTGCTCAATAAGGAGAAGGATCACGTCGAGGGCTTCGCTCCCGAGGTGGCATGGGTAACTCACGGCGGCAGCGAGAAGCTGGAAGAACGCCTCTGCGTGCGCCCGACCTCCGAGACCCTCTTCTGCGAGCACTACGCAAATATCGTTCATTCCTACCGCGACCTGCCGAAGCTCTACAACCAGTGGGTGTCGGTAGTCCGCTGGGAAAAGACCACCCGTCCTTTCCTGCGTTCGAGAGAGTTCCTCTGGCAGGAGGGTCACACCATCCACGCCACCGCGCAGGAGGCTGTTGAAGAGACCGAGCGTATGCTCAACTGCTACGCCGATTTCTGCGAGAAGAGCCTCGCTATCCCTGTGGTAAGGGGACAGAAAACAGAGTCGGACAAGTTCGCGGGTGCGGTGTCCACCTACGCCATCGAAGCCATGATGCACGACGGCAAGGCGCTGCAGGCGGGAACCTCCCACTATTTCGGCGACGGCTTCGCAAGAGCCTTCGGCATCCAGTTCGCAAGCAAGGACAATACTCTTGAATATCCTCACCAGACCTCATGGGGCATGACCACCCGTCTTATCGGTGCGGTCATCATGACCCACGGCGACAACAACGGTCTTGTCCTGCCGCCGGCAGTGGCTCCCGTTCAGGTCGTTATCGTGCCTATCGCACAGTTCAAGGAAGGGGTACTCGAGAAGGCGGGAGAGATCTTTAACAAGCTCAAGGCTCTCGGTCTGCGCGTCAAGCTCGACGACAGCGACAACTCTCCCGGCTGGAAGTTCGCGGAGCACGAGATGCGCGGCGTGCCCGTCCGCATCGAGATCGGCCCGAAGGACATCGAGAACGGCGAGTGCGTAGTCGCTACACGCTACAACGGCGAGAAGCAGACGGTCTCGCTGGAGAATTCGCTTGAGACGCTTGCGGCGAAGGTAACAGACCTGCTCGAGAACGAGATCCCGCAGGGGATGTACAACAACGCCCTCGAGAACAGGAAGAACCGCACCTATCAGTGTACCACCACCGACGAGATCAAGGCTGCGCTTGCAGAGAAGGGCGACGGCTTTGTTGAGGCTATGTGGTGCGGCGAGGAAGCCTGCGAGGACAAGGTCAAGGAGCTTACGGGAGTAGGTTCGAGGTGCATACCGTTTGAGCAGCACAACATCAGCGACAAGTGCGTATGCTGCGGAAAGCCGGCGAAGCACATGGTGCTGTGGGCGATAGCGTACTGAGCAAGTAAACAAACAAAAGCCGGGGTCCCAAACGCGGCAGCGGCCCTCGGCACGGAATGCGCAGTTCCGCCTTTAGCAACGGAGTGCAGGAAAGCACCGCAGTTTGACGGCGGGCAAAACCAAAACGCGACAGCTGCTTTGGGTCAGGGAGGGCTTTGCTCCCTTGACCCGCATTACGCTGCCGCGTTTTGGTCTTTTTTGTTGTTACTCTATCGAATTTACCGCGCCCATGAATACCGGCAGGCTGGTCTCAAGATCTATGATCGCAAAGATGAAAGGTCTGTCAAGGTATACTCTCTTGATCTTCTCATCGTCTATAAGCGCTGCGCCGCATTTCATCTCTATCTCTGTTGCGGCTGCGGCCTTAGTTCCGCTGCGGTCGAGCTCGATGTGTGTCTTGTGGATGACGTCACCGATGTAAAGCAGACCGGTGGAGGTATCCGCCATGTTGGAGAAGTCTGCGCTCGGCATGAATGCCTTGTCAAGCCCCATCTCTGATACTGCCTCCGCTATGCTCTTGCCCCAGTCGAATTTGAACTCGGGGATCGACGCACGGACGGTATAGTCGTAGCTCGGCTCGCCGAACAGCTTTAACAGCTTCTCGCCGGTCAGAGAATCGGCATAGTCGGAGATGCTCACTCCCTCGTTGGGCAGGAGTGCTGCGAATGCGTAGTGAGAGCCGTCGTAGTATTTTAGGAAGCCCATCGCCTGATCGTCGCCGATGTACGTATGCTCGGTGGAGTAGAGCATTTTGCAGTCCTGCTTATCACCGGAGGCTGCGGTGAATTTTTCGTCCTCGGGATTGTTCGTATAGGGGTCGTTCCAAAGCGCCTCGAAGGTGGTGCAGTTGATGAGTACAGCGACCTCATCCTCAGAGAAGCTGTCCTTGATGGCGGGGATCATGCCTTTGGTTTTGGTATTTACCCAGCCGTTGAGGGCGGCGAGGGTCTCGCTGCTGAAGGGTGCGAGGAAGCTTTCGGCGTCGAGGCGGCGCTTGCAGATCTCGGCATAGTCCTGCTTGAGGGTGATGTCACGGTCGCGCACCCAGATCGAGTTGGCGATCCCGAGCTGTTCATTTGAGGCGGCGGAGGACATCAGAGCCGAGAGGGCGGTATTGACCTCCTCCATATTCTTGCAGCCGAACATATCGAGGAACTGGGTGAGGGTATCCCCGCCGGCGCCGTTGGCGGCGAGGCCGAGAGCCATCATCACCGACTCGGGGGAGATAAATGCGTTCTTGCCGGCCTTGATATCGCCGAGGGCGGACTTTTTCAGCAGCTCGGCGGAGAAGTCGGCGGCGGACTTACGGAAGGCATCGGAGACCTTGCTGTCGCTCTTTTCAAAGCTCGTCTTGTTGGCTGCCGGCTCGATGTCGGCGGCCTGCGCGGCTGCTGCCGGCTGGTTGATATACGGTGCGCTTGCGTCGCCGGAATTCCCGCAGGAGGCGGCGGAGAGCGCCAGTATAAGCGCTGCTGCCAATGCTGTTATCTTTCTTGTTTTCATAATAGAACACCTCATTTGTTTTGGTCATAGTATCGGTCGGGCTTCTGTTATTATATACGGTTTGGGAAGGGTGTTTTTATGGCGGCAGAATGCACAAAGTTTGCAGCGAAGTTTTGTGTACTGTGACAAAAACGCTGTGCTTATCCGGGGGGACAGCACAGCGCAGGGTTCATTCTTTGTTTTCAAAGCCGGTGCAGCCGGCGATGCGCTCGCAGATCTCCTTCGGGGTACCCGAGCCGTCAACGATATGGTCGGCGGCGGAGAGGTAGGCGCCGCGCCTTGCCTCGAAGCGGGCAAGCAGCTCCTCGCGGGATGCCGAAGCGGCGAGAGGTCTGCGCTTATCGCCGCTGATGCGGGCATAGCAGCTCTCAAAGGGGGTGTCGATGAAGACGACGCAGCCGCCGTCCTTTTTGGCGGTCTCGGCGTTGGCGGGATCCACCATGCAGCCGCCGCCGGTGGCGACGACATAGCCGCTGGGGGCAAGGCGCTCGGTAGCTTCGCGCTCGAGCTTGCGGAAATGCGCTTCGCCGTCGGAGGCGAAGATGTCGGCGATGATGCGGTGCTCATAGTCTTCGATATAGGCGTCCATATCAACGAAAATGGAGCCGGCTCTGTCGGCGAAAAGCTTGCCGACGGTGGTCTTGCCGCAGCCCATGAAGCCGCAGAGAAATACAGTTTTCATACTCTCACCTCAGATAAGCCCGGAGACCTCGTCGATTATGGCGCGTACTTCCTCGTCGGTGTACTCGTCGCCGTCCCAGATCTTATGGGCGGAGACCGCCTGACGCACCAGCATTGCCATGCCGTTTTCCGCGGGCTTGCCGAGTGCGCGGGCTTTTTTTATGAGCTGCGTCTCGAGGGGGTTATAGATGACGTCAAAGACCGCGTCGCTGACGGCGATCAGCTCATCCGACACGGGGCAGGCATCGACGTTCGGGAACATCCCGACGGGTGTCGCGTTGACGAGCAGGTCGTAATGCGGCTTGTGGACGCCGTCGGCGAGGACGATATCCACCTGCGCGTCGGGGCGGTGGGTGAGTATCTCGCTCTTAACGCTTTGGGCGACGGGGATATCCGGCTCGATGACCTGAACGGTCAGTGAGGCGCCTTCGAGGGCGGCGGCTATGGCGATCATCCTGCCGACGCCTCCGCAGCCGACAAGGAGAACGTCGCCGGAGAGCTTCGCGCCCATTGATCTGACGGATTCGAGAAAGCCGTCGCAGTCGGTGTTGTAGCCGGTGAGCTCGCCGTCTCTGCAATCGACGCAGTTGACGGCGCCGTAGAGCCCGGCGGTGCGGTCGAGCTCCTTCATAAAGTTCATCACCCTGAGCTTGTGGGGGATGGTGACATTGAAGCCGTTGAGCTTTCTAAGCTCTTCGATGCCGAGCGTCAGGCTGTCATCACTGAGCTCGGTGAGGGTGTACTCGGCCTCTCTGCCCCTGAGAGCAAAGAGCCTTTCGTGGATCTGCGGGGAGAGGGAGTGCCCGAGCTTCCCGCCGATAAGAGTGTATCTTTTCATGGCAGACCTTTCTTAGAGCTGTACGAATATTTGTACAGCTGAATATAACTGTACGGTTATTTGGACTTTTTCAGGAGATAGGAATTGATCTTGACGAGCATATCCGGTTTCAGCTCGGACATGGGAGCGACTCTGCTGCTCGCAAGCTCAAAGCCCGCCTTCTGTATGACACGGTTGCTGGCAAAGTTTGGGTCGGCGGCCTGGATGAGAAGGGTATCGTAGCCGTCGTCAAGGAGCTGAGCGCAGACCGCTTTGAGAGCCTCGGTCATATAGCCGTGGTTCCAGTAGGCTTTGCCGGAGCAGTAGCCGATCACCGGGGCGCCTTCATGATAGCCCACGACGTCGATGATCCCGATGAGCTCGCCGGTCTCCGAGAGCTCGATGCCCCAACGGTAGCAGTCCGGTTTTTTGTACTCTTCGAGAATGTAGCCGACGTAGGCCTTGGTGGTATCGACGTTTTTATGCTCGATCCAGGTGACGTATCTTGCGACCTCGGGGTCACTTGCCCAGCAGTCGAAGATGCGCTGGGTGTCGGCCTCGGTTATGTACCTGAGATACAGGCGCTCGGTCCGCAGTTCCTTCATAGACTTCTCCTTATGTACAAAAAATTGGACTTATACGTTGAATCTGAACAGGACGATGTCGCCGTCCTGCATGACGTACTCCTTGCCCTCCGAGCGGACGAGTCCCTTTTCCTTGGCGGCGTTCATCGAGCCGCAGGCCATAAGGTCGTCGAAGGAGACCACCTCGGCGCGGATAAAGCCCTTCTCGAAGTCGGAGTGGATCTTTCCGGCGGCCTGGGGAGCCTTGGTGCCCTTTTTGATCGTCCACGCTCTGACCTCCGGCTGGCCGGCGGTGAGGTAGGAGATAAGTCCGAGCAGGGCATAGCCCTCCTTGATGATACGGTTGAGGCCGCTGGTCTCGAGGCCGAGCTCTGCGAGGAACATAGCCTTGTCCTCGTCGGACATATCGGCGATCTCGGCTTCGATCTGCGCACAGATCGGGAAGACTGCGCTGCCCTCGTTCTCGGCGATCCGGCAAACGGTCTTATAGTTGGCGTTGCCCTCGAGGTCGTTGGTGAAGTCGGCCTCGGAGAGGTTGGCGGCGTAGATCACGGGCTTGAGGGAGAGCAGGGGAGTCTCCCTGAGGGATGCGAGTTCCTCCTCGGTCATATCGAAGGAACGTGCGGGCTTGCCGTCCTCGAGGTGGGCTTTGAGCCTTTCGAGGAAGTCCACTTCTGCGGCGAGGGTCTTGTCGCCCTTCATGGCCTTTTTGGTACGGTCGAGCTTACGCTCGATGAGCTCGACGTCCGCGAAGACGAGCTCGAGGTCAATGGTCTCGATATCGCGCCTGGGGTCTATGCTGCCGTCAACGTGGACGATATTGTCATCCTCGAAGCAGCGGACAACATGGACTATGGCGTCCACCTCTCTGATATTGGCAAGGAACTTATTTCCCAGTCCTTCGCCCTTGGAGGCGCCTCTTACGAGGCCGGCGATATCGACGAACTCGAGGGTGGCGGGAGTGAACTTGACCGGGTCGTACATATCTCTGAGCTTTTCGAGCCTTTCATCCGGCACCGAGACGATCCCGACGTTGGGCTCGATGGTGCAGAACGGATAGTTGGCGCTCTCGGCTCCGGCATTGGTCAGCGCGTTGAAAAGTGTTGATTTGCCGACGTTCGGCAGACCTACCATTCCTAACTTCATTTTTCTCTCATACCTTTCTTGTTGCTTGTGTTATGATGGGTGTTTGGGCGGCTATGAGCCGCCCGCGGTCAGAAGGACAGGGCGTCTGTCTCGTCCTCGAGGCGGTTGTCCTCGTCGTCGCGGAAGAGCAGATCGTCGTCGTAGTAATCGTCAAAATCGTAATCGCACAGATCGTCTCCGACACGCTCCTCGTGTCTGGACTTTCTCGGCGCAAGATATCTCTTGCCGAGTATCACCGAAACGGCGCCGACGATGATGCCGAGAAGCAGCGATGCGAGCATCGCCCACCAGTTCATTTTGCAGCATTTGTTTTCCATGTGTATTCCTCCTCAGAATTTATTGAAATATTATTCTATTGATTTGAGCGACTCGACCATATTTATCCTGCGCAGCTTGAAGTGCAGCGCGAAGTTGACCAGTGCCGCGAAGACGAGAGTTATCAGTATGCCGGCGAGGTATGCCCACCAGACGAGCTCTCGGTTGAACAGCACTATGTCCACCTCGGAGGTGATGACTACAAAGTAGTGCAGCAGCTTGCCGAGCGCTATGCCGATGAGTATGCCGATCACCGTGGAGATTATGTTCTCGCGGTAGATGTAGGCTGAGGTCTCGCCGTCGTAGAAGCCGAGCACCTTGACCGTTGCGATCTCCCGCACACGCTCGGTGATGTTGATGTTCGCAAGGTTGTAGAGCACGATCACCGCGAGCAGTCCCGCGCAGGTTATCAGCAGCAGTACGATCTTGTCGAGGCTGTCAACGGAATTCATAAAGCCCTTGGTGGAGGAGCCGCTGAGTGAGATGCCGAGTATGCGGCTGTCTCCGAGCAGGCTCTCGGTGACGGCGTTATCGTCGGCGCCGATGTCAAAGTTGACGTAGGCCATATTGTAATGCGGCCGGCTTCCGAACACCTCGTTATAGTAACCGGGGCTCATGAAGATGTAGTGCATGGCGTAGTTTTTCACCACGGCTTTTATCGGCAGCTTCACGGCGTCGGACTCGTTGGGGATGACGCTTACGCTGTCGCCGGGGCCGAGACCTGTCAGCAGGGAGAGCTTTTCGGTTATGAACACTCCCTCGTCGGGGACGGTCAGGACCTCGTCTGTATCGGTGTCACGCAGGCAGACGTATTCGCGGAGCGCTGCGGTATCCTTCGGGGTGATGATATATCCGGGCTGGATGACGCTGCCCTCCTTTATCTCGCAGGAGGCCGAACGGTAGAGCACCGTACTCTTTATGCCGTCCATGGAAAGGAGAGCGTTCTCCGCCTCCTCGGAGCCGGAGTTGTCCTCGCCGGCAAGGACGGCTATCGCATCGTAGGAGTAGACCTCGCCGAACTGCTTTGAGGCGACGGTCTTTATTGAGTTCTTCAGGCCGAAGCCGGTGATGATGAGCGCGGTACAGCCCGCGACGCCGGCGGCGGTCATGAAGAAGCGCTTTTTGTATCTCAGCAGGTTGCGCACGGTGACTTTCATCAGGAAGCTCATCCTTCGCCAGATGAAGCCGACTCTTTCGAGCAGCACTCTGCGTCCCGAGGCGGGAGGCTTCGGACGCATGAGCTGCGAGGGCTCCGAGCGCAGTGTTTTAAGGCTCGCATAGAGCACCGCGAAGGCCACGCAGGCCACCGATGCCGCCATGCAGAGCAGCATATATACCGGGCGGAAGGGAGTTATCAGCTCGGGGATATTGTACATTATCTTGTAGCTGTCGTAGATTATGGCAGGGAAGACCTGCAGACCTATGACAGTGCCTATGGCGCTGCCGGTGACGGCAGCCGAGAAGGCGTAGATCAGATACTTTGAGATCACGCTGCCGACAGAGTAGCCGAGGGCTTTATAGGTGCCTATGGTGGTGCGCTGCTCGTCGATCATCCTTGTCATTGTTGTGAGGGTGACGAGGGCGACTATCAGCAGGAAGAACGCGGGAAAGACCTTGGCTATGGCGTCGATCTTGCCGGCGTCGCCGTGGAAGGAGGCGTAGTCGGTGCTGGAGAAGCGGTCCTGCTCATAGAATTTGAGCTCGGGGAAGGCTTTGAGCTGCTCCTTGGCGTCCTCGGACTTTGCCTTGGCGTCGTCGAGCTCGGCTCTCATACGCTCCCTTACGGAGCTGTCGCCCTTTGCGTCGGCCTCGGTGAGCTCACGCAGTATCGAGAGCTGCTTTTCGGCCTGCAAGAGCTTTGAGCGGGTCAGCAGGGCGGTGACGGAGCTTTTGTTTTCAAGCTTGTCGTAGGCGGCCTGTGCCTTTTCGAGCTCCTCTGTGCCGGAGGCAAGGGTATGCTCCATATCGGAGCGGCTCATGGTCAGCAGGCTCTCGAGGGAGAGGATCCGGCTGTCGGCCTGAGCGATCTTGTCCTCGGCCTGAGAGACCAGCTTATCGCGGCGGGCGGTGACGCTTTTGCGGAAGGCCTCCGAAGCCTGACGGCTCAGCAGCGAGACCTCGTCGGCGTACTCCTCGGAGAAGGGGTCATCGGACTTAATGCCCGAAAGACGGATATACAGCTCGCTGTAATAGTCGAGGGCGAAGTCCTCCTCGCGGATCATCATATAGCAGAGCACCTGACCGTTGCCGATATCGGTGTAGTCGCGCTCGTAGCCTATATAGAGGGGGGAGGTGATTATCCCGACGATCTCGAAGGTATCGGTGGTGAAGATATCGGTGATCTTCTCCGACTCGGAGGGAGAGCTCAATGTGAGCTTACCGCCGATGACGAAGGTATCGGGGGAATTCATTTTTCTTTCGACGACGCACTCGCCCTTGTTCTCGGGCATCCTGCCCTCGAGCAGCACGACGGAGTTCATGCTCGCCATCGTTTCGTTCGGCACGCTCATTACCTTGAGCACGCTGTTCTGATTGTTGTAGTAATAGAAGACGTCACGGGAATAGCCTGCCGAAGCCGCCTCCACATTCTCTGCGGCGCGGACAGCGGCGACGTCCTCGCTTTTGACGCCGATGCTGCTCATCAGCTTGAGATCCATAAGGCTCTGATCGCGGAAATACTGCTCGGCGGTCTCGACCATATCGGGCATGGTGGATTTGACACCCGAGAAAAATCCGCAGCCGAGAGCTATTATGGCGAATATTGAGATAAACCTGCCCAGTGAGCCCTTTATCTCTCTTAACGTATCCTTGAGCAGGGCTTTTTTCACAGGCAGATCACCTCATTTCCCTGTATCTTAGGACGGCTTGTCAGCCGGGGAACATTTCGTTCAGCAGCTTGCCGAGAATTTGTATGCCCTTGACCATATTGGCGTCGGTGGGGGTGGAGAAGTTGAGACGGAAGGAGCGACACTCGTCGCTTTCCTTGATCGAGAAGGCGGAGCCGGGCACGATGGCTACCTTATAGTCTCTGACGGCGGTGGTGCAGAAGTCGATCATCTGCTGGGTGGTGACGCCCTCGGGGAGGGTACACCAGATGAACAGGCCGCCCTGAGGCTTGGTATATTCAACAGTCTTGGGGAAGTTCTTTTCGATCTCGGAGAGCATAAGGCCGGTCTTGTGCTCGTAGACCTTGCGCATCTTAGTGAGGTGCTCGTCGAGGTCGTACTTCTTCAAGAAGCGGTAGCAGAGCATCTGCGACCACATTGTGGTATGTACGTCGGCGACCTGCTTGCAGACAACGATCTTCTGGATGATATCCTTATGGGCGCAGACATAGCCGACTCTGATGCCTGGAGAGAGGATCTTCGAGAAGGTGCCGGAATAGATGACTCTGCCCTCGGTGTCGAGGTTCTTGATGCACTTGATATCCTCGCCGGCAAAGCGGAGGTCGCCGTAGGGGTTATCCTCGAGGATGATCGCGTTGTACTTCTTGCAGAGCTCAAATGCCTGCACGCGCTTCTCCCAGGACATGGTGTTGCCGGTGGGGTTCTGGAAGTTGGGGATGAGGTACACGAGCCTTACACTGCCGGTCTTGAGGGCTTCCTCGAGCTCGGCGATATTGATGCCGTCCTCTTCGAGGGTGATGCCTTTAAGGTCAACGTGATAGCTCTTGAAGGCGTTGAGCGAGCCGATGAAGCAGGGCTTTTCGGTGAGCAGGGTGTCGCCCTCGTTGCAGAGGACTTTTGCGGAGAGCTCGTTTGCCTGCTGGGCGCCGCTGGTGATGATGACGTCGTCATACTCAGGGTTATAGATGCCGCGTTTTGCGAGGATCTTCTTTACCTCGTCGCGCAGGGGGGTATAGCCCTCGGTAACGCCGTACTGGAAGGCGATGCCGGGTTCCTCTGCAAGTATCTCCCCGGAGAGCTCCTCAAGCTCCTTGGCGGGCAGCGCCTCGGGTGCGGGAGAGCCGGCTGCGAGGGAGATCACTGCGGGGTCGGCAGAGTATTTGAGGATCTCTCTGATCTGTGATGCCTGAAGGTAGGCGACCTTTTCGGAAAACCTGAATTCCATGATTGCAACATCCTTTCAAAAATATATCTAACCTAAATATTATACCACACCCCGGGCGAAAAGTAAAGCACCGGGGGAAAAGTTTTTGATAAAGGCAACACCGCACAACCCGCGGCTTGCGCCTCTGCACGTCATCTGCTTGCATATTTTCCGTCATAGCACACAAATTTTCCTTGCCGGGCGTCAGCCCGCCTGCGTCAAATTTATGCACTCTGACGAAAAATCTGACGAGCTCAATCTTGATTGAGCTTTTGCATCCTGACGCACAGGGGTTGTGCGGTATTGCCTAAAATGCGCAGTCTCGGAGAAATTGTACACGCCGCGTAAAATTTTCGTTAACCTATTGAAATTTTCGGACAAATGAGTTATAATGAACAGGCAGCATATTTGGGTGAAAGGACTTGATCGCTTGCAGGAGCTTATTGAAAGCCTTCCGAAAAAGGATAAATACGGTCTGGACGACCTTGTGGATATAGTCGCCGTGCTCAGGAGCGAGAACGGCTGCCCGTGGGACAAGGTGCAGACGCACGAGAGCATCAGAAAGGATCTCCTTGAGGAGACCTATGAGGTGCTTGAGGCCATCGACTGCGGCGACCCCGCCATGCTCCGGGAGGAGCTGGGGGATGTGCTTCTGCAGGTGGTGTTCCACTGCCAGATAGAGCGGGAAAAGGGCATCTTCGACCTTGACGCAGTGGCGGACGAGGTGTCGAAGAAGCTGATACTGCGTCACCCCCATGTTTTCGGTGAGGTCAAGGCCGACACCGTTGACAAGGTGCTCTCCAACTGGGACGCGATCAAGAAGGAAGAGAAGGGTCAGGAGACCTTTTCGGATACGCTGAGGAGCGTGCCGAAGGTGTTCCCCTCGCTTATGAGAGCGCAGAAGCTCACCAAGCGTGCCGACCGCGCAGGCTGCGACCTGTCCGGCACGGGGGAGACGTTGGCGCTCATCAGGGAGCGTCTCGATGCTATAGAGTCGCAGGGGAGCGCTTCGGATAAGGACATCGGCAGCCTGCTGATGCTCTGCGCGGAGCTTTCCCGTCAGACCGGCTGCGACGCCGAGGAAGCGCTGGGCTTTGAGTGCGAGCGGTTCACGCAGCGCTTCGAGCAGCTCGAGGGCTCCGGCAGGCCTCTTGCCGAGGGTGCGCGGGCTCTTTACGGTGAAGAAGAAAATAAGCAGTGAGAGCTGCTTGGATATATTTTATTTTGGAGGTTTTTAAAATGACAAAGGCAGAATTCATCAATGTGATCGCAGCAAAGGGCGGCTATGCAAAGAAGGATGCAGAGAAGGCTCTCGCCGCCGTGCTCGGCGCAGTGACCGATACACTTGCAGAGGGCGGCAAGGTCTCACTCATGGGCTTCGGCACCTTTGAGGTAAGAGACAGGGCAGCCAAGGATTCCATCAATCCCCTGACCAAGAAGCCCGTACACGTTGACGCCAAGAAGGTCCCCGCCTTCAAGGCCGGCAAGGCTCTCAAGGACGCTGTGAACAAGTAAGCATATCCGGGGACGTCCGAAGCCGGGCGTCCTCCTGCTTTATGCAGGCAGCACCGCACAGGGGTTTGCGGTATTGCCTGAAAAGAAAGGAGCAGAAAATGAGGCTCGATAAATATCTGAAGGTCACAAGGCTGATCAAGCGCAGGACTGTCGCAAACGAGGCCTGCGATATGGGCAGGGTGCTCGTAAACGACAAGCCGGCGCGGGCTTCCTACGATGTGAAGGTCGGGGACATGATCCTCATCGACCTCGGGCAGAAGCCGCTGAAGGTAAAGGTGCTCAATGTCACGGAGTACGCCACCAAGGAGAACGCGGCGGAGAACTACACAGTGATCGAATAAAAAAACGGGCGGGAGATCGTTCTCCCGCCTGTATTTTTTTACTGTCTTATATAGATGCCGTTTTCTTCGAGGTAATCTTCGAGATCCTGCTTGTACTCGAAATCGAAGGGGTCGAAGGTCGCTTTCAGCGCACGCTGACCGATATCCTTGCGGTAGTGGGCGTTCTCAAAACTGATCTTCTTTACTGCGGCGTAGGCGTTGTTGATAGCCTCGTTGAGGGTATTGCCCTTGGCGGTAACGCCGAGGACGCGCCCGCCGTTGGTGACGAGCCTGCCGTCCTTGAGCTTGGTGCCGGCGTGGAAGACCTCGGCACCATCCACCTGACCCTTTTCGTCGAGGCCGGTGATCTCCAGACCCTTGGGGTAGGAGAGGGGATAGCCGCCGCTTGCCATTACTACGCAGGCACAGCTGCCGAACGACCACTTGATGTCAAGGTCTGCGAGCCTGTGATCGGAGATAGCCAGCATGATCTCGAGCAGATCGGTCTCAAGCATGGGGAGCACCACCTGAGTCTCGGGATCGCCGAAGCGGCAGTTATACTCGATGACCTTGGGGCCGTTGGGGGTGAGCATGAGGCCGAAGTAGAGGCAGCCCTCGAATGTTCTGCCCTCGGCGTTCATGGCGTTGATCGTCGGCAGGAAGATCTTTTCCATGCACTCCTCGGAGATCTCGCGGGTATAGTAGGGGTTGGGGGAGATAGTTCCCATGCCGCCGGTGTTGAGACCCTCGTCGTTGTCGAGGGCACGCTTGTGATCCATGGAGCTTATCATCGGCTTGACGCATTTGCCGTCGGTGAAAGCGAGTACGGAGACCTCGGGGCCTGTCAGGTATTCCTCAACGACTACGGTCGCCGAGCTGTCGCCGAACTTGCGGCCGTCGATCATCTCCTTGACGGCTTCTACCGCCTCGTTCTCGTTCTGAGCGAGGATGACTCCCTTGCCGAGAGCCAGGCCGTCAGCCTTGATGACTGCGGGGTAGGTGTTCTGCTTTTTGATATAGGCGATAGCCGACTTGCTGTCCGAGAAGACCTCATAGCGGGCGGTGGGGATGCTGTATTTCTTCATGAGCTCCTTCGAGAAGACCTTGCTGCCCTCGATGATGGCGGCGTTGGCCTTGGGACCGAAGGTCTTGAAGCCCTCTTTCTGCATAGCGTCCGCCATGCCGAGGACGAGGGGATCGTCGGGAGCTACCACGACGAGCTCGACTTCAAGCTTCTTTGCGAGAGCGACCATGCCCTCGATATCCGTGGCGGCCACATCGAAGCACTCGGCGCCGTCGGCGGCTATACCGCCGTTGCCGGGAGCGCAGTATATCTTCCCGCACTTGGGAGACTGCATCAGCTTGCGGATGAGTGCGTGCTCACGCCCGCCGCTGCCTACAACTAAAATTTTCATGAGTTACCTCCTTATGAAGTAATGGGTCAACGATCTGCCGGGCTTCTTTAGGGAAAGATCACATCAGAAGTCCGATACGCGGGTGCTGCGGTGGGTCGCCTGCACTGTGTGAGCGACCGCCGGGAGCGCACCCGCGATAATGGTGCAGGGGTATTCCCCTGCTTAATGGTGGAACAGACGGATGCCGGTGAAGGCCATAGCCATATTGTACTTGTTGCAGGTCATGATAACATGATCGTCGCGGATGGATCCACCCGGCTCTGCGATGTACCTGACGCCCGACTTCCTGGCTCTCTCGATGTTGTCGCCGAAGGGGAAGAAGGCGTCGGAGCCGAGGCATACGTCGGTGTTCTGATCGAGCCAAGCGCGCTGCTCTTCCTTGGTGAACACCTCGGGCTTTACCTTGAAGATGTTTTCCCAGGTGCCGTCTGCGAGGACGTCCATATACTCATCGGAGATGTAAACGTCGATAGCGTTGTCGCGGTCGGGGCGGCGGATGTTGTCAACGAACCGGAGACCGAGAACCTTCGGATGCTGTCTGAGCCACCAGATATCGGCCTTGCTGCCGGCGAGACGGGTGCAGTGGATACGCGACTGCTGGCCTGCGCCGATGCCGATAGCCTGACCGTCCTTGACATAGCAGACCGAGTTGGACTGGGTGTATTTCAGGGTGATGAGAGAGATCATAAGATCCTCGAGCTTGTCCTGGGGGATATCCTTGTTGTCGGTGACGATGTTGGAGAGCAGCTCCTTGTTGATATCAAGCTCGTTGCGGCCCTGCTCGAAGGTAACGCCGTAGACCTGCTTGCGCTCAACGGGTGCGGGGGTATAGTTCTCGTCGATCTTGATGATGTTATAGGTGCCCTTTCTCTTGCTCTTGAGGATCTCGAGCGCTTCGTCTGTATAGCCGGGGGCGATGACGCCGTCGGAGACCTCGCGCTGGATCATCTTTGCGGTGGGAACGTCGCAGACATCCGAGAGGGCGATGAAATCGCCGTAGGAGGACATTCTGTCGGCACCTCTTGCTCTTGCGTAAGCGCAGGCAAGGGGAGAGAGCTCGCCGAGATCGTCAACGAAGTAGATCTTTTTGAGGGTATCGGAAAGGGGTCTGCCCACAGCGGCTCCCGCCGGGGAAACGTGCTTGAAGGAAGTGGCTGCGGGCATACCGGTGGCCTTCTTGAGCTCCTTTACCAGCTGCCAGCCGTTGAAGGCGTCAAGCAGGTTGATGTAGCCGGGCTTGCCGTTAAGTACCTCGATCGGCAGCTCGCTCCCGTCCTCCATGAACACGCGGGACGGCTTCTGATTGGGGTTGCAGCCGTATTTTAAAAGCATTTCGTTTGACATAGTCATTACCTCCTGATTGTTTCTTTATATCATCCCGGTCGGGATATTTACCTTTTAGTTCTGCGGGGTTTCCGCTTCCTTCCAGAATTCTCTGTTGAAGTAGTCGGATTTGAGCTGCACCTGCGAGGTCAGCTCCTCCGTGCCGAGCTCCTCGCAGAGGGTCGGTGCGGATGAGAACAGATCCGTTCCGAGGCCGAGGCGGTCGCCCTTGATCTCGGCGCCGAGAGCCGAGAGGGTGGTGGGGAACATATCCATCGGGGAGAACTGTCTGTTCTTGGAGTCTGCGGGCTGCTTGGCAGCGTTTATGAAGCAGTTGTAGGGCGTTCTGACATAGCCCTCCTGCTCAAGCTCCAAGCCCTCGGGAACGTGCTCGGCGATGTGGTCGCCGGTGATGATGATGACGGTATCGTCATAGTAGGGCTTGGTCTTCAGCCAGTCGATAAAGTCCTTCACCTGACGGGAGGTGCAGCTGACGGAGTTGGCAAATCTGTTGCCGAACCTGTTGCCGCAGAGCTCGCAGCGGTAGCCCTCCTCAAAGCTGTGGGTGTCCATGGTATACATGGTGACGGCGAAGGGCTTGCCGCTCCCGGCGAGCTTTTCGATCTTCTGCTTTGAGTAGGCGAACATCTTGCAGTCCTCGAAGCCCCACATCTCGAAGTAGTGCTCCGGCAGGAGACCCTCGTCGATAGCGGAGTTGAGGTCGAATACGCTGCTGTCCTCATACCTGCCGACATAGCTGTTGTAGGCGGCGAAGTTGGAATCGGAGCCCTCGATGAAAAGCTGTGTATAGCCGTTGTCGTGGAGGATATCCTCGAGGCGGCGCAGCGACGGGAGGAAGCAGTTGAGCTCACCCATTTTATTGCGCATCCTGCCGAGTGGCGTCATCAGCACGACGCCGGAAGTCTGGGCGATAGTTGCGCCCATGGTATACCCGACGCTTGAGCAGTAGACCGTGGAGCCGCCGAGCTTATCGCCGTTTGAGAAGCTGATGTTGCTGTTGGCGAGGTCTGTGAGCTCGGGCATGAAGTCGATGTCCTGAAGGCCGCCGTTCTCGGGGGTGGTGTAGGTGTTCTCGAAGGATTCGAGATAGATATAGATGAGGTTCTTCTTCTCCTCGGGGAAGGTTATGAGGTCATCCGTCGGGACGACATAGTGTTGCTCATAGATCGTTGAGGTATGGATAAGGTTGCTGATATAGGAGAAGGTGCTCGTCTCGATAAAAAGCGAGGTCGCGGAGACTACCGGCACTGCCACGAGCACGGCTATCCTTGCGTAGCCTGCGTTGAGGCGGAAGCCCGGCTTCCTGTCGGGACGGATGAAGGTCACGCTCTCAGCGCGGGTCAGCCGCACGAGCCTTACCGAAAGCAGTATCGCGGCTGCGGCGGCTATGCAGGCGTAGAAGATCAGCTTCCTTGCCATATCGGGGGTATAGCCGTCGTTGGCAAACTCAATGGTAAAGAGTATCGCCTCGATATCCATGCTCGGGAAGTGTATGCGCAGGAACACCGTTGCGGTGAGCATGACAGCGGAGACTGTCAGCAATGCGCAGCCGAAGCAGAGCGCGATCTTCCTGCCGACGGTCAGAGCCTTTTGGCTCTTCTCCGTTCTGAAGTAGGGCTGCACCGCTGCAAGGAAGTGTCTGTACACCTTGAACAGCTTCCAGCCCTTTGAGGCGAGGTAGGAAAACAGCCTGTGCAGCAGCAGGGCCGCAAGGAAAATGATGACCGGCCGCAGCCAGATCAGGAACCATTTTCCGAGAGCGTGGGGGGAGGGGTAGGGCTCATCCATGAGGTAGTACACCGAGCGGACATAGCCCATAACTATGAACACTCCGAAGCCCACCACTCTGTAGAGCCAGAGCGGAGAACGGGTCGGCGAGAGGTTAGGCAGCCAGAACAGCGCTATGCTCAGAAAGGGGCAAAGGCTGAACACCAGGATATCGGGAAAGCTCGTCTCGAAATAACACAGGACTGCTGCCATGAGCCTTGCCGTCACCGCAAGGGCTGCTGCGAGCACAAGGATCATATACGATGCCGGGTTTCTTTTTATTTTGCTGAGATAATATGAAAGGATACGCATTGTTCTCCCCGTCGGTTTTGTTCTTTACAGTTTTTTATTTGGTATACTTGTTTACGATCTTTGTCTGAGCCTCGCCGGTGGCGATGTCGATATAGCGGACGAACAGCGAGACCTTGTTGTCCTCGTTGAGGGCGTTCCAGAGGCCGTCGGTGAACTCGTCGATGCTGTCGGGTATGCTGATCTTCTCGGGCTCGCCCTCAAAGCTGGGCAGGGGAGAGCCGTCGCCCATATAGGTGTGGATGAAGTGACCCACGCCGTTTATAGGGGCGGTATAGGTATAGGTAAATCTCTCGACGCAGTCGGGGTCGCCGTCTGCGGACTTGATGATGTGCATGGCGTAGTTGTACTTGCCCTCGCCGACGTGCATGATGCCGGAGATGCGGGGGGTGTAGTTGGGAGCGTCGTCCTCATAGACGCGGGTGCGCAGCGCCTGCTCAAAGGTCTGCTGCTTGTCCATAAGCTCATAGATGGTGTCGGTCTGGTCGCCGTTGGTGACGATAGTCTTGTTGCCGAGCACGCGCACGGGGGAGTAGATGATAAGGTGCGGGTCGGAGAGCTTGGAGGGGTCTGCGGCCTCGGTCTTGATGCCGTCGGCGGTCTCGGTGAACACGCGGTTGCGGCTGTTGACGCTTCTGCCCATGATGAAGTAGGCGGTCACGGCGCTCTTGCCGTCGGCGCTCTTGCCGATGATGATGCCTCTTCCGGGATAGCTGTTGGCTCTCAGAGCCTCGTAGATGTCGATCGTCTTCATAGTTCATTACCTCCGTTTATATTATTTTTGATCATCACTCTTTGCAGTCGGGCGAGACCGCTTCCAGCTCGATGCAGTCCCACTTCTCGCCGTTGAATTCAAAGCTGTCCTTCTCGACGCTCGTTTCGGTGAAGCCGGCGGACTTATAGCAGCCGAAGGCTCCGGGGTTGCAGGCGAACACGCCGAGAGTCACCTTCTTCATGCCGACGATCTCAAAGGCATATTTCAGCGCCTGAGACATCAGCTCCTTGCCGAAGCCCCTGCCCCTCATCTCGGGAGCGAGTATGACGAAGCCCATGCGGATGCTGCCGGCCTCGTAGTCGGCGATGCGGAAGATGAAGTGCCCGCAGACCTTGCCGTTATCGTCGAGGGCGGTCATCGACCAGGCGTCTTCGGCGGCGCTGATCGTTTCAAAGCGCTCGTTGAGCTGCTCCTCGGTGAGGGGGTATTTATACATCCCCGCGCACCATTTCATGAAGGTGAGTTCGTCAGCGAGCCAGCCGCAGATCATTTTACTGTCCGATTTTTTGTACGGTCTGAGTCTTATCATAATACTGCCTCAATCCACGAAAGCCTTGCCGTCGCGGATCGTGATGCGTCCCTCACAGAAGAGCGATACCGCCTTCGGCAGCAGCTTCCATTCAACGTTTTCCATTATCCTGCGCTGGAGCGTTTCGGGTGTGTCGTCGTTCTCGACGGCGACGGTGCCCTGAAGGATGATAGCGCCCGCGTCGGCCTTTTCGTTTACGAAATGTATGGTCGCGCCCGAGACCTTGACGCCGTATTCGAGAGCCTTCTCGTGTACCTTGAGCCCGTAGAAGCCCTCGCCGCAGAAGCTGGGTATCAGCGCCGGGTGGACGTTAATTATCTTGTATTCGTAAGCCTTGGTCACGCACTCGTCGAGGATGGTCATAAAGCCGGCGAGGACGATGAGGTCGGCCTGCTGTCTGTTGAGCTCGGCGAGTATGGCCTCGCTGTAGCTTTTGCTGTCCCCGTATTCCTTCCGCGGGATGACAACTGCGGGGATGCCGGCGTTCTTCGCTCTCTCGAGGGCATACGCCCCCTCCTTGGAGCTGATGACGCAGGTGATCTTTCCGCCCTTTATCCCGCCGCGCTTTTCGCTGTCGATGAGCGCCTGTAAATTCGTACCGCCGCCCGAAACGAGCACGATTATGTTTTTCATATCAGTTCTCCTTTGCTTTGTCTATGTGCCGACCGAGCCTTTGCTGCTGTCCCCAAGACCTCCGTTGACCGTTACCGATCTGACTCCGTTCAGCTCGTTGAGCGCTTTGAAGATACCGGTTATGGCCTTGTCCTCATAGGCGTTGCCGAGGTCGAGGACTATCTCGATGCTCTTATCTGTCTTTTTGGTTATGAATATCTCGCCGTAGCGGTTATCGTCGGAGGGCTGACCGCATTTTCTGGTTATGGCTTCGTCAAGCTCCCTGACCGTCGCGTCGGAGACGGTGACGTCGAACTGAGCGTCGTAGATGAACATCTCGCCGTCGAGATCGGCGATGTGAGCTTTGTAGTACAGGCTGAGCTCGTCTACACCGAAGAATTTATCGTAGACCTCGTCATCCTGATAGAAGTCCCCGGACTCGAAGTCGTAGACGTCGGTGCTGTCCTGCGCGGAGGAAGCCTCCTCGACCTGCTTCATGAATTTTTCCTTTGAATACCGGGTAAGGATGTCGCTTGAGGAATGCTTGCTGCCTATTATCGCCAGCGTGACTATGACGGCGGCAAAGATAACGCCGCAGATATAGCCGCCGTAGCGGCGGAAGAACCTGTTCATGTCCCCGTTTTGCAAAAGTGCCGCCCCCTATGTGAAATAAGGAGGGAAAAACGAGTCTTTCCCTCCTTGTGAACATCAGATATCAGCAGATGATTACTCCCTCATCGCTGTCTGTGAGCTCGCCGAGCACATAGGCCTCTTCGCCCGCCTCATTGATAGCGGCCACGGCCTTGTCGGCGTCGTTCTTATCAACGCATACGATCATGCCGACACCCATGTTGAAGGTGTTGAACATATCTCTCTCGGGAATATTGCCTGTGCCGGCGATAAGGTCGAAGACAGGAAGCACCTGAACGGCCTTTCTCTCGATCTTTGCGGCGATGCCGTCGGGCAGCGATCTCGGGATATTCTCGTAGAAGCCGCCGCCGGTGATATGAGAGATCGACTTGACGGTCACTTTATCTATCAGGTTCATGACCGCCTTGACGTAGATCTTGGTGGGAGTCAGCAGGACGTTTCCGAGGGTGGTGCCCAGCTCGGAATAGTGTCTTGCGAGGTTGGACTCGTTGACGGTGAACACTTTTCTTACCAGCGAAAAACCGTTGGAATGCACGCCGCTGGACTTGATGGCGATAAGTACGTCGCCGGCCTTCTGGGTATCGGGCTTGAGGATCTTGTCCTTATCAACGACGCCCACGGCGAAGCCTGCGAGGTCGTACTCGTCAACGGGATAGAAGCCGGGCATCTCGGCGGTCTCGCCGCCTATGAGTGCCGCGCCCGACTGAACGCAGCCCTCGGCTACGCCCGAAACGATCTCGGCGATCTTCTCGGGGATATTCTTGCCGCAGGCGACATAGTCGAGGAAGAACTGCGGCTTGGCACCGCAGCAGATGATATCGTTCACGCACATAGCCACGCAGTCGATGCCGACGGTATCGTGCCTGTCCATGAGAAAGGCTATCTTGAGCTTGGTGCCGACGCCGTCGGTACCGGAGACGAGCACGGGCTTCTTTATGCCCTCGAGATCCAGCTCGAAGAGGCCGCCGAACCCGCCGATGCCGCTGAGCACGCCGTTGGTGACAGTCCTCGCAACGTGCTGCTTCATCAGCTCTACGGCCTTGTAGCCCGCGGTAACGTCAACGCCCGCAGCCTTGTAGCTTTCGGAAAAACTTTTCATAATCTGATCCTTTCGCTCACTTATCGGAGCTTACATAATTTTCAAAATAATAACGTGCGAATCCTTCTTCGATGCCGCTGCAGAAGCCTTCGGGATCGTCGGAACAGAACAGCTCGTACTCCGCATTGATCTTCTTTGATTCGTCGAAGAAATGCACGCCGGTGAGATACCACTCAAAGTGATCCTTATAGGACATCTCGATGCCCGGGACGCATCTGCGGCCGTATCTCTCCGCGAGGCTGAGCCATGCAGGGAGATCCTTTGCATAGCACATCCCGGCGGTGAAGGTGTCGTCGTCGGGAACGGAGTCCTTGGAGTACACCCACCTCGCCGCGAGCACCCTGCCGCTTTTCGTCCGCGCGGAGGGCTCGAATCTATAGCTTTCTATGCGCAGCCTGCCCCTGTCCTTATCTTTGACGACGAGGAAGACGGTCTCTCCGGCATTGAGGTGCCGCATTATCCCGGCGGGAGTGCAGCTTTTGCATTTTGTGAACATCTTACCCGAAATTCTTTATTCGCCGAGGCCGATGCGCTTCATCATTTCATGATAAGCCTCCTCGACATTGCCGAGGTCTCTGCGGAAGCGGTCCTTATCGAGCTTCTCGTGGGTCTTGGAATCCCAGAAGCGGCAGGTGTCGGGGCTGATCTCGTCGGCGAGGATAACGGTGCCGTCGGAGGTCTTGCCGAACTCGATCTTGAAGTCGATGAGATCTACGCCGCAGCTCTTGAAGAAGTCAACCATGAACTCGTTTACCTTGAAGGCATACTTTGCGATGGTATCGAGCTCTTCCTTGGTGCAGAGGCCGAGGGCGAGAGCGTAGTAGTCGTTGATGAAGGGATCGCCGAGATCGTCGTTCTTGTAGCTGAACTCAAGGATCGGGCAGAGCAGCTGCCTGCCTTCCTCGACGCCCATTCTCTTGGAGAAGGAGCCTGCGGCCACGTTTCTGATGATGACCTCGAGGGGAACTATGGAGACCTTCTTCACAAGAGTCTCTCTCTCGGAGAGCTCCTCGACGAAGTGGGTGGGTACGCCGGCCTCCTCGAGCTTTTTGAACATGAAGTTGGTCATTCTGTTGTTGATGACGCCCTTGCCTCTGATCGTGCCCTTCTTGATGCCGTTGAATGCTGTGGCATCGTCCTTATAGTCAACGATAACGAGGTCGGGATCGTTTGTTGCATAGACCTTCTTGGCCTTGCCTTCGTAGAGCTGAGCTCCCTTGGTGATGTTTTCCATTTCAATTTCCTCCAATTATGTAAGTTATAATTTCTGACCTGTTCAGAGCGATTCGAGCTTGCCCTGGAGAGCCGCGTCCTTTTCGGCGACGGCGTCGGCCATTTTCTTCTTTTCTTCGGCAAGCTTCTCAGCGAGGCCCTCATCCGAGAGGGCGAGTATCTGCACCGCGAGCAGAGCCGCATTCTTTGCGCCGTCTATTCCGACGGTGGCAACGGGTACTCCGGGGGGCATCATAACGGTGGCGAGCAGGGCGTCGAGGCCGTCGAGAGAGGCGGACTTCATCGGGATGCCGATAACGGGCAGGGTAGTGTGCCCTGCGACAACGCCTGCAAGGTGAGCTGCCATGCCTGCCGCACAGATTATCACGCCGAAGCCGTTATCCTTTGCCGAGGACGCGAACTGCGCTGCGAGCTCGGGGGTCCTGTGGGCGCTCATGACGTGACATTCAAACTCCACGCCGTAGCTCCTGAGCTCCTTGACAGCCTTGGAGACTACGGGCAGATCGCTGTCCGAGCCCATGATGACTGCAACCTTTTTCATAAGCTTTCCTCCATACTTTTCCAAAAAATAAAAACTGCAACGGGTAGTTGCAGCCGTAAGCATATATCAGCTCCGTAAACGGAAAATGAGCGCACAAAAACAAGCCCTGCCGGTGCAGGAAAAGAAGCTCTCGTTAACAGCTCCGCAGGCGCTCATACAAAGACCCTCCCGTTCATCGGAGATTAAAGGCGGTATCGCACCCGCCCACACAAATATTTTACTATATTTCCTGTGAAATTTCAACACAATATAATATAAAATTTATATTAACGAAAGGGGGCGGCCTTGGGCAAAATCACGAATATTCAGAGTTTGAGGGAGCCGAGGGGGTCAAATTCGCTGAGTGCTATGTCCTCGAACATGAAGCAGTCGGTGGCGCGGATGAGCTCGTCGATCTCGCAGCGGGTGCCGAGCTTCGAGCACTGCTCGGCGGCGTGCTGCTGCTTGGCGAACGGCAGTGCGGCGAAGGCGGCAGCGGCGGCCTCGTCCTCGATGAGGCTGTCGCGCATGAGAGGGGGAAGGTCGAAGCCCGCGGTGTATCGTCCGGTCATATCGGATACCTCCTTGTGAAGTTTTCCCGGGAAATTTCAGACATCCGGGGGGAGTCAGCTTTATTATGCCCGGATACGCCGGAGGTATGCGTGCCTTGACAGCATCGGCGGGGAGTGATATAATTAGACCTGAACACAGGCAGGAAAGGGCGGTGAGCGTTACGGACAAGCTGTCGAACATAGGCGTGATAAAGGAGATACTTTCGCGCCACGGTTTTTCTTTTTCAAAATCTCTGGGGCAGAATTTTCTCGTTAACCCTTCCGTCTGCCCGAGGATAGCCGAGCTCGGCAACGCGAAGCCCGGCTTCGGTATAATCGAGATCGGGACGGGTATCGGGGTGCTCACGAACGAGCTTGCAAAGCGTGCGGACAAGGTCGTTGCCGTCGAGATAGACGAGCGGCTGATGCCGGTGCTGGCGGAGACCCTTTCGGAGCATGACAACGTGAAGATCGTAAACGCCGACATCATGGAGGTCGATCTGGCGGAGCTCATAAAAAACGAGTTCGGCGGCCTTGAGGTCGCAGTCTGCGCGAACCTGCCCTATTACATCACCTCGCCGGTGATAATGCGACTGCTCGAGGAACGTCTGCCGATACGGAGCATAACGGTAATGGTGCAGAAGGAGGCGGGGGTGCGGCTCTGTGCACCGATGCCCTCCCGGGATATGGGAGCCGTTACGGCGGCGGTGCATTATTTCTCCGAGCCGGAGCTGCTTTTCAACGTGTCGCGGGGGAGCTTCATGCCGCCGCCGAATGTTGACAGCTGCGTGGTGAGGTTCAATATCCGCGAAAAGACGCCGGAGGGCGTGAGGGACGAGGCGTTCTTCTTCCGGACGGTGAGGGCGGCATTCTCACAGCGCCGCAAGACGCTTGCGAACTCCGCTGCATCGGGGCTTTCGGCGGACAAAGCCGTCGTTTCGGCAGCGATAGAGAAGGCGGGCCTCCCGGCGGCCGTAAGGCCGGAGCAGCTCACCATGGAGCAGTTCATTGCCTTTGCGAACGAGCTCGGAGAGATGCTCGGCGAGGGATAACAGTACAAATAAACGGATAGATACGATATATTGCGGACGGTGTTTTTGCTGTCCGCTTTTTTGTACTCTGAGAGGGGAGAGCTAAAGCGGCGAGCGGACGGGAAGCGTCCCGAAAAATGTACTTGTAAATTCAGCAAAATTTGAGCTGATGTGACATACTGTACAATTATCGGTACAGATATTACGCAAAGTATCGAAAAAGCGTATATTGTCTTATGATGTCTTAATGATAGTGTGTCCGAAAATCGGGACAGCTATTCTTTGTAAAATTCAGAAGTTCCTGCCGCACCGCGCTGTTCCGACAGATTATTCGCCTGCTTGCTGATATGATAACAGGTGATAAGATCAACTGCCGGAAGGAATGAAAAAAACTATGGATCTTCGCACTCAACATCTGCCTGCGCTGTCGGACAGGCATCAGGCTCTGCTCGGACGGCTGCTGCTCGGGGCGGCGTCCTTTGCCGCTGCCGCCGCCCAGACCGGGCGCTATCCCTCGCTGCTCTGCGCGGCGCTTGCCGCCTGCTTCCCCTCGGAGACGCTTGCCGTCTTCCTGCCCGCCGCTGCTTACTATCTGATCTTCTCCCACTTCACGGCGGGGCTTGTGGGGCTCTGCTCGGTACTTACGATAGGCGTGCTGCATATCGCCGCGCACAGGGGCGGGAAGCCGTCGAACCCGGTGATCCCGGCTGCGCTCTGCGCCGCGGTGACGCTGTTTTTCTCGTTCGCCGTGTCGGCGGCGGAGGGGGCTCCCGGAGAGACCGCTGCCGCCCGGTCTGTCGCCTCGATGACCTCGGCTGTGTTCGTGTACTCTCTCAGAACGCTGATAAACGAGCACGCCCTGACCCGAACCGTCACACTCTGCGGGAGGAATGCCGTCTGCGCGGCGGCGGTGTATATGTCGGCGGTCTCGGCGCTGGCTTCGGTGAGACCCGGCATAGACCTCGGAAGGGTCATCGGCTGCACCGCCGTTATCGCCGCTGCAAAGCGCCTGCGCACCTCCGGGGGAGCCGCCGTCGGCGCGATGACCGCCGCCGCCATGCTCACCGGGGCTCCCGACCTCGCCTATGATACCATGCTGCTCTCCGCCGCGGGACTTGTCTGCGGGGCGTTCGCGGAGCTCGGAGTGTTCGCGGTGTGCCTGTCGTTCATAGGCGTCTGCGCCGTGGGTACTGCGACCTCCGCTGGAGCCGACTTCTCGCTGTTCGTCGATGCCTCCGCCGGAGCCGTACTCTATGCGCTGATACCGCAGGGAGCCGTCAGGAGCCTGACTGCACGCTTCTTCGCCGGCAGGGAGGCCGCGGATACCGTCAGCAGATCGACTTCCTCAAGGCTGGGGTTCGCCGCTTCATCTCTCGGAGAGATCAGACAGCAGCTTGCCCTCGCCGCCGCTGCCATGGATAAGAAAAATTCCCGCCGCAGCCTGACCGAGACTGTCTTCACCTCGCTTTGCAGAGGGTGCGAGCACTGCTGCATCTGCCATAAGGATCCCCACTGTTCAAACGAGAAGTTCGCAAGGCTCGAGCAGGTCACGATGCAGTATAACGGGCTCGCGGACTCGGACGTAAGGCGGTGCTTCCCCGACTGCCTGTGTCCCGAGCTGGTCGCCGACAGCTTCAATTACGCCTACCGCGCCTACCTCGACAGCCGCGCCGCAGGTCTGCGGGTCGGGGAGATGCGCTCGCTCATTTCCGAGCAGCTGTGCGTTATGGAGGATATCCTCTCCGACCTTTCCTGCCGCGTCGGACGGATACGGAGCGTTGACAGCTCGCTCTCGGAGCGGGTGCGCGATCACTTCGCAAGGCTCGGCTGTCTCGGCGCAAGAGCCTGTGTCTATCTCGACGAAGCCGGCTTCCGGCACTGCGAGGTGTTTCTCTCCTCCGACGCAGGGGCAGAACCGGTGGAGCTGGCGATAGCCGTCTCGGATATCTGCGACTGCCTGTTTGACATACCCGCGGTCTCGGAGTCGGACAGGCTCACAAGGCTCATATTCTCAGAGCTGCCGCTGTATGAAACAGAGAGCGGCAGCTTCTCGGCATCCTCCGCCGATAACGGGTACTCGGGAGATACCTTCGCTGCGGTGAAGATATCTCCCTGTGAGAGCTGCGCCGTGCTGTCGGACGGCATGGGGACAGGCAAAAGAGCAAGGCTCGATTCGATGCTGGCGGTCAGCCTCGCCGCAAGGCTGCTGACGGCGGGGATATCCATGCGCTCGGCGGTGAGGATGATAAACTCGGCGCTGAGAGTCAAGGGGTGGGATGAGTCTTTTGCTACGCTGGATATACTTAGGCTCGACCTGTGCGCAGGGACGGCGGAGCTGCTCAAAGCGGGGGCGTCGCCGACCTATCTGTGCAGGGACGGAGCGGTGAAACGCTTCGGCTCGGAGGCGTTCCCGGCGGGGATACTGGACGTCTGCACACCCGACCTTTTCTCGTGTAAGCTGTTTGACGGAGACGTTATAGTCATGGCATCGGACGGGGTGCAGGAGGAGACAGTGAGAGAAGCAGCTGACCTTATCGCCGATAAGACAGCGGAGGAAGCGGCGGCGTACATCGGGGAGCTTGCGATGGAGCGAGCCGGGGAGAGAAGAGACGACATATCGGCGGCGGTATTCAAGATCAGACTGAGGGAGAAGGAGAGAAGGTGGGTGTGGACAGATTTTCTGCAGACGTTTTGTCTCTTGCTGACTCTCGTCTTGATACTCTTGCAGACAGCTGGTA